>JAZSEO010000040.1:0-2299 GCA_045531735.1 Wujia sp. | reverse complement strand
ATTATTCTCATTTTTATGCTTTTACCTGTGGCTTATGTATTAAGCTCATCCTCTGCAACATCGGGAACACATCCGACAGAACTAAAGAATTATTTTGATATTTTTGATTTCCTTGCAAATCATCTCGCAGCTCTTGAACCTACAATCCGCAGTAGTGGTGAGGATGTTCTTCCAAATGTATATTGCGGTATTCTCACTGTTATTCTTATTCCGTTATATCTTTTCTCTGATAAAATCAGCTCTAAAGAGAAAATTGCTTCATGCGTTCTTTTAGGAATAATGTTCTTCAGCTTTAATATTAATTTTATTAATTACTTGTGGCACGGACTTCACTTCCCTAATGATTTACCATATCGTCAGTCATTTATGTATTCATTTATTCTCATAACAATGGCATACAAGGCATTTATGAATCTGAAATATGTGAATAAAAAGCAAATACTATCTGTTGGAATAGGTGTTTTAGCGTTTATTGTCTTAACACAGAAGCTCGGTTCAAAAAATGTTGATAATACAACTGTTCTTATTTCAATGATTTATGTTTTTGCTTTTACAATAATTTTAGGATTAATTCAAAGCAAAAAAAATCAGGCTTATGCCCTTTCAGTAATTTTATCCTGTACTGCAATTTCAGAAACAATTATTGCAAATACCGACCACTATGTTGCAAATCAGACTAAAACAGCATATACAGAGGATTATGACAGCTTTAAAGAAATACAGGCTATTGTTGATGAAAATGACGACAGTTTATTCTACAGAAGTGAAATGTCAGATTTAAGAGCAAGAATGGACCCAAGCTGGTATGACTATAACGGTGTATCCGTATTCTCATCTATGGCTTATGAAAGTGTAGCAAATATGCAGAAGAGTATTGGTCTCTACGGAAATAAAATCAACAGCTACACTTATAACCCGCAAACGCCTGTTTACAACTCTTTCTTCGGAATCAAATATATTTATGACAGACACTCACTTATAAGTGAAGGTGAATTTTATTCTCTTAAAGAGTCAAATAACACATATAAGGTTTATGAGAATAATTATAATTTGAATATTGCTTTTCCTGTTTCAGACCGCATTATGACATGGGATTCTTCACTTTATTCAAACCCTGTCGATTCACAACAGGAATTATTTGCATCAACAACAGGAATAGACGGAATATACACCAAAATTTATGATTATGAAGTAAACTGTAATAATGTATATGATGTTACAGAAGATAGCAAAATCATGGGTAATTTCAATTTAAATAAAATTGATAATGAAACTGAGGCATCAGCAACTGCTACTATTACAACGCAATCAACAGGTCACGTTTATATTTATTTATATTCAAGAAATCTTGATAATGTTTCTGTGTATTCACCATCTATCAGCACTTCAATGACAGTTTCAGACGGTTATATTCTTGATTTAGGTTATTATGAAGCAAATGATAATATCTCTGTTACAATGCCCATCAGTGAAGACGAATCTTATGCTAATGTTGACTTTGTAGTATTCACAATCGACAAGGAAAAATTTGCTGACGGATATAACCTGCTTAAAAACGGACAGGTTGATTATACAAACTTCAGCGACACATTAATCGAAGGTACATTTACCGCAGAAAATGATGAAGTATTATTCACTTCAATTCCTTATGACAAAGGATGGAATGTTTATATTGATGGTCAGAAGGTCAATGAAGAAGATATTGTTAAAATCTCTGAATCACTTTTAGGCGTAAAGGTTAATTCAGGTGAACATTCAATTAAATTTGAATACTCTATTCCGGGATTAAATATTGCTTATATTATATCAGGTATATTTATTGTTCTTCTTTTAGTCGCTTTTGTTTTAAAGAAAAAGAAATTGTTAATCTTTAAAAATACAAAGGAAAATATTTGGGAAGAAAGTGAAAAGCCAATTGAATTACCTGAAATGATTACAGATTCAGAAATAATAATTGAAGAAGTTAATCATAATAAAATTGACTCAGAAGAAAATATTGACACAGATGAATAAACATAAAAACAAGCAGGATTTAACTTAGTCCTGCTTGTTCCTGTTATTATAGAATTTTCTTTAAATATTGCCCTGTATATGACTTTTTACATTTAGCCACTTCTTCAGGAGTACCACAGACAACGATTTTGCCACCCTTGTCCCCTCCTTCAGGACCTAAATCAACAATATAATCTGCTGTTTTAATAACATCAAGATTATGTTCAATAACAATGATTGTATTTCCTGCATCAACAAGTCTTTGAAGCACTTCAATAAGCTTGTGTACATCGGCTGTATGAAGACC
>JAZSEO010000075.1:0-2410 GCA_045531735.1 Wujia sp. | reverse complement strand
AAGTGAAGAATTATATGCGAATGGTCAAATAACAGCAGATACTCCAAGTGCGGGAATGGATAGAGTGATTGAGGGTACATATTCATTAGATGTATATGATATAGAGTATAATTTACCTCTTATTGAATATGGCCAGGATGGAACAGGTAGATTACAAACCTTATATTCTGAAAAACTTGATGACGATTTAGTAATAGAAAAGCTGACAGATACAATAGAAAATAATGGAATGATATATACTGTGTGTGTTGATAATCAGCAAGAGGAAGCATATATACATTTTAATGAATTAGGAACTGTTGGTTTTTTGAGTGATGTAGATAAAGAAGTTACAGTCTATGATTATGAATTTATAGATGTGGATGGTTTCGACGGACAACTGGAATGTTTCGTGACACTAAATGATGAGAATAAGGTAATATTGAGTTTACAAAATGAAATTGTATATGCATATTACTTAAGCTTTCATGATTGTTATATGTTAAGTGGTAATACGTTCTTTAATCGATTTTCTGTGCACAGATACTCGTTTTATCTGAATGAATGTTATGAAATTAAGGATAAGGATTACACAAACATTTTATATGAAATTCATACAGCAGAGTTTTATGTACAAGATGTTTTGACAGCGACAGGAACAGAAGAACTTACAGTATCGACTTTTTCAGAGGAGGACCTTCCGAAATATATAAAAATAGTGGACGTTTGTTGTGGTGATATTCAAAATGATGGCAACCAAGAGGTTGCTGTGGTATTTGAGTATACAGGAAACAGAGAAAATAATATCTATTATCCATATGCGTATGGAGACAGAATAATAAGTGTTTTTGAACTGACAGGAAACTCATGGTTTTATGGTGGTAGAAACCTGTTGCTTATTAAGGATGCATCGCAAGGTGGTATGTCAGGCGACCCTTATAAGAATATTAGTATAGAGGATGGAAAACTTAAAGTATCTGATTGTGGTGGTGATGCAGACAGATGGGGAAATGAATGGTATTTTGAATACATAAATAGTAGATTATCACTTGAAAAATATATTTGTTATGAGTATAACACTAATACTAAAAACGGAGTTGCTGAAGAATATTATTTAGAAGATGGTTATGCTTATAGATATAGTATTGATATGAACGAAGAGGATTATGCACCTATAATCATCTCTGATGCAACTTTTGAAGCTGAAGTAGTTAAGTTTGAGGAGACTGGTGGAGTATATAGGATAGTTGAATTTCCGAATGTAATTACAGATGCGAATTTTGTGGGCACATGGAATCGTACGGGTGTACATAGTGGAAGAGATGCTAGAGTAGAGATTACAAATCAGGATGAGACAGGTTTTGATTTCTCGGGTGAATTTTGCCATTTTTCGCATATAGGAAGCTTGGAGGGCAGAGCGTACTTTAGTGAAGACGGAATTGCATGCTATGAATATGTTTCTGATATAGAAGGTCAGGAAAATCAATATGTATATTTTACTATGACAGAAGATGGATTATATATATATGCTACAGGAGATAGTGGTGCTTTGGGCTTTGGAATGAATGTAACAGTTAATGGAGAGTATACTACTGAGGTGCCAGTCTATACAAATGCAACAGTTCTTGAAGATAATTTCACTGAGGAAGAGCTTGAAAGCATAAAGGCAGTTGTTACAGAGGAATATTATGAGGATTATTTCTTGTTTGTAGTAGAGTCCGGAACAATGGAGATTGCGCCTTGTGAGCTTTCTGATGGCACAAAGGCAGTATATTATTATGGATTTATTCCAACTATGGGTGATTATAATTTTACAATGCTTAAATGTGAAAATGGGGATATTTATTATCATAACTATACTGTGGGCTGGAAGACTAATGTAAGTGGAGCAATAGATTTTCCTGCGTATACCTTGGATGAGTAGAAGAAATATTATAAGACGAAAATGATAAATTTGAGGATTAGCTATGGAGATGCAGTTTGCGGAACACTTTTCTTTTGGCAAACTAATTAGATTTACGTTGCCATCAATTGAATATATTACAGCTAGAGGGTATTCGGCGGTACGAGACATAGTTGGACATGGAGTAGGAGCTAATCTTCACGAAGCACCGTAGGTTTCGAATTTCACAAGAATGTAAAAAGGACCTAAACTTAAACCGGGTATGACTCTTGCCATAGAGCCTATGATTAATATAGGAACCTATGAGGTATTATGGGTGGATGATGATTGGATAGTAGTGACTGCTGATGGAGAGCTTTCCGCTCTTTTTAGAATTTAATGTGGGGGTATATAATGTTACAGAATAAGAAAAAAACAATTATTATTTTAATAGTTTCAGTATTTGTGATTGGTGTAGGGGGATTTGTAGCTCTCTTTTTTTCTAATAAAAATAATGAAACTGATGAAAACACAACCGATCAAAGCAAC
>JAZSEO010000055.1:0-2887 GCA_045531735.1 Wujia sp. | reverse complement strand
ACATCTGCCAAAGATGACGGAACCCAAGAAACCGGCCATCAGAAAAGAGCGTAAGACGCCGAATGTAAACACGACGACAACCCAAGTTTTCCACATTGAAAAGGATGGTTTTGACGTCATCTGCGATGCTGCCGGCAACATTCTCACTGATATGGAACTACTTAAGAAAATCCGTCAGTGGAGATATGACAAAGCGAAAGATCAGAAAATCCGTCCATACGTCATCTTCAACAATGTCACTCTTGTAGATTTAGCTACACGCCAGCCCATGACACGCGAGGAATTGCTATCCATTTCAGGAATCGGAGAAAAGAAGGTTGAGTTGTATGGGGATGAGATTCTTCAGATTATAAATAAACACAGCCACACAGCCCCTACGACTAACAGTCATAATTGGGGTTCGGAATGGCCTGAGTTTGAGTAAGAGCTACCTGTTTCTGAAATAAATAAATCAGTATATGCTTATGGACTACACTATCTGGCTATCAATTATTGCAAGTGTTGCATCAATTCTAGGATTAATCATTTCCATCTTTAGAGACCAACGTCTTATCATAAAGATAATACTTATTTTAAGCTTTATATTATTTTCCTGTACGAGCATCTATATTGCTCACCTACATAACGAATTACATCGTAGAGAAGCGATAGAAAAGTCTGCCCATGCATTAATAAACAAGAAATATGTTAGCTCCCATCTCGGTTTTGTTCATGCTAGTCTAACTTTTTTAGAGGTTAATAAAGATCTCTACCCAGACACTTATAAACGTGCAATTAAGATTGCCGAAGACATGGAAAGCAGCACATCTATATATGCAGAAATGGATGCTGCAAGTGCAATGAAAGATATTTTATGTGGAATTGCTATTCTAAACGAAAATAAATAGGTTAAACGTCATGCAGTATTTGGATACAACGTTTTATGACAGAGCAGTTAATTGGTTTCTTGATCAGCCTTTTATAGCATTTATAGTCTTAATCTGCGTAATTATAATGGCCATTCCTCAATTGCGAGATGGAATAAAAATTCTATTTCAAAAGAAGAAGAAACAGGACTTCACCATTAAATATGCAGATGAGACCATCTCCTTTGAAGAGAAATGCATCAGTCGAGACTTTGATATTATTAAAATCAAGGCTACAACCCATGATATAGGGATAGCGGCTGAAAGAGAATGGTTAAAGAAAAAATATCCTAGATATGTTAACAATATGCAGATGTTATCATACGTTCAGACAGAAAAAGGAAGAATTACTTTTGACATATTACCAATTAAGGTCGGAGAAATTAAAAAGGATATTTATTTTGATATTACTGACTTCTATAAAGGAGCTGGCGTACCTACTTTTAAGGCTGCTACTGAGTATGCGGAACAGACGATACAAAGCCTATATAAATAACATATAGTATCTCATTAGATATGCCTCCTTCATTCACTTATTCAAACAAAAGATCATAACCCTAAAACATAACAACAATGAACAGAGACATTATCATATGGCGCAAGGGTAAATTTCAATATAAGCAGGTTGTTACGAAGCTACTGGAAGAAGTTATCGTCGATGCCATAGGAAGAGCAGAAGATTATATTCAAAAGACCGGATGGGTTACTTTTAATTATGGTGAACTACAAATGCATTCTATCATAGTTCCCTCAATAGTAGAGAGAGTTGATAGTTTCATACTCGAGTATCCCATAATAAGGAAGCGCGGACGTAAAAATCATTATGGTAGATCCGATTATTATTGCAGGTGCAATATGGGGCAGAGAAATGAGTATCAATTATTTATTGAGCTCAAGAGTGGGCGACAGGGATTGCCATGCAAAGACATCAGAAAACAGAATAAAGAAATTTGGAATACAGCTTGCGCTCAAATCAAAGGTATTGAAGCAGAAATAAAACGCAACAAAGCATTTTATGCAAAGCCCGTTATTAGGGTCTGCATGGAAACTCTGGCATTGTATGCAGACAAGTCAAAGATAATTACAAAAGAAGATATTGAAAAAGTCTTTACTTATGCTCAGAGTATGTCGGAAACATATCCTCCTAATCTTATTATTCTTTGGCGATGTGCTGATGAGATCCGTAAGCTAGCTAAAGATGAATGGCACGATGGAAGACAGATGTTTGGGATGATTTTCGTCTGTCATATTATGGAGCAGATAAATATCCACACAAAAAAATACTAGTTATATATGTTTGATAATCAAATACGAAGAAACGCCCGAGAGGGCTATAAGGCAGGAGATAAATTCTTGTTTTTATCCGTGCTTTCAGGGCTCCTACTTGTAGATAGTATAAGAAATAAGCCTCCGAGATATCCATCGTATTCATCAAACAAATCTTTAAAGGAAATGGAAGAAGAGATAGCAGAGTTTGAAAAGCGATGGGCTAAACCATTTAAGTATCGCCAAACCATTGTTCTCTACTCCATCTTGATAGTTATTGCATTTGCAATGCCCTTTCTTGGGGGTTATCTATATTTACAAGCTGATTGGTGGATGTTCTTTTGCGTTTTATTATGTGGTGTTATAGAACTTCTATGCTTGTTACCGCTATCATTATTAAATGATAGAATAAAGTCTGGATGGAAATTTGACCCTAATGATGTAGATATGACCATAAAACAAATTCGAATCATTATATGGTATTCTATTACAGGAGTTACTATTGCGGCACTTTTAAGCTGCTATCCATTTATCATTCCACACTATAAAGAAAACCTTCTGGTAATTCTTTTAGTCGCCTTTATCCTCATTATTCACATTGGATATCTATGTGAACTGATAGGAGCATTAAAGAATGTTGACAAAAGTATCAAATCTAATATTTCAAGATATAATAATTAAACACTATTAAGTGCACATGTATCACCAGGCGAGGA
>JAZSEO010000014.1:0-4058 GCA_045531735.1 Wujia sp. | reverse complement strand
TCTTGTAGAGTCGATTTTCATCATAATCTCCCTGCATTTGTTCCATTATAAGTCTTTCACGAAATGCACTTCGTATAATCTCTAAAGTATCTGTGTCTGCTAAAAACAAATCCTCAAATGCCAGCCTATCTCCATTCACCAAATTATAATTTAAATATATCTGTGTATAGCTATCTAATCTGGCACCTCTAATATAAACACCAATTGAAATTACATTACTATAATTAGCCAACGTATTGTACATAACATATTCCAAATGTGGGATATCTTTATATGCCAATTCCACACGCTCATAAATGTCCCGATTTATTTTTTCCTGTACATCTATGTCCTTCAAACCTTCTATCTGTGGAATTTCCAATGTAATGGAACCATGTTCCTTCTCCAAAGTAGTAATCAGCAAATCATTCTGATCGTAAGTTCCGTTCAGGTCAATGCCTACTTCCTGAGCTGTAATATTCTCGGTGTTGGAATTAGGATTGTCCTTACCTACAGTAGAATCAACAGTCGAATTCGGATTGTCCCTACAACCTGTTAACAACAATACTGCCAAAATACTTAGGCACAAATAATTCATTTTATTTTTCACTGCAATCCCCCACTTTCCATATACCATCCACCAAATAATATATCAATTATATTAGCAAAAAAACCATATATCTTCAATATTGTTTTTCACGTTTAAACCAAGTGCAAAATGAAGCTGCCGCTTCACTGATTTTCATCCGTTAAAACGACAGCTCCATTTTTCCACCTCTTCTATTTTATTTTTCCAATATTTTTGCCTTTTTGATACCTAAAACAAAACATCTCACAATTGGTATTCTACGAAGTACTTCATATAAAACAGGGGACAGCACAAGGGTGGCAACAATAGCAATCACATAAATCCACACTGTCGGTAATGTTGTACTGTTTTTCAAATAATAGCCAGCATATGCCACTATCAGATAATGTACCACATATATTCCAAAGCTGGACTTTGTCATATATGTTGCAAATTTATTTGTTTTATTGGCCCAAGCCTTAAAACACCCTAAGATGGCAAGAATTACTACCCATAAATATACATTGGTAAATATACTTTGGAGACAAGCATTCACTGCATAATTCTCACCGAAATAGTACCATGTATACAACACTGCACCTATTATGGCCAGAGTCAACATAGGAATGCGAATTTTCTCAACCCGTTCCTGAACCGGTTCATGGGAAAACACAAAATATCCCAGTAAAAATGCTACAAAATAAATACCAAACCGATACACGGTAATCACCGGCATATTTAATACAAAACTGGACGCCCACAAAAGAATCGCAAATAATAAAATAATGATGGTATTTGTTTTTCCGCAAAGGTTATAAAAAGCGTCCTTTTTATCAATAAGACGAATCAAAACCAACAATAAGGAAAAGAGCCATAACATCTGTACAAACCACAACGGACCCGTTCCACTCAGTACACAAATAGGGTATAAAATAAATTTTGGAATCGTAGCAAGGGCACCACTGATTTTAATATTCATGTAGCCTACAATCCACTGAAAAACAAAAAGTCCTAATGTGGATGGAACAAGCAATTTTAATGTCCTGTTTTTTATAAACTCTTTGTGGCTTTTACTATTTAAGGAAAATCTTGCACTCATTCCGGCAACCAAAAAAAGCAATACCATAAACCATGGATAAATTACATATAATATTGCATCCTGGTATTGCACTTTTGAAAAACCGCCAACGCCTCCCAACACGCCAACACCATTATATAAATAAAATACATGATAAACCAATACAATCAAAACCGTCACCCAACGGATATTATCCAAATAATGTTTTCTGTTCATGTTTCTCTCCATCCTTACATACTCATTATTGTTTGTTATTACATAGTTGTTTTTCTAATACGATATTTATATTTCTGATTTCCTGCTTTTTTATTTTATAGCCCAAAACCGTCATAATAATGTACGTCACAAGGAAACCTATCATTGTCCCAACCAAAGCATATGGGTGACGATGTAATTGCCATATCAGCAACACAATGGGTAACCAGACAACACCGGTAACAATGTAATAAATTATATTTTGAAAAATATATCCAAGCTTCCCAATCTCATATATAAATGTCATGGCCGAAAACGCAATTCCAATTACTCCATATAATAATACATTTACATATGCCGCTATGCTTTCCGAAGAGAATAACGCCCGAAACTCCGGCGACATGGGACTAAATGCGTCATCTCCAATAATCCCTTTCACAATAATTTCCACCAACATATTAATTAGTAATCCACACAGACAGGAAACCAGAAAGCTTATACCACATCTTTTCACCATATCCTTCATTTCTCTCTTCTCCTTTACAACAATCCTTTTTCCAATACTTTTTTTAAACGAGTTACATTTCTACGGGATGTGTATGTCTCTGTTCCATCCACCATAATCACTTTTATAGTCCCAACCATATTCATATCCACTCGCCTTATCTTATGGATATTAATAATTTCCGACTTTGAAATCCTTAAAAATACAGTGGCATCTAACTCTTTTTCCAGTTCGTATAACTTTTTCGGTATGATATATACTCCTGCATCATTCTGTGCCAATATCTTAGAGCTTTCTGCATAAAAACGAATAATGCCCCTCTGTGGCAGAACACATCGTTCTCCTTTCTCATCAACTCCTATCATCTGGCCTCCGAAGAGACGATTCAATTCTTCCAATAATTCCGATACCTGTCCATTCATCTCATTATTGCAGACATGTATCTCCATATCTTGAAATTTATGGTCAATTTGAGCTTTTATCTTCATGCATGACGTCCTTTCTTTTCTCAAATCCCCTCTAGCTTTGACAAAAATAATGTATCATAGCTAAGTTCAAAATAAAACCATTTTACAGTAAACGGTGTAAAAACTAAAATAAACGGTCTTTTTCTTCATTATTAAAGATTCGATGCTATCTTTAACCAAAACTCATCCGGAAACAAAAAGAGGGTACCCCTCCCTATGATTTTATTTAATCACAGTTTTGGGACACCCTCTTAACTCACTTCAAATCTATTTATTCTATACCAAACAGACTTTCCATTTCTCCGTAACATTCATCACAAATTACAATTTTTTCTCCTAGTATTTCTGATTTATGGCTCTTACCACTTTTTTCCTGTTCACATAAATCACAAGTAAATTTTCCACAAGCAGTTAATGTCATTAATAACATTGTAAAAACCAATGCAACTGATATTTTTCTCTTCATAGTACCCTCCACATTAAAATGTTTTATTAATCTTTAGTTTCCGTACATTTCATATTAAAATATCTCCCCGCCCTAAAGCGGGGAAGATATAGATAACTGAATTGTATAATTCTAATTACTTAGAAGCGATAGCTGCCTGAGCTGCTGCTAATCTTGCGATTGGCACACGGAATGGTGAACAAGATACATAGTCCAAACCAATCTTATGGCAGAATTCTACGGAAGAAGGATCTCCACCGTGTTCTCCACAGATACCAACATGCAAGTTGCTGTTTACTGGCTTACCTAACTTGATTGCCATTTCCATTAACTGACCAACACCAGTCTGGTCTAATTTAGCAAATGGATCGTTTTCGAAAATCTTTGTATCATAGTAAGCATCTAAGAACTTACCAGCGTCATCACGGGAGAATCCATATGTCATCTGTGTTAAGTCGTTTGTACCGAAGCAGAAGAAGTCAGCTTCTTTTGCAACTGCATCTGCTGTTAAACAAGCACGTGGGATTTCCATCATGGTACCAACTTCATATGCTAATTCAACACCTGCTGCTGCGATTTCAGCATCTGCTGTTTCTACTACTACTTTCTTAACGTATGCTAATTCTTTTGCATCACAAGAAAGTGGAATCATGATTTCAGGTTTTACGCTCCAGTCTGCGTGTGCTTTCTGAACGTTGATTGCTGCACGGATAACAGCCTTAGTCTGCATCTTAGCAATTTCAGGATAAGTTACAGCAAGACGAAGTCCTCTGTGACCCATCATTGGGTTAAATTCATGTAAAGATGTAATAATTGCTTTG
>JAZSEO010000004.1:0-4294 GCA_045531735.1 Wujia sp. | reverse complement strand
CTTTGTAGTTGATTCTACACTATAACCATTAAGAAAATCTGAATAATCTACTTTAGCTACCTTCCAGTCAAAGTTGAATTCTGCTGTTTTCTTGTCCAAATCAAAAATCAACTCATACTTACTTCGATTTTTATCTTCAGTATCCCAATAATAATCAATTTTTACTTTTGTACCTTTCTTATACGAAGTCTTTTTGTACTTAGAAGCCTGCTTTGATGATTTGTAAAGAAGACCTGAATCTCCACTTGCCTTGCTGATAGCCTCATACATGCTTTTTACATATTTTCCTTCTTCGTTAGCTTCTTTCATGTCCAGATTGCTGCTTTCACTTGCAACATTTTCAGCAGATTTTACTAAGCGGCTGTAAAAATCTGCAAGGTCTTCATCACCATAAGAATAATCATCACCGGCACTGGCGGCAGAAGCTTCAGATTCAAAAGAGTTTGCATCAAGTTCATCAACTGCCTTTAAAACAGCTTTAGAATTTGATGCAACAACATTATAATCCTTTGAATTGATGGTTTTCTTTAAATCTCCAAGCGGATCAACTTTCATAAGTTTCATCATGGCTTTTGACTGTTCATCCAATTCACTTTCTGCTTTTAAAATAGCAGCACATTGTAAAATCATTGAATACTTTTCTATGCTGTTTGGATTTGAAATTCCATATTTTTGAAGTATGCTTTCAGCCTTTTGTTTTTCACTTACTGCTACTGTGAAAGAGTCATTCGTATCTATTCCAATTTTTTCGAATTCTTTTTGAATGGAAACACAATTCTTTGCCCAGTTTTTTACATCACTATCAGACAGACCGACAGATTTCACATTCTGAGCGTACAGACTGAATACCATTATCAATGATATTAAAGCTAAAAATATTTTCTTCATATAATTCTCCCTTATAAAAACAAGGCCGATTCTCACTATAAGTAAAAATCGGCTTTAACTGTTTATTTAATTATTCCACTGGATAAAGAACGTCTTCGTTTAGTTCGTAAATATATGTGCCGTCGTAGTAAAGGTTTTGCTGTACATTACCCAGCTTATAGTACATTACGCCGTTTGACATTTTTATTATGGAAGCAGAAGTTACGCCGTTGTTGATTGTCCTTTTCCCGTCGGCGCTTATGTTTATAAAGTCACCATCTTCGGTTACCCATTTTCCTACAAGACCTTCTGAAAAGCCCTCTCTTTCATATTTATCAAAAAGATAAACTTGGAAAAGAAGCCCGTCTGCATAAATCACATAGCTGTCGTCATCACCAAAAGAGTCAATCAAAACTCCCCGCGTTACATCAAGATTACAGTTAACGGAAGTGCCATCATAAGGACTTCCATCATCATTAATCATAGTCTGCTCTACAGGAATTTTTCCCTCACTTAATGATGAGAAAGTCCATTTAACATGAAGAGAGCCTTCTTTATCTGCCCATGAAGTTCCTGACAGGCTTGTAAACATTGCTTCTGCAAGAGGTGCACCTGCGGAACCAAAAGTGTAAGGGATTACTTCTGGGTCTGTGAGTGTAATTCTCAATGTATTTGATTTAACATTATCAGATTTAACATAAAATGAATATGAGCCTGCTGAAAAATCCAAAGTTTGAACTGTAACACGGTTACTCAAAATCCAGAATTCACCCAAGGACCCTTTTGCAGCTTCATACACAGTAACCTTTGACGGCTTTGTTTCAAAATTGCTAAAAGAGACTGTAAAACTGATGATTTCGCCAATTTCGTAACTTTGCAAGGAATCAGAAATCACAATTGTTTTTTCGTTGGGATTTAGAGATTCATTTTTATTATCTGTTCCAGAATCATTGTCAGAATTACTACAGGACAGAAATCCTAACCATACCATCATTGCAGCAAGAAAAGCCGCAGTCCATTTTGTCATTTTTTTCATGACGCATCTCCTTTTGCCAGATTATAAAAATGAGATGAAAAACTATGATGCCAAAACCTCTCTCTACATAAAATGGCAGATTTAAAATATGAAAAGCCCATGAGCAGGACGTAATTTTGCCTGCATCATGAGCGGTTTTCCTGTGTGAGAAAGTGTCAGCCGTTAGGCTCTTCTGTAAATTTGATTTAAAACACGGATAGCCCGAAAAAATTATTCGGGCATAGTTATAGTTAGTTAGTGCTGTGCTGTGCTGTGCTGTGCTGTGCTGTGCTGTGCTGTGCTGTGAATTTTGACACGAAGAGAGAAATTATGTCAAGTAGATGTGAGAAAATTTGTGAGGAAATTTGCTTTTTTCTGCATGAATTACAGCACATATCAGACATTATAACACGGAAATTTGACTTTTGTAAATAATCGATGGAAAAAAATGCTATATTTTCATTATTTCTCGTGTCCATGACCAGCACAAGTTGCATTTTGATTACCCTTTAATTCCCCTTTTAGGTAAAGTTCCACCGCATTGTCAGCAGAACCAGTAACGCCTGGAAACTCTACCCACTCGGCGATGTTTGTGGCGTGGTCGCCGATGCGTTCAAAGTATTTGGCTATCATCAAAACGTCTATAGCATATTCTCCGGAATCTGGGTTTTGGTGGATTATGCTGATGATGCCGATTCATTATCTCCGCAACATTCATTGTTCCAGGAGTTTTTATCTTGAGTTCATTCATTTTTATTCATAAATACTCCATCGCGCCCCAGTGCGGGCATCCGTATAACAACTGGTTGTACCGCAGCGGGCTCGACCCGCTGTCGGCTACGAACCTTTGTTATGTGATTATCTTATGTATCTAATGTATTTTTTTTCTTTCCTATTTATTAATATAAAACTACCACATGATAATAAAACTGGCTCATCATAATATGGTCTATTATCTATATTATGAGATATAACTGAATCATTTGTTTTTACAATTATCATATAAGGTTCTCGTAAAGATTCTTCGATTGATAATTCTTTATAATTATATGAAATAACCTCCAAATTAAATAAATCGACAGATAAATAAGCATCTATCCCTTTGTTTTTCAACCTGTTTAAGCTACTCATAAGTTGACCTTCAGAATCTTTTTTTAATAGCTTTGGTTTTCCTTCATAATAATAGAAAATGTAGTATCTGTTTTTTAATTCAGATAAAGGAATTGAACTATTCATCTGCTTGCCTCTATTTTATTTATATAAAATTGAATCTGAAAAAATCATACTTTTACCCGCAGGATTATTTTCCCTTAATACCAGTTTGACATTAGTTGTGGTCAGGTTTTCAATTAAATAATAATATGTAACCTCACCATTCATTGTAATAGAAAGTATTTTATTTGTTGCAGAATAATTCCATACACCTTTTTGTGAAACCCATCCATTCAAACTACTAAATGTTCCTTCTCCAAAATATTGATAATAACGATAATAACAAATACCATCTTTTTGAAAATTAATAGATTTACCTTCTTTTGTTTCATCGTAATACCAGGTTCCCATCAAGTTGATAATTTCATCATCAACAGTATAAACGACAGTTTTTGCTTTTTTTAATAAATCAGTAACAGACCCCAGTCCTCTACCAGCAGGACCTGACGGATCTTTTGCAACAACAAGTTTTTCATCATTTTCGCTAATAATATTATACCAACAATTAATACTATCTTTCCAACCAACTGAAAATTTTGTTTTTTCTGTATTTATATAAGACCATGTACCTTCAACTGTAACAAATGAGTTTAATGATGATGTAGGTGAGCCGATATTTTGATAGTATCTATAATAAACTTTTCCATTTGAAAGAAATTGATAATGATATCTATCATCTTCCGAATTATAATACCATTTACCAATAATTGAAGGCTTTGTTTCTGTTACTTCTGTTGTTTCCTTATCTACAACTGTTGGATTATCTGAAACATTATCACAGGCTGTAAACACACTTATTAAAAGTACCATAAGAAAAAAAAGATTTTTTTTCATTTCTGCCTCCTGTGCCCAGTGCGCCGTCCACATAACATAATTTCTCCCTATCTTGCATAAGAATTTTATACGTCAGTTTTTGTCGATATAAAATCTTTATACAATATACTAACTCAGCATTCTATCACAAAATAGAGAAAAAAGGAATGATTTTATAATGATACATATAAAACAAATCTAAAAATACACAGTTCTTAGAGATTGTTCAACACCGAACGAAAAAAACCTTTACAAAATACTAGTGATTATTTATAATTATAATTGGAAATGCTCAGTTTCAGGCGGCGTCTCCCAAACTCAATCTAGCGATGCTAGAAATAAGAAGTTAGGGAGGCTCTAAGATGACGATTTACGAAATTATTTCGT
>JAZSEO010000073.1:0-2812 GCA_045531735.1 Wujia sp. | reverse complement strand
CTAAATAGTTAAAATTTGGTAATTGGTAAACAGATATTGTACGACCATTATTTTGTCCCGATATCAAACATAAATCTTCATATATTGTAAAATCAGTTTTACCAATAATATTCAAATCTACATTAATAGGATTTGATAATTCTATTGCATCTTTTGCTTTCTCTATATACTCAACATTATCAAAAGAAAAAGAGTAATTCTCTTTTTCTTTACATGCTGATATTATAAAGCAAAATAATATAAGCATGATTCGAAAATAAAAAAGGGTAAGGCGACACTTGCAGCCAACTAAAATTTGAAATACAAAAAAGAGAATAATTTTGTTAATCATAGTAAATAGTAAAAAGAATGTACGATTTAATAAAGGTACAAAAAATAGAGTACAGAGATATAAATTGCTTTTTAAAAATCTTTGATATATTCTATATCGTCATAAATATCTAAGTTATAACAATATACAAGTATAAAAGGGCCCGTGGCAATTAAAAAGCGAAAAACAATCATTTGATTACCAACACTTTAAGATAAGAACTGTATTAAAGATAAATTCTAATATCAATAATTACTTAATTATCCATTCCTCTATATTGCGGGTCTTACCACAGAAATTAACACCAACTTTTATAATCTTTCTGGAATCCATCATAAAAGGGAGAGAATACTCCTTAGACTCTATCTGAGCCATTGCCTCCTGCGCTGAACCATTGTATTTAAACTCCATAAGATAGATGTATTTATCGGTTCTAAATAGAAGATCAATTCTGCCATCGCATGTACGATATTCTGCATCAACCATATATACCGACATTAGTTTCAGGGTAAGATATACTACATTCTGATAATGATTCTCTGAATCTTTTATCAGATCATACGGGTACCCTGCAAATAGGGATTTCATATATATCATGAACTCCTCTGCATTCCCAGTCTTCAATGCCTGTACAACCCTTGAAACAAAGAAGTTCGAGTCTTCTTTCTTTAAACTGGTATAAAACGGCAAAAGAAAGAGTAGGAACCCCCTTTCAACCTCTTTATTAGGGAAGCCTACCGTTACCAAATCAAACTCACTATCATAATCCTTAATAGTCACATATCCGCTTTGGTATATCATAGCAATAGGACTATCGGGATCTATACCATTTAGCACATCCTTACCAGTCTTGTATCCGTCTATCTTGTCTAATTGGAAATCTGATCTTTTGAGAAGTTCAACCAGATAAGTCGGAGTTCCTGTCTCAAACCAGTAGTTTCCAAAACGATTTTTCCTCAATGTTGACAATACGCTAAATGGATTATATATTCCTAAAACATTATCGCAAAAATGATATCCATCATACTCACTATGTAAGCGCTCATAAGCCTGTTCTTTTGTTAACTTATTTTCTTTAGCCAGTGTGTCTATCACATTATCAAAATACTGGCAAAGTTCCTGTTCAGATATTCCGCATATATCATAATATGCAGGATCCATAGATATGTCATCCAAATTATTTAAATCACTGAAGACACTTACTTTCCCAAACTTTGTAACTCCTGTAAGAAACGCAAATCTAATTTGACTATCACAACTTTTTATAACACCATAAAAAGCTTTCAAGGCCTCACGATATATATTCTGAAGATCCACATTTCCAATCGTCTGCAGAAGCGGTTTATCATATTCATCCACTAGAATGACTACCTGATTGCCTGTTACTTCGGCTATTGTCATAATCAAGTTATAGAATCTGCCATCCAGACTTTTATCAACGGCTTCCGTTTTATACTTATCCTCATAGCGCTCAAGTTGCCGCCCAACCAAGTCATATAAGTCCTCTGACGTATCGAACTTCTTTGCATTAAGGTCAAAATGAAGAACAGGGTATTCCTTCCATTCTGTTTCCAGTGTATCAATTGCCAAACCTTGAAACAAATCTTTTCTTCCACTGAAATATGCCTCCATTGTGGATATAAGGAGACTTTTGCCAAATCGCCTTGGTCTGCTAAGGAAATAATACTTCCCTTGAGAAATAAGTTTATGCATTAGACGAGTCTTATCTACATACACATTATTTCGCTCCCTTACTTCTGCAAAACTTTGTACTCCAATCGGATATAACATATACAACCTCCTTTTATTCCATCTAACAAAGATAACAATAATCTTACTTAAGATTGCTATCAGATATTACATTTTAACAAACACGCTTCCGACTATACTCGGAAAATCAAAAATATTAGGATACTCATCATATAGGTAAGTCACTGTATCCTACTTATTCAGAGAGGGTTTTAACCTGATAGTTGCGCCTATTATTGGGAATTCATTGCCTCCTATCCAAAAAGAAAACTGCCAATTACCTGTCTTTTGGTGTAAGTTTTATCAACATAGGATTATTTTCATCTGAATAATCTTTAGAAACTTTCTCTGCTTCATTTGGTAATATTCTACAATATATTTCATCATCTACAGCAAATTCTGGCCAGCAATGTACCTCTACACCATTAACTGTAATTTTAAATCCACACGGATCTGACTCATTCTTAAAAATAGTTCTGGATATCAAAAGCCCCTTATTGATATTCCATACATCCATATACATCTTTCTATTATAGAAGTATCTGTAGAATAAGAAGTTATCAACAATCAAATTTCTTTGAGGAATTATATAATCATCAGCATTTTTATTATACAAACCAGCGGACGCATAATATTCCAATGGTAAAGCATATTTTCCTAGATCTATAGTTAAATATGGGATATCAACATCAGAAGTCACTTTGTAAATTACATCAGAATAATATTCTTGAAAAAAACATTCCCCATTATGAT
>JAZSEO010000079.1:0-12910 GCA_045531735.1 Wujia sp. | reverse complement strand
AAAGATAATATATAATTTTTATTTTTTTTCTGCCCATTTTTTTCTCCCCATATGTTCCACGTGAAACATTTCCGTCCACCGGATCTGCCCCGAACATTTGTTCGAACACCTTGCAGGGAACAGTTGAATAGTTGCTCAATTGATAAATTATAAAATATTTATAAATTTGCAAAAAACACTTGCGTAATTTTCCAAAAGTATTATAATTAAGATAGTAAAGATGAAAGGAGATAAGCCATGGCATATGCAGGTACAAGTGAAACATATAATTATGACGATCCGTGTGAAGGTTTGATTATTGAGATGTGCAGGTCGTTTGTTGTAGATTATTGCAAGGCTATTAAAAAGAACGACCGTGATAAAGCCGATAGAATTGAATATGAGTTTAGGCATTGTCATTGGTTACCGTATATCACGGAAAGACCAGATGAATTAGTTACAATGATGTTAGAGGAAGGAGACAGAATTTATGGCAGATAAAAAGAGTAGTTATCAAAAGTCAAAGACAGTAAACCAAAGGTGGAATGCAAGCAAGCACCCGAACATTGAAAATTTAAGACAAGCAAACGCAAGGTTAAGAGAGTTTGCTATTAAAGATGTTGAGAGTCCAAGTTTCACAATGACGCAAGAGTTTCTTGAAAACAGACCACATAAGGAAACAAAGTTACAAAGAGGTAACAGGACAATATGGTTAAACGAATACCCTGATTATAGCAAGTTATCCCCAAAAGAGAAGAGAGACACTATGAAAAGTATAAACAAGTTTTTGGATAGTGAAACAGGAACAGTTAACAAGTATAACAAGGTATTAAGAAAAAGATATGAGAGTTTCACTCACAACAATGATATAAACAGAAGACGATTTACTTTTAATCAGTACAAGAATTTATTTGAAAACTATAATCAGTTGTTTGAAGTTTCATACGAAGATAGTGATAAAGTGGTTATAGCGGTAGTTGCTCACACTTTTATGTACGGTAAAAACGCCACCGAAGAGTGGTTAAAATCATTATCAGACAAAGTTAATGACGAAGAGAACAAACAGAAGATAGAAGATTTAGTTGATAGCGTTTATAATATGAGATATGAAAAAGCGGACGAAATAGACTGGAAATATTGAGGTGGAATATGAAACAAGTTTATCATTTTGACGGTAAAGAGTTTAAGCATTTTAGTTTATTAAATATACCTGAATTTGAAAAGCCTAACACTTTAAGAAGGTTACACGATAAGTCAACAGAAGAAGTTGCTAACAATATTATTATACTTGATATTGAAGCAACGAGTTTTTCAAAAGGTGAACGAAAGTTCGGTACTATGTATATCTGGATGTTATCAATAGATAATGAGTATATTTACGGTAGAACATGGCAAGAGTTAGGTGACACTTTAACCAAGATAAGTAAAGAGTGGGATTTAGGCGATAGCAGGAAGGCTATTATATTTATACACAATTTAGCCTATGAGTTCGGTTGGTTTATATCTAATCCTATTTTCAATTTTATACAGTCTTTTCTTAAAGACAAAGGTCATCCTTTATACGCAATAGATAAAAGGGGCTTTGAATTTAGATGCACCTATATGATGACAAACAAAGGTTTAGCAAGTTTTGATGCGCCCGTTAAAAAGTTAGTTGGCGATTTAGACTATGAAAAGCCAAGACATTTTTTAACCGAAATAAAAGACAAGGAAATGCACTATTGTTTCCGTGATGTATATGTTCCACAGTTTTATCTTTATAAGTTAAAAGAAGAATATAAGGATATTTATAAGTTCCCTTTAACCAAGACAGGTTTTGTAAGACAGAGAACACGTAATTATTGTTTTAGCCAAGACAAGTATTATAATTTTCATATTAAAGATTTGCACCCGAATGAGAAGGTTTACGAGTTATTAAAAGGTAACCCCGATAAAGGTATTAAAGGTGCATATATGGGCGGTTATACTCACGCTAACTCACGCTATGTTGATGAAATAGTTGAAGATTTAACTTGCATAGATTTTACAAGTTCGTACCCGGCAACATTTTTATCTAAAATGCCAATGGGCAAGTGGTGGGAAATGAAAAGCCCAACTCTCAAAGATGTTAATAATGCTATAAAGCGTGGCGATTATGCTATGATTATAACTTTTATAGCAAAAGATGTTTCACGTGAAACAGATCACAGTATTATATCAACAAGCAAGATTTACCCTGAATATAATACAAAGAGCAACGTAAAAGTTGATAATGGTAAGGTGTATAAGGCGAAGGTTATAAAGATGACAGTCACAGACCTTGATTATATACTTATAAGAAAATATTATAAAATGAGTGAGATTAAGATTGAGAGCGTTTGGTGTTCACGTTATAAGTATTTACCAAAAGCCTTTATTGAATGTATGCTTGATTATTACGGAGCGAAGACCACATTAAAGGGCGTGGCAGGAAAAGAAGAAGACTATATGCGTGGTAAGGAAGACCTCAATAGTTTGTACGGAATGAGCGTAAGTGATATTATACACACGCTGATTGAATGGTCAAAGGCAGATGACGATTTTGTTGAGAAAATGGACAAAACGCCACTTGAACAGTTAGACGATTATGCAAACAGTTTTTCAACCTTTTTAGTTTATAGTTGGGGCGTTTGGATTTCAGCAAGGGCAAGATACAACCTTTTGAAAATGGTTTATCAGATAGGCGAAGACGTGGTTTATTGCGATACCGATAGTATTAAGTTTATGAACGGTGAGAAGTACAAAGACTTGATAGAAGAGTATAATAAGAATATAATAGAAGAAGGTAAGAAGTGCCTTGAATATTATAAGATACCAGTTGAAAGGTTAGCCCCAAAGACAGTAAAGGGCAAAGAAAAGCCACTTGGCGTTTTCGATTATGAACACCCATATAAGCGTTTTATCACGCAGGGAGCGAAGAAGTATATGGTGGAATATGAAGACGGAACTTTTGAGACCACAGTTGCAGGTTGCAGCAAAAAGGGAGTTCACTTTATACAGGCTATTGCTTATAGGTTAGGAATATCACCGCTTGAATTATTTAGAGACGGTTTTGAATGGGGAGAAGATTACAGCGGAAGGACAACCGCAACACATTGTTATCACCAAACAGATCACTTTAAGACAACCTTGACCGATTATAACGGAGTTACGGCAGAAGTTGAAGAGTGGTCATATATCAACATTGAAAAATGTTCTTATACGTTAGGTAAGACCGCTGATTTTCATAAGTATTTATTGAATATACACGAAGACAGGTCAAATGGTGCAGGTTTTATGAAGGGAGTAGTTGAATGAATAAACCAAAACAGATAGTCAAACAATATGTGAGTTATATCGTTGTGGAAGATGTAAAGAAGTTTATCAAAAAGTTAGACATACCAAAAGAGTATTTTAAGATAGACCTTGATAAGTTTTTTACTCACGAATACAACATATATCTGAGTATTAGAGAGAATGCAGGTAAGACAACACAGGCACTCATTTTAGGAATGGTACTCAACAGACTTTACGGTACTAAAATTGAATACTTGCGAAATGATGAAAAACAGATCGCAAGAAGTTCGGTTGAAGAGTTATTTTCAACGGTTGAGAAGTTGCCTGATAAGTTTTGCAATTACATACAAAAGATTTACGGCGTATATAATGCCGTTGAATATAAACCACAGCAGAAATGTTTTAGGTTAGTTCACATTGATGATGACGGTAACACCGATTTAACAGGTGATACAATTTGTGCGTTACATAGTAATGAAAATTGGCGCAAGTACAAGAGTTCGTACAACTCACCGTTAGGTGATTATATCGTTCTTGACGAATTTTTGGATAGTGAAAGACCAACATACAGGCAGATGACAGAGTTTATGAATAACATATCTACCATAGGCAGGGTTGGAAGTAAGCAGAGACGAAACAATGTTCATGTTTTAATGTTAGGTAACAACACAGATGAATACAGCCATTGGTGGGATGATTTTACTATAACAGAACAGGTAAGAAATATGATATCGTTCGGTAGTGAGTTCAGCGCACAGACAGAATTAGGTACAAGCGTATTTTGTAAACTGATCGATCTAAACGATAACAAGAAGGAAGAAATAAAAAGTAATAAAATTAAGTTTTTTGGTTTTAATACGCCTGAAATGGCACAGTTCAACGGTACGCAAGTTTGGGCGCAGACTAACTACCCACAGATACCTGATGTTAATATGTTGAGAGAAGGTAAGCGAAAGTCAAGCAGAATATTTATACACCACAGAGGCCGGTATATACGAGTAGAGTTATTTAATCACAAAGATTATGGTTATTTTGCTTTTCTACATTGGGCAAGTGAGCCAGAGGAAACAGACAGCATTATAATGACGGTAGAGCCGATAAAGATAAATGAAATATACGGTTTCGGAAACTACTCATTAAGTGATAGAGTGGGCAAGGCATTGAACACATTAAACAAGTTGAGAAAAGGTAACCGTTGGTATTATCTGAATAATCAAATTGGTGCTATTGTAGAAGACTTTATAAAGAATATCTAAAAGAGAGGTTGTCAAGTAAAAGTACTTGACAGCCTTTTTATGTTGTAGTATATTAGAATGTGAAAGGAGGGTTGCTTATGGAATGGACAGATATTGTAATGCAATTAATAAGTAACGGTCTTTTCCCGATTGTAGTATGTGGCGGTCTTTTTTGGGCGTTAATTACACTTTTTAAGAGTTACAGGGAAGACCACAAAGAAACCACAGATGCAATTAAAAACAATACAGTCGCTCTAACAAAGTTATGTGATATGATAGACAGCGACAGAAAGGAGAAATAATTTATGGCTATTGGTTCAGTTTTAGAGTTAGTTGACTATAAAAAGGAAACTATTAAAATTGCTAAACAGCATGGCGGTACTAAAATTGATTTAGATGCTATTGCTGACGAGTATGATCCTGAAAGAACGACACCATACCCAGTTGGTGATTTAGTTATTTATAACGGTGATTTATATAAGGCAAGCGCACAGGTTCCGACAAGAGCAGGTGCTTTTAAACCAGAGATGTGGGATGAAGTTGGTGTATATGATGAGACAGTTGCCTATTCTTACGGACAGTATGTTGTATATGACGGAGTATTATACCGTAATACCTTTTTAGCACCACAGACCCCTGAAAGTTGGAATCCTGAACATTGGCAGGCTGCATCCGTTAACAGTTATGATACAACTGCAACGAATTATCAAAGATTTACGACTATTGAGTATGATACAAAGTATTATACAGCAAATAGTAATTATGCTAATGACCCAGTTGGAGAGTTTAACTTACTTTATTGGACACCGACAAGCATTGAACAGTTAATAGGTAATGTTATTGATAGAGTTTCTGTTAACCTTTATGGAATAACAACAGACGAGAACGGCTTAATTGATATGTCTAGTATTGTTGCTTCTAATACAAGACTTACAGGTAAAGTAATTATAAGCATTATACCTAACCCGTTTGGTGGAATGGCACCGGCAGGAAAAACAGGTTATTTCTTAACCCGTATTAATCAAAACTACTTTTTACTTGAAAAACTTGTTGAAGGAGTAAGAAGCCCAGTAGCAAGTACGGAACTTGACAGCGAATATATGTTTAATTTTTATTGCATTTAATGAAAGGAGAATAAAATTATGGCAGTAAATCAGATTTCAGAAGATATCAACGAGATTTTAGCACCTAACGAGTTAGGACAGGCTTCTACTATTGCAGGTGACCCTAACCTTGTTGATGAAGGTATTAAGTTTGAAGACTTAACAATTGAACAGTTAAGAGGTATCGCAGAAGATTTCATTGGTGAATTTATTCAGAAGTTTATCAATGATAGAAAGTTTGAAGACGATACTTTTGGTCTCTACAGAGACGGACAGGAATTTGGCGCAGGTTTTGCACTTGCTTCAACAAAGACAAGAATGTTAGCACACGACAGCCATGTTTATGCACTTGCAGACGCTAACAGCGATCCAAATGCACCTGACTATACAGACGGTAAGTTTTACAATACAGAGTTTGATAATAAATTCTATACAAAAATGGCTACTTACAAGTTAAAGTATAGTTTATCAGACGAGCAGTTAAAGAAAACTTTCAAGGACAGTTCATCTATTGAACAGTTCAAGGCTAAAGTTCAGTTACTTGCGCTCAACTCTATTGCAAGTTATAACAGAGACCTTGCAAAGGCTATCTTACAGAAGATTATTATCAACGCATCTTCTACAAGAAAAATCGGTCTTGCTACTCTTTATAACACAACTCACGGTTTACAGGAAGGTGATGACGACTATATCGCAGACGGTACAGCGGCTATCAACTCCAACCTTGATTTCAAGATGTTCGTTCTTAAATCAATTTTAAGAATGCCAAAGCAGTTCAAGTCTTATAGCAAAGACAAGTATAATGAAGGCGTTGAAACATTTTGCCGCAAGGAAGATGTTAACACTATCATCCTTGAAGAGATTGCTACAATGTTTGATTTCATTAAATCAGGCACATATAACCCTGATTATCTGAAACTCAACAACATATATGAGATTGATAATTGGCAGAACAGTTCAACAGCATTGTTACCATACATTGCATCAACATCTGTTCACGATCAGGTTAAGGAAGCACCTACTACCGAAGGTGGTGATCCTACAGTTGTAAATAATGTAATTGCAATTTGTATGGATAAGTACGGTGCAGGTATTACAAGCCGTCTTAACACTACAACCTCAAAGTTTATGCCAGAAGAGTTATTTACCACATACTTTATGCACATGGCAGATGATTTCTGGATTGATACAAGAAATGTAGCAGTTATCTTTACACTTGATTGATGAGTGATTATAAGGGGTGGGGTATAACCCTACCCCTTTATTTTTTTAAGGAGCGAATTATGGAAAATATTTTTGATTATATAAAATCTAAAAAAGATACGAAGAGCGACGATAACATTTATATTGACGCTTATTCTTATCGTATGAGAATGTATAATTTGCTGAATATTTTATTTAATTGGAAAACACCTGAAGGTTTCAAGATGTTAAAGAAAGCAGAGTTGTTTTTACATATAAACGGAAGTTTCGGTTATGACCTTAAAAAGAATAAATGGGTTATCGGCAGATTTAATAATATTTTAGATGATGACGGTGATTATACCGAATATGTTTGTCATACATTATCTACCACAGATAAAGAATGTTATGTTTTGAAAAACCACAAAGAAGTGGTTGTTTGTGGTAATAACCTTTTATATTCTACCGACAATGTTTTTATAAGATATTTTGCAGATACATTACAGGAAACAGATATATCTATTTATCACCAACTTATGAATAGTCGTAATATACCAGCACTAACAGGTATTGACGATAATCAGAGAAAAGAAGTTGATAACCTTTTTGCTCAAAGAAGAGCAGGTTGTCCTGTTACAATTTCTACTGATATACTCGATGATGTTAAGACGCTTGATATTTGTGATAACTCAACACTTGACAGATTATCTACACTCGATAATTTCCACGAAGAGTTGATAAAGCGTTTTTGTAACGGTTTCGGTATTGATGTTGAAACCAAAGAGAAAAAGGCACAGGTTAACTCAATGGAATTAGATAGTTTTGGTGATTATTCTACTTTGTATTTCTTAACTATGTTCCAAGCAAGAGAAGACTTTTGTAAAGAAATGCAGGAAAACGGTATTGATATCGAAGTAGTGAGAAACCCTATCTTTTGGGATGAACCAACCGAAGAAGATATTGAAAACGGTGAGTTCGAACTTATGGAAGAGAAAGGAGAAGAAAATGTGGAACAAGAAGACAGTAACGATCAGGGAGATTTACAATCAGAAGAAGAGCCTGAATCAACCGCTGATGATGACAAGTGATTTAGCGGCAAGTTATCCACAGGGAGAATACCTGATAGGTAATTTTATCACAGATTATGTGAGTAATTATGCTTATTATGACCGTTATATTGTTAAGTTGCACGGTGATAAAGGTATAGAAGTTGATAAGACAGCCGTTATATCTGATATTGCTATTGAATGGACTTTTGATATAAATGCCATTGTCTTTACTCATATGAAGGACTGGGCTAAAATGTATAGTGCAAGTCTGAAAGATTATGAGCCTTTATGGAATGTAGACGGTACAGTAGAAACAACTTATGGTGCTACTCATAAAGAAGACAATTATGCACAGAAGACTAATCAAGACCAGTGGGGCAAACAGTCACAGGAATTGGACTATGGTGCAAGGCATAGTGAAGATTTTAATCCTACACATACTGATACAAGCACACAGTTTAATACCGCTTATCCTGATGGTTTAAGTAAAGAGACTAGTAAGGGTACTAACGAATATGGTGCTTTTACTGCTGAACATGATGAAGACAGAGTCTTTGACACAGTAGATAAATTGGCATATAATGATAGCCATATAGAAGGCGCACATAAAGATACTTTTGATGAAAATCAGCATATTGATACAGAGCGCAGGACAGGTAATATCGGCGTTACAAAATCTACTGAACTTATTGAAAGTGAATATAAGTTGAGACAGAATTGGAATTTCTACAAACTTATATTTGGTTATATTATAAGAGAAATGGGGTGCATATATTATGATTGGCATTGATGTTAGTAAGCATAACGGTAGTATTGATTTTAATAAGGTAAAGGCAGATGGCTATGACTTTGTTATCATAAGAGCAGGCTATGGTAAATCTACCAAAGACAGCAAGTTTGATGATAACATAAGAAAAGCCCTTAATGCAGGTCTTAAAGTTGGTGCATATTGGTTTATCTATGCTAAAACAAGCAACGATATTTTAGGCAATATTAAAATGGCTCACGCAGTTTTGAATAATTGGAAAGATAGTTTAGAAATGGGTGTTTGGGCTGATTATGAGTACGACAGCGATAAGTATGTCGGAAGACAGTTATCAGTACAGGAGCGCACAGCGTGGGTTAAAGCCTTTATTGAAGGTGTGAAGGGTAATGGCTATGATTGTGGCTTATATGCTAACCCTGACTATCTTGATAATAAGTTTGGTAATTTGAAATCCTATAAATTGTGGATTGCAAGATATACCGAAGACGCTGAAAAAGTTGCAAAGTACAAACCACATATATGGCAGTACAGTAGCACAGGTAAAGTTGCAGGTATAAACGGTAACGTTGATATTGACAGAATTATGGAGACCGTCGAAGAGCCAAAGAAATGTTACGGAATTGTTACAACAAAGGGCAGTAATTTAATGTTAAGGAGTGAGCCTAGTACAAAAGGACAGATACTTAAAAAGATGCCTAACGGCAGTAAAGTTAAGATAATTGCAAGACCTACTGAAGGATGGCTTTTTGTAGAATTTGACGGTACACAGGGCTATTGTTCTAGTAAATATGTGAAGGAGTGATAATATGAGTTTTGTTGCAACCTTTTATAATAATAGTAGTACTGACAATGTGGTTAAGAAAAACTTAACCACACTAGGTACTGCTAATGTTGATACAACTGAAAATTTTGCTATTGATAGTGCAAGTTTTAAGATGGCTAGAAATGACAGTCTTTTAACTGCTAATTATATGTATATCGCTGATTTAAACAGATATTATCATATAAGAGTTGAAGTTGAAAATGGCGTGTTTATGCGTATAACAGGTGAAAGCGATCCATTAAGCAGTTTTTGGAATAGTATAAAGACAAGTCCATGTATTGCTTATAGGTCAAGCAGTAAGCCTGATGTAAGAATTGAAGATGACAGGGTATTTAAAAAGCAGAAACCTACTTTTGTTTACAGAAGAGTGGGTGCAGCATTTACCCCTAGCAATCAAAACAATTATGTTTTAATAGTAAGTGGAAAAGGAGCGATTTAATTATGGCAACTTTAAGACAGTTAGTTTATGACAACGAAATACATTTTCACGAAAACCGTGATTATTATGCAGTAGATAAATTTAGTGGTGATAGTGGCGTACAAGGTGATAATGGTCCAGCACTTGAAGACGCTCACTATAATGTTAAACACGCTTTTGTAAACTCTAACGTAGAATATGTTATGGACTATGAAATGACTTTTGAGCGAAGATATGAAACACAGGATAAATACTACCCTATTATTATGACAACTATTGTTACTGATGAAAGTAACGAGTATACTTTTGGTAATCTTAGACAGGTAGGTGAGAAGAACCAAGATTATTATGGTTGGTGGGGTCCGGATGGTTATTATGGCAACGCTAACTATGGTTTAAATGACTATTGGGGTAAAATGAAAATCAATAGTAGTGGTGGTTATTTACATAGCGAAACTTATGAACTTAGCCAAGGTAATGATGGTGCTGTTAATACTAAGATAGGTTTTGATGCGTTGGCTATAGAAGATACAGTTAATCCACAGTATAACCGTGCTATTGGAAATTTATTAAATAATGAATTAAGAACACCACCTTATTTAACTGGTCCAAGTCGTACAGGTAATAGAGAATATTGGGATATCTTTAATGTTGTTTATACCCCGTTATATTACGAGAGTACGCCAAGAATTGATGAAATTGATACTAATATACCAGTATTAATTTTTGATAATACTTACTACTCACAGCATAATACAGAAATTAATCAAAAGGTACTTGCTTATACTACTGACGGTGATTTAACAAGATTTTCAGAATATATAAGTAATGGTTATGCTGTTTTTGCTAATAACTATATAGCACCTAGTGTTACTGAAGGTACTAAACAGTATAATATGTATTGTGATGTATATAGGGGTTATTGGGATATTGATGAAACAACCGAAGAGACCTTTGTTGAAAGTAGATATTTACAAGTTTGGGTAGCCCCTAATATTGTTTATACAGAGCCAAGAGTTAGTTTGGTTAAGAATAGAGTAGGTAACGAATTAAGAGCCAAGATAAGGGTATATGGTGATATTAAACAGTACAGATATAGTACAGATGGTGGTAATACGTGGACTATGGTTACTGCTGAGACAGCAAGTGAAGTATTAGAGTTACCTTGGGAATATCTTTTCTATAAGAGAACTGATGAGTTAAGATGGCTTGTTTATGATAAAAATCACGGCGGTAATATGTTATTATTTGCAAGTGATGCCCTTGCTGATGACGGTAGCCCGTTTTTGGCTGAAGACTATGGTGATAAATCATTTTATTACGATGCTACTAATGAAACAGGTACTGCAGAAACCAGTACTGAAATGGCTACTACTTATTTAGCAAGTGGCTTCCAAAGAATATACCTATGTGACCGAAATGATATAAGAGCAATATCAGCACAGTTGTTTGATACACAAAGTGGTGGTATATGGGAAGATATCAAGCGTGGCGTCGAGATGTATGGAGAGAACCCGATAAACGCCGTGGCAGGTATGACATTTTTCCCGTTTGATCTCACTACTTGCTTCAGGAATTGGGGTACAGCAGGCAGTATATGGTTTGGTGGATATGAGTTACAGAATGTATCTGTTAAAGAATTATCGAACTTTAATGGTTATGTGGATATCGGTAGTATTCAGATATTAGAGAGTTTTCCTAACGGAGATTATCGTAACTATGAGCCTTATTGTAGCCTTGCTATCTGGCTTCCATTTATCGGCTTACAGGAACTTAAAATGAATAAGTATGTTGGTAAGACTTTAAGCATAAGATATTATGTAGACGTTCTTACAGGTGGTTGTATTGCATGCTTATTTGCTGACGGTGTGTTGGTGGATTATTTCAACGGAAGTATGGGCGTTCAGTTACCTATTTCTTTGAGCGATTATGCCTCGTTTACTGCTAGCCAGATACAGAACCTTACAGAGTTAGGAACAAGTGCTGTTAATGCTGTTGGTAATGTTGCTACAAAGAACCCTATCGGTGCAGCAGAAGGACTTATAGGCTATGAGAAGAGTATATTTAATTTGTCGCAAAATGCTCTTAGTAACTTTAATACTACAAAGGGTGCTAGTACAAGTATGATAAATCAGTACTTACCGAATTATGTATATGTTATCTTCAGTATTATTGAGACAGAAGAAACAAGCAATCTTATGACCTTGGAAGGACGCAGAACTAACGCAAGTGGTACAGTAGGAAGTTTTAGTGGCTTCTTACAGGTCGAAAGTGTTAAGTTAAATTGTAGTGGTGCTACAGATGCTGAAAAGGCTAAAGTAGAGCAGATGTTAGCACAAGGCATATATATTTAGCCATAAGAAAAGCCCCTATTTAGGGGCTTTTTCTATTATTTACAATCGTCACAATCTGTATAATTGTGTCCTTCATACTTTTCTATAAGAGCCTTAACGCTATTTCTTAACTCATTGTACTTATGCCACCAGTAATCAGTCTCTTCTTTTTGATCAGATAATTGCTCTTCCAATGCTTCCGTGGAAACCGACCTTAATGCTCCATTTTCAAGTTCAAGTCTTACGTTCTCATTTTCAAGCCAATCACATTTTGCTTCAAGCGTATTATACATATTGATAACACGGTCAAGTTTAGTCTGTAAATTGTTGTTCTGTCTAGCAAGTGTCTGTAATGTTGCATCATAATTTTCATTAACGAAGGTAACGTCAAATTCTAATGTAATAGATTGTTCTCTTACATTCGGCTTTATAACTAATGTCTCTAATTTCTTGCCTGCATAATTTTCAACTGAATGGTTTTTGTTCTTTGCTAAAATGTTATCAAATTCCTTTGTTGTTAAAGTAACTTTCATAATCTTCTTTTCCTCCTTTTAATTCATAACCCTTATGTTCATACGTAAACAATCTATATTATTGTCAATATATACTTCAATAATATAATTTTTATCACCAATCCGAGTACTTTTTTCAATTGGTTTTTCTTTTAATTTATCAAGATATTCCAAAGGTAAAAGAAAATTAAGTTCATCTGTTTTTGTTGTCATAGT
>JAZSEO010000074.1:0-38596 GCA_045531735.1 Wujia sp. | reverse complement strand
CAATCCGGTGTCAGCCGAATGATTGCAGATCTTGAAAAGGAATGGAATATTACACTTCTTGAACGAAGTAAATATGGCATCAAACCTACAAGCGATGGTATGAAGCTATTACCATATGCACTAAACCTTTGTGCTGAATTTGATAAACTCCAAATGCAAATAGATGAAATCAATGGACTCGACTCCGGCTTAATTCGCATTGGTACATTTTCCAGTGTTGCGACACATTGGCTTCCAAATATCATTAAAGAATTTCAAAAAGATTATCCTAACATTGACTATGAGCTTCTGTTAGGTGATTACACTGAAATTGAAGAATGGATTCATACAGGCAGAGTCGATTGTGGTTTTTTAAGATTACCGACTCACCAGGAATTTGAAACCATTTTTTTGCATCAGGATAAGCTTATGGCAATCATTCCTGAAAATCATGTTCTAAAAGATGTTGATAAATTTCCGGTTTCTGCACTTTGTGATGAACCATTTATGTTGCTTGAAAAAGGAGCAAAAGCAGAAATATCCGAAATATTTGAACGAAACAATCTCAAGCCAAATGTAAAATTTACAACATGGGATGATTACGCCGTTATGTCAATGGTTGAAAGTGGTCTTGGAATCGCCATATTACCTGAATTAATATTGAAACGTGTACCTTATAAAATCCTGACAAAAGAGCTAAATGTTCCTGCATATCGTGATATTGGTCTTGCACTAAGAAGCAGAAAAACTGCTTCGCTCGCAGTGAAAAAATTTTTGGAATATCTCAAATATCGCTAGATATCAAAAAACTCTACAGCAATCCACGCTGTAGAGTTTTATAATGTGAGCAAACTTTCAAATTTTCATAAGTGAATTATACTCACAGAGCATACAAAAATCAAGTTTCTCTCAATCCCACTCTCGTATCCTCTCGCAAAATCTTATATACACAGGAACTGTACCTGTTACCCACACTCTCCTTATTTGCACTATTATTTTGCATTTTTCTACATAATAAAAGCTCTTGAAGTGCAAAAAAAGTGTCCAACACTCAAGAGCTTTACTTACAACCATTATCTCTTCCAATCTTTGAAAGAATATCCTTTTCATTGCGCTTTGCAAATTCACTTAAAGAGTAGGAACGTATTCTTTCTCTTACAATATGGGGAATTAAAAAGCCATTACTAGTAAGTTTAGCACACCTATTGATAATTGTTTTATTTGTAACACCAATCATCTTACTTACATCTATTGGTGTAAATTCAAACATTCTTCTCTCTAAAAGAAATCCCAACAAATCTTTCTCTTTTTTATTCAAATAGGATAATCCTCCATCTATATCATCCTCTTGGGCTCCTTTTGACAATTCGCATACCTTTTTTGAATACAATTCAACCATACGCAGGAAATAATTGATCCAAATCTCTGGATGTGGAGGATTTTCTCTACCTGAATAATATAGTACCGGAAGGCCCATTTGAAGCGATTCATAATACTCATCAGAATCATAAGCAAAATATTCTTCTAAAGAACCTATTCCATTAAATCCATAACCATATAAATCTAAAATATATCCCGACATAAGTCTAGCTGTTCGTCCATTTCCATCTTCAAATGGGTGAATGGTAACTAATTGATAATGAACTATCGCTGCAACAATAAGTGGATGATCATCCGTCGTATTTACATAATCAACTAATTCCTCTAGCAAATTAGGTATATCTGAATATTCGGGGGGAATATAATCCGGTGCACCTGTAGTTGCATCATAAACTGCAAAAAGTACACCTGGAGGCATAGGGCCTCTAAGACCAATTTTTTCTTTTGATGCCCCCTTTTCAACCAACGCCTGCACTTCAAGTATCATATCTTTTGAAAAAGCTTCTTTTTTCTTCAGCTTTTCCTCAAGAAGATTCAATGCCAGAAAATAATTTCTAATTTCTTGCTCAGGTTTCAAAAAATGCTTATGCTCATCTCTCTCAATAACCTCATCTGCCTGTTTTTCCGTAAGGGGATTACCCTCAATCTTATTTGATGCATATGAGCTCTTCTTCTTGGAATTCTTGCGCAATCTATTCTTAGTCACAGGTGGTAATTCTATTGTGCTTAATGAAAAACGATTTTCATCTATAGCTGATATTCTTTTTAGTATTTCATTATTTAATGCAACTTTTATCACAAACATCACCTCTTTATTAAATACATATCCTATTAACAGTATACCCCAATCAACAGAAAACTTCCATTATTTTTTCACTATTTTTACACTATTTTTCAATTTCTTCCAAACTGTAAATATATCTAAATTCAATCTTATCTGAAGAATCATTTGCTTGTCCTTCTAATTCTTCTTTTAACGAATTGTTTTCATCGATTATAAAATAAATACATTTACATCCATACTCTACTGCTGTAGGCATAAAATATTCTGCTACCCATTGAGTATCTTCAGGAATATTTTCAAACCCGCTTCTTGTATCCGCTACATAATCACAGTTTTCATGTTCCCTAATAATATCTAATGCATATTCTAACGGTTTCCTGTAATCTTGATTACAACAAAACTTTTTCCATTTTACTAAAACCACATTATACTTTTCTTCATAATCAACTTCACAATACTCTGATATATACATTTCAACCATCCTCTCTATCATAAAAATTCAAGATTTTCATAAGAGATTTATACTCACAGAACATACAAAAATCAAATATCTCACAGTCCCAATCACATATCACACACGCACACCTACACACAGGCTGTCTACCTAGTTTCTCCTTTTTTAATGCATCTATTTATTCATAAACTGGTGGTTCCTGATAGGGAGCAATCGTAATTTCCGCTTCTACGGTATCTCCGTATTTTCCTACAGCTTCAATCGTAATTTCATAAGGAGCATCAAAGCAACTGCCAAGGAAAACTTCCTGTCCATCCGCGGAAATATCATAGTCGCCTCTAGTATCAACATCCGTAATCTCTATGCTTATCGCATTCTCTGCCTTCAGTACCAACTCCTCTATGGAAACATCGCTGTACTCCATAACATCAAAATTCTTCACCAACTCCAACTTAGGTACATTCTCTCTTCTTTCCTTAATTAATAGTATACCTACTATGAGCACCAAAACAAAAATAATAACTCCCGCAATCACTTTTTTCTTCATTTCTGCATATTCCTCCTTGATTTATTACACCGTGTTGAAGCTTCAATTCTCAAAAAGCACACTCTCTCAAAAGAAAGTGTGCTTTTATCTTGTTAGCTAATTATACATATCTCCTTTTCAGAGCTACAAAAGCCATACCAAGAAGACTTATAAGCATGAGAAGAAATACGTTAAGAAGTGGTGTTTTGTCACTTGTATCCGGAGCATCCAAATATTCTGGAGCATCCTTCATAACAATCGTATCTGCTTCAAGCTTTTTGAAATTACCATCAGCATCCTTGATATAAATATTTCCCTCTGCATCAAACTTAAACACTATGCTCTCTGCTATCTCATAGCCATCTGGTGCTGTTATTTCTGTCAACGTATACTCTGTGTCAGGCTTAAACAAATTCATCAATATCTTATGAGCCTCTGAGGTAGATGTCCATTCATCTATAACATTACCCTCAGCATCCTTGATAATTAGTTTCGCGCCCGGAAGCTCTTTATCATTAGTTAAATCAACTTTGCTGATATTAATATATTTATGAGCATCCATCATCGCAACAATATTGTTATCCACAAGCTCAAATGTTCCATCTTCGCTCTTGATATATACATTGCCATAATTATCAAGCTTAAATGTGATATTCTCAGCTATTTCGTAACCAAACGGAGCAGTTACCTCTGTCAAGGTATACTCTTTACCAGCTTCAAACTTGCCAATCGGTACTTTATGAACACTCTCTGTCGATGTCCACGAATCAACTACATTTCCATCCATGTCTGTAATTGTAAGCACCGCACCAGGCAATTCTTCTCCGCTAACTATATCGTATTTACCAATATTTACGTTAGCATTTTCGTTGTAGTTATATACATCCGCAGTTGTTTTATTCACTTCTACTGCACTGTCTGTCACAACCACATCCGAAGCTTCTCCACCGTAAGTAACCGTAATCTTACCATTTGTGGCAACCGTAAGCGTTATATCACTTATTGCAATATATCCGTCCGGAGCAACCTCGCTAATAATATATCTACCAGTCTGAATATCCTCTAATACAAATTGTTTTGTAGTAGCATCATAAGGTATATAGGTCTCTGTCAAGCTGTTTTCTGCCTTGAATACAAACACGGTGTCTTTAATCAATTCTGAAATAACACTCTCATCTGTTATAACATTGCCAAAAGCATCCACATATTTTTTGTTTATAGCAAAATAATTTTCAACCTTTTGGTGATTTGCCAAATCAAGTTCTATTTCAGCTAAATTCTGTGCATCCTGAGTTACAACTAAATCTTCTGTTAGATTTCCAGTATATCTTGCAATTATCTCAGTCTCTGTAGGAGCAGTCATAACAACCGAAACCTCTATATCTCCTGCCGGCACATAATTATCAGGCCATGCAGTTTCTTTTATTATATAATCGCCCGGTTCAAGCTGTTCTACAGTCCAACCTTCAATATTGCTATCATATGCAAAGCTTGAAACCTCTGCACCATCTTCATCGTACATTGCAAATTCAACTTCATCAAGCAATGTATCATACTCAGCTCCGTCAACACTCTCTCCACCCTGATTAATAAATGTCTTTGAAAGTGTAAGTCTGTTATTAAATGGCTCTCTCTTGTTTACAATCTCGAAATATTTAGCAAAATCATGGCTGTTTGAAGTGGCTGTAGCACCAGAAACACTAGTTATCTTCTTCTCATCAGTAACTATAAATTCGATAACCAACGCATCATCCTCAAAGCCTACACCTGGAGTCTCCTTGATTGTGTAATATCCAGGGTCAAGATTTGCAAATGTATATACTCCTGTTTCTTTATTAACCTTTACCTTGTCTGTATCTTCAACCGGAACCACATAAGATGAAGTTACATTGTTATATAGTTTAAAGGTTGCATACTCTTCCTGCTCCAAACCTTCTAAACTAAGAGGTTTATCTGCAGCACTCACATAGCTCTTTGTAATTGACACAAGGTTTGTCACCTCATGATTTTTAAATTCGATAGATGCCTTATCAAGAGTTCCCGAATTAACTATAAGGAAATCCGAAGCATCTCCACCTGTATAAGTTGCAGATATAGTTGCATCAAGACCAACTGTAACAGTAATTTTGCCTAATACAGGAAGATAACCAGCAGGAACATCTTCCACAACCTCATAGGTACCAGGCATAAGGTTTTCAATTTCATATAAGCCATAAGTATCATTATACGTCATCTGGCTTTTTACACCTGTTATTGAATTAACAAGTTTGAACATGTTTCGCATTTCAGTAGTTACAGGAACAGTCTTTATTCTACCGTTAATGTCATAATAAACCTTAGTCAACGAAAGCTTGTTAGCTTTCATCTTATTAACAACGCTGATATCAACATCCACTGTTCCATCTGTTCCATCTGTTGCCCAACCACTAGGAGTTGTTGTAAATGTTATATTTCCATTTAAATCAACACTGAAAGTTGCATCTGCAATAGTCTCAAATCCAAGAGGAACTGTTTCAACAATCTTATAATCTCCCTTCGGAATATTCTTGAATGTATATGTTCCTGCATTTGGATTAAATGTGTAATTAGTCACATAAGCATTTGTCGCTGTATTTATAATCCTAAAGCTTGCTTTATTTGTAACCTGCGAAAGTGGAATAACAGTCGAACCATCTGCTTTGTAATACGTCTTATTTATTGTAAGCTCATTACCACTTTGTCTGTTATATAAGGTTGCACTGCCCTCATAAGTACCATTATTGAAAATATTCGTAAAATCAGTTCTTGTTCCCGCATAGGAAACTGTAATTTTACCATTTTGTACCTCTAATGTGATTTCGGAAGCAGCTGTAAAACCATCAGGTGCTGTTTCTTCTAAAGTATACGTACCATCCTTTAAATTGGTAAATGTAATTTTACCAGCAGCTTTAGTCATATAATCATCAGAAACATCTGAATTTAACTCATTCCGCAAAACAAAATCTGTAGCACTAAATAAGGCTCCACTATCTGTTCCTGTAATTTCATTACCATTAATATCTGTATATTTCTTTGTTATCTCAAACTTATTACTTAATATGTTCTTGGCTTCAACTTGAGCACCTACAGTATATATATCATCATTACTATCTATATCATCCCTCGTAACAGTAATAGTATCACTATCTAACGAAGTAATATCTATAGTGTAATCTGCATTCACAGTAAACTCTATATCTGTACATTTACCATACCCCTCTGGAGCCTCTGTCTCTTTTATCACGTATTCTCCTGGTTCAAGCTTGCTAAACACATAGAATGATACGCTTAACAATTCCTTAACAAGAATCTCAGTTGAACCACTAACTTTATAAAGAGAAAATTTCGCTCCCGAATTAGGTGCTGTTGTAACCACATCTGTACCACCTGGCTGATAATATTTCTTAGTAATAGTAATACTATTTTCACGTGGTCTGTTAACTAGGTTAAATATCGCTGTCTGTCCACCCGCTGTCTCTTCTGTCGCAAAGCTGTAGTCAAGACTTGTGGTTTCTGTACCATAACGTATAGAAGATACAACAATCTTGCTATCCTCAACATCAAACGTCAAATCAGGTGCTTTTATATAGCCCGATTTTGTATTTATCTCGGTTAATGTGTATGAGCCATCAGGAAGACTAGTTGACTCCCAACGTTGTTTATCTGTTTTAAATTCAAATGTTAATACTATAGGAGTACCATTTGAAACACCAGTTAATTCAAAGTCAAAATTCGTATTATCTACATATTCAACATTTCCAGACTGGTCACTAATCTGTTTCGCAAGATAGAAACGGAATGCAGCATCTGCAAGCATTCTGTTGCTTACATCTACAGATGCATCATATACATCTGTCGAACCATTAGTAACTGTAATCTTATAATCTGTTCCAACAGTAAAATATGTATCTGCTACTGGCTCATACGATGTTGTATCTCCAGTTTTAAGCTTTTCTACAATCTTATAATCTCCCGGTTCAAGGTTCTTCCATGTATAAGAATCTTCACAGCTTGTATCTCCTGTAGTATCTTCATAATCCGCATACACACCATTTGACGACACCACTTCAACATAATTTGAACCGTCATTCTTATATAATACAAAATCAACAACCTGCTGATTCGTATTAGCATCAAAACCTGTTGTATCAGTTATCAGATCACCATTAGCCTTATAGTACTTCTTATTAACTGTAATACTGTTATCCTTTATTACGTTATCAACATCAACCTCTACATCTCTTGAAATTATACCTGTTGAGTTGTCTATCGAATTACCCGCCTTATCAGTTATATCTATATTGCCAAGTTCATCTACCTCAATAGTATATGGTAATCCCGAATCCTTTGTATATATATCCGACGCCTTCTCGTCCAATGTATACTCTCCGGCAGGAAGCTTCTCTATGATATATTCAAAGCCAACATTTCCCGAAACATCCTTAATCTCAACTTCCGCTCCTGTAGCATTATTTGTACAAATAAACTCTGCTTTCTCAGGATATGTAGCTAAAGGATTAACTGTATCAGACGCCTTAAAATAACGCTTATTTATTATAATGCTGTTATCATAAGTCTCTTTATTATCAATAGTTACTGCTTCTTCATATGTTGCAGTTCCCGAATCCCATGATATTTTTCCAGCAACAACTGTAAAGTTATATACCCTATCGAGCACATCATATCCATCCGGTGCAGTTTTTTCATATACTGTGTATTCTCCGTCAGGTATCATCTCTAAGGTAATAACATGTCCTACAGACGGATTAGCAGAATTATATACATCTGTATAAACAAAATCATCACCATAAGAATCCTCTGTAATAGGTGTATAACTTCCACTCTTACACTGGTCCAATGTAAGTATCTGGTCATATATCTCAATTACAGCACCAGTAGCAGGCAATACTGTCGCAGGAGTTGTTCCATTTGACTGGAAATACTGCTTTGTAATAGTAAGCTTATTTGCTGGAACTGTAGTAAGTGGTGTATTTGAATATACAAATGTCGTACCACCCATTATTGGATAAACATCAGAAGGCAGTGTAGACAACAATGTTCCATCATCATCAAGTATAATGAATTTATATACCTGTTCTGTTTTTTCATATCCGGCTGGAGCCGTAGTCTCACTAAGCTCGTAAACACAATTTTTCTTTGGATGTGTACTCGCGCTACTGACAAAATCAGAGTCTTTAAGCAACTGTCCCGCCTGAGTTGTAGCTGTATATGTCACGCCTGTATCCACCCAGCCAGCTCCATCATACGTCTTCTCTGTCAAAGTAAATACCGCACCACCAAGACGTTTTGTAACATCCTGTGAGCTTATTTTCTCTACCTTAAACAATATACTTGATATAGTTGCCGATGAAGAAGAAACTCTTCTGCTCTCGTTACTGCTACTCTGTGAGCTATGAGCAACATACGGTTCTTCGAGTTTTACTGTATTAATATACTGAGCTGAACCTTTTGAAGGGTCAGTAAGCATATTAACCTTGTAAGTAATATTTAATGCCACCTCATCAGGAACAGTAAACTTCAATACACTGTTTTCATAGGAAACATGATATATTCTGGCATCAGTTCCCGCTTCCTCGACCTCTGCTGCTGAACTTACATAGGTATAAACATTTTCATCATTATCTTTGACAACTGTTCCATCAGTCATGTATATAAGATTTTCAGGCAAGTCATCTTCTACAATGAAATAATTTTTATTAGGATTTAAATTAAGTCCGTCCTTATTTATGCTTATAGAGTATTCAAGCACAGAGGTAGAACCGTTATCTGGTGTAATCAAGTTCTTCGACAATACCTCTGTATCAAGAGTAGTTGTCACCTCGCTTACTCCCACATAATCATTACCTAACTCATCAACACCAGTCGCATCAACCTTGTTTGTGTACTCTGTGCCGTAATTGTTATAGTATAAATATTCGCCTGTAACCTGTGTAGTATAGTAAATTTCAAGTGGTTTACTTATTTTATTTTTCTCTACACCATCTAATTGACCGTAGGTAGTTCCAAGCTCTTCAATATACATATCATCAGTAAAATTAATCTTATATGTATAAACAGGATGTTCTGTAGTTCCTGAATTTCCTACTTCAGTCATCTTAATCTGATATAAAACCCAGTCATACTTTACGAGAGCATACATATTGTTTCCATCATAAGAATAATCTCTGCCCTCACCAGAATAACCATAGTATTTCATATCGTTAACCACATCGGTTAATTCCAAATCCTCAATAGTAGAATCACCCGGGTCAACTGTAATTTTCCATGTAATAGTGTGATTTTTCTCATCATATCCTGCTACAGTTTTCTCAACTCCACCAGACGATTTTTCATCAACGAAATTTTTAGATACTGATGCTGTACCTGTCTCCTCAGTAGAGCCAACGTCTATAGAATAATGGTTTTTATACATCTGCCAGTCATTTTTGTATCTGTCAGTATATCTACCAATTGTCTCGTATTGCATAGTTACAACAGTTTCGCCATCTGCATTTATCTTATTTAATCCAGCTAACGTAAACTCAACAATCATCTTATAGGTTGTTCCTGTAAGCATATTATCAGGGTCATATAACGAACTAGGATTGTATACAACTGTATAATCTGTGCCTTCTGCAAGAGATATAGTATTGCCATCCCCATCTACCGCAGTTAAATTGAGACTTCCATCTACAAATCCCAATCCATTTTCCCAGAGGGTATCCTGAACATAATCTGTATATACAAACTGTGTAGCACTCTCAGGAACAGCAACTGTTGTCTGCCATTTTAAGATAAGGTTTCCATTTGCATCTTTTTCAGGTATTGATGCTTCATCGTCTGCTATATCTGTTGTACCAATATACATTTTCTCAGATATCTCGCTACCGATATTTGGGGTTGTCGCCGGTGCTCTATCAACAACGCCATCCTTAGTCATGGTTGCCTCGTTTTTATAGCTAGCCATACCTGCATGAGGAGGAACCTCTGCCGAATAAGTTATAGTATATTCACCTTTAGAACCTGCTGGGAATGTATAACTTCCAGTGTCTCCAGCTAAAATCACATTTTTTAATCCCTCAATATTTGCTGCTGGGTCAGTATTATTAGAACATGTAACAGTAACACTATCAGCTATTAAAGTTAAATTACTATCCATATTATCAGCAAATACATATCCGTCTAAGTCTACCTCTGTTGAACCTCTGTTAATAACGATAGTCCATGTAACAGTACTTCCATCGTCAGCAACACTAACACTTTTGGACGCGATATCTTTATACACACTAAAACTTGTGCTCTGTGATGTAGTTTTATCACCTATATAAATATCTCTGATATCAGCATCACTTTTCTTGACTGCAGCCTTGATTGAATTGTCAAGACCATAGCTGTTACCTGAAGCATTGTTTGCATATGTCATTGCTTTATCTGAAACATCACATGTATATGTAAGAGTTGTCGTTCCAGTAGGCAAAGAAGCTATCGTAAATTGAACATCATTACTTCCACCTATAGTTGTAACATCAACCCCTGTTCCGTTATTAGTAGAAGGAGCAGGAATATTTTTCAATGTAAGATATTCGCCCATATAATCAGTTATGATAAGATTATCAACAGGGGCGTTTCCTGTGTTTTCCAATGTTATGGTATATTCCATAGTTTTGTCAGCAGCATTATATGTTCCCGCTGTCTTCTCAATATCCACATCAACATCTATAACCGTTTTTTTGTCATAGGTTACTACAGGATTTATGCTTGTATCTGTTGAGAACATTAATGTGTAATTTCCACCCTCATCATTCATCCGGGATTCATCAAGACTACAGTTAAATTTAAACTCTCCTAATCTGGATGCAGTTTCATCCTTCATAAGTTTTTCTATACCTTCAAAGAAATTCAAAGTTACCAGACCGTCCACAATAGTGTATTTACCAACAATCTCATTACCCATTACAATATCAAGAGGTGTGCCGGTATTTGCAGCCTGTATCAAGCCAACTATTTCAGCACCTGTCAAGCCTTCCTCAACCGCAACTTCAGCAAGGTCAAAATAATATATGTAATTTGAATCCAAAGGTTTAACTGCGTCCTTAGGAAGTTCAAAAAGCATATTGATACTAAAGCTTTCTTTCATCTCGAGAGGGTCCGAGCTTGTATCTCCTGGTGTGATTTCAAAGCCATATACAATATCCATGAACGGCAACGTAGAAGATTCGTTCTCGCCATAAAGTTCTACCGACTCTTCCGATGCAACAGGCGAAGCTGTTTCTCCACCTTCTGCCTCTGTGGTTGTATCAACAGAAACAGCATCACTAACTGTCGCAAGTTCCTCATATACAACCTGTCCATACTCATTTTCATTGGCAATAGGGTTGTAAGATATATTCTGCGTCAGTGATAGCACCATCAGTCCCGTCATCGCCAATGCGATAATTCTCTTCTTTCTTTGTTTTTTCATGTGGGGGTCCTCCATAATCTAAATATTATAACAAGTATTGTAATTATTCATATAAGTCCAAAGCCAAACATACAACTATATAGTTATGGCTTATTTTATCATAGTTATATTAGATTATATCATATACTCTTGCACTTGAAAAGCCATTTTATGTAAATTATTTACACCATTTTTCAGTAAATATAAGGCATTGTTGTGGTTTACATAATTTTTCTTTATATTTTGAAACACAAAAAAACCACAACACTTAAACAAGTGTTGTGGTTTATGTTTTAAAGGTAATACAGACTATTCGTCTTTTTTGTCTTCTACTTCGTCGTCATCTTCATCAAAGAAGCTGTCATCGAAATCATCATCATAATCATCAAAATCATCAAGATAATCAGGTGTGAGATACTTATAAACTGCTACGCAGATACCAACGATAATTGTAAGTATACCAACAATAAGAGCTACTGACAAAAATGCATTTTTAGCTTCTTTTACGCACTCGTCTTCCTGAATTACTGTTACCTCATCAATTTTCTTCATATTACGTACCACCCTTTCATATATAGTCATGTTGTATACATTAAATAATGTGGATTAAGTATAACATAACTTATTCTTTTTTTCCACAGCAATATGGTTTTTTTTACAGTTTTTTCATATTTCATTGGTTTTAATTTTTGTTTTTTTGTGCAGAATTTTTTCCACCCATGCAAAAGCTTCTTCTTCAGTCTTAAAATGTTTCTCTTTATTTGACGTTTTTGATTTCCTCTGGTGATTTTTTGCCTGCATGGAAATAACAAAAGCATTTGGGTCTATAAATGCAATAGCTTTACAGCCTGCCATTTCTACTTTTTTATGCAATTCAACAAGCTCTTTGCTAACCTCGTGATTGACAGGTTCCATATCGCTAATACCTACAACATAGCCCCATCCAGTTTCTTTCCACGAAGATGCGCTCTCAAGAATTAATTCTGTAAGCCAACGAACCTCTGCAACATTGGTTTCTCCTTTTGCACTGGACTTTATAATATGTTTTTCAGGAAAAACTTGCACCTCCTGTGCACCATAAGTAGAATACAAACCCTCACCTCCTATATAAAATACTACACTTTATTATTTTATTACAGTTTTTTCATTTTTACAAGTGAAGCAAACATCTTCTTTTCTCCAACTCTTTCAAAATCAACTGTGATTTCCTGGTCACTACCAGCAGGAACAACATTTGTAACTGTACCTTTACCAAATTTCAAATGCTTTACCACATCTCCTACCTCATAGCTGGCTGAAGCACCTCCTCCCATAGGAAATGCTTTACCAAAGCCAGGATTTGCGGATGGGTTATTGCCTGTAGCTTTCGCATACGGATTGTTTTTGGCATAGTCGCTCTGCGCCATCTTTGGTCTTCCGTAACCTATATTGCTAAAAGCATTTGTTACCTTTCTTGGCTGAGCGGATACCATAACACCATCTGTCTCCAAATAATGCTTTGGTATTTCTTTTATAAATCTTGATATGTCTGAATAATTAGTAGTTCCATGAACCATTCTCTGCGTTGCCGCCGACATATATAGAACCTTCATCGCTCTAGTAATACCAACATAGCAAAGTCTTCGCTCTTCCTCTACCGCATCCGGATCCTCAGAATTAAGCGACATATTGCTAGGAAAAAGTCCTTCCTCCATACCACACATAAATACATATGGGAATTCAAGACCTTTTGCACTATGCAAAGTCATAAGAGTTACCTTAGCAGATGGACCTTCTTCCTCAGCCTCGTCAGTATCTGCAACAAGTGCAATATCCTCTAAAAGTTCTGTGAGATTTGGATACTCCGCCTCCTGTTCATACATTACAACTTTATTTTTAAGCTCATTTATATTTTCTATACGAGCTTTTGCCTCATCAGTGCCCTCTGCAACAAGCTGCTCCATGTATCCAGTTTTATCCAGCACAGCATCAAAAACCTCACTAAGCATATATTCTGGATTAGAAAGCATACTTCTAAATTCTTCCATTATCTCTGTAAAGCCTTTGATTTTATCTGCGGCACGAGCCATCCCCGGAACCTCTTCTATATCAAGCAAAGCATCATAAAAATTAAGTCCATTGTCAACCGCAAAATCAGCAACCTTGTTAATAGATGTGTCACCTATACCTCGCTTAGGTACATTTATAATACGCTTAACTGCCTGGTCATCACTCGGATTAGCCAAAACCTTAAGATATGAAACTATATCCTTAACCTCTTTTCTGGAGTAGAAATTAAGACCTCCAAAAATCTTATATGGAATATTCTCGTATATAAGTTTTTCTTCTATAACACGTGATTGGGCATTTGTTCGATAAAGAATCGCGATATCATCAAAGCTTACATTTTCTCTATGTATAGATTTAATCTTAGAAACGATTCCTCTACCCTCTTCATACTCATCTGAATACTTGGTGAATTTAATAAGTTCTCCGTCCTCCTGATTTGTCCAAAGGGTCTTATCCTTTCTGCCCTCATTATGTGCAATGACACCATTGGCAGCATTAAGAATATTAGCAGTTGAGCGATAGTTCTGTTCAAGCTTTACAACCTTGGCATCTGTATATTCCTGTTCGAAATTAAGAATATTGTATATATTTGCTCCACGGAATTTATAAATACTTTGGTCATCGTCACCAACAACACAAAGATTTCTGTATTTAGCTGCAAGCATCTTAACCAATACAAACTGGGTATGATTTGTATCCTGATACTCATCAACCATAATATATTTGAATCTCTCCTGATACTCAGCAAGAACATCCGGATTCGTCTCAAACAAAAAGATAGTCTGATATATGAGGTCATCAAAATCGAATGCGTTGTTACTTTTCAATCTCTTCTGATATTCTCTATATACTTTGGCTATCTGTTGGTCACGAAAGCTGGTCGCATGAACCTTTTCGTAATCGTCTGGCGACATATATTCTTCTTTTGCTTTTGATATAGCTGAAAGCATGGCTTTCTCCGGATAAAGTTTAGGATCAAGGCTTAAATACTTAAGCACCTCTCTTATAACAACCTTTTGTTCATCTGTGTCATAGATTGTAAAATCCTTTGTTCCACCTAAACACTCTATATGTTTTCTTAGTATTCTTACACACATAGAATGGAAAGTGCTTACCCAAACGCTTTCTGCACCAAATCCAACTATATTGTCTACTCTTTCTCGCATCTCTTTTGCAGCTTTATTGGTAAATGTAATCGCCAAAATGTTATATGGATTAACAGACAATTCATCTATCAGATATGCGATACGGTGAGTGATTACTCTGGTTTTACCAGAGCCGGCTCCCGCAAGAATAAGAAGAGGCCCGTCAGTATAACAACAGGCCTCTCGTTGTTTATCATTTAAGCCCTTCAATTATTGAAGACCTAACTTCTCTTTAAGAGCTGCAAGCTCATTTTGTACTGCTGCATCAGGAGCTGCGTCATACTTAGCTGCCAAAGTATCCACACTGCCTTCCTGTACAGTATCGTTAAGCTCAGTCATTGCATTAGCCTGGTCAAGCATAGCATTTGCCTTTGCTTCCATACGTTCAAATGCACTGATGCTTCCTGATGTATCAGTGATAGATGAGTTAAGCTCATTAAGTCTGTTCTGAGTCTTAGCAACCTTCATCTTTGCCTTAACAGCATCTCTTCTTGCATTGAGCTCATTGATATCTTTAACGAGCTTATCATGCATCTGTCTCATCTTCATAGCATTAGCCGCCGCAACGTCATAAGTCTGCTGTAAACTTACCTGCTTAGCAGTAAGTGTATTCTTCTGCTCAAGGAATTTCATAGCATCTGCTTCGTTTCCAGCTAAAAGAGCTTTCTCTGCATAAGTCTGCATCTTTGCAATCTCAGCATTACACTCCTCTAATTCTCTCTTGCATCTGCTCTCATCAGCCATAACTGCTGCTGTCTCTTTTTTAACCTCACCTAAATCTTTTGTAAGGTTACGCATAGTCTGGTCAATCATCTTCTCAGGATCTTCTGCCTTATCAAGAAGTGCATTGATATTAGCAGCCATAATGTCCTTAAATCTTGCAATAATTCCCATTTATAAATACCTCCTAAAATATAATCTCTTTTTATGTATTACCTGATTTCATCAAGTGACTTTATTATACATTATTTGTATTTTATCAGCAACTCAAAAAAATAACGATAACATATTTTTTAAAGCAAATTCGGTCATTACATGAATTTTGCAATTACCTCTTCATTCGCACTCATAGCAGCCTCTTCCATCTCTACTCTGTGGGCAAGAAGCTTTTCTCTTACCTCAGGATGCTTAACACCAATTATCTGTAAAGCAAGATATGCTGCGTTTTTGCCGCCATTTATAGCAACTGTAGCTACAGGAATTCCAGGTGGCATCTGTACAATAGACATCAGTGCATCTACACCATCTAAAACCGAACCTGAAATAGGCACTCCAATAACAGGAATAACTGTCTGCGAGGCAACAACACCTGGTAAAGCTGCTGCCATACCTGCTGCCGCTATTATTACCTCAGTGCCATTCTTATTAGCCTCATCAATAAAATTTGAAAGTCCAACATGGGCACGATGAGCCGAAAGACATCTGACATCTACAGCCACTCCATATTCCTTTAATACTCCAATTGCTGGTTCAACTTTTGGCAAATCACTTGTTGAACCCATAATAATTGCAACTCTCATTTTTTTACCTTCCTTTATGTTTATTTATTTTATTATTATTACAGATTTAATGACAGGCTCTGTTACCTGCACTTTATCTTCTATAGTATATGCATTGATAAGTCGCTTTTTAGCCTCATCAATAACATCTTCACTATCTGAATGTATATACGCAAATGGTTCATCTGAAGAAACCTTATCACCTATATGCTTAAGAATATCTATTCCTACTGCCAAATTAATCTCGCTTTCCTTAGTTGCACGTCCGCCTCCTAATATAAGACTTACCATGCCAACCTCACTAGTGTTACACTCTGAAATATAACCATCTTTTTCAAAGAATACAGGAACAATGTGTTTTGCCTTAGGGAGCTTGTCTGTATTATAGATATATTCTTTATCTCCCCCCTGTGCATAAACAAATTCCGCAAATTTATTCAGTGCGGCACCATTTTCAATTACATGAATACATTTTTCCTTAGCCTCCTCGAAGGACGATGCACCACCACCGCCAATAAGCATATACGCTGCAAGATAAAGAGAAACTTCAAGTAATCTTTTAATTCCGTAATTTACTTCCTGTTCATCGGACGGAGCATTTTGTTCCATGTTTAAAATATTTTGAACATCTTTTGTTTTTAGAACCTCAACTGCCTCACATACCTCTAAAGCATTTCCCACCTTACAGCCTAATGGTTCATTCATGTCAGTAATAATTGCATAGGTTTTTCTATCAGCAAGCTTGCCAATATCTACCATAGTCTGAGCCAAAGCCTCAGCCTCAGCTTTATTTTTCATAAATGCGCCTGAACCACATTTGACATCAAGTACTATTACATCTGCTCCAGCTGCGAGCTTTTTACTCATTATACTGGAGGCAATCAAAGGCAGGCTATCTACTGTAGCAGTAACATCTCTTAATGCATATATTTTTTTATCTGCTGGGGCAAGATTACCAGTCTGTCCAACCAAAGAAAGCTTTATAGCATTGACATTGTCAATAAACTCCTGCTCTGGAATAGCAACATTAAAGCCTTTTATACTTTCAAGCTTATCTATTGTTCCACCAGTATGTCCTAACCCTCTTCCACTCATTTTAGCAATCGGAATACCTAAAGCTGCAAGGATAGGGGCAACAATAAAGGTTGTTTTATCTCCTACCCCTCCTGTACTGTGCTTATCAACCTTTATACCATCAATAGCAGACAAATCCAGTCTCTCGCCGCTATCTGCCATAGCTATAGTAAGCTCAGTAGTTTCCTCTTTAGTCATACCTTTATAATATACAGACATAAGCCATGCAGACATCTGATAATCCGGTATATCTCCGTTTGTAAAGCCTTCTACTATAAAACGAATTTCCTCCGCAGAATGAGTACTACCATTTCTTTTTTTCATAATCAAATCGTACATTCTCATATCCTTCACCAGACCTTTCCGATTTATCTTATGCCAATTTATCAAGAAAGCTTTCGCCAATAGAATTGCTTTCTTTTACTTCTCCTAACAGATATTCTTCTATCGTCTTTCCTATATCAGCAAACGACTCTAGTATACCTATATCTACATTTTTATTTATATTTTTACCATATATAAGCACAGGAATATATTCTCTCGTATGGTCTGTCCCTTTGTAAGTAGGGTCGCAACCATGATCCGCATTAATAACCAATAGGTCCTCATCAGAAAGAGTATTCATAAACTCACCAAGCCATAAGTCAAATTCCTCTAATGCATTTTTATAGCCGACTATATCTCTTCTATGGCCAAATTTCATATCAAAATCAACAAGATTAGTAAATATAAGACCCTCCTTGACAGACTTCATATATTCGCTTGTTTTTTGCATTCCATCCGCATTGCTTTTGGTATGAACCTCACAGCTTATTCCTACGCCATTAAATATGTCACTAATTTTTCCTACTGCTGCTACAGTTAAGCCGGAATTTTTGATATGACACAATACATTGTCCTCTGACGGTGACAACGCATAGTCTCTTCTGTTTGAGGTTCTTTCAAAGCCATCACCCTTTTTTACAAACGGTCTGGCAATTACACGACCAACTCCATGCTCTCCCTGTAACATGTCTCTTGCAACGCGACACATTCTGTATAAATTCTCAAGACCCACTTTTTCTTCCGATGCCGCAATCTGAAATACGGAATCAGCAGAAGTATATACTATAGGATAACCTGTCTCCATGTGTTCTTTTCCGTACTCATCAATGATAGTCACTCCAGAAGCAACCTTATTGCCATAAATACCCTTGCAGCCTGTTTTCTCAACAAACTCATCTATTAATTCCTGCGGAAATCCCTCCGGATATGTTGGGAACGGATTTTGGGTATATATCCCTATCATCTCCCAATGTCCAGTTGTGGTATCTTTTCCACACGACATTTCCTTAGACTTAGCATAACAGCCTTCTATCTCTATATCGCTCTCTGCATTATAAAAAGATGTCCCCATAATCTTACCAATTCCCAATTTCTTCATATTGGGAATATTAATATCCGGATAGTTGTCAATTATATGCCCCAGAGTATCAGCCCCCATATCACCAAATTTATCAGCATCTGGTAAATACCCTGCACCAACACTATCCAATACAATCCATATTACTCTTTTTGCCATAACACCACACCTTTCATGCAATCTAAATCATGTCATTAGTTACGCAAATTTATTTAAAATGCTTCTGCTTACTTTCGGCCTTTATCGCCTGCTTACTTACAAAATATAACGGAAGTGCTACAAGAAACATACCGCCTATTATATTTCCAATAGTGACAGGCACAAGATTGTCTAAAATGTATCCTTTTATACTCATAGAATCTATCTGTGCTGCCGTCATTCCTGCATCAATTGCAGCTTGATAGTAAGCTTCATTTTCTTTGGCAAGAAGACCTGCCGGTATGTAATACATGTTAGCTACACAATGCTCATATCCGCCCACAACAAACGCCCAAATTGGAAAGAATATCGCAAAAATCTTACCAATAACATCATGAGCTGTTCCTGCCATAAGAACAGCCAGACAAACAAGTATATTACATAATATTCCAGAGCAAAGTGCTCTGCCAAAAGGAATATTTAATTTATTGTAGGCTGTTTTAATAACAGATGCCCCAAGAGCACCGTCTCCAAAATCAAGCTGACCACATTGATTTACCAAAACAACAATCAAAAGTGCGCCTAGCATATTAGCAAAAAATACACCTGTAAGTGCTGCGGTCACCCTTCTTTTTTTAACTCTCTTTTCCAAAATTCCGAACATCAACAGGCAGTTACCTGTAAAAAGTTCTCCTCCAATCATTACCACAAAAATCAAACCGACTGGGAATATTGCTCCAGCAAGTACTTTAGCCAGACCCGGATCGGTGATATTGTATATAGCCGCCATACTGCTCGATGCACCTATAGCAATAAATGCACCTGCCAGCATTCCAAGAATCAGGTGTCTGCCAAAGGGTATTTTTGTTTTCTCTTCATATACCGGTAAATTATCCGATATAACGGTAGACATCTTTTTTGTACTCATTAAATTCCTCCTACACTAGTAATATGTTAACTTTTAAATGGTTCATTAAGCTTCTCTGTGCCTTCAAGCACAAATCTTCCATCCTTGATGATTGCAATTTTATCGCCATCAGGATGCACAGAAAAAATACCTCCAATTTCTTCATATGGAATAGTAATATCTGTATGACAATTAAAATATGCTTTATCATTTTTATCATTAGACTTTCTTAAAATAGAGCACTCGTTATCTTTTGCCACTATCTCTTTACCGTCAGGATTATAAAGTCTGCTGTCTTCACTATAGCTGTAGCAAGTGTCTCCCACAGCAAAATGTGGTCCCATTTTCTCTACAATAAGAATTGGAAGCTTATATAAAATATCATATTTATGTGCCATTACATATGCTGTTGTATTTGTTCCAATAGCAAATTCACCTATAGGCAAGGTCTCATGATTAAACATAAGATTTTCTTTGATGAATGCTTTATTTTTATCCTCATCATCAAAGTTTTTACACATATATGATTTTATTTTTCCATCTTCAAACTCTATAAGCAAATCCGTGTATTTTAATTCATTTAAATACACCTGACTTACATTTAAAATTCCATTTGTACCTGTTAAAACCGGAGAGGTAAACACCTCACCTACCGGTATATTGACATCCGCAAGACAGTTTTCAAAATTAGTTTCCTTTGCTCCATCTATCTTGTGAAGCATAACCTTTATATCCGTTTTGTTACTGCCTTTTCCTACTACTTGAACATACTCTGCCTTATCCAGCTCATCAATAATACTCTGCTGTATTTTTTTATATAATTCATTGTCTAAGGTATTTACCTTAACAACATCAGCAAATATTTCCTCAAACCTATCGCCAATCTCAGGTATAGGATATGCAATAATTGTAAAGCTGTATTTATCTCTAGGTATATATTTATTGGTTATCTCTGCTGATTTAGATGTATATTCAACAGACATAGCCTGCTGTTTTTGACTTAATTTATGTGTTGTTTCTTTTATTTGAGGATTAAACGGATTTTCTCCAAAGGTTTCAATTACCGCAGGGCCTGCATATTCCATCGCAAGCTGTTTGTTTTTTTCGTAGATATCAGAAATGACTTCTAGCTTTCTTTCCATAAAAGCCCTATCATAAAAAACACCCTCATCCATTCTGTGATCATATTCATATTGCTTGTTAGCAGGGGTTCCTACATACCCTGTTCTTATGGTAAGCTTTCTGTTTATTCTACTGACAGGATATCTATATATAACTGGCAAAAGACCTTGCTCTCTAAACATTTCTATCGCATATCTCACCATTCGTTCCTGACCTATAGAATATCTTATGTTAACTGATTTCTTAGGTTTCAAATCGATTCTCATAGTCTCAAAGCCCTTAACAAAACCACCTACATAGGTTGCAGCCATGGCTTTAACCTCATTCTCCGGAAGCTTATTTAAAAACTCTGCTGTTTTAATTTCATTCTCGCCAATATATTCTCCATACAGATACAAATATCTCAAATCATTTAAATCACTATTCATAATTATATCTGTAGCAAAGCTATATTGAGGACTTATTGTCTCAAGTATTCTCTCTGATACAAAGACATCTGCATAATCATACATATGATAGTAAATTGCCTCTTTTATATATTTTATGTCAGGTGTCTCATCCTGTGTAAACATACTGTATATCTCTAAGAAAAGCTCCACAGTTGCAACAAAATTAAGTTTTTTACCTTCATACGAATATGCGATAATGCTTCTTATCTCAGAATATAGGAAACATAGAAGCTTGCCATACTCCTCACCCAGCATAGCCACTGCATAATCAGGATTAGCATAGCTTTTGTAGTAGTTATCCTCAAGAATATCTTCGTATAATTTGTAGTTGATTCCTTTTAAAGTTTCCAAAGGTAACTGTACATAATCTATAATTTTCTCTACATCATATACATATAAAATGAACTCGGCAACCTTATTAAAATAGTCCTTTATATTTACGAATCTATCATCTTTTTTTGCCAATACAAAGTCTTCATTTTCTATCTCACCAAGTCTCTCAATAGAAAGCTCTATTCTCTCACAAATATCTGACTCTAAAAATTCCATCTATGCCTCCTGATAAATAAATATTATTTATCTATAATATTGCCTTTTTTTACGTTTTCATTAAAAATATTATTTACATACTGCCATAAGCTTTCTGAACCAACGAGAGTTTTTTCGTTTCGTTTATGAACCTGATTAAGACAAACCTCATGTTCACGCCATGCTCTTCCATCCGTTGCATCATTTAACATAACGGGTTGAACATTGTCTAAAGCTCTGGCAAATTGTGCCTCCGGTGTTATACACTCTTCAAATTCTTCCCACAAGGCTCGCATGTTTTTTGCCTGGTCTTCAGGCAGAATATTAAAAATCCTATCTGCTGCCGCCTCTTCTCTTATCCTCTTTGTTGCATTGGCTGTCGCATCATAGGCATATGTATCCCCCGCATCAATCTCAACTATATCATGTATAAGTACCATGCTAATAACCTTAAGCACATCAACACCACTATTAGCATGCTCTGACAAAACAACCGCCATAAGTGCAAGATGCCAGCTATGTTCAGAATCATTTTCTTTTCTTGAAGCATCCGAAATATATGTCTGTCTGCCAATTTTTTTGAGCTTATCAACCTCCAAGATAAACTCCATTTGTTTTTTTAACCTATTTTCCATAGTAATCACTTCTCTTATTGAATTTCACATTCTTTTTTAATGCATCAATATGCATCAATAAATTTTCATCACAATTATCTTTACATATCATAAAAACAATATTATCTTCTGCAAATATGTAATAATTGTTTTTATCTTCAACTATGTTATGCAACTCATCATATCTGCTGGAAAATGCTGTATTCCCCATACAATCTTCATAAAAATAATATTTTATTCTTGAATTTCCATTATTTATCTGTATCAGATTGTTATAAGCCGACTCACATCTGATTTTTTCTAAAAACATATACACTAAAAATACAACTGTCGAACAGCAAAGCCCACCAATCAAGGCTTTAAAAGTTTTTCCTGCATATACCATGTACATTAAAACAATAGCAACAAAGAATAAGGCTCGGACCACCATATAATAAACCACTCCATTATATGCCATTGCCATTTTCTTGTAGTCTTTTAATGTTACGTCTGTCTCTGTCTCGTATAGTGGCTTTATCATGTTATTTTCATTTACACTCATATTTTCCATATCCTTCTCCAAAAAATTATATGATTATAACCAACACAGGTATGAGCAACGCAATAATATTTAATATAATTGATATACGTTTGCCCTTAACTCCACCCTCCTGTGCTTTATTGCCAAGATATGCAAAAAACTGACCTACCACAGAAAGAATAATGGCACATATATATAATGTTCCAAAAATTATAGGCACATGCCCTTTTGTTACAATAGATGTCACAATACCTGAAACATCTATCAATAGAGCTAGGCCTCCAAGAACATATGCAATTATTGTATCCGACGCAAAAGACGAATCAGTAAAATAATATCTTCTCTTTTTAAATAAACCCATTTTCTTTCCTTTTTATTTTACGCAACCAATAAGCTCTTTTATATCAGTCACATTATTTTTAATCATATAATCTTCAATCCCCTTTATAATCTCTGCAGTAGCATAAGGATTGTTAAAATTAGCTGTACCTACTGCAACCGCAGTTGCACCAGCCATAATAAACTCTAACGCATCCTCAGCACACATAACGCCACCCATACCAATAATAGGAAGCTTAACAGCATTTGCAACCTGATATACCATACGAACAGCGATTGGCTTAATTGCAGGTCCTGAAACACCGGCAGTCTTGTTAGCCACCGCAAAGGTTCTTCTGTTGACATCTATTTTCATACCAGTCAGAGTATTAATAAGAGAAAGTGCATCTGTGCCTGCTGCCTCCGCTGCTTTAGCCATCTCAGTTATGTCTGTAACATTCGGACTAAGCTTCATGATAATAGGCTGTTTAGCCTTAGCCTTAATGGCCTTTGTGATGTCATACAAGGCTTTTGGGTCTTGACCGAAAGCAATTCCTCCCTCCTTCACATTAGGGCAGGAAACATTAATCTCCATAAGATCTATATCAGTATCTGCAAGACGTTCAACCACCTCTAAATAGTCCTCGGTGCTTTTTCCACATACATTTACAATTATCTTTGTATCTTTTGTCTTAAGAAAAGGAATATCCCTCTCAATAAATGTATCTATACCCGGATTTTGAAGACCTATAGCATTCATCATGCCTCCATAAGTCTCTGCAATACGCGGAGTTGGATTACCCGGCCAGGGAACATTAGCTACACCTTTTGTAGTAACTGCTCCAAGTAAATCTAAATTCACAAATTCGTCATACTCCATACCTGAACCGAAGGTTCCAGAGGCAACAGTTATAGGATTTTTCAATTCTACCCCAGCAATATTTACCTTAGTATTCATTACAACTCCACCTCCTCAGCATAAAATACAGGACCATCCTTACACACTCTCTTATTATGTACCTTTGAATGGTCATCTATCTCCTTTGATTTACATACACACGCAAGACATGCACCTACGCCACATGCCATTCTCTCTTCAAGCGAAAGCTGAGCTTTTATACCGTTTTCCAACGCATACTGCTGAATTGCCCTAAGCATAGGTGTTGGTCCACAGGCATAGATATGTGTACCCTCAATTCCATATTCTTTAATCGCATCCATAACAGTACCCTTTACACCTATCGTACCATTATCACTTGATTTATATACCTCACCATATGGCTTAAATTCCTCTGATAAGAATTCCTCATCTCTATATCCAAGTACAATAGACTTCTCACATTTAAGTTCTTTTGCAAGCTGAAGCATAGGAGGAATACCTATACCTCCACCTATAAGAATAGCTTTACCATCCTCTAAATTAAATCCGTTTCCAAGAGGTCCTAATACATCAATTGTATTGCCTGAAATAAGTCTAGAAAACTCTAAGGTTCCTTTGCCTGCAACCCTATACACAAGTCTAAGTGTACCTTTGTCTCTATCTATCTCGCAAAGACTTATAGGTCTAGGTAAAAGCTTGCTTCCATCTGATGAATATAAATCAACAAACTGACCTGGTTTTGCCTGAACTGCAATATCTTTTGCCTCAATAATCATAGAGAAAATGTCTGTACTAATCATCTCCTGTCTGATTATATTTGCTGTCATTTTAATTTTGCCCATAATAGTTTCCTCGTTTCTGATTTATTGTTAGTTATACAAATCTATGCACGACTCTTTGCTAATGCACCATTTATGTCCTCTATCATGTCAATTACCGCCTGACGACTTGCCTCAGCATATCTTTCTTCACCAAATTCTGCATATTTATCTTGTTTGTATGCTGCGATAATTCCTCTAGACGAGTTGACTATTGCACCAAGTCCATCCTCGTTAAAATAATGAACTAAATCCTCAGCTTTACCTCCCTGAGCACCATAGCCTGGTACAAGTATATAAGTATTAGGCATAAGCTTACGAAGAACCTTACCCATTTCAGGATATGTTGCTCCAACAACACAGCCAACATTGCTGTATTTATCACCCATACACTCATTACCCCACTCAACTACCTTTTCAGCAACAAGCTCATAAAGTGGTCTGCCATCAATAAGCTGATCCTGGAACTCGCCGGATGAAGGATTTGATGTCTTTACAAGTACAAAAATACCTTTGTTTTCTTCTTTACAAACATCAACAAATGGTTTAACTCCATCAGTTCCCAGATATGGATTAACAGTAACAAAATCCTCGCTAAAACCTGAATATCTCTTAGAGCCAACCTGAACCTGTCCCAAATGACCTACTGCATAGGCAGTTGAGGTTGAGCCAATATCTCCTCTCTTTATATCACCGATAACTACAAGTCCTTTGCTTTTTGCATACTCACATGTCTTCTCAAACGCTATAAGTCCTTCAATACCAAACTGCTCATACATAGCTATCTGTGGCTTAACTGCCGGAATAAGATCATAAGTTGCATCTATAATGCCTTTGTTATATACCCATATCGCCTCAGCAGCCCCTTTCAAAGTCTCTCCATACTCTGCAAAAGCAGCATCCTGAATGTGTTTTGGAATATAGTTCATCATAGGATCAAGTCCTACTACTATCGGTGCATTTGTCTCCTGAATTTTCTTAATAAGTGTGTTAATCATTTTATTGTCCTCCATTTATTTTATGATTTGCTAATTAGATTATCTTCCTGTACGTTTGAATCTACAGTTCGAAAACAAGTTTACCATCAACAAAAGTGTGCGTAACTCTTCCCTTTAATATCTTGCCATTGTAAGGTGTGTTATGACCTTTTGAATGGAATTTTGTTGCATCAACCTCCCATTCACAGTCAGCATCGAAAATTACAATATCTGCCACAGCACCTTCTGTAATTCTTCCAAAATACTTCTCAATGCCTAAAACCTTCGCCGGATTAAAGCTCATTTTCTTAGCCATATCCATAATGTCCATAAGACCTGTATCCACAAGTGCTGTATAGGTAAGTGCAGCCGATGTCTCAAGACCAACTATACCAAAAGGTGCCTCATCAAAATATTTTGCTTTTTCTTCATCTGAATGAGGTGCATGGTCAGTTGAGATGACATCCATAGTTCCATCAACCAAACCTTCTATCAATGCCTTAACATCCTCCTCTGTTCTAAGAGGGGGATTCATCTTGTAGTTGCTGTCTGCTTCTGTAATATCAGCATCTGTTAATGTAAAATGATGCGGGCATACCTCCGCTGTTACATCTGCACCAAGTCTTTTTGCCATACGCATAAGTTCTACTGTTCCTTTTGTGGAGCAATGACACAAATGAAGCTTCGCGCCTGCTTCATGAGCAAGGAAAATATCTCTTGCCGTAATGACATCCTCTACAGAATTAGGAATACCCTGAACATTATATTTTTCTGAAGCAATACCTTCATTTAAGACACCTTTTCCCACTAGATTTTTATCCTCGCAATGTGCCATAACTATTGCTCCAAGCTCTGCCGCCTGATTCATTGCCTCACGATATAGATTTATGTCCATAACACTTTTTCCATCCTCAGAAAAAGCTACAGCTCCTGCCTCATACATGGCTTTCATATCTACAAGTTCTTCATTGTTCATGCCTTTTGTTATTGCAGATAACTGTTTTACTCTAACTACTGCTTCTCTATCAGCCTTTTCGTAGATACCTCTAATTGTATCCACTGAATCTACCACTGGCTTAGTGTTTGGCATAGTGCATACAGTAGTAACCCCACCTGCTGCCGCAGCCCTCGAACCAGTATTAATATCCTCCTTGTAAGTAAATCCAGGGTCTCTAAAATGTACATGAAGGTCAATAAAACCTGGCATTACATATTTGCCCTTTGCATCAATAACCTCTTCGTCTGATACATCGACACATTTCTCATCTTTACTTTTTACATATAATCTTTTTATTTTACCCTCACAAATTTCAACATCTGCCAGTTCATGAAGACCAGTTGCCGGGTCTACTACGTGACCATTTAATATAACCATACGTCCTCCTTATATGTGTTAATTCTGAATAGTTTCTTTATATAGCATATATGCAATTAATTTTGCTTCTTTTTTTGCTTCATCTGCATCGGGAACATCAAGTTTTATCGAGATTTCATCCGTTACCCCATCAGCATCTATTTTTATGATTTTTAAGCTGGTATCTGCTACAACTGATAAGATATCATGAATATTTAAACCTTTAGCCAAATGAGAATCCGCTTTTAGGCTCATCTCAAGTATTCCACCTTTTTCAAAAACATCTCCATAATAATCAGAAATATACTTTTCAAAATCCTCATGCATTGCACCATTATCAATAAATGTTTTGTATTGGAATTTACGACTTATTTGCATAATTTTTTTAACAAATACAAGGTAACTTTCTTCGCCCGAAAATCTTTCGTAAATTTCTATTTCTCGTGCAGGCTTATATACTTCATCGTTTTCCTGCATCTTAACCTTCGCTACCTCAAAAGAACATTTTAACCTATTATCAAACAGCTTTTTCATATCATCATCTATAAGATTTATTTCATTTCTAATGTTAGTCAAACTCATATTTTTCTCCTGCATAACCATGTACATAATTCATATTATTTTACCATGTTTTGTCTATTCACACAAGGATTACAAAGTAAGTATTAAGGAATAAATTATCAATTATTTGTAATACTATTAAAAACTTGTAAAGGCAGATTAATACAATGAATTCAAAGACAATTTATATTTCACTAAGCCAGAGCACAATGGTTCCCTCAAGAAAAGTTACCATAAAAGATATTGCCACTGTTCTTTGCAGTGATAAGAACATACAATATGCAGTTTCCCGCATATATGTTTTAACCTTTAACGATACCGAACAAGACCAGACAGTAATAACTGTACTAAAATTAATTGAACTTATATCAAAAAAATTTCCTGATATCTCAGTAGAAGCCATAGGCTCACCTGAAACTATTATATACTATAGAAATTTGAGCTATACAAAAAAATTCACTGGCAAATTAAAGGTCATATCACTTATGCTTCTTGCCTTTTTAGGAACAGCATTTTCGATAATGTCCTATAATGGCGATGCCGGAATATCAGATTTGTTGGAAGAACTATATATCATGTTTACAGGAAATACTCCTGTCGCAGGGGATATCGGACCAATTATGGGAGTAGTATCCTATTCTATTGGTCTATTAGTGGGAATGATAATCTTTTTTAATCACGGAATTAACAAAAATAAGACCGATGATCCTACGCCTCTACAAGTTCAAATGCGTCTTTACGAACAGGACGTCAATAAATGCATTGTAGTAGATAGCAGCAGAAAGGACAAAACCATAGATGTGGATTAAAACCGGATTATATTTGTTTTTTACCGCTAGTGCAGGAGGAGCTATAGCAGCCGGTTACGTAGCATTTATAACTCTGTTAGGAATATTCGAAAGGCTTTCAGAAAAATATAAAGCCAGCAAGCACTACAGAGAAATAGAAAACTGCGTAATTGTAGGTGTCACTTTAGGCAACCTGCTATCACTTCTAAATGTTATACTTCCGTTCGGCTTGGCAGGTTTTTTTATTTTTAATTTTATAGGCGGCGTCTTCATCGGGTGTCTTGCAGGAGCATTAGCAGAAACATTAAAGGTGTTCCCTATACTCTCAAGACGATTTTCAATAAGAAAAGGACTGCCTTACATTCTCATAGCTGCAGCTTTAGGAAAAGCTCTTGGTTCAGCTATACAGCTTATATATTTTTAAAAGGAAAGGTGATTTATATGAGAACTGAACAAAATGACGAAGAATACAACAAATACGTGGAAGCTGTAACCCCAAAACATAATTGCTTTAAAAATTGTGTGAACGCTTTTATTGTAGGCGGTTTAATTTGTACATTTGGACAATTTATAAACAATGTTTTAGTAGCAAACTATGATTTTAACAAAGACGATGCAGCAAGCTACACCTCTGTGGTGTTAATACTTTTCAGCGTTCTGCTTACCGGACTAAATCTGTATAAAAAGCTGGCAAAATTTGGTGGGGCTGGTGCCCTTGTTCCTATAACAGGATTTGCAAATTCTGTGGCATCACCAACTATCGAATACCAAAAAGAAGGCGAGGTTTTTGGTAAAGGTGTAAAAATTTTCACGATTGCCGGTCCGGTAATATTATTTGGCATTTTGACAAGCTGGATTCTCGGATTAATTTACTGGTTCCTGCTTAGCATTAATTTAATTTAAACAGGGGGGCAAAAACATGAGTAGTGAAGCTATCGGAAAACAAAGTATAAAATTTAATAATCCTCCGGCTATATTAAGTCGTGCATCCGTTGTTGGTGAAATGGAAGGCGAAGGACCTCTTTCCTCCTATTTTGACCAGATAGAACACGACCCAACATTTGGGCAGGATTCCTGGGAGCTAGGTGAATCAGAAATGGTTCGAAGAGCGGTTCAGACAGTTATTTCAAAATCAGGTTTAACAAAAGAGGATATACGATATATATTTGGAGGCGATTTACTCGGTCAGTTAATAGGTACAACCTTTGGCGTAAAGGATTTTGACATACCAGTATTCGGCTTGTATGGTGCATGTTCAACCTGCGGAGAATCATTGAGTCTGGCAGCCATGACAGTCGCAGCAGGCTATGCAAAACATGCTATAGCGGTAACTAGCAGTCATTACGGAAGTGCCGAAAAACAGTTTCGCTTTCCTCTTGAATATGGAAATCAAAGACCCCTTAGTGCTTCCTGGACGGTAACTGGAAGTGGTGCGTTTATAGTTTCTGCGACAACAAAAGAACAGCCCATGAATCAATACCCTCACATAACCTCCGTTACAACAGGAAAAATCGTTGATTACGGCGTTCGTGACAGCATGAACATGGGGGCATGTATGGCTCCTGCCGCCGCTGATGTCATATATCAGGCATTAGAGGATTTAAGCTTGAAACCTGAAGATTTTGACAGAATTATAACAGGAGATTTAGGCAAGGTAGGTACTGAAATACTCATCAAGCTTCTTCGCGACAACAAAATAGATATAAGTAAGCAGCATATGGACTGCGGTGTTGAAATATTCAACAACAATACACAGGATACACACAGTGGAGGAAGCGGCTGTGGTTGTTCAGCAGCTACACTAGCTGGTTATATACTACAGACAATGGATGAAGGAAAATGGCACAAAATTCTTTTTGTTCCCACCGGAGCACTTCTTTCAACAGTAAGCTACAATGAAGGTCAGACTATTCCTGGCACAGCCCATGCTGTAGTTATAGAGCAAAACAATTAGAAAGGATAATTGCTATGGATTATTTAAAGGCTTTTTTAATCGGTGGTATCATTTGTGTATTGGCTCAAATCCTTATGGATAACACAAAGCTGATGCCTGGTCGTGTAATGGTTATATTAGTGTGTATAGGTGCCATTTTAGGCGCAATAGGCATATATGAACCCTTTCTGGAATTCGCTGGTGCAGGAGCCTCGGTCCCTTTAACCGGCTTTGGATATAATCTGTGGAAGGGTATCAAGGAGGCAGTTTTATCAGACGGTTTTATTGGCTTATTTAGAGGTGGTTTTAAAATGGCAGCCGTCGGAACTTCCGCCGCACTAATTTTTTCTTATATAGCATCATTAATTTTCTCCCCAAAAATGACAAAAAACTAACAAAAAACCCCGTAGCTATTACGGGGTTTTATCAACTATATTTTTAAGGAGTCACCTCAGAAGTTGCCGCAGGCTCTGTTGTTGTCTCCGATGACGGTGGCATTTCTGTTGTTGTCTCCGACGATGGTGGCATCTCTGTCGTCGTCTCCGATGACGGTGGTGCCTCCGACGATGGCGGTGTAACCGGATCTGTAGAACCTCCACCAGCTTTTTTAACAAAGGTAGCAGAAATTGTTGTGTCTGATGTAAGATTGCTTATAGTATATTCTTGAACAGCACCAACACTTGCACCATTTACAACTACATTTGAAACCTGATATCCACTATATGGCACGATATATACCGTAACAGTAGAACCCTGTTTTGCGGAGAACGAAGGAGATATTGTTCCTCCTTCACCAGCAGATGTTGTTACATTAAATGTCATACCACCTTCTGGATGTAACGGACAAACCTCTTCTGTATAAACGATTCCCTCTGGTGCATCTACAAACTCATTTTTATGAGTGTTACTGTTTACATCTACAACAAGCTCTACTCTATTTACACATGTATCTGTAGCAACACATTTTGAATCAAGACAAATTTCAACTGTTTCATGACCTGTACATTTGGTTCCAGGAATCGCATTTGCTGCGATGTAATCATTACATGTCGGACAACCCTCTTCTGGAAGTTTGCCGGAAATCTTACATAATGTAACACTTGTTATTCCTTCTGGTCTCTCAAAATCAACTGATGTATCCTGTCCCTCAAGTGTAGCTATTTCATCCATAATATCTCTCCACATATACTTATGTGGAACTGAGCTACCCATATCTACGTTCATATCATATCCCATCCAGATAGATGCTGTATAATATGGAGACATACCACAGAACCATAAGTCGTAGTTATTTGATGTAGTTCCTGTCTTACCTGCACAAGTAACTCCTGTTCTCATTCTACAAGGAGTACCTGTACCACTGTTAACAACGGATTTCATCGCGTCAATCAACTGCCAAGCCGTAGTAGGTTGCATAACTATACGAGTTGTAGGTGTTGTATTGTCTATAACAATATTACCATCATGGTCAATAACCTTGGAATAAAATACCGGTTTAGTGTATACGCCACCGTTTGCAATAGCCGCGTATGCTGCAGTTATCTCAAGATTTGTCACACCATCTGTAAGACCACCAAGAGCTGCTGACTGAGTAATATCAGAATAAACCGAACCATCAGATTCTACTCTCTGTTCTACGACTGTAGTAAAACCTAAATCCAGCAAATATTCAAATGCGACCTCTTCGTTAACCGCTGTAATAGTCTTAACAGCAATAACATTCATCGATTGGGCAATAGCCTCTCTTACAGTAACATAACCTCGATATTTACTTCCCCACCAGTTATATACAAATCCACCATTTTTATATCTGTATTCCTCATCCTTAAAAGGAGAAGCCAGACCACCCATATTGGTGTCAATATATGGCAGGTATGCCGCCAAAGGTTTAAACGTAGAACCCGGTTGTCTTGGCGAATCAGTGGCTCTGTTTAAACCTCGATTTGTGGTTTTCTCACCGCGACCACCAACTATAGCTTTAACATAGCCAGTATGCTGATCCATTATTACAAATGAAAACTGTGGCTGTGGAGAAACTTTAAAATCTTCCATAATAAAAGTACCATCAGTTTTGTTAAGCATAGCTTCCTTAAACTCATCGGCAGCCGCTCTGGCAGCCTCTTCGTTTGCGTATATATTGTTATACTTAGAATTACCTGTCTGTTCTCTAAAGTATAAGAGAAGATGACCTGTCATGTAATTTATCTCTGTTTCACCATCACTGTCCAATATAGACAGCTTGTATTCAAGGCCAACCTTTGTTGAATCGTTCAAATACTCAGGATTGTTAATTACATTGTCACATATTTCCTGAATATCCTCATCCTGAACAGAATACACTGAGTATCCGCCAGTAAAAATCATAGTAGATGCCTCTTCTTGAGTACATCCATAAAGTTCCTGAAAATCTTCAACAAGAGAGTCTATAATAGCATCCTCATAATATGTGTTGATATCATCTTCAGCCTTCTGAATCTCGTAAACAGCCTCTATTCTTGCATATACATCATCTGCCATAGCTGTGTCATATTCTTGTTTAGTAATATAATCAAGTTCAAGCATTTTATCGAGCACAAGCTTTCTACGCTCAGCACTGTCTTCTGGATTTACGACAGGGTCATATTTACTAGGATTCTGAGTAATGCCCGCAATTGCAGCTATCTCTGAAATAGTAAGCTGTGTCATGTCTTTACCAAAATATCTTTGCGATGCAGCCTGAATACCATGAACACCTCGTCCAAGATATATAGTATTAAGATAATACTCTACAATCTGTTCTTTTGTGTACTTCTGTTCAAGCTCAAGTGCAAGATACTGTTCCTGTATTTTACGCTCAAGTCTATCCATAAAGGTTACTTCATTAAGACCTACGTTGAATACATGGTTTTTGATAAGCTGCTGAGTAAGTGTACTGGCACCCTCATCAAAGTTACCACTTGCAAGACCTTTAAATGCAGCACGGAAAATACCTTTTACGTCAATACCGTTATGAGTCCAGAAACGTTCATCCTCTATAGCAACAAATGCATTGACGAAATCCTCCGGTATCTCATCATAATAAACATAAACACGGTTTGAATCTATGGTAGATATTTCCATCATCTGATTACCGTCTTGGTCATATATTACCGTCTTAAAACCTCTTGGCATGATATTTATCTGATTTACATCCGGTGCATTATCCAGAATACCTTTTATCATACCAAATCCTGCTCCTGCACAGGCAATAATCACCGTTACCAGAAGTACAAGAATTATTTTAAATCCATTGACCAATATTTTTCTTTTATTTCTTTGTGATTTGGAAACAAGCTGTTTTTGTTTTTTGATTGTTTCCTGCTTTGAATAGCCCATTGAGCTACCTCCCTTGAATTCCCAAATATTTCTACCCAGTTAATCATTATAGCAAATATATAAATTAAATACAAGTGCACCAGTAAACATTAAGTTTAAGATTAAATTAAGTTTAAACCAGCAAAGAAAACTCTTCTAAATTCCATATTTTATCTACCAGACCCTCATAAAATTCAGGTTCATGACACACAATAAGTACCGCACCTTTATATTCTTTAAGAGCGCGCTTCAATTCTTCCTTTGCATCTACATCCAAATGATTTGTAGGCTCATCCAGCAAAAGAATATTTGTCTCTCTGTTTATTAGTTTACATAATCTAACTTTTGCCTGTTCTCCACCCGACAAAACTTTTACAAGACTCTCTATATGCTTTGTAGTTAGTCCACACTTAGCAAGTGCACTGCGCACCTCGTATTGCGTATATGACGGAAATTCTTCCCATATTTCCTGAATACAGGTGTTTCCCGAAGGAGTTATCTCTTGCTCAAAATATCCAATACTTAGATAATCGCCAAGATGAGCTTTTCCTGAAATGGCAGGAATAAGTCCCAAAACACTCTTCAAAAACGTTGTTTTGCCTATTCCATTAGTACCTACTATCGCAATTTTTTCTCCTCTTTCCATGCGAAGATTAATCGGTTTCGACAATGCCTTTCCATCGTATCCCAAAACCAAATCATCCGTCTCAAAGACAACCTTGCCGGTAGCTCTGGCATTAATAAAATTGAACTCTGGCTTTGGTTTTTCTTTAGCAAGTTCAATGACTTCCATTTTGTCAAGTTTCTTCTGACGTGACATAGCCATATTTCTTGTTGCAACTCTGGCTTTATTTCTAGCAACAAAGTCCTTGAGGTCATCAATTTCTTTCTGCTGTTTCTTATATGCAGCCTCAAGCTGTTGCTTTTTCATCTCGTGAATTTCTAAAAATTTATCGTAATCTCCAACATATCTGTTCAATTCCTGATTTTCCATATGATATATCAGATTAACCACACTATTTAAAAACGGAATATCGTGAGATATAAGTATAAACGCATTTTCATACTCCTGAAGGTATCTTTTCAGCCATTCAATATGGTGTGCATCCAAATAATTAGTAGGCTCATCCAACAAAAGAATATCCGGTTTTTCCAATAAAAGTTTAGCCAAAAGCACTTTTGTTCTTTGTCCACCACTAAGTTCAGTAACATCCTGATCTAATCCAAGTGCAAGCAAATCAAACGCTCTTGCAACCTCTTCCACCTTAGAATCAATAACATAAAAATCGTTATTTGTAAGTATATCCTGAAGTGTTCCAAGCTCCTCCATCAAAACTTCCATCTCATCCTCTGATGCGTTGCCAAGCATATCACATATCTCATTTATTCTTGACTCCATTTTAAATAAATATTCAAATGCCGACCTAAGTACATCACCAATTGTCATTCCCTGCTTTAAAGCCGTATGCTGGTCAAGATATCCAACCCTGACATTTTTTGCCCATTCCACAGTTCCTTCATCTGGCATAAGCTTTCCAGTAACAATATTCATAAATGTAGATTTGCCTTCTCCGTTTGCCCCAATAAGTCCTATATGCTCACCTTTTAACAGTCTGAAAGATACATTATTAAAAATAGCTCTGTCACCAAAGCCATGACTTAAATTTGATACTCCTAATATCATTTTTCTCTCCTAAAACAATATAATTTTTAACACGTATACATTAACACAAGCCTGATATATTTTCCAGTAAAATAATAATGGCGATGCTCCACACCCATAAGCACCGCCATCTATGTTAATAAAAAGAGAGTTCCTTTGCCACTGTTTCAATCAGCATATCTATCTCTTTAACATTTAATATTTTTGTGTTTTTCTCATAAAACGAATCATTTTTCAATTTTTGTTCGTGTCTAAATTTATTTACCCTTTCTACCATATTAATAAGTTTTTCTTTTTCTTTTAATATGCAAATCTCATCTATATCTTTAATATTTTCTATTAAGGATATATCCAGTTTTGGCGATAATATCCCATATTTATCCACAAAATAATCATTCATACGGTCGTAATCACCATAGTAGTATGAATCCGAAAAAAAGACACTTCTGTCATACACGACATCGTCGTTTGCCAGTTTTATTTTTTTTACCTCATAATATCCGTCTACCGGTTTCATGTCATCATCATAAAACGATAAATATTTGTCCCAATAGCGTTCCATATACATGGCATCAAGATATAGATGGCAGAAAACGCCGAAAACATAGGGTTCATCCATTCTGGATTGATATTTTTGTTTGAAAAGTTCTAAGTCTGGTTTTCTGTCAAAACGCTTAAACATCTCATCCGTCCAAAAGTGAGTGTCTTTCTTGGCATTACCCCTTTTTATGTCTGGAATAATATTTCCTATGAGAAAAGGTGTTATATAGTTTTTATCAGATATACCTTTGTTATCTAATATTTTTGTTGCCATAGCAAGATGCATTACATAACCCGGCACAAACGTACCCCCGAAAGCATGTCCTCATCTAGAAACACATTGTTTAATCTAATAGTTCTCTCTGCTTTTCTTTCTTTTGGAAGCTGTATTTCAAGCCCAACCACTTTGTTTTTCACAAAATCCTCATCAGACGTACTTCTATATCCGTTTCTCACGCTTTCAAGTGAGTAATACATAAGTCCTGACATAATAGATTCTATGTTTTTCTTTATGTTTTTTTCTATACGCAGGTATTCCTCTGTCGTGTCCGTATTTCTTACATAGTCAATACAACGTATATATATGTTGGATTCACTATCTACACCTTTTGATGCAAATATTCGTTTAAACTGAGTCAATATCTCATTTCTCTTTACAAAGGTCGCATTAACACCTGCCGACATACTCTCACCTATAGCAACCGCATATACATATGTATTCTTAGCAATGCGAAGATTTTTTATAAAAGAATATACAGCAAGTGAAACGCCCCATCTATGCATCGGAAAAACAATCCCTATGCTTTGAGCATTAACTACACTTCCATCATATTCGGTATATTTTTTTATTATGCAATTATCCAGACCTCTGCATATATGTGATGCAATCTCTCTTCCTGCGTCCATCTTTCTAAAATGACCTGATTCAGGAAGCTCCTCCATGTCAGAAACATAAAATACATAGCTTTGCCCCGAACAAAGTGTCGCGTTTTTATATTTATTACTGACCAATAACACTACCTCCCCACCAGTGACTCGTAAAATGTTCTAAATGAATATCTCAGATACTCTTCTCTGTTCATATTTAAATGATCATCTAAAACATCTTTTTTTCTATCTGCCACTTGAATAATTCCACTTATAGCTGACCAAATGTATAGCACGGTGGGTCGTATCTCCAGGTCTTCTCTCAAAGCCTTACACTTTAATCCTTTTTCAAGCAATTTTTCAATAAGCACATTAAGTTCTACACCTATATCATGCTTACTCAAATCTACTTTTTTTCTGCTGTTGGTAATCTTTTCCTCACCCATAAGACTCGCATAATACTTAGGATATTTTTCTTCAAAGCCTACCAGACAATCACATAGATTATAATAACTGGTTTCAAAATCCTTTTCCTCGCTCATGCAAATCTCAAGTTCCCCAGTCAAAACGTCTATGTAATCACGAACTATAGAATTGTAAATATCTTCTTTGCTTTTGAAATAGACATAAATCGTGGATTTACTGTAATCTGCTAGCTCTGCTATATCGTCCATAGTAGTTTTTTCAACACCCTTTGTCTCAAATAGCTCCTTAGCCGCAGACAGAATATTATCCCGATTAAACTGTTCCAACGCCTCTTTTTTACGTGAACCCATATAAACCTCTAACTCACCAACAGTTTAATACTACAAGTTTTATTTTCGTACTATGAGTATAAATATACTACTTTTATTATATATTTTATACTATACACTCGTTTATTGTACTACTAGTTCGATTTATTGTCAATGTTATTTCTCATTATATTTAATAGTGTTTTCTCTAACCTGCTTACTTGCACCTGACTCAAACCTAAAGTTGCCGCCACCTCGGACTGTGTTTTGTTCTGAAAATATCTCATTTCTATTAGCTTATGCTGCCGCTCATCCAAGCCGTTCATAGCCTGTTCTACCATTATCCTGTTAAGCAAATCCTCTGAAATTTCTCTGGATTCATCCTCAATTTTATCCATAAGAAGCATTTCATTCCCATCATGTCCATATACTGTCTGATGTATTGACTCAATTTCTCTGTTTGCTTCTGTAGCCATTACTATCTCTTCAGTTGTAAAGCCAGTCTCAGCAGAAAGCTCTTCTAAGGTGGCTTCCCTACCATACATAACAGATAATTTTTCTCTCGCCTGACTTATAGCATACCCATTTTGTTTTAATATTCTGGATACCTTAATCATTCCATTATCTCTTAGAAACCTTTTTATTTCCCCGGAGATAAGAGGAACTGCATAAGTAGAAAATTTAACCTGAAACTGCCAGTCAAACCTATCTATTGCCTTCAATAATCCAATGCATCCAATTTGATATATTTCCTCTAAATCATATCCTCTCCCCATAAATCTTCTGGCAATGCTCCATACTA
>JAZSEO010000107.1:0-7244 GCA_045531735.1 Wujia sp. | reverse complement strand
GCTTGTGTGGCGGGCTTCTGTGTGGTAGGATACAGGCAAAGAGATCGACAAATAAGAATTTGACGAGGTGATATAAATGATTGATTACGGATTAAAAGATAAGGTGGCTATAATTACAGGAGCAAATAATCCATGGGGGATTGGGGCAACAACAGCCTTTGCCTTTGCTCGTGAAGGTGCGAAAGTGGTTTTAGTATATAAGAAGGTAGATAGACCATTTGATGCATCAAAAATGGATAGAAATGGCGTAGATAGATATTATGGAGCAAATGCAGGAAATGCAGACGCTGTAGAATCTAAACTCAAAGAAATGGGTGCAGATTACATTATTTTAGAAAGTGATATTTCTAATGAAGACGCTATAAAAGAAATCTATTCTACAGTTCTTGAAAAATATGGTCGAGTAGATGTTTTATTTAATAATGCGGCAACAGATGATGAAACGGGTTGTGACACTATAGAAACAATTACACAGGATGTGATTGATAATACTTTTGCAGTCAATGTTCGTGGAAGTATTTTGATGACAAGAGAATTTATTAAACATCATAGCGATTATGGAAGAATCATCAATATTTCTACAGATGCATCTCAAATCTTTGCTGGTCAAATTACTTATGGAGCAAGTAAAGCAACTTTAGAAGCTCTTACTCGTAGTATTGCCCTTGAGGTAGCACCGTATGGAATAACTGTGAATTGTGTTTCTCCTGGTCCAACTCAAACAGGATGGATAGATGATGAGTTTGAAAAAGTAGTCGTTCCCTTAATTCCAATGGGAAAATTAATTCAGCCAGAGGATATAGCAGAAACTGTTTTGTTCCTTGCAAGTGAGCAGGCAAGAATGATTACAGGACAAGTAATCAAAGTGTCTGGTGGAAAGGCTTTGTAAATTCTAATTTCACGAGGAGCAGTTATGGGAAAATATCAGTATATTACATTGAGAGAGAAATCTGATTTGAAGATTTGTGCGGCAGAATGGTTTAACAGCAAATGGGGTGTTCTCACAGAAGCTTATCTGGAATGTATGGATGCATATTTGCAGAATAAAACAGAATATGGATGGTATTTTTGTATAGACGGGAATCAAATAATTGGTGGAATGGGTGTAATTGAAAATGATTTTCATGACAGAAAAGACCTAACACCTAATGTATGCGCTGTTTATACAGATGAAAAATATCGATGTCAGGGAATTGCAGGAAATCTGTTAAATATGGTTGTGGATGACATGAAATCAAAAGGTGTTTCTCCAATTTATCTTGTTACTGACCATATCGGATTTTACGAAAAATATGGATGGGAGTTTCTGTGTATGGTGCAAGGTGATGGTGAATCCGATATGACAAGAATGTATATTCACAGATAAATAAGAATTTGTAGGTGAACAGATGAGAAAGCAGATTGCAAACATAATAACAAGCAGTCGAATTTTGTGTAGTATTTGTTTCTTGCTCTGTCCTGTCTTTTCCGTTGCTTTTTATATTATGTATCTGTTCTGTGGAATTACAGATATGGTGGACGGAACAATTGCAAGGAAAACAAAGTCTGTTAGTGAAACAGGAGCAAGATTAGATACTGTTGCAGACATTGTATTTGTAGCAGTGTGTTTTGTGAAAATTCTACCACTAATACAATTTCCTACTTGGTTATGGATTTGGATTATTGTTATAGCAACCATTAAAATAGGGAATGTTGTTTGGGGATTGATTTGTAACAAAAAGTTGGTATCCATGCATACCATTTTGAATAAAGCCACGGGATTTTTACTGTTTCTTTTTCCTTTGACACTCAGTTTTATTGAACCAATGTATAGTTCTGTGATAGTGTGTTCCTTGGCAACGGTGTCAGCAATCAATGAGGTATATTATACAAGAATGGGTAGAGAAATCTTTTAACAAGCAAATTTCGATTTGTAAAACGATTAGATAAACTTGAATTTGTAAGTGTGAATATAAAGGCAAAATATTGTCTGAATAAAAAATATAATTGATTATGAATAGCAAGAAATATTAAAACAAGAATTTTTGGTTTTGCTATAATCCTTCTATGAAAGGAGGGAATAAATAGTGAACGGTAATATTGCTAATATCGAAAAAGTTATTGACTATATTGAAAATAATCTTAGTAACAAGTTGGATTTAGATAAAATTTCCGAAGCAGTCCACTATTCAAAGTACCATTTGCATAGAGTGTTTTCGGATACAGTAGGAATGACGATTCATGACTATGTTGGACGTCGCCAGTTGACGGAAGCAGCAAAATTATTGGTTTTTTCGGATAGACCGATTATTGAAATCGCTTTTATTTGCGGTTATGAAAGTCAACAAGCATTTTCTTCAGCATTTAAATCGATGTATAAAATTCCACCTGCACAGTATCGAGAAAATCGTGAATTCTATCCTTTACAGTTGAGATTTACATTGCATAGAAATATAGCTAATAAAGAATTTAAAAAGGATGATATTTGTTTTGCTGAAAAAAGTGATATCCCGATTTGGATGGATTTGATGCGATTAGTGATTGACGGATATCCAGTTATGAATGAAGCAGACTATTTGAAAGAGATAACAAGGCATATAGAGGAAAAACATGCTCTTGTATTAAAAGATGACGGCATTTTAGTTGGTGCGATGGCTTTTTCTGATAATCCGAGTTGTATTGATTATTTGGGTATACATCCACAATATCGCAAACAGGATATTCAAAAACTATTTTTAGATATTCTTTTAGAAACGTACTTACCAGGAAAGGAAATCAGTATGACGACCTATCGAGAAGGTGATAGAGCGGATACAGGACATCGTGAGTTGTTAAAGAATCTGGGTTTTGCAGAAAAAGAATTGATGATAGAATATGGTTATCCGACACAACGTTTTACTATCTCTCCTAAAGAAAAGGAGGATATAAAATGATAAAAGAACTAAATCCCAAAGACACAACAAGGGCGATGGCTTATGAATTATGGATGAAAGCACCTAATCCAATGGTGACTTTTTTTAAGACGTTAGATGTGACAAATCTAATAAGAATCAGTAAAAGAAAAGGTATGAAATTTAATATGCTTCTTGATTATTGCATTGGCAAGGCAGCAGTAGGTGTAAAAGAGTTTTACATCCTTCCTGTCGGTGAAAAACTTATGCAATATGATAAGATTGCAGTAAATACAATTGTAAAGAATAAAGATGGTGAAGTCAGTTCTTGTGATATTTTATATGTGGAAGACTTAGAGGAATACAATAAGCAGTATTTAAAATATACCGTTCAAGTTGCAGAGAACTGTCAGGATAGAGACTTGTCAAATGATAGTATGGTAATAGGAACATCGGCGATTATTGATACAGAAATTGATGGTGCTGTTGGTATGAATAGTGGTATTTTCAATAATCCGTTTATCATTTGGGGCAAATATAAAAAGAAATGGTTTCGATATTATTTAGCACTTTCTTTTCAATTTCATCATACGCAGATGGATGGTGCTCATGCAGGTAGATTTTTGGCGAATTTACAAAATGAAATTAGTAGTCTGAAATAGATAGATTGGAGTAATACAGAGAGTAAAATTTCAGTTTAACGGAGAAATAAATTCCAATTTGTTTAACACGATAATCTGCCGAAAGGCTTGATTATAAATATTATATTTTAAGGAGATTGCTGTTTGAGAAAAAACAACACTTTGGAGATTGTGGCATAACCGGGAGGTTATGAAAATCAGTCAAATCGTAACCTCCCAGTATTGCAGTCAACAATCATCAGGAGGAAAAATTAATGAATAAAAATGACTATATCATTCGTTTAGAAAGAAAAGAAGAATACAGAGAAGTTGAAACACTTGTAAGAGAAGCCTTTTGGAATGTGTATCGGCCAGGGTGCTTAGAACACTATGTGCTGAATCAATTAAGAGATGATGACGCATTTGTACCAGAACTCGATTTTGTAATGGAAAAGGATGGAAAGTTGATTGGGCAATATATGTTTATGCGTGCGACTATCAAAGCAGATGATGGTCGAGATATACCAATTATGACAATGGGTCCAATCTGCATTACGCCAGAGTTGAAGCGAAAAGGATATGGAAAGAAGTTGTTGGATTCTTCTTTGGAAAAAGCAGCAGAACTGGGTTGTGGTGCATTGTGCTTTGAGGGGAATATCAACTTCTATGGAAAAAGTGGATTCACATTTGCAAGTGAGTTTGGTATTCGTTATCATGGTTTGCCGGAAGGTGCGGATGCATCGTTCTTTCTTTGCAAGGAATTAATTCCGGGATATTTAAACGGTGTGACAGGGGTGTATGCGCCACCGCAAGGGTATTTTGTGAATGAAGAAGAGGCGGAAGAATTTGATAAGGAATTTTCTTATAAAGAGAAATTGAAACTTCCAGGACAACTTTTCTAAGTAAACGATGAAATGCAGTGTTCTCGTGCGTGATACGAATCGTGTCGCGCATGTGACACTGCGTTTCTTTATGTTTATGATGTCTTTTGCTATTTTTGAATTAGCCAATGTGCAAAATTTAAAAGCGAAAGGATTATGAACAATGAAAGAAAATGGGAAAAGATTATTATGTATAGGATGCGTGTTCAACATAGTATTTATTATTTGGACCTTGTTGATACAGAGGGTGGACGTAAGGCCGCTTGGAGTAAGAGGAACGAATATAGGTTTTGCAACGATTAACTGTTGGTTTCACAAATTAACAGGTGTGCATATGAAAATCTATACTATCACAGATTGGTTGGGACTTGTTCCAATTTTTATTTGCGTCATATTCGGTGTAATTGGATTTGTTCAATGGATTAAAAGAAGAAGTATTCATAAAGTGGACTACGATATTATTCTGTTGGGGATATATTACATTCTAGTGATATTTGGGTATCTTATTTTTGAGATGATACCTATTAATTACAGACCGATACTCATTGAAGGATTTTTAGAGGCATCTTATCCATCATCGACTACGCTTCTCGTACTTTGTGTAATGCCAACACTTATGGAACAGGTGAATCGCAGGATAGAAAATGCAATTATCAAAGGAATTGTAAGAGTTCTTGTTATTTGCTTTTCTCTATTTATGGTACTAGGAAGGCTAATTTCCGGTGTTCATTGGTTGACAGATATTGTGGGCTCCATTATGCTCAGTATGGGATTATTTTGTATCTATAAAGCGGTTGTATATTATGTTATAAAGAGAAAGTGAAATAGGAGATTCAGTCATGGAATTTCATGAAAAACTACAAGAACTACGAAAAGGCAGGGGGCTGACACAGGAAGAATTAGCAGATGCGTTATATGTATCCAGAACGGCTATTTCAAAATGGGAGTCAGGCAGAGGATACCCAAGTATTGATTCATTAAAGGAAATATCGAATTACTTTTCTGTGACAATTGATGATTTATTATCGAGTGAAAAATTACTCTCTATTGCAGAAAAGGAAAATAAAGCAAATCTACGAAGCGTGTGTGATTTATTATTTGGATTATTGGATATATGTTCCTTTATTTTAATCATCTTACCGCTTTATCCGAATAAGGTAAACGGATTTGTTGAGACAGTAAATTTATTTGCATATACACAGATGGCATTCCTGAATCGCTTACTATATTGGGTTATGTTTATTTCTCTTGTTGTAGCAGGACTCATTAAATTGCTATTGACAAAGTTTAAAATCGAAAGGTGTAGCAATACTGTCACGGGTGCATCAATGATACTTAGTATTTTGACTGTATTATTTATGGCAATGACAAGAGAAGCATACGCAGTAGTGGTTGTATTCATACTGTTAGTAATGAAAGGATTATTGCTTCTGAAGTGTACCAAGATATAAGGAAAAAAGATGTCTATTAACTTAGAAATTCAAATTTAACTCTCTACTTTGCGTAGGTAGTAAAAATCTCCTTGTATATTTATGATATTAGTATAGGAGGTATAAACAAATGAACCAATATGTAACAGGAGCAGTTATCAAAGAATTGCGAGAAAAACATCAATTTACGCAGGCTGAACTCGCTAAAAAACTAAATATTTCAGATAAAACAGTTTCTAAGTGGGAGACGGCAAAAGGATATCCGGACATTTCTTTGCTTGAACCAATCGCAAAGATTTTTGGCATATCAGTTACAGAATTGATTTCTGGGAATGCTGTCAATAATGTGAATGTTTCGGCAAATGTGATGCGTTCAAAATTTTATGTATGTCCGGTTTGTGGAAATAGTATTCATGGCATGGGTGAAGCAGTCATACAATGCCATGGTATAATTCTTGCACCATGTCAGGAGGAAGAAACAGATGAGAATCATAAAATCTTTATTGAAAGAGTGGAAGATGAATATTATGTTCGTATTGAACATGATATGACGAAACGCCATTATATTTCTTTTATAGCGGCATTGTCATCTGATAAACTTCAGATGGTAAAACTGTATCCAGAAGGAAATTCGGAAGCGAGGGTAAAGATGAATGGAGTAAAAAAGATTCTTTTCTATTGTAATAGGGATGGCTTGTTTTCTATTAGTGTTGTTAAAGGTATTGATGATAAGCAGAATGCTTATGATGATATCAAAGAGCGTAAAGATTTAGAGGAAACAGCGAAGTTACTGTTCGGATAATTCTCAAATGACGTGGAAAAGATATAAAAAACTATTGAAATCAATTTTTAATTCGCTTAGGCTTATTATAGGACGTCCAAATAATATGATTTTTACCGCTTTACAGGAGGGAGTTTTGATGAAGAAAGTATTAGATACTTATTCAAGTAAAAACGATATTAATATAAAACAGATTGTAGCCTATAAAGATAACATACTAGAAATTGAAGAGTATAAAGATGGTTTTACAAAAGACGAAACAATGAATGTTATGAGTGTAACAAAATCTGTAACATCATTGCTGGTAGGTATTGCTATTGACCAAGGTTTGATAAAAAGTGTAGACGACTTTGTAATGGACTATTACAAAGAAACATACACTCCTAAAAAAGGAGAGCATACTATATCAAAAGTAACAATTAAACATTTGCTCACAATGACAGCACCTTATAAGGGAAAGAGCGAACCTTGGACAAAGGTTTGCACATCGGAAGATTGGACACTGACAACATTGGATGTTTTGGGTGGTCGCAAAGGTATCACTAATGAATTCAGATATCACACTCTCGGTGTTCAAATCCTTTTGGGAATTATCAGAATTACAAGTGGTATGAATGTGCTTGATTTTGCTAACGAATATCTTTTTAAACCTTTAGGAATTG
>JAZSEO010000060.1:0-1894 GCA_045531735.1 Wujia sp. | reverse complement strand
GGAAGTGCTAAATTTTGATTTTCATACCACTCATATGCCCAGTAAACATCCGTCTTCTCCTCTGATACAATTTGCAAATGCAATGGAGTGACCGCCTCGCCTTCTGCGTGCGTTTCCTTCACATTGGCCAAATCTATTGTAATATACTGTATTTCCGGCTTTTGCGCAGCGGTTTCCTCCTGACTCTCTTCCACTTCATTTTCTGTTTCCGCAGGAATCTCACTCTCACTTTCGGTAACGCTTTCTGTTTGTGCAACGGAACTTTGGGGTGTGGTACTCGGCACTTTTGCAGCACACCCAGTCACCTGCAACATACAAGTCATTATACACGCAAATAAACATACTTTTTTCATACGAAACTCTCCCTTTTTAAATTCGAATCTTCTATTGTTTTCAAGCTCTCCATAAGACTAAAATTTGTACTTTAGGTCTCATCCAAATATATTTCTATTTTACTGAATTCTTTATCTTTACAAAAATCATATTCTTGTGATTTTTTTATGTAGTTAAATATATTGTCTTCAACGTCTTCATTCCATGTTGTTTGTTCAAAATCTTTATTTCCCTCTTCCGGCAAATATAACACATCCACATGAATTTGATAATACTCATCCTCATCGTTAGGAAATTGCCTAACTAAAGAAAAATGAAACATCGATTCACCCGTAAAAGAATAAGTTCCGGTTTCAAATAAAATCATATCTTCTGCAACTGGTATACTGCACATCTCTTCGAAAACATCTACAATATGTTCTAAACTCGACTTATCTGAAATCCTATTTTGTAGATATTCTAATAAACTTTCTTTTGTAGTCTTTTTGAACTTATCAAATAATCCCATTTTTGATTTCCTCCATCAGATTCATTATAAATTCCCACAACTCTTTCCACAACATAATTTTAGTCTTTTGTGCGTGGAATAAAAAAGGCTACAATGTCCTGCAAGCAGTCCAATGTAGTCTTCGTCGGTTACTTTGTTCTTTTTCGAACTTGTGTTCTTTTACGCATTGTGATATACTATTCGTAGTAGCAAATTGCTACCGGCAATCGTGTACATGTCATGCCCACGCATGACAGGGGTGGTTGACCTCTATTCTACATAGAATGGAGGGGATGCTTATGAAGAATAATTTTGATTTCAAAGATCTTATGTCTTTCGGAATGTTCCTCTTAGCTCTGTTGACATTCATTTATTTGATTTGTCACTAGTATAACAAAACCTTCCCTGTACTTTGACCGAGTAGGGAAGGCTTTGTGCTTTAACTTATTTGGGTCAACCACTCTGTGGCGATTGCCTTTTATAATTATATTATATCAATGATTACAGATATTACAACAAGTTTTTTCAACTTTAAAATTCAATATATTATGCTTTGTGATTATCTACAACTTACAAAGCATAATATATTCTTCGTCATTTTCATCCACAATTTCAAAGCCTACATGCTTATACATACGAACTGCATAATTCATCTTTTGAACTGCCAACGATGCTTGCTTATAACCTTGCATTTTGAGTTTCATTAGCATCCGTTTCATTAACTCAGTTCCAATGCCACAGTTTCTGTACTTTTTCAGAAGTGAAATTGCAAACGATGGTGTTTCATCATCAATATGTCCGTAATCATTCATAATCCGAACCCATACTGCACCAACAATTTCCTCCTTGACTTGGGCAACCAAACACGAGTCTCCCTTATTCTCTCCAAAATCTTTTACATACACCTGCAGCTCCGGTTGATTAATTATATCTTTGGATGGTGCCGGAACTCCTTCCGGAATAAAAATCGCCTCATACAAGAAAGTATCTAATACCGCAGTTTCGTCTTTATGTAATTCTCTAATTAAATAGTTCATATAAACCTCCGATTTATTTTTCTTTATAAATCAGCTG
>JAZSEO010000032.1:0-127889 GCA_045531735.1 Wujia sp. | reverse complement strand
ATGAAATAGTAACCCACACTGTATGTTCAATATGTGGGTATCAGTTAAATTAATACTCAGGTAACAACCCTCCGATAAGGAGGGTTTTACATATAGGATACTCCCAATAGAAAGAATATTAAGAAAGGAAGTTGCCTTTCCGTATTAAGATAAACATTATAAATAAAGCAGAGGGGTATTCGTTATTATGATGAATACCCCTCTTGCTTATAAAAATTGTAGACATTTTGTAGACAGTCAGAAAACAATGTGCTTTTCCCCTTTATTTTACTAGCTTTTTTCGGGGAACTAAAATTCGATCCCCGTCTCGCGCTCTGAATAACAAAAAAGAAGATATCAGGTTTGATATCTTCTTTTTTGTTATTTTGAGCACATCCTGTGCTCAAAGGTTCGATCTTCTCGTCTGCCGACTCGGTCCGCGCTTAACAGGTGCCACAGGCACCTAGCGCCGTCTCGCACTCTTGCAAATGAATGTGATGATATTTTTTGTTATACTTCATCTTGTATCACCAATAATTTATAGGCTGGTATGTCGAGTTCTTTGGCGATAGCAAGTAATACTTCAAGTGATACAGATGTGTGAACATTAGGAGCTTCTATGTTACTCATATGGGTTCTGCTAATGTTTACCTTGTCTGCTAATTGAAGTTGTGTATAGCCACGAAGTTTTCTGTAGTAAGCAATATTTAATCCGATTGACTTATATTCTAATGAAAAATCATTTTTCATATGACTCACCTCAAATTAAGTTTATAATTTATATAGACAATTATAAACAATATGTATATGTGCATATGCAAACTATAATGTTGCAAATATCAAATAAAAGTGATATAATGATGAAAAACTTAGGAGGGAATATATATGGGTATATTTGATAAGGTTGCACAAAAAACAGCTAATGTAGGAAAGAGTGTTGCGGGTTCAGCTGCGAAGGTTGGATCTTCTGTTGTTTCATCTACACAGGAACAAGCAGAGTTGGTTCAGTTGAAATCGAAGGTTAATGTTATTGAACAAGAGTTAAGCGCATCATATTCCATAGTTGGTAAAAAATTTGTAGAGTTTGTAGTAGAGACTGGAGAAATGCCAGGTATTGATATAAGTGATTTGTTTCCTGTAATTGAACCTAAGCTGACAGAAAAGAAAGAGCTAGAAGAAAAAATCATCAAACTTGAAAAAGAAGTGAAAAATAAAGCTGTGCTTAGAGAAAAACAGCAGGCGGAAGAAGAATTCCAAAAAGAGAAGGGCAAATTAGACAAAGCATTAGCAATGGATGTAATATCACAGGATGAATACAATAGTAAATTGTCTGTGATACAGAAGAAACTTGATTGTTTTGAAGAAATACGAAAACTTGAAAAGCAGGTAGATATGAAACTTATTACGAAAGAAGAAAAAGATGCAAAAATAAAAGCTTTACTCGGTGAATAAAAAGTAAGTTTCTTTGGGAGGTATGGTATATATCATATCTCCTATTTTTGTATATGCTTATTTGTATAACAAATTTAATAATTATATTTTTCTAACTGGTTGAAGAAAAATAAATGCTTTGGTATAATAGCTATGTATGTGTTTACACTATTATTCTAAAAAGGCGAACATAATTATGGAAAAAAATAAAGCAGATAAATCAATTAAAAATGAAAAATTTGAAGAAAAAAAGGTTGTTAAGGAAGTTGAGGATGTCGTAACAGATAGTCCGGAAGAAATATCGGAAACACTTGAAGTTTCTGAAAAAACTGAAGCAGAAGGAGCAACTAAGCAAAAATCGAAGATAACAGCAAAGCTTAAAAACGCATGGATATATTCTATACATACATGGATTTTCAAATGCTTTGTACTTTCTTTTGTGTTAGAACTTGTGCTTGAGATACTTGGAAGACGTTCTGTTGTACAGGGATTTTTCTTTATGATTAATTCTCCGATAGTATTTATATATAACGTTTCCATTATATTTTTCACGTTACTTTTTGCTCTTTTTACTAGAAAAAGAGTATTTGCCATGTCGCTGATAACGCTGGTGTGGCTTATCTGTGGTATTGTTAATTTTATTGTTTTGGGATACAGAGTTACCCCTTTCGCAGCTATTGACATACTCATGGTTAAAGATGCTCTTACAATGTTAGATGTTTATTTAAACAAATGGCAACAGGTTTTACTTGTGATTGCAATAATTGCAGGCGTTGTAGGAATTGTATTTTTGTTTAAGAAAACACCGAAATTTGAGGGAGCCCGCAAGGTTAAAGGTACTATGCTTGCTTGTGTTTTGGCGTGGATAGTGGTTTCTGTGTTTACTAATATTAACGTAAAAAACAATATTATATCAGATGATTTTGCGAATCTTGGAATGGCATATAAGGATTATGGTTTTGCTTATTGTTTCACTAACAGTATAGTTGATAACGGAATAAGCAAGCCTGATAATTATTCTGGGGAAATTATGGATGAAATTCAGGCAGAACTTGATGCTGGTGTAACTACATCAGGAGAGATTAAAACTCCAAATGTAATTTATATTCAGTTGGAGTCGTTTTTCGACCCTAAGGATTTGGTTGGACTTGAGTGTAGTAGTGACCCGGTTCCTACCTTTACAAGGCTCAAAGAAGAGTATCCATCTGGATATTTAAGTGTTCCGGCATTAGGTGCGGGTACTGCTAATACAGAGTTTGAAGTTTTGACTGGTATGAAATCCAGCTTTTTTGGAGCGGGAGAATATCCTTACAAAACTACTGTGAATAATGTTCCTTGTGAGAGTATATGTAGTATCTTTAAAAATCAGGGCTATGGTGCTTACGCCATCCACAATAACAGAGGCTCTTTCTATGACAGAATTAATGTTTATGATCAGATGGGATTTGACGCATTTATTTCGTTAGAATACATGTATAATGTTGAGAAAACTTCTACAGGTTGGGCTAAGGATGCAACATTAGTTGACGATATTATGAAATGCTTAGAGGATACAGAACACCAGGATTTTGTTTATACAATAAGTGTGCAGGGACATGGTAAATATCCACAAGGCACAGATACCTGCGAAGACCATATTCAGATTGAGTATGCTGTAGAAGAAATGAAAGAGCCTATGCATTACTATATCAATCAGATATACGAGATGGATTTGATGATTGCAGACTTATTAGATAAACTTGAGGAATATGGTGAAGATTATGTTCTTGTATTATATGGTGACCATCTTCCTACACTTGATTTGACAGATGAACTGCTTCCAAACAGTAATGTATTCCAGACCGAGTATATTATAGTCAATAACATAGGAATAAAAGACGAGGATGAGGATTTGTATTCATACGAATTGTCAACTAAAGTTTTAAAAAATCTTAATATGCCTATGGGATATGCTCATAAGGCTCAGATGTATTATGAAGATGATGAGATACTAAATGAAAAGCTTTGTCTTATCGCGTATGATATGCTTTTTGGAGATTTGTATATATATGATGAAAATATTCCTGTGCCAGAACCACATATTAAAAGAGGTGTATGGGAGATAGAATTAGAAGAAGTCAAAAAACAAGATGACCATATTCTTGTAAAAGGAGAAAATTTCAATTCTTTTTCTAAAGTGTACGAAGATGATGATGAGCTGGAAACTATATATGTAGATGCAAACACTCTTATGGTGGAGGATTATACTCCTGAAACAGGGGAAGTGTTTACTGTTAAGCAGGTAGATAAATCACATCATATTTTAAGTACAACAGCAGAATATATTTATTAAAATTAGTAAATAAGTGTTTGAATAGTAGTTTGAAATATAGTATAATGTTAATATTAGTATATGAGTAAGGAGAGTACCAATGATTCCAGCAATCGATGTTAGACATATAAATCCATTTTTACAGTCGAGTATTTCTATTGTTGAAAGTGTTACACAGATTAAGATGACTGTAGGTAAACCAGAAAAAACAGATTTTCATCTTTCAGAGACAACCTATGCAATTCAGGTTGGTGTTGTAGGCGAGATGAGAGGACAGGTTATTCTTGCGATGAAGGATGACAATGCCAAAGAAATTGCTTCAAAGATGATGTTTGGTATGCCTGTTACAGAGTTGGACGAGATGTCGTCATCTGCTTTAAATGAGCTCAGTAATATGGTTATGGGTAATACAGCAACTATTTTTTCAACACTTGGTATTATGATAGATATTACACCTCCATTAGCTGTATATGGTAGGGATTTAAAACTTAAGACAGATATAGAAGGCTTAAAAGTTCCCCTTTTAAAAGATGGAGAAGAGTACATAGCCCTTTATATTTGTGTATATGTTGACAAGTAAAATTTGAGTTGACATAAACTTTTTAAGGTGTTATTATTACACCTAATTATTAAATAAATATTGATATAAAAAATGTTGTATCTTCAAATACAGCATTTTTTAATATATTACCCCACAAATAAAAATACAAGAAAGGATTAGAGAAAATGGGAAAGATTATTGGCGAAGGAATCACATTTGATGATGTACTCTTAGTTCCACAGTTTTCACAGGTTATACCTAATGATGTTATTTTAACAACACAGCTTACTAAGAAGATTACATTAAATATTCCACTTATGAGTGCTGGTATGGATACTGTTACTGAGCACAGAATGGCAATTGCTATGGCTAGACAGGGTGGTATTGGAGTTATTCACAAAAATATGTCCATTGCACAGCAGGCAGAAGAGGTAGACAAAGTAAAACGTTCGGAAAATGGTGTTATTTCAGATCCATTCTCACTTTCTCCAGAACATACACTTGATGATGCAGATAAGCTTATGGCTAAGTTTAGAATTTCCGGTGTACCTATCACTGAAAATGGTAAGCTTGTTGGTATCATCACTAATCGTGATTTAAAATTTGAAACAGACTACACTAAAAAGATTAAAGAGTCTATGACTACAGAGAATCTTATCACAGCAAGAGAGGGAATTACTCTTGATGAGGCTAAACAGATTCTTGCAAAAGCTCGTAAAGAGAAGCTTCCTATAGTTGATGAGAACATGATGCTCAAAGGTCTTATCACTATCAAGGATATTGAGAAACAGATTAAGTATCCTAATGCAGCTAAGGATTCACAGGGTAGATTACTCTGTGCAGCAGCAGTTGGTGTTACACCAGATATTTGTGACAGAGTTGATGAGCTCGTTGCAGCAAAAGTGGATGCTATTGTTATTGATACAGCTCATGGACATTCAGAGAATGTATTAAAAACATTCAAGATGATTAAAGAAAAATATCCAGATCTTGATGTTATAGCTGGTAATGTTGCTACTAAGAGTGGTGCACAGGCTATGATTGATATGGGCGTAGATGCTGTTAAAATTGGTATTGGACCTGGTTCAATCTGTACAACGAGAGTTGTTGCCGGAATTGGTGTTCCACAGATTACTGCAATCATGGAAGCGTATGAGGCAGCAAAGATAGCTGGTATTCCTGTTATCGCGGATGGTGGTATCAAATACTCTGGTGACATTACAAAGGCACTTGCAGCAGGTGCAAATGTATGTATGATGGGAAGTCTTTTTGCTGGTACTGACGAAAGTCCAGGAGAGTTCGAGTTATATCAGGGTAGAAAATACAAGGTATACAGAGGTATGGGTTCTATCGCAGCTATGGAATGCGGTAGCAAGGACAGATACTTCCAGTCAAATGCTAAAAAGCTTGTACCTGAAGGTGTTGAAGGTCGTGTTGCTTACAAGGGCTCAGTTGAGGATGCAGTATTCCAGTTAGTTGGAGGTCTTCGTTCAGGTATGGGATATTGTGGAGCAAGAACAATAGAAGAGCTTCACGAGAAAGCAGAGTTTGTTAAGATTTCGGCTGCTTCACTTAAAGAAAGTCATCCACATGACATTCAGATTACTAAGGAAGCTCCAAACTACAGTGTAGAATAAATATTTCAGAGCAGTTATAGTAATATAGCTGCTCTTTTTTTGATGCTTATTGTATTTTTTTTAATGCAATGCTTTACAAAGCTAAATCGTCGTGGTATATTCCTTTTTGGATGGTATTCGAGTCGAAACCATACCGGAAAATTTATAATATTCACAGCACCGGTTTATAGCTTAGGTTTATGTTTCATGACTAATTTTAAAAGCTGTAAGGAGGGTGATAGTATGAAGATTGGATTTATTGGCGCTGGCAAGATGGGCTATACATTGGGTAGACATCTAAAGGCTTGTGCAGCTTCAATGTGTGAGATTGTAGGATACTATAGTCAGAATATTGAAAGTGCAAAAGATGCAGCTAAATTTACTGATACTGCTTACTATGATGATTTAGAAAAACTGGTTTGTGCTTGTGATGTGTTATTTTTAACTGTTCCTGATGGACAGATAGCTGTTATGGCAGATAGGCTGGACAGACTTTCTTGTTCTATAGATGGGAAAATATTATGTCATACTAGTGGGGCTCTTTCCTCACAGGTATTTTCTGGTATGCATAGTCGAATTTTCGGCTATTCGATACATCCTATATATGCAGTTAGTTCTAAAACTGAGTCGTATATTAATTTCAGCGATTGCTTTATTACAATTGAAGGACATGAGGTTTATCAAGAAGAATTATTTAAACTGTTTCGTGCATGTGGTCATGATGTAAAAATCATATCGGCTAAGGATAAGGTTAAATATCATGGTGCAGCTGTATTTTCAAGTAATCTTGTTATTGGTTTATACCATATGGCTGTCGGGCTTATGTCGGAATGTGGCTTTACGATGGAAGAGGCAGAAAAGGCGCTTAAGCCTTTGTTTAAAAATAATGCGGATAAGCTTTTTTTATCGGATTGTAAAACAGCTCTCACAGGTCCGGTTGAAAGATGTGATGAGGGCACAGTGAAAAAACATATTGAAAGCTTATCTGGTGATGAAAAAATTATATATAAGCTTCTGTCGAAAGAACTGGTAGAGATAGCAGAGGCTAAAAATAATAGAGATTATTCAGAACTTAAGGACTTATTGCAGTAAATTCTTTACAGGATGATATAGGAGGTCATTAAAATGAAAAAGACAGTAACAACTTTTGCAAATGCAAAAATAAATGGAGAAAAGCTTACAATGCTTACAGCTTATGATTATTCTACTGCTAAGCTTATTGATGCAGCAGGGATTGATTCAATATTAGTAGGTGATTCTCTTGGAAATGTTATATTAGGTTATGAGGATACGCTTTCCGTAACTGTTGAAGACATGATTCATCATGGCGCTGCTGTGGCTAGGGGTGCTAAGGAAGCGTTGGTTATTATAGATATGCCGTTTATGTCTTATCAGACATCGGTTTATGATGCCGTAGTAAATGCAGGTAGACTTATGAAAGAAGGTCGTGGACAGGCTGTAAAGCTTGAGGGTGGAAAAGAGGTTTGTCCACAGATTAAAGCTATTACAGAAGCAGGAATTCCTGTTTGTGCGCATATAGGTCTTACTCCACAGAGTATAAATGCATTTGGTGGTTTTAAGGTTCAGGGTAAGGATGAAGCAGCAGCTAAAAAGCTTATTGAGGATGCGTTGGCGGTTCAGGAGGCAGGCGCATTTGCAGTAGTTCTTGAATGTGTACCTGAAAAGCTTGCTACTATGGTTACTTCAAAGCTTTATATTCCAACTATTGGAATTGGAGCAGGTGCAGGTTGTGATGGACAGGTGCTTGTTTATGCCGATATGCTTGGTATGTTCAGTGATTTTACACCTAAGTTTGTCAAGAGATTTGCGGAAACAGGTCAGATTATGACAGAGGCGTTTAAGGCTTATAATGAGGAGGTTAAGGCTGGCACTTATCCTCAGGCTGAACACACTTATGCTATAAGCGACGATGTCATAGAAAAGTTATATTAAAAAAGTAAATTGTTAAGGAGATAAAAAATGAAAATTGTTTCTACAGTAAAAGAGGTTCGTGAGCAGGTTAATACATGGAGAAAAGAAGGTAAAACAATAGGCTTTGTTCCTACAATGGGTTATTTGCATGAGGGACATGAAAGTCTTATAAAGAGAGCGGTTGCTGAAAATGATAAGGTAGTTGTGAGTATTTTTGTTAATCCTATGCAGTTTGGTCCTAAGGAGGATTTGGCAAGCTATCCAAGAGACCTTAATGCAGATTCAGTGCTTTGTGAAAATGCAGGTGCAGCTCTTATTTTTCATCCGGAACCAGAGGAAATGTACGATGGAGGCTTTTGTTCATATGTAGATATGAATGGACTTACTGACGCACTTTGTGGCTTGTCAAGACCTGTACATTTCAGAGGTGTTTGTACTGTTGTAAACAAATTATTTAATATTGTTTCTCCTGATAAGGCTTATTTTGGAGAAAAGGACGCACAGCAGCTTGCGGTTGTAAAAAGAATGGTTAAAGACCTTAACATGAATCTTGAGATTGTTGGATGTCCTATTATAAGAGAAGAGGATGGACTTGCAAAAAGCTCAAGAAACACATATCTTTCAGCAGAATCCAGAAAATCAGCAGTAATTCTTAGCAAGTCGATATTTATGGGTAAAAAGATGATTGAGGACGGAGAGAGAAGTGCATCAAAGGTAATTGCTGCAATGAAGGACATGATTAACAGCGTGCCCCTTACAGATATTGATTATGTAGAGATAGTTGATGTAAATACAATGAAAAGCATAGAGACAATCGAAGGTGAAATTCTCTGTGCAATAGCTGTAAATGTTGGCGGAGAGGCCAGACTTATAGATAACTTTATGATGACAGTGTAAGATACAGATTAACGGAGGATTAGTCATATGTATTTAAATGTATTAAAGAGTAAAATTCATAGAGCGACAGTTGTACAGGCTGAGCTTAATTATGTTGGAAGCATAACTATAGATGAGGAGCTTATGGAGGCTGCCGGAATCTATGAGTATGAGAAGGTTCAGATTGTAGATGTTGATAATGGAAGCCGTTTTGAGACATATGTTATTGCAGGTGAAAAGGGAAGTGGAATGATTTGTCTTAACGGTGCTGCAGCACGTATGGTCTCAACTGGAGATAAGGTTATTATTATGTGTTATGCACAAATGACTCCAGATGAGCATCAGGCTAACAGACCTAAGGTTGTTTTTGTAGATGATAACAACAAAATTTCGAGAATTAGCAATTATGAAAAGCATGGTTTGTTAGAGGACCAGTAAGGAGGCTTATATGCTTACAGGTAAAAAAATTGTTTTAGGAATAAGTGGCGGAATAGCTGCTTACAAAATGGCAAATGTTGCAAGCATGCTTGTTAAATTAAATGCAGAGGTTCACGTTGTAATGACTGAAAATGCTACACATTTTATTACGCCTGAGACCTTTGAGGTTTTGACAAATAACAGATGCTATGTGGATACCTTTGATAGAAGCATGGAGATACATGTTCCACATGTGACTCTTGGTTCAACTGCAGATGTATTCCTCATTGCACCAGCGACCGCAGATGTTATAGGTAAAATTGCAAATGGAATTGCGGACGATATGCTTACTACAACAGTACTTCCGGCTAGATGTCCTGTGCTTATTGCACCATCTATGAATGTTAATATGTACGAGAACAAAATTGTTCAGGACAATATAAAGAAATTGGTTTCATATGGCTATGAAATAATAGAGGCGGAGGAAGGTTTTCTTGCATGTAGAGTAAGTGGAAAGGGAAAACTTCCAAATGAGGTAGTACTGGTAGATTATATTCTTAAAGCATGTGCAAAAGAAAAAGACTTAGCAGGAAAAAATGTTTTGGTTACAGCAGGTGCTACGATGGAAGCAATTGACCCAGTTAGATTTATAACAAATCATTCTACAGGAAAAATGGGTTATGCTGTTGCGAGAATGGCTATGCTTCGAGGAGCAAATGTAACTCTTGTTACAGGAAATACTAGTGTAGAGCCCCCTCTTTTTGTGGATGTAAAAAAAGTCACCTCTGCAAAAGAAATGTTTGATACTGTAACAGCTTTAAGTGATAATCAGGATATTATTGTTAAAGCTGCTGCTGTGGCAGATTACAGACCTAAGAATGTCGCAGATGAGAAAATTAAAAAGAATGATGCAAGTATGAGCATAGAGCTTGAAAAAACAGATGATATATTGCTTGAGCTTGGCAAGAAAAGAAAAGAGAATCAGTTTATATGCGGATTTTCTATGGAAACTGAGAATATGATAGAAAATTCAAAGAAGAAGCTAGAGAAGAAAAATGTTGATATGATTGCAGCAAATAATCTTAAGGTTGAGGGTGCAGGTTTTGGAACAGACACAAATGTTATGACTCTTATAACTAAGGATGATGTTGTCGAGCTTCCTATAATGAGCAAGGAGTCTGTTGCTGACAAAATACTTGATGAAATAGTTAAGAAAATAAACAAAAAATAAAGATTTAAATGCTTGTCATTTGTTTGTATTTAGATTACAATTAGTGTATTGATTTTCAAATAATAAGGAGACTGGATGATGGATAAATATAAACAGGAATTTATTGAATTTATGGTGGATTCAGAGGTTTTAAAGTTTGGTGAATTTACTCTCAAAAGTGGAAGAAAATCCCCATTCTTTATGAATGCAGGTGCATATGTAACAGGCTCACAGCTTAAGAAGTTAGGTGAGTATTATGCTAAGGCTATCCATAGTACATACGGTGATGATTTTGATGTGTTATTTGGACCGGCATATAAGGGTATCCCTATAAGCGTAGTTACAGCAATTGCTTACAGCGAGTTATACGGCAAAGAGGTTCGTTATTGCTCAGACCGTAAGGAAGAGAAGGACCACGGTGCAGATAAGGGGAGTTTTCTTGGCAGCAAGCTTAAAGATGGAGACAGAGTTATTATGATAGAGGATGTTACAACCTCTGGCAAATCAATGGAAGAGACAGTACCTAAGGTAAAAGGTGCGGCGGATGTTGAGATTAAGGGTCTTATGGTTTCTCTTAACCGTATGGAGAAGGGCACAGGTGAGAAGAGTGCACTTGACGAAATTAAAGAAAAATATGGCTTTGATGCTAATGCCATCGTAAATATGGCGGAGGTTGTTGAGCATTTATATAACAAACCATATAACGGTAAGGTTATTATTGATGACACCTTAAAAGCTGCAATTGATGCATACTATGAGCAGTATGGTGTAAAATAAACGTTTATTTTCTTAGGAGGTTAATACTATGGAAAAATTATACGAAAAAATCAATTCTATCGGTGTTAGTAGTCTTGTTCTTGGTATTATAACTATACTTCTTGGCACTGCTGCAGGAATTATGATGATTGTTAACGGTGTGAGATTATTAAAAGGAAAGAGAGAAATTACATTTTAATATATAGGGCTATCTTTTTTTGATAGCCCTTTTAATGTATAAAAATAATATGACAGATTATATTACTACATATTCAAAAATTAAATTCAGACCGCTTGAACCAGTTGCAGAAGATATAAGAATAGAAGATATTGCGCATTCTTTATCTATGCTATGCAGAGCAAATGGTCATTACTCTAGCTTTTATTCAGTGGCGGCACATAGTCTTAATTGTTACGATGAGGCATGTGCAAGAAGAGAATCTCCGAGAGTGAAGATGGCATGCTTGCTTCATGATGCCTCAGAAAGCTATCTGTCAGATGTGACAAGACCTGTCAAAAAGTATCTTGAAGAATATATCACAATAGAAGAAAAGCTTAGTAATGTTATATATGAAAAATTCTTGGGTTCTCCACTTACGGATTACGAGAAAAATATGGTTCGGATAATTGATGATGCGATGCTTTATTATGAATTTCTTGAATTTGGTGCGGAAAAGCTGTATGATGAGCCTCCGTATGTGGCAGCTACACCTGATTTCTATAAGGGGACTATGAGACAGGTTGAACAGGAATTTTTAGATACATTTAATTCTATTGATTTAAATGATACAACAGAAACAAAGGAGACAATAAAATGGATAAGAAAAATATAATTATAAGTATACTGGTGGTGATAGCGATAGCGTTATCTTATTTAAATGTTATGCCTGAAAGTGGTCCTGTTTTAATGGCATTTAACATTATTCTTATAGTAGCCGGTTTTTATATGCTTATTAAGGGTGCGGATATTTTTGTAGAGGCAGCTTCTAAAATTGCTACTAAGTTTAATATTCCACAGATGGTAATTGGTCTTACAATAGTAGCTTTTGGAACATCACTTCCTGAGGCTGCAATCAGTATAAAGGGAGCATTATCAGGCAATGTTGGTATTACTGTTGGAAATGTTGTTGGAAGTAATATTCTTAATGTTCTTATGATTTTGGGTGTTTCGTCTTGTATAGCGGCTTTGCCGATAAAGAAGAATACACTTAAAATAGAGATACCTTTTGTTATTTTTATTTCTGTTTTGCTGTTGGCACTTGGTATAATGGGAGATGAAATAACAAGAATAGATGGTGGTATTTTACTCTTATTTATGGCTATATTTATGATTTATCTTGTTAAGTCGGCTAAAAATGGAGAGGCTAATGAAGATGAAGCAACAGAAGTGACAGAAAAGGATACTATGCTAAAGCTTGTTGCAATAGTTATTATTGGTATTGTATGTATAGTAATAGGTAGCAATGTTACAGTAGAAGCTGCAAGTTATGTTGCAACAAAATGTGGTATGTCTAACCGACTCATAGGACTTACAATAGTAGCATTTGGAACTTCACTTCCTGAGCTTGTGACATCTGCTACTGCAGCAAAAAGAGGTAAAGTTGATATTGCTATAGGTAACATTGTAGGAAGTAACATCTTTAATATTTTATTTGTAGTTGGTACCTGTGCAGTTATAACACCTATTACATTTGAAACTGCATTTATCAAAGATGCAGTTGTTGCAATTGCAGCAGCGGTATTGTTGCTTGTAGCTGTAATAAAAAACAAAAAACTCACAAAAACAGGTGGTATTGTGATGCTTATTTCATATGCAGTGTATTTTGCGTATATATTATATATGAATTATTGTTAGTGAGAATGTTATAATCACATTCTATCTTCTAAAGAGGGTGAAAAAATGGAAAGAGAAAACAAAGTAGGCCTTGTGCTCGAAGGCGGTGGTATGCGTGGCATGTATACTGCAGGAGTGCTTGATGTGTTCATGGAAGAAGGACTTATGCCGGATGGTGTTATTGGAGTGTCGGCAGGTGCTATTCATGGTTGTAACTTTCTGGCGCAGCAATATGGCCGTAGTGTAAGATATAACCTAAAATATATTAACGATAAAAGATATGTGAGTTTGAAATCGCTCATTAAGACAGGGGATTTATTTAATGTAGAATTTTGTTATGATACTATACCTAATGAGTTAAATAAATTCGATTATGAAAAATTTAAAGAAAATGCAAAGGATGTTCCGTTTTATGTTGGTTGCACAAATGTTGAAACGGGAGAGCCAGAGTATATTAGATGTACTGATTTAAAAGAGGAAATGCAATATTTACGAGCATCTGCGTCTTTACCTCTCGTTTCTAAAATAGTTGAAGTGGATGGTAAAAAATTATTAGATGGTGGTGTTTCTGATAGTATACCGGTTGCATATTTCAGAGGCATAGGATATAAGAAAAACATTGTTGTTCTTACAAGACCTGAAGGATATGAGAAAAAAGCAGATCCATCAATTGGCGTAGTGGAAAAAGTTTATTCTAAATATCCGGAGTTTGTTGAGACATGTCGCGAGAGAAGTGAATCGTATAATCGTTCGGTTGATTATATTGAATATTACGAAAGACATGGACAGAATATTATTATCAGACCAAGCAAGAATATTAAAATTGGCAGAGTTGAGAAGGATGTAAGAAAGCTTAAATATATGTATAAGCTTGGAAGATATGATACAAAAAAGAAACTTGAACAAATAAAAGAGTTTATGGCTTAAGCCATAAACTCTTTTTTAGATTTCTCTAATAAATTAATAAAATCATCTGATTTGAGCGGTCTTGAGAATAGATATCCTTGAAGTGTATCGCAAAACTGGGATTGTAAAATCTTTAGCTGATTAACGTCTTCAACTCCCTCGGCAACTACGGAAATATCCATTTTGTGAGCTAATGAAATAATTGAATCAGCGATACATCTGTCTTTTTCGTTGCGACATATACCATCAATAAAGGATTTATCGATTTTGAGTGTATCAATAGGTATCTGAGTAAGGTAATTAAAGGAAGAGTAGCCTGTCCCAAAATCATCTAATGCTATAGATGCACCTAATTCTTTTATCTGGTTGATTAACTCAAGATTGTGCTCGAATGAATTCATGAGTACACTTTCTGTTATTTCGATTTCCAGATACTTTATATCCATTCCTGTTACTTCAGGTATAGATTTGATGATGTTAATCAGGTTGGTATCCTGTAACTGGGTAGTTGATACATTAACTGAGACTGTAAGTGGACCATAGCCGCTTTGTATGAGTGCGTTGTTAAAAGAACATGCCTCATATAAAGCCCATTCACCTAATTGATTGATTACACCGCTATCTTCGGCGATAGGGATAAATTCAGAAGGTGGAATAAAACCTGCAAGCTCTGAGTCAATACGCATTAATGCCTCATAACCTGTTATACGACCAGTTGCAACATTTACCTGTGGTTGATAGTTTAGATAAACTTCATTTTTTTCAATAACGGTAGAAAGAATCTCTGCTAAATCATTACGTCTGTTAAAGTCATCCTCCATGTAGCTGTTAAAGAATCTATAACTGTTTTTGCCTGAATTTTTGGCATTATACATGGCGATGTCCGCATTTTTGATGAGCTCGCTAATTGTTAAACCGTCTCTTGGGAAAAGAGCAACGCCGACACTCATGGAGATGTTTGCTGTTTCACCATCTAAATTAAATGGCTCGCGAACAGTCTCAACAAGCGTTTTGGCAAAAAGCTCAAGCTCATTTAGGGTTGTGTATGAGCGTTTAAAAACCAGAAATTCATCACCACCGGTTCTTGCCAGAATGTCATCAGTATCTGTATATGATGAAAGCTTTGCAGATACCTGCTTTAACAGTATATCACCGTAATCATGACCTAAGGTATCGTTTACATTTTTGAAATTATCAAGGTCAATAAAGAAAATTGCATGTCTGTCAAATTGTGAGCCTTGCTTATGGAATATTTCGTATGCAAATTTCATGAACGCAACTCGGTTATAAAGACCAGTTAATCCATCGTGATAAGCGAGCTGTTCTATTTCGGCATAATTTTTCTTAAGCTCTATTTCGTTAGCTTCTAATATTGTTTTTGATTCTTCAAGCTGTTTGTAGTTAGTGGAGATAATATCCATCATGTTGTTAAACATATCGGAAAGCTCTCCAAATTCATCATCACTTGTTATGTCACATTTTAAGTCTAAGTTACCGGCTGCAGCTTCCGTCATATTGTCCTTCAAGGTGATGATAGGAGATGTATATCTGTGTGCAAGAAAGCTACTTATGTTTATTGCTATAAACAGAATTATTATAAGCGTAATTATAAGTGTAGCAGGTAGTGTTGATAATATTTGCTGATACTGTGTGCCACTCTGTTTTATGATATAAAGCCAGTCGCAACCATCAATTGTAGCGTAGCCATATATGTTTTTTACTGATGATTCAGAGGTTGATAGGAAACCGCTTGCCTTTCCTTCTGTGATTAGGGCTTTTGCCTGTTTTTCAAGCTCTGGTTTGTCAGAAAGGCCGGTTGAACTAAATAGATATTCGTCATCAGCCGTAAGAATAAAAGCATTTCCAGATTCTGGGATAAATGCTCCAAAGTATTCAGAGGAAATATTTGCTCGTATGAGTCCTATGATTTTATCTTTGAATACTATAGGAGTTATAAGTTCAATACTGTGAGAATCTTTATTGATATTTGATGCGTTCATGATGGTAGTAGCGGTAATGTCTTGCACAGGTACATTCATGTATTCTTCCCAGTCAGAGCTGGCTGTTTCATCAGAACTCGCTATAAAGTAACCATTGACATCGTATATGTAAAAATCGACGGTATTATCCATGTAATTAGAAGTGGCATCAAGGCGTTCTTTTACTGAACTGTAATATGCTGAGTCGGTTCCGAGTGGAATTCCGTTAAAACTTTCAAGAGCAATACTTTGAATGGCACTTACATTAGAAAGTCCTTCTAGAACTGCAATTTGTACGTTTAACTCGGAGTTAAAACCTTTGGCGTAATCCTGAGCTAATTGAACAGCAGAGGATTCTGCCAGTTCTCTGTATTTGTTGTATGATAATGTATATGTAAGAAGCGTTATGAAAACGATAGGTAGTGCCGCTGTAATAATAAGCGACAGTCTAAGTGATTTTTTTATTGACATGTTGATTCTCCGTATTAAAATTATGTGTTTTGTGGGGTTATATGACTAAATGCATATATAATTTATTATATCAAAAATATGGGATTATTCAATTAAAAAATAGTATTATGTAAAATAAAACATATATATTTTTCTTTATGTTTTTTTTATGTGTTATATAGTAATTATAAAGTTGATTTTTGTTGATTGTTTGTGTATAATCATATATAGTATTGACCTACATAAGGAGGGTGTATTATGTTCGGTGTATATTTTGGAAAATATTTACAGGATGTTGGGGTTTTGTCCGCAGAGCAATATAAGGAGATTATAGAAAGTAGCAGATCAGCTCGAGTTAAGATGGGATTGATAGCTGTTAATGAAGGATTTATGACCCCTGAGCAGGCGGATGAAGTTAATTTGATTCAGACACAGCAGGATGCACGATTTGGTGATATTGCAGTTTCAAAAGGTTATCTTACTGACGAGCAGGTTTCTATGTTGCTTAGAAAACAAGGAGATTCATATTTACTTTTTGTACAAGCATTGGTTGAAAGAAATCTTTTAACGCTTGAGGATATTCAAAAGCATCTTAATCATTATAAAAAATCTGAGAGATATACATCTTTGGATTTGGATGCAATTAAGAGTTCAGACATTGATAAAATAATTCAAATTTTCCTTAGAGATACATGCGTTCCTGCAGTTGTTAAGGATTATGTGGCTCTTTTAGCTAGAAATATTGTTCGTTTTATTGATAACAAAGTTAGATTTGAAAAGATAGAAAAAATCAATACATATACATCTAAATACATTGCTAGTCAGTGTTTTACAGGCGATTATGAGTTGTTTATAGGCTTATGTGGAAATGGCAACAAAGTATTTGGTGAAACCTATGGAAAAGAAGAGTTTGAAAATTTAGATGAGGACTGTCTTGATGCAGTATGCGAGTTTATTAATGTAAACAATGGTTTGTTTGCATCTAAGCTTAGTCAGGAAGATGTTACTATAGATATGCTTCCGCCAAACATGTATGTTGAAGATACTACTGTTAGTACTGAGGGCATGATGTTTACTTTACCTTGCTTTGTAAAAGGCGAAAGAACAGATATAGTTATCTGTATGGAAACAAAATGGAGTATTGAATAAAAAGGGGATAGTACATATGGCAAATATTTTGATAGTTGATGATTCGAGAACTTCAAGAAGAATTTTAAGAGGTATTTTAGAAGGTGATGGACATACAATAATCTGTGAGGCTGTTAATGGTCAAGAGGGTTATGATATGTTTATAGAGCATAAGCCTGATTTGGTAACCATGGATATTACAATGCCGGTTATGTCTGGTGTTGAAGCATTAAAAAAGATTAAGGCAGAGTTTCCGGATGCAAAGGTTGTTATGATTTCAGCAGCCGGTCAGCAACATAATATGCTTGAGGCTGTACAGAGTGGAGCGTCTGAATTTATCGCTAAGCCTTTTGATGCTGATGAGATAAAAAGAATTGTTAAATCTATCGTAGAAGAGTAGATTATTAATTTAACATGTGAAGGCACTCATTTTCGGGGTGCCTTTTCGTGTGATGAATGAACATATCAATAAACGACTAGGAGGTCATTATGAGTAAAGTAAGAAGAATTTATGTTGAGAAAAAATCTGACTATGCTGTTAAGGCTATGGAGCTTAAAGAGCAGATTAAGGATTATCTTGGCATCAAGGCAGAAAGTGTAAGGGTTCTTGTGCGCTATGACATGGAGGGCGTATCAGATGAAACTTACAGCAAAGCAAAGGTTACTGTTTTTTCAGAGCCACCTATTGATATGGTATATGAAGAGACATTCCCTATGACAGATAAGGAGATGTGTTTCTCACAGGAATATCTTCCAGGCCAGTTTGACCAGAGAGCAGATTCGGCTGAGCAGTGTGTTAAGCTTTTAAATGAGGAGGAGACACCACTTATAAAAACAGCTACTACATATGTTGTAGCAGGAGATATAAGTTCTGAACAGCTTGAAGCTATAAAAGAATATGTTGTTAACCCAGTAGATTCAAGAATTACAGACGAGACTAAGCCAGATACACTTGTTTCTGTATATGATGAGCCAGCAGATGTAGTTATATTTGATGGATTTAAGGATATGGCTGAGGCTGAACTCAAAGAGTTATATGATTCACTTGGTCTTGCCATGACATTTAAGGATTTCCTTCATATCCAGAATTATTTCAAAAATGACGAACAAAGAGACCCTTCTATGACTGAGATTAGGGTTCTTGACACATATTGGTCTGACCATTGTCGTCATACTACATTCTCTACAGAGCTTACAGATGTAGCTTTTGACGCAGGTTATTATAATTCAATGATTTCTTCTACATACGACAGATATGTAGCATCTACAAAAGAGATGTACAAGGGACGCGATGACAAATTCGTATGTCTCATGGATATAGCACTTATGGCTATGAAGGAGCTTCGTGCTGCCGGAAAGCTTGAGGATATGGAAGTTTCAGATGAAATCAATGCATGTTCAATCGTTGTTCCTGTGACAATTGATGGTGTAGAGGAAGAGTGGTTAGTGAGCTTTAAGAACGAGACTCACAACCATCCTACAGAGATAGAGCCATTTGGTGGTGCTGCAACATGCCTTGGCGGTGCTATAAGAGACCCTCTTTCAGGTCGTTCATATGTATATCAGGCTATGCGTGTTACTGGTGCAGCAGATCCAACAGTATCACTCAAGGATACTATGAAGGGTAAGCTTCCACAGAGAAAAATTGTCAAGGTTGCTGCAGAGGGATACAGTTCATATGGTAACCAGATTGGTCTTGCAACAGGACATGTAAATGAAATTTATCATCCAAATTATGTTGCTAAGCGTATGGAGATTGGTGCTGTTATGGGTGCGGCTCCAAGACGTTGTGTAAAGAGACTTACCTCTGACCCGGGAGATATTATCATTCTTCTCGGTGGTCGTACAGGTAGAGATGGATGTGGTGGTGCTACAGGTTCATCTAAGGCACATACTGAAAGCTCTATTGATACTTGTGGTGCAGAGGTTCAGAAGGGTAATGCTCCTACAGAGAGAAAAATTCAGCGCCTTTTCAGAAGAGAAGAGGTTGCTTCACTTATTAAAAAATGTAACGACTTTGGTGCAGGTGGTGTATCGGTTGCAATCGGTGAGCTTGCAGATGGTCTTAAGGTTGACCTTGATAAGGTACCTAAAAAATACGCAGGTCTTGATGGAACAGAGCTTGCTATCTCAGAGTCTCAGGAACGTATGGCTATAGTTATTAATCCTAAGGATGTTGATACTATGCTTAAGTATGCTAATGAAGAGAACTTAGAAGCAGTTCCTGTTGCTGTTGTTACTGAGGAGCCTAGACTTGTGCTTAGCTGGAGAGGCAAGGAGATAGTTAATCTCAAGAGAGCATTCCTTGATACAAATGGTGCTCATCAGGAGACAGAAGTTAAGGTTTCTATGCCTGATGCAGACAATAAGTATTTTGAGGAGAAGAAGGATGTAAGCGATATTAAGAAGACATGGCTTAATACACTTTCTGACCTTAATGTATGTTCACAGAAGGGTCTTGTTGAGATGTTTGACTCTTCAATCGGTGCGGGTACAGTTACCATGCCTTATGGTGGAAAATATCAGTTATCACCTACACAGACAATGATTGCAAAATTACCTGTTTTAAGAGGTAAGACAAATACAGTAACTATGATGAGCTACGGCTTTGACCCATATCTTTCAACATGGAGCCCATATCATGGTTCAATATATGCAGTTCTTCATTCAGTGGCTAAAATCGCTGCTTCAGGTGGAGATGTTACTAAGATAAGACTTACATTCCAGGAATATTTTGAGAGACTTGGAACAGACCCATATAGATGGGGCAAGCCACTCGCTGCATTACTTGGAGCATATGATGTACAGATGGGACTTGGACTTCCTTCTATCGGAGGTAAGGATTCAATGTCTGGTTCGTTTAATGATATTGATGTTCCACCTACACTTTGTTCATTTGCTGTAGATGTAGCAGATTATATGGATGTTGTTACTACAGAGCTTAAGGAGGCTGGTAATGTACTTCTTAAGATTGATATTAAGAAGGATGAGTTTGACAAGCCGGATTATGCTAATGTATTAGAGACTTACGGTGCACTTCTCAAAGATATCAAAGCAGGCAAGATTGAGTCTGCTTATGCAGTAGGCTTTGGTGGTATTATTGAAGCAGTAAGTAAGATGGCATTTGGTAATAAGTTAGGTGTTCATATTCTTGATGGAATATCAAAGGACGAGCTTGTTGCTAAGGATTATGGCTCAATTATTATAGAGGTTAAGCCTGAGAATGAGACTAAACTTGCAGTACCAGCTAAGGTTATTGGTGGTGTTAAAGCTAGCGCAACATTTACTTATGGTGATTCGACAATTACTATGGAGGAGGCACTTGAAGCATGGACTAATAAACTCGAGAAGGTATTCCCTACAGAGTCAGGTGTTCCTCAGACTAAGATAGAGACAGGGCTTTATGATGCAAAGACTATCCTTGTTGCTAAGAACAAGGTTGCAAAGCCAAAGGTATTTATTCCTGTATTCCCAGGCACAAACTGTGAATATGATTCTTTAAGAGCATTTGAGGCTGCGGGAGCAGAAGTTGAAACTATAGTATTTAAGAACCAGAATGCACAGGATATTAGAGATTCGGTTGATGCATTCTCTAAGGCAATCAGCCAGAGTCAGATTATTATGTTCCCTGGTGGATTCTCAGCAGGTGATGAGCCGGATGGTTCAGGTAAGTTTATTGCCACAGCGTTTAGAAATGCCAAGATTTCTGAAGAGGTTATGAAGCTCCTCAACGAGCGAGATGGTCTTGCACTTGGTATCTGTAATGGTTTCCAGGCACTTATCAAGCTTGGTCTTGTGCCTTATGGAGATATCAGACCACAGACAGATGACTCTCCAACTCTTGCTATGAACAGCATTGGTCGTCATCAGTCTAAGATGGTTTATACTAAGGTTGTTACAAATAAGAGTCCATGGCTTAAGAAAGCACAGCTTGGTGGAGTTTATACTGTACCTATTTCACATGGTGAGGGTAGATTTGTTGCCAGCAAGGAGTGGATTGACAAGCTTTTTGCTAACGGACAGGTTGCAACTCAGTATGTAGATGTTGATGGAAATCCTACTATGGATGAATATTACAATGTAAATGGTTCATACTACGCTATAGAGGGTATTACAAGCCCAGATGGTAGAGTGCTTGGTAAGATGGCACATTCTGAGCGTAAGGGAACAGCTGTTGCAGTTAATATATTTGGAGATCAGGATCAGAAGATATTCGAATCTGGTGTAGAATATTTCTCATAGAATAATATTCTAAAATTTAAGCCACGATCCGTGTAGTAATTACATTATGATTATACACAGGTCGTGGCTATATTTTTTGAGGTGTTGCATATGAGTACCAAGAAAAAAATAATATTTTGTTTAATAATGCTTGTTGCTGTTATTTTTGTAAGCTTTTTCGAGTCTGTCATTGAGACTAAGGATGGTAATCCTCCTACAATGACAGTAGATACAGAAGAGGCTTCTTTTAGTGACGCCGAAGAAGTGTTAAATGACCAGACGCAGACGGATTCTGATGCTGTTTCTACTGAGGTTGTTGAAGATGTAATTGATTCGGAAACATTGTATGGGGTTGATTATGCGACCTATGAAGAATTAATGGCGATGATTGAAACAATGACTGTTGAAGAAAAAGTTGGTCAGATGTTTTTTGTAAAAAATGATGGAAGATTTACCTCGGAAATACTTGCAGAGTATCCAATGGGAGGTATAATCCTTTTTGCAGGTGACTTAAAGGGTAAATCTGTAGTTATGCTCAATGATTATTTGACAGCATTCCAAAATGATACCAAAATACCATTACTTATCGGTACTGATGAAGAGGGTGGAAGTGTAATAAGATTAAGTGGTTATCCGACCTTCGTTGCAGAACCATATCAATCGCCCAAAGCACTGTATGCACAGGGTGGTTATGAGGCTATCGAGGCAGATACTATTTCTAAAGCACAAACACTTTTGGGATATGGTGTAAATGTTAACTTTGCTCCTGTTTGTGATGTTTCACTTAATTCGGGAGAATACATGTATCAGAGAACTTTTGGAGAGACGGTAGAAGAGACCTGTACCTATGTTAACTTAGTAGTTTCTGCTATGAAGCAGGAGAGAATAGGCAGCGTGCTTAAACATTTTCCTGGATATGGTGGCAATGGGGATACACATAAAAATGTTATACATGATACAAGAAGTCTGGAAGAATTTCAGACGGTAGATTTATTGCCATTTAAGTCTGGAATTGAAGCAGGTGCAGATTGTGTTTTGGTTAGTCATAATGTAGTTGAATGTATGGATGCACAGTGGCCAGCTTCCTTATCAGAGGAGGTTCATAGGATTTTAAGAGAGGACTTGGGCTTTAAAGGAGTTATCATAACAGATGATCTTATGATGAGTGGAGTGTCTAGCTATGTAAGTGATGAGGAGTCTGCGGTAAAGGCTGTTCTTGCGGGCAACGATATGATTCTTTCTACGAATTATACTGTTCAGTATCAGGCTGTTTTGGAGGCTGTAAATAATGGAACTATCTCACAGGAAATTGTAGATGAAGCGGTGCTCAGGGTACTTATCTGGAAAAGAAATTTAGGAATAATATAAATTATTGTTGATGTATAGTGAAAAAAATATGAACTGTATTGATTTTATTTTTTGTTGTGTTACAATTTTAAAATCAATACAGTTTTATTTTAAACTAATAGGAGGAGTACATATGGATAAGATAGAATCACTTATGATGAGTAATCTTTGCAGATACAAAAGATTAAATGAAAAGAAAATGGAGGCAGTTACTCACAAGTATGACTTAAGAAAGATAGATGTTGATATTATTATTTTTCTCGCTAATAGTGGTGATAAGGATACTGCAAAGGATATTGCTTCTACAGAAAGATTTACGAAGGGACATATATCCCAGTCGGTAAAACGTCTTACAGAAAAGGGATTTATTTCTACAATTCAAGATAAAAATGATTTAAGGGTACAGCATTTGAAGCTGGAGGAGCCGGCAAGAGTTGTATTAGGCGAGATGTTAAAAATTAAAAACTCTATAGATGAATGTGTTTTTAATGGGGTAACGGAAGAAGAACGAAGTGTTTTAAAGAATGTGTCTGCCAAGATGTATGACAACATAACTAAGGAATTAAGTAAATAGATGATATATTTGAAAAGCTAACGGGGAAAACTGAAAAAAAGGAGATTAGTTATGAGACAGAAATTAATGAATTTTATGCGTGGAAGATACGGAATTGATCAGTTTTCTAATTTTTTGATGGGATTTGGCTGCGCTTTAGTTTTTCTTACAATTTTTATTAATAACAGTTTAATTTATATTTTAGGAATGGCATCGTTTGTTTATGCGTATGTGAGAATTTTTTCCAGAAACTATCATAAAAGATATGCACAGAATCAGAAGTTTTTACAGAAAACAGCAGGAATCAGAGCTTTTTTCAGAAAAGAAAAAAGTAAGATGAATATGAGAAAAACACATAGGATTTTCAGATGTCCGGAGTGTGGACAGAATGTTAAGGTTCCTAAAGGTAAGGGTAAAATTGCTGTTACCTGTCCAAAATGTAGATGTGAGTTCGTAAAGAGGAGTTAAGAATGTTTGGTTATGTAGTGGTTAATAAGCCTGAGCTTAAAATTAAAGATTTTGACAGATATCAGGAGTATTACTGTGGGCTTTGTCATGCTTTAAAGGAAAGACATGGTGTGGCAGCACAGATGTCGCTCAGTTATGATGCCACATTTGCGACTGTATTACTTACATCGCTTTATGAGCCTATTACTCTGGCACAGAAAAAAAGATGCTTAAGGCATCCTGCTGAGAAAAGGACATACTTACAGAATTTTTTTATAGATTATGTCGCTGATATGAATCTTGTTCTTACCTATTATAAATGTCTGGATGATTGGGTGGATGAGAAAAAAGTCACAAGACTTAGCTATAGCAAGGCGATTGTTAATGGAGTAAAAAAGATTAAGAGCAAGTATCCTAAGAAAGTCAAGGTTATAAGAGGAAAGCTTGCAGAGTTGCAAAATCTGGAAAAACAAGGAGTTTATGATATAGATGTTCTTTCAAGTACTTTTGGAGATATAATGGCAGAGATATTTGACATCAGTCCCAAAGAATGTAATGTAAATGGAATATATGGAGATGAATGGAAACAGGATTTAAGAAAATTAGGCTTTCTTTTAGGCAAATACATTTATATAATAGATGCATATGATGATGTAGAAAAAGATATTGAGAAAGGCAGTTTTAATCCTTTTACAGATAGATTTAATAATTCAAAGCTTATTATGGATGCAAAAACAGGTGAGGAAAAGCAGGAATTTGATGTGTGGGTGAGAGATTTACTGATGCTAATTGCCACTGACCTTGCCGGAGTGTATGAGAAGCTTCCTATTATAGAGGATGTTGCAATACTGAGAAATATAATCTACTCAGGAATCTGGACAAAATATTTCAGTATTTGCGAAAGGAGAAACAAGAAATGAGAGACCCTTATGCGGTATTAGGTCTTAGACCGGGAGCATCAGAGGATGAGGTAAAAAAAGCATACAGAAATCTTAGTCGTAAATATCATCCTGATGCGAACATAAATAACCCAAATAAAGAACAGGCAGAGGAAAAATTCAAAGAGGTTCAGGCTGCTTATAATTCTATAATGGATAAAAATACTGGTGGCTATGGCCCGGGTTCTTCTTATGGTGCTTATGGAGGCTTTGGTGGATTTGCTGGAGCAAATAGTGCATGGAATCGTGCCCGAAATGAGGGTGGTGGAACAAGTAAAGAGGAAGCAAGGCTTACGGCTGCACAGAACTTTATTATGAATGGCAAGTACAATGAAGCTTTAAGAACTTTGAGTGATATATCTGAGAGAAATGGTAGATGGTATTATTTAAGTGCGGCTGCCAATATGGGAGCAGGTAACCAGGCAACAGCCAAAGAGCATATAGAAAGAGCGATATCACTTGAGCCAAACAACATGGAATATCGCCGTTTCCAAGACCGTATGAATGGTGGTGGAGACTGGTATGTGCAAAGAGGTATGGGATATGGCATGCCTAATGCATATAACGGAAGTCTGTGTTGTGATTTATGCTTGAATTATTTGATATGCAGTTGCCTTAGTCCTTGTTGGTAAAAATTCGTGATATTTTATCTCACTATATAATAGCAAAATATTATTGCATGGGTCTATATGAAAAAAGTTAATTCATAGACCCATGCAATAATATGTTTTTAAAGTTATGTAAACAAAAAATGTTCTTCATGGGTATATGGAAAAAATTTATATTTCAACTCTTTCTGAGATAAGTTTTATTATTCTTTTAATCTAAAAGTCATTTTTACTTAAAACGTATTAGAACCTTGATAATTTAATAAGGCTTTACACCTTGGAATTAACTCCTTATAATATAAGTATCTTGTATGAAAGGAGAGGAATGGATGTCTTTTGATATGAATGAAAAAGAAATGGTAAATAACCTTATTGACAAGTATGCAGATTTGCAGAGAATAAAAAAGGCAGAGAAAGCTGTTAATGAAGAGTTAGAATATCAGCTTAAGGTTACGAAAGCTAAGCTTGAATCATTTGGAATTATAATTGAAGATTTAGAACTTAAATAAATGATTATAAAAAATACAAGAGAAATATCAGAACACGAAAGAGAAAATAAGAACAACATAAAAGTTGCTTTATATAGATTGTAATACATATTGTAAAAAAACCAAGGTGTAAGGTCTTGTTAGATTATCAAGACTTTATTTCTTGGGTTTTTTACTCGAAACAAACCGTTTATATCCAGAGCAGGCTATGATTGTGAAAAATCAGATGAGAGAATACTGATAAGTTTGGAAGATATTTATAGTTAAATATTAACTTTACAGAGAGAGGACATAAATTATGATGAAAATTGCAGTTTGTGATGATGAAAAAATATATAGCGACAGAATATGCAAATGTATTAATAATGAACTGGCAAATCATGATATATCAGATTACGATATAACAGTTTATAATTCCGGAACGGAATTTGCTGATGCGGGGGATAAGCTATTGGAATATCATGTGATATTTCTGGATATTAATATGCCGGATGTAAATGGCTTTGAGCTGGCTAAGAGTATTAAGGACAGGAATAATAACATATATATAGTTTTTGTTACATCTTTTTTAAATTATGCCATACAGGGATATCGTTTTGATGCATTAAGGTTTATATTAAAAAGTGAGATTGATAATCTTATGCCGGAGTGTATTGAGACCATAGTTAAGCTTATGAAGATAGATTATCATGAGGTGAAATATGATTTTGTAGAGGGAAAGCAGGAGATTATAACAAATCAGCTCGTGTTTATAGAAAATATTAAGCATAAGCTTATCTTTAACTTTTGCGATGATGATAAAACTTTAAGTTTATACAAGAAACTTGATGAGATAGAGAAGGATTTGGAGGGTTATGGTTTTTTAAGAATACATAAAAGCTATCTGGTAAATGTGGTATACATCAAAAAGCTAATTAACTATGGAGCGGTATTAAGGGATGGAAGGCAGTTGCCTATACCAAGAGAGAAGATAAAACAGGTTAGGGAAAAGTTCTTTGAGATGAGGGGGGATAGGTTGTGATTTATATAATTAGAATGTTGATAATGACATTTATAGAAATCTTTTGTCTTTTGATATTTTTTGATACATTTTTTAAACTAAGAGAAAAATGTAGGGATTGGAGATATGTTATACTGTTTTTATTAGGATGGGGAGTTGGAATAGGTAATGCATATGTTGGCATAATATATATACGATTGGTAGTTGCAATAGTTAGTTTTGCTGTAATATCTCACGTTGGATTTGAGGGGAAAATTAGTTGGAAAATATTATTTTCAATACTATATTACGGTATTATTTTAATGGCTGACGGTATAGTACAGCTTTTTGTGATTACGAACAGAAAGATTATAATTAGTTCTACGAATGTCAAATATACGGTGTTGTTGATAATTGCAAAATTACTATTGCTGATAATAGTGTTAACAATTAAATTGGTATTTAGAAGGAAAAGGCAATATAATCTTATCTCTGGGCCTAAGTGGATACTTTATATGATATTTCCAATAATGACCATTGTTATAATGTTAGTATTCCTTACTTTTGAAGAAAATATGGCTATGGCTATAGGGACTATGATTTTGCTATGCCTTAATGTTATATTTGTTACAATGATGAATATTATATTAGATAGAGAGAATAAGATAACAGAAATTAAGCTTATGGAGGAGAATGCTGAAAGACAGCTAGGAGTGTATAGCGTTTTAGAACAGGCTTATAGAGAACAACGAAAAAGCACACATGAATTCAGACATCATATGGATTGTGTCTTTGGATTGCTTAAGGATAATGAATTTGATAGTGCAAGAGAGTATGTGGAAAAAATTAACGGTGGCTTTATAGAGGATATGAATTCACTAGATACAGGACATCCTATTGTGAATATTGTTTTAAATCAAAAAATAAGATATGCAAGTGATAGAGGAATTAACTTGGTTCCTGTATTTAATAATTTAAAACAAATAAAGCTTGATAAGGAGGATATAGTAGTTATATTATCTAATCTTTTGGATAATGCAATAGAGGCTTGTGAAAGACTCAGAAAAGAAAAGAAAGAGATAAAGCTTTATATAGAGGATGATGAGGAGTATACAACACTGATTGTAAAAAATCCTTTAGAGAAAGAGATTGATATAAAAAATGGTAAGTTTATTACATCAAAGGATGACAAGCTAAATCATGGTATAGGTATGTCAAATGTTAAAAACATAGTAAAAAAATATGCCGGAGAGTGTATGATAAGCACAAAAGATAATATATTTTCTTATACAATTCATATAGAATATTAATAATTTAATAAGATAATAATTTGAATCTGCTATATCAGATAATATCTGATGTAGCAGATTTTTTTGACCAATTTTTGCCGATTTTTGCTCTCGATTGCCGATTTATGCTTTTGATATTTAAATTTTTTTAAAATTTTGTATGATAAATCACAGGAGGGGCTATTATGCATGGATTAGCAATAAAAATTACAGATTATCTGATAGCAAAGGGAGTATCTGAACCCGGCGAACGCGATTATTACATATATGGGTGTGAGATACTGTTGCTAAAGCTTGTAAATGTGGGGACTTTATTGGGGATAGCATTTTCTATGGGAAAATCTCTGGAGGGTATTATCCTACTACTAACATTTATGACACTAAGAAAGTATACAGGAGGATTTCATTTAAATAGTGCATTAAGCTGTTATATATTTACAGCTTTGAGTTATGGAATATCTTTGTATTTGTGTACAGAATATAAAGTTAGTAAAGAGATATGCATAGTTATTGTTTTTATATCGTATGTGGTAATAGCTTCCTGTGCACCAATAGATAATCCTAATCTGAATCTGACTGTAGGAGAGGTAAAAGCTATGAAGAAGCAATTAAGAAAGCTATTGCTGGTTTTACTTGTGGCTTTTGTAGTCATGATATCCTGTGGAAAAGATATCAGATACATAGCTCCAATGATGTTGGGGATAGGACTGGATGCGTTCTTTATGGTGGTAGCAATTATTCAAAGGAAGAGAGGTGAGAAGGATGCAGAAAATTGAAAGAAAAGGCTTGGAATTGGTTGATAAGATAATTAGAAAAGAGTCTGGTGTGGATAATATAGCTGATCCACCAGGATGTATAGGCTGGTTTTATCAGCCTAAGAGACCGGTAGTAAATGAATCTAAGGAAGAAAGGAAGTAATTTATTATGAAAACATGTAAAATTTGTGTAGTTATGTTAATGCTTGTACTAATGATACCTAAATTAAATCCAATGGATGTAAAAGCGGCAAATACAACGGACAAAGTATTTTCGTTTAATCTATATTCAACATCAGGAGCATATGCAGTTGGAAATTACGAAAGTAAAGAAAATTCATCTTCTGTGTATCTTTATTCTGATTCCATGACAAATACTTTGAATTCTGTGTATGTAAAAATATATGGTTCGAAGCATAGTTCAGGATATTCAGCTACTGACAGAACATATTTAGGTAGAAAGTATTATTATACAGGGACTGGTATATCACGTGCAATATACAGTACTGTTTATGAGACAGATTGTAAATATGCAGCCCTGGCAGCAAGAGGACGAACTGGAATAGGAACTGCTATAGGAAAATGGAGTCCTGACTCAGCAGGTTCGTATGCTCAAATGTCATATGAATAATTATGGAGGGTGTTATGCTTCGTATTGAATTAAAAAAAGCTCTGAGAAGCAAAGAATTTTTTATTGCCGTAATTGTAGTGTTGGTTATTTTTGTTGCACAGGCTTTTTGGATAAAGAAATATTTAGAAGTAGCATTTATAAATGACGTTGACAAATATTCATATATGACGCCTGATGTTTCTTTTATGCAGGCTTGGATAGGACAAGATGTTTTTTCTGCTTACGCATATATGTTGTATTCAATTTTATTTCCTTTGCTGGCAGCATTGCCATATGCGTCAAATCATTTAAGAGAGCATCGACTTGGCTATGATAAGCAGATTATTAGTAGAGTTGGAATAAAGAAATATATCGGTACGAAGTATGTAGCATCATTTATTGTGGGAGGTATGGTAATTACAATACCTTCCCTGTTATCATTGATGTGGTCTATGAGCTGGTTGCCACTTATTCCACTTGATTTAAGCATAATGCAGACGGGGGTGACGTCGCAATCTTTATGGGCAGAAGTTTTTGTGAAGTATCCACTGGTATATGCATTGTTATATATAATGCTCGATTTTATTATTGGAGGCGTTCTTGCATGTAGTGCATTAGCATTGTCGTATATTGTGCAGAGTAGATTTCAACTTATTATTCTTCCAATGATGATAAACTTGTTGCTTGTAGAAATATTAAATTATGTTCCAGGGACTATAGGACATTTATGCAAATTGGTTCCATATTGTTATATATCGCCGTTTTCTTTGGTTCCTGTTACCGCGTTAGAAATATTTATAAGCTTAAGCATTATGGTCGTTATAACATATGTATTATATTTTGCAAGAGGAAAGAAGAGGGATGTTTTATGAAAAAATTTTTTATGTTTTTAGGTGTACTTTTTCTTGGAACTATTATTTTAATATGGATACATAATGTTGTAGATGTTAATAATCGGTACGAGGATAATAAAACAGATGATAGATTAGTAGGAATAGGTGAAACTTTAGAGTTTGATAATATAAGCTTCACTGTTACAAATGCACAAATATATGACATTGAAGCATATGTAAATAAGTACTCTGATTATCCATGGCTGGAATCTGAAAGAACTTATCTTGCAAGTATGCAAAGAGAAGACTCTGATTTAAAGATTCTTTGCTACAATCTTAAAGTAGATACAGGAGATGAAATACAGGATACTTTTTCAATTTTACAATCAAATATGAGTTCGGATAGTGGCTTATGGAATAATATATATTGTTATACTCTTCTGTATCTTATGAATGATGAAGCTGATTTTGAAATAGATTTGAATGATAGTACGGAAATTACTGTTCCTGTATGTTTATTCGAGTTTCATTTTACAGATGATGAATGGAATAGATTAGATGAGAGTGATTTAGGACTTAGACTGACAATACAACAACAACCAGAATTATGTGCAATTGAATTTGATGAGGTTGAACATATTAGAGCCACAGAAGAGGAAAAACTGTATTTTGATGAATTAATGAAAAAGGTTGAAGAAATTGAGAATACTTCATATGATGGAATGACAGTAATAGAAGATAACATAGGGGAGAATGGCGTCGGCATCATGGAGGCTGTCCAAATAGAGATGAAATATATAAAGGAAGTTCAATATGATGAAATTAAAGATGCGGATTATCATGTTGAGCTGGGATGGGATTACTTAAATGGTTTTGAAAATATTAAGTATTATGAAATTTGTTATAATGTTACAAATATAGCGGATGAAACCATGGCATATATGGCAAATATGTCTGCTGTAGCGATAATGGTTGACGGAGAATTAATAAATAAGGCGGGAGTTGTTGGAGTAAAAAATCCACCAAATGTTGGAACAAAACAGGATTATACATATGTGATTTCGCCAGGAGAAAGCGTTGAGATTCAAGCTCTTTGTCATACCGGATGGCCTGATGATCCTGACGAGATTAGTAAAATGATATATAATGCACATTCTTATAAAGAGAATTATTATTTGGTGTATAATCCTACTTCACAAAATATTACTTCTTTGGCAAACAAGATGGCATTGTTTATAGCACTTGAGGATTTCTGGAGGTAGAATATGGAAATAATTGTTAATAATTTGTGCAAGAGCATAGCAGGTGCGACTGTTTTACATAATATGAATTATACATTTTCTGGTGGAAAAATATATGGTCTTAGAGGTAAAAATGGTTGTGGAAAGACTATGCTTATGAGAAGTATCGCTGGACTTATGAAACCAACATCAGGAGAAATTTATATCAATGAAGAAATGTTATATTCAGATTTGGATGTGCCAAAGAGTATAGGGATATTAATCGAAAATCCGGCTTTTTTGCCAGAGTATTCTGGTTTTAATAATTTAAAACTACTTGCCGGAATAAAAAAGAAAATAAATGAAAATCAAATTATGACGATACTTGAGAAAGTTGGATTAGATTATAAAGACAAAAGACCGGTTAGAAAATATTCTCTTGGAATGAAACAACGATTGGGTATAGCAGCTGCTATTATGGAAGAGCCTGATATTATTTTACTTGATGAGCCAATAAACGCGATAGATGAGGAAGGTGTAGAGTCTATAAAGCAGTGCATATTTGAACTTAAGGCGGATAATAGAATTATTATAGTTGCCTGCCATGACCGAGAAGAGCTTGATAGTTTGGCAGATGTTGTATTAAAGCTTTCGAATGGAACTATTGTAGGAGAGGAGACTGTATGTTAAATGGGATGATTTTTCAAGATGTTTTATATGGTATAAAAAAATCCAAAGGAAAATATATTGGTTTTTTGTTTTTTATGATTGCAATCGTCTTGGGGAAATGTTTTTTGTTGAGACAGATAGAATATGGTGATTTTGGCTTGTTTGGAATACTTGGCAGCGATAGTATCAGAGGAATTGCGACATATATACCTGCTAGTGATAATCAAATCAATATACCAGCATATTGGATTATAATGTTACTGTTTATTCCTTTTATTTTAGGGGATTATTGTGAGGAGGATATGAAAGGAACAGGCTTATATAAGATTATTTTATCTGGTAGAAAAAAATGGTGGCTTAGCAAATTCATATGGATATGTGTAAGCTGTGTGATATATTTATTAATTTTCTATGGTACACAGTTTATATTAACAGCAATATTTAATAATGGAATAATAAAGCCAGACGAAGAGGTTTTGCTTCATGTTTTTGGGTATAGTGATATGCTGATGGATAAAGTGGAGTTTTTTTGTTACATGGTTTTGGTACCATCTTTGTGTTTCATGACTTTCTTTATATGGTCGGGTATTATCGGTATGATTATAGGTTCGGTAAATGCGTTTACAATTATAACAATATATGTTGTTTTAGGGATATTTAATACAAGCCCTTATTTGATTGGTAATCAGCTTATGTTGCTACGGAGTAGTTATTTTGAACCACAAGGACTTATTATGGAAAATAGCATAGTTATAGATTTAATATTAATTGTTGGTGGTTTTTTGGTTGGTAATAGTTATATTCAAAACAAGAATTTTGTTTAGTGGAACAGGATGTACATATCCATAAGCTGTTTTTTTCGATGAGAAATTTGGAAAAAAATATCATTTTTAAATACTCGAAGAATAATGGTGCTTTGATATAAAAGGGAATAACATTATCAAAAAAACCCCAAAAACTTTTCCAGAACAGTTGATTTGTTTTTCGTATTAGAATAGATAAATCCAACTGTTCTTTTTTCTATGTCTTTCTCAAGCTCAAGCTCTATGATTTGTCCACTGGCTAATTGCTCTTTTGCAAACTCGCGTACTACACTTGCTACGCCCATACCGATAGAAGCGAAATCGATAAGTAAATCCATGTTGTTGACCTCGAGTATCTGGTTTGGATGGATGTGTTCATCTGTAAGGTAGTTATCTATATGAGTTCTGGTTATGTTGTTTTTCTCAAGTAGCATGAGATTTGATTTTTCTAAAATATCCTTGATGGATAATTGGTTTTTATCTGTGTTTTGATTTGTATTTAAAGAGTTATTTGTATCTTTATTTGTTGTCTTGTTAGAACTTACATCGCTATTCAAAAGACTGGTAAGGTTACCGGCAAAAAGCCATGGATTATCTGCAACAGGAGAGACTTCCTCCTGTTCACGAAGCATGAGATTATCGATGTAGGAATCTGTTGCTACAAATATATCGTGTATATCAGTAAGCTTCTTATATTTATAGCCCTTTGGGATTTCGGTTTCACAGATTAAGCCTATGTCTATTTTTCCCTCCGTTAAGAGGTGAACAGTATTAATAGTAGAGTGGCAGTCAATTATCACATTAATATGTGGGTTTTCTGTGATAAAGTCCTGCAAATATGGAAGCAATATATGCTTACAGAGAGAGGAGCTTACGCCGATTCTTAGCTGACCTATGCCTAAATCATTTATTCTTTTTATCTCTTCCTCACCCTGATTGATGCTGTCAAAGGCTTTTGTAATATGCTGATAGAGGATTTTTCCTTCTTCAGTCAAAATAACGCCTTTTGCACTTCTTGAGAAAAGCTTTATTCCCAAGCCCTCTTCAAGCTTAGCGATGGACTTGCTTATGGCAGGCTGGCTGATGAATAATGTGTCGGCGGCACGGCTGATGCTTCCTGTGTTGGCAACTGTATAAAATACTCTGTAATTATTTAAATTATCGAACATGGTATATCCTCTCTAAAATTCATGTAAAATAGCAATTTCTTCCATATAATATATAACTAAATTGAAAAATCTCTTATATTATAGTATCATAGCATAGATATAACTTCAAGTTATAACTGGTATTAATTATATATATTTTAATTATATTTTTCTATGTGATACAATGCACCCTATAGTAGAATACATATATATAGAAATAAATTTATTGGAGGTAACCGATATGGGTATGACAATGACACAGAAAATCCTTGCTAAGCATGCCGGACTTGACAACGTAGTTGCAGGTCAGTTAATCGAGGCAGATTTAGACTTAGTATTAGGTAATGACGTAACAACTCCTGTTGCGATTCATGAGATGGAGAAATTTAATAAAAAGGACGTTTTCGACAAAGAAAAGATTGCCCTTGTTATGGACCACTTCACACCTAATAAGGACATTAAGAGTGCTGAACATTGTAAATGTGTTAGAGAGTTCTCATGTGCTAATCAGATTAAGAATTATTTCGATGTAGGAGAGATGGGTATCGAGCATGCACTTCTTCCTGAAAAAGGTCTTATCGTAGCAGGCGAGACTTGTATCGGTGCAGATTCACATACATGTACATACGGTGCTTTAGGTGCTTTCTCAACTGGTGTTGGTAGTACTGATATGGCAGCCGGTATGGCAACTGGTAAGGCTTGGTTCAAGGTTCCATCAGCTATAAAGTTTAACATAGTTGGCGAGAAGGCTCCTTGGATTAGTGGTAAGGACGTAATCTTACATATTATCGGTATGATTGGTGTTGACGGTGCTTTATATAAGTCAATGGAATTCGTAGGTGAGGGTATTAAGAACCTTACTATGGACGATAGATTTACTATAGCTAATATGGCTATCGAGGCTGGTGCTAAAAATGGTATCTTCCCAGTTGATGAGCTTACAGAGGAGTACATGAAAGAAGCTTCTACTAAGACTTGGACTAAGTATGAGGCAGACGCTGATGCAGAGTATGATGAGGAGTATACTATTGACTTATCAACTCTTAAGCCAACAGTAGCATTTCCACATCTTCCTGAAAATACTAAGACTATCGACGAGGTTGGTGATATTAAGATTGATCAGGTTGTTATCGGTTCATGTACAAATGGACGTATCTCAGACATGAGAATTGCAGCTGAGATTATGAAAGACAAGAAGGTTGCTAAGGGACTTAGAGTTATCATTATCCCTGGTACACAGAAGATATATTTACAGATGATTAAGGAAGGTTTAGCTGAAATATTCATCAACGCTGGTGCAATTGTTTCAACTCCAACATGTGGACCATGTCTTGGTGGACACATGGGTGTTATGGCAGCCGGTGAGAAGTGTGTTTCAACTACTAACCGTAACTTTGTTGGTCGTATGGGTCATGTTGATTCAGAGGTTTATCTTGCAAGCCCAGCTGTTGCAGCAGCATCGGCTATTACTGGTAAGATTAGCTGCCCATGCGAAGTCATGAACTAGGAGGTATATATAATGAAAGCATTCGGAACAGTACATAAATATGGCGACAATGTAGATACAGATGTAATTATCCCAGCAAGATATCTTAACTCATCAGACCCAGCAGAGCTTGCAAAAAGCTGTATGGAGGATATCGATAAGGATTTCGTTAATAGAGTTAAGCCAGGGGATATTATGGTAGCTAATAAGAACTTTGGTTGTGGCTCATCTAGAGAGCACGCGCCAATAGCAATTAAGGCTTCTGGTATCTCGTGTGTTATAGCAGAGACATTTGCAAGAATTTTCTACAGAAATGCAATCAATATTGGACTTCCTATTATAGAGTGTCCTGAGGCTGCAAAGGGAATTGATGCAGGTGACCAGGTTGAAATCGACTTTGACAGTGGTATGATTTATAACAAGACTAAGGGAACTGAGTTCAAGGGTCAGGCATTCCCACCTTTCATGCAGGAGATTATAAAGAACGAGGGACTTATTAATTATATAAATAACAAGTAATTAAAAATTTGAGGAGAGAAAATATGTTTTGTACATTATGTGGAAGTCAAATAGCGGAAGGGCAAAATACATGTAGCGTATGTGGGGCTGTAATAACACAGCAGGCTGAGTATAATCCGCAGATGCAGTACGGAGGACAGCAACAGTATAATCAACAGATGCAGTACGGAGGACAGCAACAGTTTAATAAACCTATGTATCCGGGATTGGCAGGACATAACATGGGATGGTTTCAGTTTATTATATGGTTCCAGCTTTTTGCGTCAGCGCTAAGCATGTTTACTACAGGTTTACAGGCTCTTACCGGAGCACATTATGGTGTTGATTATGCAGAACTCGTATATGACACTTATGATGGTTTAAAAACTTTAGATGTATTTTATGGTATTGTATGTTTTGGTTTAGCAGGCTTCGCCTTATATACAAGATTCAGATTATCTGGATTTAAGCAAAATGGTCCTAAGTGTTATTACATTTTAAATATAGCAGCAGTTGTAGTATCTATTATATATATTATTTTGGCGTCAAGTGTTACAGGAATAGATGTTGGAGAGTTAGTTGTTGGTTCATATATTACCACATGTTTTGTAAGTATAGTGATGCTTATTATTAACTATGTTTATTTTAGTAACAGAAAGCATATGTTTGTTAATTTATAATCGGAGGATAAAAAATGAATTGTAATATAGCAGTTATTAAGGGTGACGGCATCGGTCCTGAGGTTGTTTCTGAAGCAATGAAGGTGCTTGATGCAGTTGGTACAAAATACGGTCACACATTTAATTATGAGCAGCTTCTTATGGGTGGTTGTTCAATAGATGTACACGGAGTACCACTTACAGATGAGGCAGTGGCAAGAGCTAAGGCGGCTGATGCAGTTCTTCTTGGCTCAATTGGTGGTAATACTTCAACATCACCATGGTATAAGCTTCCACCAGAGAAAAGACCGGAAGCAGGACTTCTTAAGATTCGTAAAGAACTTGGTCTTTTTGCAAATCTTAGACCGGCATTTTTATACAAGGAGTTAAAGGGTGCCTGCCCTCTTAAAGAGGAGATTGCTGATAAGGGCTTTGATATGATGATTATGAGAGAACTTACCGGTGGTCTTTACTTCGGAGCCAGAGAGACAAAAGAGGTCGACGGTGTATTTACTGCGGTTGATACTCTTACATATAACGAGAACGAGATTAGAAGAATTGCCATTAAGGGTTTTGATATAGCCATGAAGCGTCGCAAGAAAGTAACAAGCGTTGATAAGGCAAATGTACTTGATTCGTCAAGACTTTGGAGAAAGGTTGTAGAAGAGGTTGCAAAGGATTATCCGGAAGTAACTTACGAGCATATGTTAGTTGATAACTGTGCTATGCAGCTTGTAAAAGACCCTGCACAATTTGATGTGGTTCTTACAGAGAATATGTTCGGTGACATCCTTTCTGATGAGGCATCTATGATTACAGGTTCAATCGGAATGCTTGCATCAGCATCGCTTAATGAGACTAAGTTTGGTATGTATGAGCCAAGTGGTGGTTCAGCACCGGATATAGCAGGTCAAAACAAAGCAAACCCTATAGCTACAATTCTTTCGGCAGCAATGATGCTTAGATATACATTTGATATGGATAAGGAAGCAGATGCTATTGAGGCTGCTGTACAGCAGGTGTTAGTAGAGAATTATAGAACCTGCGACATCGTATCAGAGGGAACTCAGTTAGTAAGTTGTTCTGAGATGGGCGACCTTATAGCAGAAAGAGTATAAAGGAGGCAGATTAATGAAGAGTGATAACGTAAAAACAGGTATGCAACAGGCTCCACACAGAAGCTTGTTCAACGCACTCGGTATGACTGAGGAAGAGCTTTCAAAACCATTAGTTGGTATTGTTTGTTCCTACAATGAGATTGTACCGGGACACATGAACCTTGATAAGATAGCTCAGGCTGTCAAGCTTGGAGTTGCCGCAGCAGGCGGTACACCTATTATGTTCCCTGCTATAGCAGTATGTGATGGTATTGCAATGGGACACATTGGTATGAAATATTCTCTTGTAACAAGAGATTTGATTGCAGATTCAACTGAAGCTATGGCTTTAGCTCACCAGTTTGATGCACTTGTTATGATTCCTAACTGTGATAAGAACGTTCCAGGACTTCTTATGGCGGCTGCAAGAGTAAATGTTCCAACTGTATTTGTATCAGGTGGTCCAATGCTTGCAGGTCACGTTAAGGGACATAAGACATCTCTTTCTTCTATGTTCGAGGCTGTTGGTTCTTATGCGGCAGGAACAATGACAGAAGAGGATGTTAAGGATTTTGAATGTAATGCTTGCCCTACATGTGGTTCATGCTCAGGTATGTACACAGCTAACTCAATGAATTGTCTTACAGAGGCACTCGGTATGGGACTTCCTGGAAATGGAACAATCCCTGCTGTATATTCAGAGAGAATCAAGCTTGCTAAGCATGCAGGTATGGCAGTTATGGAAATGTATAGAAAGAATATTAGACCAAGAGACATTATCACTAAGGACGCTATCTTAAATGCTCTTACAGTTGATATGGCACTTGGATGTTCAACAAACTCTATGTTACATATTCCAGCTATTGCGCATGAGATTGGATTTGATTTTGATATTGCTATGGCAAATGAAATTAGTGCAAAAACTCCAAACCTTTGCCACCTTGCACCAGCAGGTCCTACATATATGGAGGATTTAAATGAGGCTGGTGGTGTATACGCAGTTATGAATCAGCTTAAAGAACTTGGACTCTTGAAGGAAGATTGTATGACTGTAACAGGTAAGACAATTGGCGAGGCAGTAGACGGAGTTAAGAATAGAAACCCTGAGGTTATAAGACCTCTTGATAACCCATATAGCAAAACTGGTGGTCTTGCAGTACTTAAGGGTAATCTTGCACCAGATGGCTCAGTTGTTAAGCGTTCAGCAGTTGTTGCAGAGATGATGCAGCATGAGGGACCAGCTAGAGTATTCGAGTGTGAAGAGGTTGCAATTGCTGCTATTAAGGGCGGTAAGATTGTAGCTGGCGATGTAGTAGTAATCAGATATGAGGGTCCTAAGGGTGGTCCTGGTATGAGAGAGATGCTTAATCCTACATCAGCTATTGCAGGTATGGGACTTGGCTCAACAGTAGCGCTTATCACTGACGGACGTTTCTCAGGAGCAAGCCGTGGAGCATCTATCGGACATGTTTCACCTGAGGCAGCTGTTGGCGGACCAATCGCACTTATTGAAGAAGGCGATATTATTTCTATCGACATTGAGGCTTGTACATTAAATGTTAAGCTCTCAGATGAGGAGCTTGCAGCCCGCAGAGCTAAATGGCAGCCAAGAGAACCTAAGGTAACTACTGGATATCTTGCAAGATATGCAAAGATGGTAACATCTGGTAACAGAGGTGCTGTACTTGAGTTTTAATATATTTAGAAAATATAATCCCTATGGATAAATTATAAAAAAGGAGAAAAAACATGAAACAATTAACAGGCTCAGAGATAATTATTGAATGTTTAAAAGAGCAGGGTGTTGACACGGTATTCGGTTATCCAGGAGGAACGATACTTAATGTTTACGATGCACTTTATAAGCATCAGGATGAGATTAATCACATTTTAACTTCCCATGAGCAGGGTGCAGCTCACGCAGCGGACGGTTATGCGAGAGCAACAGGCAAGGTTGGTGTATGTATGGCAACTTCAGGTCCTGGTGCAACAAACCTTGTAACAGGTATTGCAACTGCTTATATGGATTCTATTCCACTTGTAGCAATTACAGCAAACGTTGGAGTATCTTTACTTGGTAAGGACAGTTTCCAGGAGATTGATATTGCAGGTGTGGTAATGCCTATTACAAAGCACAGCTTCATCGTAAAGAACGTACACGAGCTTGCTGATACAATAAGAAGAGCATTTAAGATTGCTCAGACAGGAAGACCTGGTCCTGTACTTGTAGATGTTACTAAGGACGTTACTGCTAACGTTGCAGATTTCGAGCCTAAGGCACCAGAACCAATCGAGAGAAAGGTTACTTCAATCAAGGCTGATGACCTCGATATGGCTATTAAGATGATTGAGAAGGCGGAGAAGCCATTTATTATAGCAGGTGGTGGTGTTATAACTGCCGGTGCTTCAGATGAATTAAAGAAATTCGCTGAGAAAATTGATGCTCCAGTATGTGATACTCTTATGGGTAAGGGTGCATTTGATGGAACAGATGAAAGATATACAGGTATGATTGGTATGCACGGTACAAAGGTTTCTAACTTTGCTGTAAACAAAGCAGACTTAGTAGTAGTTGTAGGTGCAAGATTCTCAGACCGTGTTATCGGTAATGCAAGTAAATTTGCTGTTAATGCAAAAATTATTCATATTGATGTTGATGAGGCAGAAATTGATAAGAATATTTTAGTAGAATGTAGTGTTGTTGGTGATGCTAAAGAAGTTCTTAAGATGCTTGCTACAAGAATTAAAGCATCAGAGAAACCTGAGTGGAGAGCAGAGGTTGATGCACTTAAGGAGCAGTATCCTTGTGTAGATGATTACAATGAGTTCTCAGGCCCTGGTATCATTAATAAGATTTACGAGGTTACAAAGGGTAAGGCTACAATTACTACAGATGTTGGACAGCATCAGATGTGGGCTGCACAGCACTATAAGTATTCACATCCAAGACAGCTTCTTAGCTCAGGTGGTCTTGGTACAATGGGATTTGGTGTTGGTGCATGTATCGGTGCTAAGGTAGGTATGCCAGAGAATATTACTATCAACATCGCTGGTGATGGATGCTTTAGAATGAACTTAAATGAGATTGCTACAGCAGCAAGATATAATATCCCTATCATTCAGGTTGTTATCAATAACCACGTTCTTGGTATGGTTAGACAGTGGCAGACATTGTTCTATGATAAGAGATATTCAAATACAATATTAAATGATAACGTTGATTTTGTTAAAGTAGCTGATGCTCTTGGCGCAACTGGTATTAGAACAACTAACCTTGCTGAGTTTGAGGATGCACTTAATAAGGCTATTGAGATGAATAAGCCGGTAGTTATTGAGTGTATGATTGACCAGGATGACAAGGTTTGGCCAATGGTTGCAGCAGGCGCAGCACTTGAAACATGCTTCGATAAGAACGATTTAGAGAATAAATAGGAGGATTTATAAAATGGCAAGAGTATTTAATTTTTCAGCAGGACCTTCAGTTTTACCTGAGGTGGTTTTAAAGCAGTGTGCAGAGGATATGATGGATTATAAGGGCTCAGGAATGAGTGTTATGGAGATGAGCCATCGTTCAAAAGTATATGATAACATCATCAAGGAAGCAGAGCAGGATTTAAGAGACCTTATGAATATTCCTGATAACTACAAGGTGCTTTTCCTTCAGGGTGGTGCTTCACAGCAGTTTGCAGCAGTTCCTTTAAATCTTATGAAGAATGGTGTAGCTGATTATATTATTACAGGACAGTGGGCAAAGAAGGCTTACGAGGAAGCACAGAAATATGGTAAAGCAAATGCGATTGCTTCATCAGCAGACAAGACTTTCTCTTATATTCCTGATTGTTCAGATCTTCCTATATCAGAGGATGCAGATTATGTACATATCTGCCACAATAATACAATTTACGGAACAACTTTCAAGGAGCTTCCTAATACTAAGGGAAAAATCCTTGTAGCTGATATGTCATCAGATATTCTTTCACAGCCAGTAAATGTATCTGATTATGGTATGATTTACTTTGGTGTTCAGAAGAACGTAGGACCAGCAGGTGTTGTTGTTGCAATTATCCGTGAGGACTTAATCAGAGATGATGTAAATCCTGCAACTCCTACAATGCTTAAATATAAGACTCAGGCTGACAACGATTCACTTTATAATACACCTCCATGCTACGGTATTTATGTATGTGGTCTTGTATTTAAGTGGGTTAAGGAAATGGGTGGTCTTGAGGCTATGAAGGTTCACAATGAGAAGAAGGCAGCTATCCTTTATGATTTCCTTGATTCTTCAAAGATGTTCAAGGGAACAGTTGAGAAGAAGGACCGTTCACTCATGAACGTACCATTTGTAACTGGAAATGATGAGCTTGACGCTAAGTTCGTTAAGGAAGCAACAGCAGCAGGCTTTGTAAATCTTAAGGGACATCGTTCAGTAGGTGGTATGAGAGCATCTATCTATAATGCAATGCCAATCGAGGGCGTAGAGAAGCTTGTACAGTTTATGAAGGATTTCGAAACATTGAACTCTTAGTGAAGCGAAGCTGAACTTAGAGTGAAAGTTTACCCTGAAACTCAGCGAGACTGTAGTCGAGCGCTAGTTGAGTGGGTAGGCAGCGTTTTATTAAGATATATAGGGAGAAATAAAAATGACAAAAATTAATTGCTTAAATCCTATTGCAGCTTGTGGTATGGATTTATTTACAGATAACTATGAAAAAGTTGATAATTTTGCTGATGCTGAGGCTGTTCTTGTTAGAAGTGCATCTATGCATGAGTTAGAGCTTTCTGACAACCTTCTTTCAGTTGCAAGAGCAGGTGCAGGTGTTAACAACATTCCTCTTGAGGCTTGTGCTGAGAAGGGTATCGTAGTATTTAATACTCCAGGTGCTAATGCTAATGGTGTTAAGGAGCTTGTTATAGCAGGTCTTATGCTTGCAAGCCGTGACCTTATGGGTGGTTATAACTGGGTTAAGGAAAATGCTACAGTAGAGTCACTTGCTAAGGACGTTGAGAAGCAGAAGGCTAAATACGCTGGTAACGAGGTTATGGGTAAAAAGCTTGGTGTTATCGGTCTTGGTGCTATCGGTGCTAAGGTTGCTAATGCAGCTACACATCTTGGTATGGAAGTATATGGTTATGACCCATATGTTTCTGTAGATGCTGCATGGATGCTTTCAAGAAATGTTAAGCATATTACTAATGTAGAAGATATTTACAGAGAGTGTGATTATATTACACTTCATGTTCCAGCGCTTGATTCAACAAAGGGTATGATTAATGCAGATTCAATGGCAATGATGAAAGATGGAGTTAAGATTCTTAACTTCTCTAGAGATGCTCTTGTAAATGATGTTGATATGATTGCTGCACTTGATTCAGGTAAAGTTGCAAGATATGTAACTGATTTCCCTAATGCTGTTATCGCAGGTCACGATAAGGTTGTTACTCTTCCTCATCTTGGAGCTTCAACTGAGGAGTCAGAGGATAACTGTGCTATTATGGCAGTTAAGCAGACAAGAGATTTCATTGAGAATGGTAACATCAAGAACTCTGTAAACTATCCAGCTTGTGATGCAGGTAAGTGTACAGCAGCTTCAAGACTTACAGTTTGCCACAAGAATATTCCTAACATGCTTACAAGATTTACAGGTGCCTTCTCTGAGAAGGGAATCAACGTATCTGACATGGTAAGTAAGTCTAGAGGAGATTGGGCTTATACAATTCTTGATACAGCAGAGAAGGCTGATGAAGAGATGGTTAAGGCAATCGAGGCTATTGATGGTGTAGTTAAGGTAAGAGTTGTAAAATAAGTATTGAAATATAATTAATGATGATGTATGATAGGCAATCATCAAATGATGATGGGGTTATAATATATTATCCGGAGGATTTAGAAAATGAGTGATAAATTAAAGGTTGGTATCCTTGGTGGTACTGGTATGGTTGGACAGCGTTTTATCGCATTACTTGAGAATCATCCTTGGTTTGAGGTAACTACAATTGCAGCAAGCCCAAGAAGTGCTGGTAAGACTTACGCAGAGGCAGTGGGAGACAGATGGAAGATGTCTACTCCAATGCCAGAGGCTGTTAAGAACCTTATAGTATACAATGTAAATGAGGTTGAGAAGGTTGCAGCTACAGTTGACTTCGTATTCTCAGCAGTTGATATGTCTAAGGACGAGATTAAGGCTATTGAGGATGCATATGCTAAGACAGAGACTCCTGTAGTTTCTAACAACTCAGCACACAGATGGACACCTGATGTTCCTATGGTAGTGCCTGAAATCAACCCAGACCATATGAAGGTTATTGATTTCCAGAAGAAGAGACTTGGTACAACTAGAGGATTCGTAGCAGTTAAGCCTAACTGTTCAATTCAGTCATATGCACCAGTTCTTACTGCATGGAAAGAGTTTGAGCCATATGAGGTAGTTGCTACTACATATCAGGCTATTTCAGGAGCTGGTAAGACATTTAAGGATTGGCCAGAGATGGTTGAGAACATTATTCCATTCATCGGTGGTGAGGAAGAGAAGTCTGAGAAGGAGCCACTTAGAATATGGGGTAAGATTGAGGATGGCGTAATCGTTCCAGCTGACGATGTTAAGATTACTTGTCAGTGTATCCGTGTTCCAGTTCTTAACGGACATACTGCAGCAGTATTTGTTAAGTTTAGAAAGCAACCTACTAAAGAACAGCTTATCCAGAAGTTAGTAGAGTTCAAGGGTGTTCCACAGGAGTTAGAACTTCCTAGTGCTCCAAAGCAGTTCATTCAGTACATGGAAGAGGACAACAGACCTCAGGTAACTCTTGATGTTGACTATGAGAACGGTATGGGTGTAAGTGTAGGTCGTATCCGTGAGGATTCAATTTACGATTGGAAGTTCGTTGGACTTTCACACAATACTGTAAGAGGAGCAGCAGGTGGTGCAGTTCTTTGCGCCGAGCTTCTTAAAGCACAGGGATATATTACTAAGAAGTAAATATCACATTATAAAATTATAAAATTATAAAATTATAAAAATATTCCCCGTGAGTTTTATCTCACGGGGTTTTTATTATCTGAAATCTTGTGGAGTTCTTTATAATTTTGTATAATTAAGGTTATAGAAATAGTTATAAATAGAATTTATATTAGTAGAAAAATATAGGGAGGGCAAAAAATGAAGAATAAAAAGTTAATTTTATTGATTGTTACAATTTTAGTTTTTGTTGTATGTGTTGTTTGTATTTTGCTTGCCATAGGTGTATTTGGAAATAAGGACGAAGAGTACAGAGTTGTATCTGTTGAGTCCTATGAAGGCGATGTAAAGCTCGAGAGAGACTCTGAGAATGAGAAGATATTTGAGGGTATGCATCTTGAAACAAAAGATAGGATTTCTACAGGTGCTGGAGGCAACATGCTTCTTCTTGCTGATTCTGATAAGCATATATTAGCTGAGGAAAATACCTGTTTTACAATTAATGCTACAGGAGATTCAAATAAAGGCAAGATAGTTATCAATCTGGAATATGGTACATCTCTTATTACAATAGATAATAAGCTTGAAGATGGTTCCGAGTTTGAAGTTGATACTCCAAATGCAAGTATGAGTGTAAGAGGTACAACATTTGAAGTAACCTATAATGTGGATACAGAAGAAACTCTGCTTACAGTTAAAGAGGGCTGTGTAGAGGTTGTTAATGATATTTTGTCCAAACTCATAAATGCAGGGGAAAGTGTAATTATTACTGATGATGAGATTCTGTATAGTGATAAAGCTGAGGATGACATTGATGCTACCGAGGATACAGATACGCCGGATGATACTGATGCACAAGATAATGATGAGAATGTTGATGATAATGTAGCATCTCCTGTGGATGTGTCAGTATTAGAAGATGGTGTTGATGAGGAGGAATGGCCTTATATTCTTAAAAATGAGGTTGATATCTCTGCATTAGAATATTGTCTTGGTATTATGACAAAATGTAAGATAGACGGACATGAAAACTATGTTGCAGAAGCTCTTATTGACTTAGATACAAATATTTATTATAAAGAGCCTTTTGAGATACTTGGTCATTTTCAGGAGGGAGATTTTAATTATGAATGGTTCATGATATATTATGTCTCTGAACTCAATAAAGTGTATAGTCTTATGCCTAATGGGACAATAAATGAATCTAATATTCCAGAGGATGCACATATAGTAGGCGATTATTTATACTTAAATACAAATGTTCCAGAAGAATATTGTGTTTTGGAGGTTAAAGCTCAGGATGTTGCAGACTACATGGTTGATAACTATTATCTGCCATGTCCTATGGAGGTGTCTATTGAGAAGGTTGATGCATCACAGCCAGATAAAATAACAGTAGAATACACATTTATTCTTAATGATAAAGATGGAAATATAATACATGAGAAGAGTCCGTTTATAGCATATCTTGAGCCAGACGAAAGTGGAAGATATGTAATTACATCCATAGAGAAAAATTAAATATTTTTAAGGAGATGACATAATGGGTACATTTAATTCACTAGAAGAGGCACAGAAATTTTTTAAAAATGACACATTTGCAACTAATAATGGTATGAAAATTGAGAGCATTAACGAGGATGGTTGTGTGTGCAGTATGGATATAACTAAAGACCATAGAAATGCTTACGGAGGTATTATGGGTGGCGTAATATTTACGCTGGGAGATTTTGCCTTTGCAGTAGCATCTAATAATGTACATACACCAACCGTTGCTTTGAATGTTAATATTAATTTTCTTAGCTCGTCTAAGGGAACGCACCTTACAGCTACTGCCAAGTGTGTGAAAAGTGGAAGAACAACTAGTGTATATAATGTGATGATTACCGATGAATTTGGCAAGGAAGTTGCTATGTTTATTGGAACAGGATATAAATTATAGGTTGTGTTAGTAGAATGAAAATATTGTATAAATATGTATTGTAATACAGTATTATATATTATAAAATGTGAATGAGGAAACTCAAATATTTATAAACAAGGAGACGAGTGTTTGAAAAACATTAATAAAAAGGAGATTGTGAGCTAGCCGGAAGGTTTGCTTACAATAAAAAAGAAAACCTTCTGGAAATTCGATTAATAACTTTATGTGACTACTGAGTCATAACATTTATTTGAATTTTAGGAGGAAAAGAAATTGAATACTAATTATATTATCCGTAAAGAGACACCAGCAGATTATAGAGTAGTTGAGGAAATGACTAAGGAAGCATTTTGGAATGTTTATGTTCCAGGCTGTAGTGAGCATTATCTGACACATATTATGAGAGAACATGAGGATTTTATTCATGAACTTAATTTGGTGTTAGAGTTTGAAGGTGAAATAATTGCTACAGTGAAGTATACAAAGTCATATCTTAAGGACGAGAATGGTAACAAGAAACAGATTCTTTCTTTTGGACCATTTTGTGTAGTGCCTAAATACCAAAGACAGGGATATGGAAAAGCTCTTTTAGAGTATTCCTTTGATGTCGCTATGGGCATGGGATATGACGTGATAGCAATATTTGGAGACCCTGTGAATTATGTGGCTCGAGGTTTTAAGTCTTGCCAGAAGTACAATGTTTGCTTAGAGGGAGATGTGTATCATTCATCTTTACTTGTAAAGGAACTTATACCTAATACATTAGATGGTAGAAAATGGTATCGTTATGAAAGTCCTTTGTTTGATAATCTTCCAGAAGAAGAGATTGAGGAGTTTGATAAGTCTTTCCCTGTTATGGAAAAGGCTTGGCGACCAAGTCAGGAGATATTCTATATCCAGTGTCGTTCATCTATTGGCTAGTTAAAGGATAATAGTGACCCGTAGGTTGTGATAGAGATATTACACCTACGGGTTTTTGAAATAGGTAACTTGTACATATACGACATTCAACATCAATTATTTGGAGGATAAATGATGAAAATAGTATTAATTCATGGACAAAATCATAAGGGAAGTACATATCATGTTGGTAGGTTATTATTAGAACAGTTTGAAAATAGTGATGTACAAGAGTTTTTCTTACCAAAGGATTTAGAGCATTTTTGTGTTGGATGCTATAATTGTATTGAAGATGAAGCGAAATGTCCATTTTATAATGATAAAAAGCCAATTATGAAAGCTATAGAAGACGCAGATTTGCTTATTTTCACGACTCCAACATATTGTATGAGAGCCTCAGCACCTATGAAAGCATTTATAGACCTCACATTTACATATTGGATGGTTCATAAACCAAGAGCGTGTATGTTCTCAAAAAAAGCGGTGGTAATATCAACAGCTGCTGGAACAGGAATGAAAACAGCTATTAAGGATATTAGCAATACATTATTTTATTGGGGTGTTCCATATATAAGAGAATATGGTTTAGCTGTACAGGCAATGAGCTGGGATCAGGTTTCTGATAAGAAGAAAGCTAAAATTAAAGCTGATATTGTGAAGTTGGCTAATAGGTTAAAGAAGGCAAATGTAAAAGTCGGTTTTAAAACCAGATTTATGTTTAGCATAATGAGAATGATGCAGCTTAAAGATATGGGTTCTAGTGGGACAGAGAAAGAATATTGGAAGGAAAAAGGTTGGCTTGATAAGGACAGACCTTGGAAAAAGATTGATTGAATATAGGAGGTATGTTGTATGGAGATTGTAGATAAGAATTTAGATGGCGGCAAAGCATTTGATTGGGGAAAAACGTCCGCTGACTATGCAAAATTTCGTGATATATATCCACAGGACTTTTACGATAAGATACTAGAACGTAAACTATGTATAAATGGGCAGACTGTTCTTGATATGGGTACTGGAACAGGAGTAATACCAAGAAATATGTACTCTTATGGAGCAAAGTGGATAGGTACAGATATTTCAGAAAATCAGATTGAACAGGCTAAGTTTATGTCAGAGGGAATGGATATTGAATACTATGCACTTTCAGCAGAAGATTTAGATTTTCCTGAGGAGACATTTGATGTGATTACTGCTTGTCAGTGTTTCTGGTATTTCAACCATGAAATGATTATGCCTAAGTTGCATAGAATTTTAAAGAAGGATGGACGTATATTGATATTGTATATGGCGTGGCTTCCTTTCGAGGATAAAATTGCTGGAGAAAGCGAAAAACTAGTACTTAAGTATAGTCCAAATTGGAGTGGGGCAGGAGAAACTTTGCATCCTATACACATTCCTGATTGTTACAAGGAAAAATTTGAATTAGTATACCACGAGGAATATAAGCTAAATGTACATTTTACTAGAGAAAACTGGAATGGAAGAATGAAGGCTTGTCGAGGTGTAGAGGCGTCTCTTACAGAGGAACAGGTTGCAAATTGGGAAAAAGAACATATGGCCTTATTGCAGGAGATTGCACCTGAAGAGTTTGACGTTTTGCATTATGCTGCAATAGCAGAGTTGAAGAAACTGTAGAGAGAAAAAGTCTTGCCTAGTGCAAGGCTTTTTTAGTGTCACTAACCTTCAAATAAGTGTCACTTACCCCTCTAACTCTTGTCATAAAATAAACTCCTTGATAAAATAAACCTATACCAATTTGGGAGGAAATAATGAAGTATACAATTAATCATATATCTACCGGTGAAAATGAGGTAATAGTTAATTACATAGATATGAACCAAGAGGTAGAGCGAGTAATTAATTTCATAAAGGGTGAACAGACTAAGCTTATTGGCTGGAAGGACAAAGAGCAGAAGGTTATTGATATTAAGACAACTCTTTACATAGAAACTGTTGACAGTAAGACATTTGCTTATACTGAGGAAGATGTTTTAAGACTTGAGTATACATTGACTCAGCTGGAGAATGTGCTTAACGATATTAATTTCTTCAGGTGTAGCAAGTCTATGATTATTAATATCGACAAGGTGGATAGCTTAAGAAGTTTGCCGTCTAATCGTATTGATGCAAGGATGGTAAATGGAGAGCATATTATAATTTCGCGTACCTACGCATCGGATTTTAGAAGAATACTTAAGAAAGGAGCACAACATGAGTAAAAAAGATAATGGGTTAACGGGATTAGAGAGATATCTGTTAGAAGAGATAGGTGTAGAATTTAAGGCCTGTATATATTTCTTTTGTTATTTGTTTTTCTACAGCCTTTATAAGCTTGTGGGTGGAAGTACTGACGCAAACATAATACATATGGCAGAGTTAATATTCCTTACATATGGAATGTGCTACCTTCAGATATATCTTATGAATAGCTTTGATGAAGGTGAGGAATTTAAGATAAGGGAGCTATTACTTAGTATGGTGTGTGGATTAATATATACCACAGCATCCTGGATATTTGGTTGGTTTGACAAAAATGTATCAGTCACTATAGGGTTCTTCGTATTTGTAGTATTTGCTTATTTTTGTGGTTTTTTAGTATATAAGATAAGGAGAACATTGGAATCTAAAACATTAAATAACGATCTTAAGGCATTTAAGGAAAGGGGACATATAAATGAGTAAGGTTATTGAGATTGAAAATCTGACAAAATATTATGGAAAGCATAGAGGAGCAGAAGATGTAACATTCTCAGTAGAAGAGGGAGATATCTTCGGTTTCTTAGGACCTAATGGAGCAGGAAAATCCACAACCATTCGTTCTATGCTTGGTCTTATACAGTTTGAAAAAGGATGTGTTAAGATACTGGGGAAAAATCTTAAAACATCAAAAGAAGAGATACTTTCACAAGTGGGGTATATGCCATCAGAGGCTATGTTTTATCCAGATATGAAGGTTAAGGATGTAATTAAGATGGCTGCTGATATCAGAAAGCTTGATTGCAAAGATGAAGCGGCAATGCTTTGCGATAGACTGAAAGTAGATACAGAGAAGAAGATTAATGAGCTTTCATTGGGTAATCGTAAGAAGGTAAGCATAGTTTGTGCTATGCAGCATAAGCCTAAGTTATTTGTTTTTGATGAACCAACTAGTGGTTTAGACCCTCTTATGCAGACAGAGTTCTTTAAGCTAATTCAGGAATATGTGGAAAAAGGGTCAACCTGTATGCTTTCAACCCATGTGTTGTCGGAAGTGAAGAACTATTGTAAGAATGTAGCTATTATGAGAGAAGGTAAACTTATAAAGATAGATACTGTTGAAGAGATTACCAAAACCAATGCTAAAAGAATCAAGATGATTAGGGATGGCAAGCAGGAGAATTTCCTATATAAGGGAGATTTGAATAAGATAGCAGATGAGTTAGCAGGTCACAATATAGAGGATATCTTAATAGAGGATCCTTCCTTAGATGAGATATTTATGCACTATTATGAGAAGTAGGAGGTAAAGTTATGTCAACTATATATAAGCATGAGATGAAATTGTTATATAAGACATTTTTAATTTGGACTCTGGCAGTTGGAGGAATGTGCTTTGTATGTATATTGCTCTTTAACTCTATGAAGGAAGAGATGGAGGGCATGGCTGAAAGCTTCTCCCAGATGGGTGCATTTGCGGATGCATTTGGTATGAGTCAGCTTAGCATAGCTACATTGGCAGGCTTTTATTCCACAGAGGTTGGTACAGTACATAGCTTAGGGGCATCAATGTTTGCCGCAATTATTAGTATGGTTATGCTTTCTAAGGAAGAGGATGGACACACAAGCGAGTTTTTATTCACCCTTCCTGTAGCTAGAGGAAAGGTTATAACCTCTAAGCTTATGGCGGTAATAACAAATGTGGTGTTATTTAATGTAATCACTGTAGGAGCTTATGCTCTTGGAATAGTGATATTAGGCGAGGACATAGATTTTGATAGATTCTTACTGTATCATGGTATGCAGCTTCTGATGCATCTTGAAATTGCAGGAATATGCTTTGGATTATCAGCATTTATGAAGAAGAATAAGCTTGGATTGGGTTTGGGATTAGTAATGATATGCTATGCTTATGACTTAATGGCGCGAGTGATACCAGATTTGTCAGATTACAAGCCAATCAGCCCGTTTTCATATTGCAATGCAGCGGATATATTCAGTACAGGAGAGGTGGAGATAGGTGCCTTAGTACTTGGAATGGTTGTAACGGTGATAAGTGTAGTTGTTGCCTATGTGAGATATGGCAAGAGAGACTTGGCGGCGTAGGAAATAATAAAGAAGAACTATTTAAAATGTGACTAAAGTCATATTCTAAATAGTTCTTTTTTGAATTATTTATTTTCAAACCTAAAAACATTATGTTCGGTATCGCCACACATAAGCTTCTCCTCTATATAAGAATAATATAGCAGAGGAGCATTGTCCTCAGGATTTTCTTCACTTATTGATTTGAATTTCTCTAAGGATTGCTGTAGTTGTCCTGTGTGAAAGAGTCTTATTGCCTCTCTGAATTCTTTTGTAGTCTTAGAACGTTGTTTTAGTTGTTCATCATCAAGACAGTCGAGGACTTCATATAAGGCAGAGACTTCTTTAACTCCTGCGACCTGTACCATACCAAGATATCTAGTTGAAAGAATATCTGGATTTTTCATACGGTCAAAAGTGTCTTTCGATATAATCATACCTGCTCCATATTTTTTAGTAAGTGCCTCTATTCGTGAGCTTAAATTTACAGTATTGGAAATAACAGTTCCTGACATTCGCTCTTCTTCACCAACTATACCAATTCGAGCCATTCCTGAATGAATACCTATACCGATTTTAACTTCAGGTATACCGAAATCCTGCTCTGAATTAGGATTTAAAGCAATTGCCTGATATAGCTCAATTCCGGCAGAAACTGCATCATCGGCATGTTCAAATAATGCCATGATTGCATCTCCTATATATTTGTCTATGAAACCATTGTGTTTTCTTATAATTGGACCGGCTTTTCCGTATATTTTGTTTACAAAATCAAAGCTTTCTTTTGCTGTCATCATTTCTGAATTTAATGAAAAGGCTCGTATATCGCAAAATAGTATAGACAAATCCTCGCTTTGTGCATCGCCGAGAGAGAGGTCTGTGAACTTATCCTTGTGAAGTAACTCGCGGAACTTCTCAGGTACAAATTTGTAGTAAAATTGTTCGTTGTGGTTCTTTTCTTTGAAATATGCCTCCAATTGGTCAGCCATGTCGTTAACCCCCATGCATATTTCACCAACCTCATCCTTGGTATATTTGTCTACTCTTACTGAAAAATCTCCTCCTGCTATTTGTGCAATAACGTTTTTAGCACGTTTTAGGGATTTTGCATTTTGTGCAGTAACTATGGCTATAACAGTGATAAGCAATGTTATCAACAAAATAACTTGTATTAACAGAGATTTTCCTGTAGATAAAATTGCCTTAATCAGTTGATCCTGTGATGCGTTTAGCATAATAATTGCGTCATAGCTTCCATCTTCTGAGTAAATAGGAGTAAGAAGCAGAAGATGTAGTTTATCTAAAGAATCTCCAAGGCTTACACTTGCGGGATATGTATGTGAATCCTCATAAAAATTCTGTTCTATAGGTGTGTCTGTATCAATAGTAGCTGACATGTATTGGTTTGAATTATCGCTAGTAGCGATGCATATGTATTTTTCATCAGTTGTTCTTACATAGAGAGCTAAATTATAGTTGCGACTCCAAAAATTCTGATTACCATTAATAAAATCGCGAAGGCGTTTATTAATGTCTGCAATTTGTCCAGTCTCTACATTTTCGTATCCACTAATATTTTTTAATTCTTCGCCATCAAATTGAGCTGCTGCTATTTCATTTATAGCAATTGTTTCGCGTATTATATCTTCTGAATTAAGATTTACCATGCTGATAAGCATTGTAGCTACGACTACTATTATAAGAAGAAGTACTAATGGTATAGTAGAAAGTAACTGCTTTGACAATATTGATAAATGCCATTTCATCAGATTTCCTATTGCCAAGTAAATGCCTATAAGCAAAAGGATTGTTCCAAGTATTGGAAGTATTGATTTCAATACGTCAATTAATATTATGTTTGTTGGAAGAGAGAAGTTTGCTGTATATTTTTCGAGTGCATTTTCGTTATCAAGTATATAGAGTGATTCATTTATGTGAATTACAGGCTTGCTATTAAGTATGCCTAAGCCTGAGTAATAAATGTTTGTAGTTTCTGATATACCAATATTTTCAGATACTGGAACAAGTAAATTTAAATTATTATTGTCTAGCTTATAAAGTGAAAGCTTATCATGGCCTGCTAATACATAGAGAGTATCATTTATATAAATTGCATCATTTATGAAGATACCGTCTCCAGTTTTTGCATTGTATGATGACTTATATAAAGGATTATATTCTCCATTTTGTGAGAGAAGACCTATTTCACCGTTATTCTTAAGGAGAAGGAATTTGCCATCTGTTGTGCTATGACACTTGATTATTTCTGCAAAGCCATCATTTGTAAATGAAATTATATTATTATTCTGAGGTGTGTCGGGATTAAGTGATACGATAGTGTTTTTGTTATCATTTACGTATATATAGTTAAGTGTATCATTTTGAAAATGTATTCCATGAATTTGTACCTGATGACTTGGTGGATTTGGAACTTTGCTGTAGTCATAATGTGCAATTTCTCTCTTGAATTCTCCTGTTGTGTCAATTTCTAAAATAGCTTCCATGTCTGTAATGTATGAATTTTCGTTGTATATTGCAATGTGACAGTAGAGATTGTTGTCAGAGTCAAATGTGACGTCTATTATTTCTGCATTTTTGTAAGGTAATTCATTTACATCAAGAGCATAGACAAGCTTTTCCATTTCATCAACACAATAAATATTTTTATGGTCGTCTACAATAGCACTCCAGTTATTTTTTGAAGTGCAAAAACTATCAGGGTTAATGAACTCCACAGCTCCATCAGACTGCTTGTAAGAATATTCAGGCAGAATTGCATTAGTGATAAAGCAAATAAAGACGAGTGAAAGAATTATCACTGCGAAAACAGGTCGCTTTGATATTCGTGAGAGCTTTCGGAAGAAAGTTTCTTTTTTGGTTGTTTGTTCTGTGTTTGTAGATTTCATATCGTTTTTCCTCTGTTATATATGTGAAAAAAGTTAATAGATACTTTGCTATTGTGTTTATAAAATCATTATAGAGTGCAGTTAATGTAGTGTCAAACTTAAAATCCCATATTATAGAGGGGATAATTTGTGTTGATTGATATTTGGGGATGGAATATAATATCGGTATTAGGATATTTGCCTGCGTTATATATAAGGGGGATTTGGAATGGAATACAGGAAAGCATTGATAGAAGAAGCTCAGATTGTGTGTGATATTGTTCAGAATACAAAAGCAAATATATATCCGCATTATTATACACAGGCTGTAGTGGATTTTTTTGGAAGATTACATAGCATTGATAATATTAAGAGAGATATTGAAGCAAGAAGAATTGATGTATTAATTGTTGATGGAAAGATTATAGGAACAGGAAGCCGTGAGGAAAATCATATTACCAGAGTGTATGTTTTGCCCGAGTATGAAGGAAAAGGTTTTGGTTCTGTAATCATGGACCATTTGGAAGAAGAAATTTTCAAAGAATATGATTATTGTGATTTGGATGCATCGCTTCCGGCGGCTATCTTTTATGAACATAGAGGATATCATACAGTAGAACATAGAAAACATGATATAGGTGATGGAGAAGTGATGATTTATGAAATTATGCGTAAAGCGAAATGAGGCATTTTTAAAAATTTTGGTCTCGAAGAGGAAGAAAATTTAGAAATTGTGAGGTATAAATATATGCAGCAAAATAATTACTCGATTTCAAAAACAACAAAGGAAGAAAGAATTGCCCTTATTAAATCATGGATTCCAGATGATGAGGTGATGGATGGGTGCGATATTGATTTGTGGGATATGTATGCAGATTATATCGATGGAACTAAAGAAATAGCGGAGTGTAATGCAGCATTTAAGGCAGATTATTTTGCTTCCTAAAGTTGGTTTTAGAAGGGTGAATTGGGAGAATATATGGCACAGAATATAATGATTACAGGAACAGGCAGAAGCTATGCTTTAGGATACAATATGGTGCTACGCTATTTGGAAAATGGAGATAATGTAATAGCTACTGTAAGAAAAGAATCAAAAGAGCTTGAGGCATTGCAAGATATTTATGGAGACAAGCTTTTTATAGTGAAGATGGATATAAGTAGTACAGAGTCTGTCAATGAAGCTAAAAGAAGAGTAGAGGAAAAGTTTAGTCACATAGATGTGCTTATAAATAATGCAGTTACGGTTTCAGAAGATTGTGATAAAGAGTTTTTTGATACTAATCTAGATTATATAGCTAATACTGTGGATGTTACAGCAGTGGGTCCCCTTAGAGTAATCAAGGCATTTTATCCTTTGCTTATAAAAAGCAAGCAGATGGCTTTGATAATTAACATTACCTCTGAGGCTGGAAGTATTAGCAGGTGCTATAGAACAAATTTAATTGAGTATGGAATGGCAAAGGCTGCTCTTAACATGGGCACCATGAATCTGGTAAATGTATTTAAAGATAATGATAAAATAAACATCTTCTGTGTCCATCCTGGTTGGATAAGAACAGATGGAAAGCCAGATAATCCGGCACCATTATCGGCTTATGAAGGTGCAGAGATATTAAGAAAGTTATTTGAAGAGAAAAGATTTGATAAGACAGGACCTAGATTTATAACAAATGAAGGTGTTGAGTATCCATTTTAGGCAGAGGGAGTATTTATAATACAAAGGAGAGGTGAAATATATGTTTAGACTTCTTATAATATTGATGGGCGTTATTACAATAATTTTATTTTCATTTGTCTATTTATGTTTCTGGGTTTATGGAAATATGAAAGGAGTAGTTTTATTTATTATTTTTTTTATAGCTATTCCAGTATTGTTAGGTTGTGGTGTTGGGGTGTTGTTGACGAAATTAATCGAAAAAAGAACGGGAAAAAAGCTTATATATAAGACTATTATGTGTTATATAGGTGTATCTTGCTGGATATTTATGTTTATAGCAATTATGTTATTTTTTTATTTAATGTAGAAAAAATATGGTTCGTGATTATTATAAAATTGTTTGATTGTTAGGATAGACATATAAATAAGGTTAATATAAGGGGAATTATAAAATGAAAGAAGTACACCTTAGAGTGATGAATTACCAAGAGAGAATTCAAAAAAATATTGCTACATCAAAAACTATAAAGGTGTTAGCATCAGTGTGCCTTTTTTTCAGTTTCTGTTATAGTCGTGGCTCAGTCAATCTTGATGAAGAAAATCAAATTCAAGCGAGAGTTATGTGGATTATATCCATGATTGTTTTACTAGTGTTGTTTTACATAGATTCTAATTACGTGAAGAAAAATAAAGCATATGAATTTGAAATCTACAGATTAGAAGTTGAAGATTTGAATGATATGAAGGAAATAGCTGAAATTACAGGAGAAATTTTGCCGGATTATGTTTTAAATACAAGGATTGATGTGCCTACAGACAAAGTTTTGCTTCCAATAACCTATTATAGCGTTATATTAGTGTTAAACATTATAATAGCAATTATGTTTCTTCGTTAGTTTGTATATTGGGATAGGAGGTTTAATATGCGTATAGAACATATAGCAATGTATGTAAATGATTTGGAGGGGGCAAAGAGCTTTTTTGTTAAATATTTTAATGCAACATCAAATGAAATGTATCATAATAAAACAACAGATTTTCGTTCGTACTTTTTGAGTTTTGAGGATGGTGCTAGATTGGAGATTATGAATAAGCCTCTAATGGAGGATGTTGATAAAACATTGTCGAGAACAGGATATGTTCATATAGCATTTAGTCTTGGCAGTAAGCAGGCAGTTGATGAACTAACAGAAAGAATGAAAAAAGACGGTTATGAGGTTATCAGTGGGCCAAGAACTACTGGTGATGGATATTATGAAAGCTGTATTATCGGAATCGAAGGAAATCAGATTGAAATAACTTATTAAAACCTATATTTTTCAAGGATGCTACGAGAAGTAGCATCTTTTTTTGTGCATGTAAACAAGTGTTGCTGGTTGCTATTTGAAACAATGAATAAAATGAAAACATCAAATCAAACAATCTAATTTGGAGGTATAAAATGACAGAAACAACGGATATTTTAATTTCAGCAAAAAATCTTAAAAAAGAATTTTCTAATGGTGAAGTATGCCAAACCATTTTTGAGAATCTTACTCTTGATATATATAAGGGAGATTTTACGGTTATTATGGGAGCTTCTGGAGCAGGTAAATCAACCTTGATGTATTCTTTATCTGGAATGGATAGACCAACAGATGGACACATTATTTTTTCTGATGAAGAGATTACAAAGTACAATGATGATGAGCTGGCTATATTTAGAAGAAAAAATTGTGGCTTTGTTTTTCAACAGATATATTTATTGGAAAGAATGACATTAATGGATAATGTTATTACAGCAGGAGTATTATGTGAAAAAAACAAAAAGAATGTAATGAACAGAGCAAAGGAGCTATTTGAACTTGTAAATATTCCTGAAATCACGCAAAAAAAGTTTTCTTCTCAGGTTTCTGGTGGTGAAGCTCAAAGAGCTGGTATTGTCAGGGCGGTTATTAATAATCCTAAAGTTGTATTTGCCGATGAGCCTACAGGTGCATTGAATTCAAATAACTCAGAAGCTGTGTTAAATGTATTTACAAAATTACATAACGAAGGCCAGAGTATTATTTTGGTAACCCACGATAAGAAAACAGCTCTTCGAGGAAATCGTATTATTTATATTAAAGATGGTCAGATTTTCGGAGATTGTAGTATGGGCAATTATATAGAGGAAGATAAAGACAGAGAAAAGAAATTAGACGATTTCTTGACTGAAATGGGGTGGTAAAGTGAGTAATCTAAAGAAAGATAAGAAGTCGTATATTTCTTTTGGTATAGTAGTGCTGATTACTGCGGTTATGCTTAATCTTGCGTTGGTTTTGGTGTTTCAGGTAGATAATGCATATGACGATAAGCTTGAAAAAATGAATACAGCTACAATTAATGTATGTATTCCCAAAGCACAAAACACAAATGCTTTAATGGCGGATATAGAAGCATTAGAGGATGTTTCAGAGGTAGAATGTAGAGAAGCGGTATTCTTAGAGGCTGTGGTTAATGATTTTAGAGGTACGGACTTTTCAATGAATACCATGTTTTATAATATAGATGAATTTCGAGATATAAATAAACTGGAAATCAAGGAAGAAAGTGTTGAAATGACTGAACAATCAATTTATCTTCCGTTGTATGTGGCGAGTTTTGGTGAATTTGGACTTGAAGATGAGATAGTATATGAAGTTCTTGATAATGAGCATACATTTTTGGTGTCTGGTGTATTAGAGGAAATGCAATATGGTAACTATGGAAAAGGGCTTATGGGAGCATATCTCCCAGAGAATGTTTATAATGAATTTGTCAGAAAATACGAAGAAAATGTAGTGATAGAATATTCTATTATTGCAGGAGATGGCACAGAAATAAAAGATTTGTATAATGAAATCGCAAAACTATTGGATGAACAAGGGATTACTATGCTTACTAGTTGTGATAAGGCATCTACAAAAGATACAAGAACAATGGTGTGTAATCTACTCATTCTTGTTTTGTTAGTCTTTGCCTTAGTGATTTTATTGGTAAGTGTTTTCTTGTGCAAGTTCCGTATTAGTATTTCCATTGAAGAAGATATGATTAATATGGGTGTATTAAAAGCTTTAGGATATACAGGAAATATGATAATAGGAAGCATGGTATTACCTTACATACTGGTTACAGTGATAGCAGCATTATTTGGAGTTATAGCTTCCTACGGTATATTACCAATATTGTCAGAAGTGTTGACTTTGCAGGCAGGCTTCTCTTTTGATTTATTGTTTGATATCAAGGCATTAATCTGTGTGGAGATAATACTTGTTTTAATAGTTGCTGTTTTTACATATACAGGTGCGAAACGTATTAAGAAATTACAGCCTATAAATGCAATTAGAGGTAACGGTGAAGTAAATAAATTTAAGATATTTGTCAATGCAAAGCAAAACGTTTTGTTGTTTAGTGTTTCTTTTGTTTTGACAATATTAGTAGCGTTTGCCAGCACATTGTTTTATAATGTGATTGTTAAACCAAATAACTTTATATCTACATTGTCAGAAGAAATGCCAGATATAATATTATATCCAGACGAGAAACACAAGGATTATATTATAAATGATTTGCCAAATTTTTCTTCGGTGGAAAATGTGTTAGAATATACAGTTGGGGTAGTGAATATTGATGACGAGCCAATTACAGTATTTGCATGCGAGGATTTTAGCAAGGTATCTAATGATTTGTGCTATTTGGGCGAAAATCCTAAAGAGAAAAATGAAATTGCGCTTGGTAGTGCATTTGATGGAAAATACGAACTGGGAGATCAGATAGAAATATATAATGGCGATACTTCTTTTTCGTATGAAATAACAGGATTTGTGCAAAGTGTAAACTATCAGGGTAAGGTATGTGAATTCTCTGTGGATGGATATGAGGAATTAAGTACAGAAACGGTTGCACCTTCACTCTATTTATATTTAGAGGATAGTTCAGATGCCGAGAGTGTTATTAAAGAATTAGAAGCTAATTATGGTGATAAGATAAAAAGTCAGGTCAATTATCAGAAAATGACTGAAACAACTAAGGAAATGTATTCTGGTCTTGCTTCAATAATCGTAGTGGTCATATTTGTCTTAACCATATTAATTGTATTATTTGTTTTATATATTGTGGTAAAAACCTTATTGGTACAGCAGAAACAGGAAATAGGTATTTATAAGGCAATAGGGTACTCGAACTGGCAATTGATTTTTAAAATGGTAGGTGGATTTATACCATCATCAGTTTTAGCTGTTCTGATATCGTCTATTTTAGGTTTGATTTATGTCCCAGAAATTAATCAGTTTATTTTCCAAACTGTAGGAGCGATGAAGAATAATATGGAAGTATCGTTTGTGTTTTTGATGATTTTTGCTTTAATACAGATAGTGGTTAATTTTATAATAAGTATTTCTTTGACTATGCCTATTAAGAAGATATCGGCATACGCATTGATAAAGGAGGATTAGATATGGATTTTGGTGATAGATTAAAACAAATTAGAGCTAGTCAGGGATTGTCCCAGGAACAACTGGCTGAAAAGATAGGTGTTTCCAGACAGGCGATTACTAAATGGGAGACTAACAGAGGTTTGCCAGATGTTGAAAATATGATTATTTTGGCAGAAATATTTAAGGTGACTTTAGATGAATTAATATTGCAGAGAGCTCATGAACAGGAAATACAAGAAGAACTTTTTGAAAGCGAAACAGTTTATGATATTGACTGTGATAAGCATTTTGACATTCGTATAGGAAGTGCAAGAAAAATTTGTATTTGTGCTTGTGACGATGAAAAAATACATATAAAGTTACAGTCAGATGTATTGGAGAATCTAAATTCTTTATATAAAGTAAAGATAGATGAGAAAAAGAAAAGATTAGACATAGATTGTCAAAATAAAAAAGAAATGAGTAAATTTGAGGTAGGAAAATCTCTTGATATAATTGTTATGTTGCCAAAGGATTTCACAGAACATTGCGAAATTGATGCGGTAGCAAAGGAACTTCATATTGAGAACATAGAATTGAAACGTTTGGAATATGATGGAGCAGCTGATTTGGTTTACATAAAAGATACAGAGGGTAGTTTGGAATTCACAGGAAAAACAGACTATGATATAACTATAGATGGCATATGTACTCAGTTGGATGTAAACCAATGGGGTGCGAAAACATTGCTTCATGTGGCTGATATAAGTAAATATACAATTCTTAATAAAGGAAGAAAATCAAAGATATATTTCTTAAAAGATGGAGCAGTTAGCGAAGAAATACCAGAAACAAGTGGTGAGAATATTATTAGTATTTCTGGTATTGGTTCAGAGCTTATAATAAGTAATAATTAATGATGAGTTAATGTGTGTCTCTACTTTCCGTAGGTAGTAAAACGACCTCTCTAGACTTATGATATACGCATAGGAGGTAAGGAGTAATGAATCAATATGTTACAGGAGCAATTATAAAGAAACTGCGGGAAAAGAATCATTTAACACAGGCTGAACTTGCAGATAAACTATGCGTTTCTGATAAAACTATTTCGAAATGGGAGACAGCAAAAGGATACCCGGATATTTCTTTATTAGAACCGATTGCTAAGGTCTTCGGTATATCAATCACAGAGCTTATATCTGGAAATGCAATAAGCAATGTAAATGTATCAGCCAATATGCTGCGTTCAAAGTTTTATGTATGTCCTGTTTGCGGGAATGTAATCCATAGCATGGGAGAAGCGGTTATTAACTGTCATGGTGTGTTACTTACACCGTCTCAAGCAGAGGAAACAGATGAGAATCATAAGATATTTATTGAAAGAGTAGAAGATGAATATTATGTGCGTATTGAACATGATATGACAAAAAAACATTATATTTCATTCGTTGCAGCACTTTCTTCAGATAAAATTCAGATGATTAAGCTTTACCCTGAAGGAAATCCAGAAGCAAGATTTAAGATTAATGGAGTAAAGCAAATATTATTTTATTGCAATAAGGATGGGCTGTTTTCTATTGATGTTATCAAGGGAATTGATGGAAGAGAAAGTGCCTATGATGATATTGAAGAAAGAAGGAAATTGGAGCAAACTGCGAAGGTTTTGTTTGGTTAAGAGACAGTTTTAATAAATGGAAATTTGAGTTTAATGAGGTGACTGGATATGACGTTGAATTATAGAAAGGCTACAATTGCTGATTTAGAAATATTAACGGAAACCAGAATAGAGGTTTTACGTGCAGCTAATAAATTAAATAATGATGTCGATATGTCAGAAGTGAAAAAGCAATCGTTTGAGTATTACAAAAACGCATTAATGAACAAAACTCATTTAGCCTATTTGATTTATGATGAAGAAACATTTGTTGGAGCTGGTGGCATTAGTTATTTTCAAGTGATGCCAACGTACCATAATCCAACAGGCAGAAAAGCTTATATTATGAATATGTACACTAATCCAGATTACAGAAGACAAGGTATAGCATTAAAAACATTGGATTTATTGGTCGCTGATGCAAGAGAAAAAGGAATAACTGCCATTTCCCTTGAAACAACAGATATGGGAAGAGCCTTATATGAGAAATATGGTTTTGTAAAAATGAATTGTGAAATGGAACTGCCTAGTGAGGTGATAAAACTATGGAATGCATAAGAGAAAAAAACAATAGTGTGTTAATAAAAAAACTAGTTGGTGAAGTAGCAGATGTTGATTCATCTACGCATGATTATTACATAAGAGATAAAATGGGTGTGTTTATCCCTATTTTTGATAACAATGATACGCAGTCTGCCAAGCATAAGCATCCAGCTTACGAAATCATTATTAATTTTGAAAAGGATTCAGATAAACCAAAGCATTACTGGGCAGAGATTACTTCTCCTGATGTGGAGCATGACAGAAATCAATGCATGCATTGTTATTCTATATTTATTGAGAAGGAGTATTTTGAAAGTAGATTTAGGTTGTATAAACCAGATATTCCTGTGTTTGAAGGCAAGTCTTTTGAATTTTGTTCTGATATATTAAAGGCTCTTAATACATTTGTCTTTGAATACAGCAAGTCTATGATGAATTCAGATATAACGTTAGATGCGCAGTCTGAAATAATTACTCATTGGCTTATAAGGAGTATATTTGGAGAGACTTTGGATATGAGAGCAGTTTCTTCAGATTATTCATTGGCAAGAGCACAGCATTACATAGAACAACATTACATGGAGCAGATTACAGTTGAGAAATTGGCTAATCTTGGCTATATGTCAAAGACCACATTTAACAGACGTTTTAAGAATGAGATAGGAATTACACCTATTGAATATTTGATTGAAGTTAGAATTAAAATGGCTAAGCTTATGTTGAAGAGAAAAGAAAATCAGCTTACGGACATTGCAATGAGATGTGGATTTGGCAGTGGTGCTTATTTTTCTTCTTGTTTCCAGAAATATGTAGGGATTACGCCTTCAGAATATCGTGATAAATATGAGGATTAGCATTATATTGTAAAAGTTTGGGTGTATTTTAAAAGACTGGGAGAGCTAATTCTTGTATAATTACTAAAATTTATACAAGGAGGATGATACATATGAATGAAAAAGAAATGTACGCTTTAATGAATGCTAATCCAGGATTTCATCTTGCAACAGTGGAGGGTGACCAACCAAGAGTAAGAGGAATGTTCTTGTTTAGAGCAGATGAGAATGGTTTGATATTTCATACTGCATCTACAAAGGATGTATATTCACAAATAATGAGTAATCCTAAGGCGGAAATGTGTTTCTTTGGAGATGGTACACAGATTAGGGTAACTGGTGTGTTAGAGCATATTATAGATGATGAGTTAAAGGAAGAAATATTTAATCATCCATCCAGAAAGTTCTTGCAGGCTTGGAAGGATAATGGCATAGATCATTTGTTACAGATATTCAGAATGAAGAATTGTGAGGCTGTGACATGGACTATGGAGACGAATTTCGCAGCTAAAGAGCCGGTACAGTTATGTAAAGGATAATTAATAGGTATTATAAAAGCAATGCCCTATCCATTTAATGGAAGGGCATTTTATTTTTGATTGATGTAGATTAAATTATGGAATATAATGGATGTATTAAAATGTTAGAGGTGATTTATGAAAAAAAAATATTTCTGTTTTATGGATTATATTTGCTATTTCAATTTTTATTTTTGTTATTTCGGTATTTGTAGCAAATAATAATGCTATTATATGGCGTGTGTTTTCATTTGCAATGCCAATAGCCGCTGTTTCTTTCTGGGGAGCAATTATTTTATCGATAATTGATTATTTTGGCTCAAAAAAAGGAAAATAATGAGTCTACTCTTCGTAGGTAGGAAAAAATATCTCTTGACTCTCACGTTACGTAACCCTTTAAAGTGGAATGTAAAGGAGGCGTATATTATGAAAACAGTAAAAGAAATGTCAGAGTTGGCAGGTATAAGTATAAGGACTTTGAGATATTATGATGAGATTGGTTTGCTTATTCCATCAGATAGAAGTTCGTCAGGATACCGATTATATGATAATAATGATATTGAAAAGCTTAGTGCTATTTTATTCTTGAAGGAATTAGGAATGCCACTCGATAATATTAGAAGTATTGTTAATTCTGAAAATTGTGATTATAGTTTGGCTTTGAGAGATTATCGAGAAGAAGTTGTTCGTAAAATTAATAAGTTACAAGGATTATTAAACGTTATTGATGGTATTACAGATGGAGATGCTAAAATAAATTTTGATGGATTTGATATGGCTGATGCGAAATATGTAGCAGAAACTATGACAAATGATGAGAGAGAGCTTCTCAAAATGCAAGAACTTGTGGAACATAACATGATAGATGGAAAAGCTGGAATTGAGCTGTTGCAGATATATGGGAGTAAAGAAAAATATCTGGCAGCAGTAGAGGAAGGTGCAAGGCAACCACAGAAAATCAAGCTTTTGCAAGAGGAATTAAAAGAAATATATTTTGCATTTAGGGATTCGTTAGGGGATTTAGAAAAAACTAATGAACTTGTGAAGAGATTAGAGGATAACACAAAAAATATGTATTATACATCTAATGCAAGATATATTTTGCTTAAAATTGCAGAAGGATATCTGGCGAAAGATATTACAGCACAAGTGATTGATGATGTATATGGTAAAGGTGTAACAGATATCATAGGAAATGCTATAAATGTATATTATGGTATAGACGATTTAAAGAAAGTATAATTTGATAATTTTTTTTCAAAAATTACTTGACTTAAGATGAATTTTAGGTAGTATATTATATGAAGATATGGGTGCGTTATATGGATTTAAGGAATGCACCTACTTAAAAATCTGGAGATAAGATGATAGAGTAAAATATAATTTTACATCAGAGTCTTTCAAGCGATTATTACGGACCACTCCTACTGGGGTTAAGGCCATACGGACAGCCGGGTCCACTGCCGATTGGCGGCATGCCGCCTTATTGATTGAGTTAAAAGCTCAAATTTTATAAGTTGGTTACTTAATAACCGAAATGCGTATATTGCGCAAACTTGTGAAACGGTCAATAAAGAGTAGTAAAAGTATTGTTGCTGTATAGACTCTATTTATGATTAGATATGTATATTAGACGCAAGTTGTGTAATTACACAACTTGCGTCTTTTTAATTCATAGGAAATTCCTTCGGAAATCCTATGAATTAAAAAGACACTTCGTGTCAATGATGCGCAGCTCGCGGATATGAAAATTGTTGCATTGCAACACCGCTCGCGCGCGGAGAATGTGCTTTGCACATTCTTTGTTATTTTTTTGTGAGGTGGAATATGAACAAAGAAAAAATAAAAATTAATCAGAATAGTGCTCCTATTTATGAGGCATTGCAGAACTTTCGTCAGATGAGAGTTGTTCCTTTTGATGTACCGGGACACAAGCATGGACGAGGAAACCCCGAACTTGCAGCATTTTTGGGGGAACAATGTGTCAGTATAGATGTTAACAGCATGAAACCGTTAGATAATTTGTGTCATCCTGTTTCGGTAATACATGAAGCGGAGGTTCTTGCGGCAGATGCTTTTGGTGCGGCTCATGCCTTTTTGATGGTAGGAGGAACTACAAGCTCTGTCCAAAGTATGGTGTTATCTACTTGTAAAAGAGGGGATAAGATTATTTTGCCTCGTAATGTTCATAGAAGTGTTATTAACGCTTTAGTTCTATGTGGTGCAGTACCTGTTTATGTAAATCCAGAAGTTGATCGCAGACTTGGTATTTCTCTTGGAATGCAGCGTGAGCAAGTGGCTAATGCGATTGCTGAAAATCCGGATGCAGTTGCAGTACTTGTAAATAATCCTACATATTATGGTATTTGCAGTGATATTAAAGCGATTGTCAAAATGGCTCACGATGCGGGGATGTATTGTCTTGCTGATGAGGCACATGGAACACATTTTTATTTTGGCGAAAATATGCCTGTTTCGGCAATGGAGGCGGGCGCTGATATGGCAGCGGTTTCCATGCATAAGAGCGGAGGAAGCTTAACTCAGTCCAGTCTTTTGCTGATTGGTCCAAATGTGAATGAAGGTCATGTCAGACAGATTATCAACTTAACACAAACTACTTCCGGTAGCTATTTATTGATGTCAAGTCTTGATATAAGCAGACGAAATTTAGTTTTACGTGGCAAAGATGTGTTTGAAAAGGTTATTGATATGGCAGAGTATGCTCGAGAGGAAATTAATGCAATTGGTGGATACTATGCCTTTGGAAAAGAATTAGTAAATGGAAATTCTATCTTTGATTTTGACCCTACTAAATTAAGTGTTCATACGCGAGATATAGGTCTTGCAGGAATTGAGGTATATGATATTTTGCGTGATGAGTATGATATACAAATTGAGTTTGGTGATATTGGAAATATTCTAGCTTATTTATCTATAGGGGATCGCTCACAAGAGCTAGAACGACTTGTAAGTGCATTGGCAGAAATTAGACGTAGATATCAAACTGATAGTAATGGACTGTTAAGTCAGGAGTACATAGATCCAGAGGTCGTTTTAAGTCCTCAAGAAGCATTTTATGCGAATAAAAAAAGTATTCCTTTAAGAGAAAGTATAGGCATGGTTTGTAGTGAATTTGTTATGTGTTATCCGCCAGGAATTCCAATTTTGGCACCTGGAGAGCGTATTACTGCAGAAATACTTGATTATATTGAGTATGCAAAAATAAAAGGATGTTCAATGACTGGTCCTGAGGATCCGGAAATTTTGAATATCAATGTCTTGGAATAAGGAGGATATAAAATTGGAATTATGGTTTAGCGAGTTTCATGCAACTGATGTTAAACATAGCATTAGGGTTAATAGGCATCTATATTCCCAAAAGAGCGATTATCAACAAATTGATATTTTTGACACTCCTGAATTTGGTCGTGTACTTGCTCTTGATGGAAATGTTATGCTTACAGAACGAGATGAATTCATTTATGATGAAATGATAACTCATGTTCCTATGTCTGTTCATCCTAATGTTCAAGATGTATTGGTGATAGGTGCGGGAGATGGTGGAGTTGTGAAAGAACTAGCCAGATACGAGAATATCAAGCGAATTGATCTTGTAGAAATGGATCCTCAGGTTGTGGAAGCATGTCGTACATATCTTCCTGAAAATGCCAGTCGTTTGGATGACAGTAGAGTGCATATTTTTTATGATAATGCTCTTCGTTATATTAGACGCTGTACCAATGAATATGATTTGATTATTGTCGATTCAAATGACCCATTTGGTCCATCAGAAGGATATTTTACCAGAGAGTTTTATGGTATTTGTTACAATGCATTACGTGAGGATGGCATTATGGTAAATCAGCAGGGGAGTCCTTTTTATAAGCATGATGCAGAAGCAATGCAGAGAAGCCATAAACGCATTGTTAATACATTTCCTATTAGTCGTGTTTATCAGGCTCATATTCCAACTTATGCTGCTGGATATTGGCTGTTTGGATTTGCAAGTAAAAAATATCATCCAATTAATGATTTTAATGAAAAAAGATGGCTAGGGTTGAATTTAGGAACAAAATACTATACTACCAAATTACATGTGGGTGCGTTTTACTTGCCTGCATATCTGGAAAAAATGCTTGAGGAGGTTGAATAATATGCTAGAGAGAAATGTTGAAACTTATATTGGGTGTGACTGTGAATATAAGGATGCGAAAATAGTTCTTTTTGGTGCACCATTTGATTCTACTACAAGTTTTAGACCGGGAGCAAGATTTGGTTCAGCAGCTATCAGACATGAAAGCTTTGGACTTGAAACCTACAGTCCTTATCAGGATAAGGATTTGACAGATAATAATGTATTTGATTGTGGAGATTTGGAACTTTGTTTTGGTAATGCAGAGCTTGCCCTTTCAGATATAGAAAATAGAACAGCAGAAATTCTTGCTGATGGAAAATTACCACTTTTGATTGGGGGCGAGCATTTGGTAACCCTTGGTGCAGTTAGAGCTGTGCACAATCGATATCCCAATCTACATATAATACATTTTGATGCTCATGCAGATTTGAGAGATGATTATCTAGGTGTGAAATTAAGTCATGCCTGTGTAATGAGACGCTTATATGATTTTCTGGGAGATGGACGTATACATCAGTTTTGTATCAGAAGTGGTGAAAAATCTGAGTTTCAGTTTGCGACAGAACATACAGACATGCATCCATTTAGCTTTGATGGTCTTGAACAGCTAGTGGAAGAATTAAAGGAATCACAAGCTCCGGTATATTTTACAATAGACTTGGATTGCCTTGACCCTTCTGTTTTTCCTGGAACAGGTACACCGGAAGCTGGAGGTGTGACTTTTATGCAATTGTTAGAAGCAATATTGAAGGTATGTCAGACAAATGTGGTCGGTGCAGATATAAATGAACTTGCTCCGATGCTTGATAACAGTGGGGTATCTACAGCAACAGCATGTAAGGTGCTACGTGAATTGGTGTTGGCACTTAATAAATAATTAAAGGAGATAAAAGAAATGAGTAGAGTTTTAGTAATCGGATGTGGTGGAGTTGCATCCGTTGCAATAAGAAAATGTTGTCAGGTTAGTGATGTGTTTACAGAGTTGTGTATTGCCAGCAGAACAAAATCAAAGTGCGAAAAGCTTGCTGCTGAACTTGAAGGAAAAACTGCAACAAAAATTACAACTGCACAGGTTGATGCAGATGATGTTCAGCAGGTAATCAATCTAATTAACGAATATAAACCAGAGCTTGTTATGAATATTGCTCTTCCATATCAGGACCTTACAATTATGGATGCATGTTTAGCATGTGGTGTGAACTATATGGATACAGCAAATTACGAGCCTGAAGACACAGATGACCCAAAGTGGCGTGAAATCTACGAAAAGCGTTGTGAGGAAAAAGGCTTCTCAGCGTATTTTGACTATAGCTGGCAGTGGGCTTATCGTGAAATATTTGAAAAGGCAGGGCTTACTGCACTTTTAGGCTGTGGTTTTGACCCTGGTGTTACGCAGGCCTATTGTGCTTATGCTAAAAAGCATGAGTTTGATTTTATTGACACTATAGATATTTTGGATTGTAATGGTGGTGACCATGGTTATCCATTTGCAACAAATTTTAATCCTGAAGTAAATTTGCGAGAAGTTTCCGCTCCGGGAAGTTATTGGGAGAATGGTCATTGGGTAGAGATACCTGCAATGAGCATAAAGCGTGAATATGATTTTGATGGTGTTGGTATGAAGGATATGTATTTACTTCACCATGAAGAAATAGAATCCTTAGCACAAAATATTCCAGAGGTAAAAAGAATTCGTTTCTTTATGACATTTGGTCAAAGCTATCTTACTCACATGAAATGTCTTGAAAATGTAGGTATGCTTTCTACAACACCAATTAATTTTGAGGGTAGGGAAATCGTACCGATTAAGTTTTTGAAGGAGTTGTTGCCTGATCCAGCAAGCCTTGGATCTCGCACTCATGGAAAAACAAATATTGGCTGTATTTTTACAGGTAAAAAAGATGGTAAGGATAAAACCTATTATATATATAATATATGTGACCATCAGGAGTGCTATAAAGAGGTTGAAAGCCAGGCAATCAGCTATACAACAGGCGTTCCAGCCATGTGTGGTGCCTTGATGCTTCTGACAGGCAAGTGGAATAAAGCTGGAGTTTACACTGTAGAGGAATTTGATCCAGATCCATTTCTTGATGCCCTTGATAAGTATGGTCTTCCAAGAAAAGAAAGCCATAATCCGGCATTGGTGAATTAATGGAGAGGATAATAGATTCTCGTCCTGCATTTAGAATGCTAGATGGGAAAAGACCAGAAGAAATTTTTAATACTTTGCCAACACCATGTTATGTTATAGACGAAAAACAGCTGCATAGGAATGGTGAAATTCTTGCATCGGTTATTAAAAATACTGGATGTAAAATTTTACTAGCTCAAAAGGCATTTTCAAATTATGATTTATATCCTGTTTTAGCTCAGTATATTTCGGGGACAGAAGCAAGTGGTTTGTTTGAAGCAAGACTTGGAGCGGAGGAAATGTCGGAAAAGGAAGTTCATGTGTTTTGTGGGGCATATAGAGATGATGAATTTGAAGAACTTTTAAAATATGTAGATCATATTGTTTTTAATTCACCATATCAGTTAAAACGGTTTGGTAGTAGAGCGAAACAGGCAGGAAAAAGTCTTGGGCTTCGCATTAATCCTGAATGTTCTACTCAAGATGGTCATGAAATATATGATCCTTGTGCGGCGGGGAGTCGTCTAGGCACAACAAGGCAGATATGGGATGAACAAATGACGGAGGAGCTTGTTTCTCTGCTGGATGGTTTACATTTTCATACCTTGTGTGAGCAGAATGCAGATGCTCTTGAGATAACTTTAAAATCAGTGGAAGAAAAATTTGGTGATGTTATACCTAAGATGAAATGGCTCAATATGGGTGGCGGTCATCACATTACTAGAGAAGATTATGATATTAGTCGTTTGGAAGAAATAATATTATATGCGCAAAATAAGTGGAGGGTTGAGGTATATCTTGAACCCGGTGAAGCAGTTGCCCTCAATGCCGGATACCTCGCAAGTCGTGTGCTTGATATTATTCAAAATGGAGAAGTTAAAATCGCCATATTGGACGCAAGTGCTGCATGTCATATGCCAGATGTTATTGAAATGCCATACACACCACCATTATATGGTGAAAAGGAAGGTAAACAAAAATATATTTTTCGTCTGGCAGGTCCAACCTGCCTTGCAGGAGATGTCATTGGAGATTACAGCTTTGAGGAAGAATTGAGGGTTGGTGATATTCTTCTTTTTGGTGATATGGCAATTTATTCAACCTGCAAAAATAATACATTTAATGGAATGCCTTTGCCGAATATATGGAGAAGAACCGATAATGGTGAGTTGGAACGACTTACCGACTTTGGATACAAGGATTTTAAAATGAGATTAGGTAAAATATAAATAGGTCTCAAATGGTGGATGCTGAAAAAACTATGGTGTTTATGGAGGATAATGTACAATGAAATTAAGAAATATCTTGATTGTTGTGAAGGATATTGAAAAATCAAAAAAGTTTTATCATGATCTTTTTGGTTTGGATATGGTTCTTGACAATGATGGCAATATGATTTTAACAGAAGGTCTCGTGCTCCAGAATGAAAAAATATGGAAAACATTTCTTGGGAAAGATATTATTCCAGAAAATAATTCCTGTGAGCTTTATTTTGAGGAAAGGGACATAGAAGCATTTGTTGAAAAATTAGAGAGGTTATATCCATCAATTCAATATGTGAACAGACTTATGACTCATAGCTGGGGACAAAAAGTGGTTAGATTTTATGATTTGGATGGTAATTTGATTGAGGTGGGAACGCCAATGTAATGTCATATTTTGAATTTAACGGAGGATAACAAAATGCTAAATTTTATAGCTGTTGGTTTAGGTGGATTTGTAGGAGCTGTTTGCAGATACTTAATTAGTTTGCTTCCTGTGAGTGAAACGACAGTTTTTCCGATAAAGACTTTTATAATTAACATATTGGGATGTATAGTGATTGGAATTATAACAGTTGCTGCAACTAAGAATAATACCATAACACCACAGCTTGTTTTATTTCTCAAGGTTGGAGTTTGTGGGGGATTTACTACATTTTCTACTTTTGCATTGGAGACTACAGAGTTAATTAAAAATGGAAATGCTCTTGTAGCACTGGTATATATGCTTTTAAGTGTGATAATTGGTGTAAGCGTGATATTTGTAGTAGAATATTTGAGCCGATGAGGAGGAATATATGAATATTAGAAGAGCGTTAATTTCAGATATGCAAGGTATAAATAAGTTGCTTAATCAGGTGCTGATGGTACACCACAATGGCAGACCAGATTTATTTAAGGCAAATGTAAAAAAATATACTGATGAAGAGTTGGAAGAAATTATAGAGGATAACAATAAGCCCATATTTGTAGCGATAGACGATAATGAGGAAGTTCTTGGCTATGCATTTTGTGTGTTTCAACAGTACATTAACAACAATATACTTACAGATATAAAAACCTTATACATAGATGATTTATGTGTAGACGAGGGAAAAAGAGGTATGCATATTGGAAAAGCATTGTATGAATATGTGGTTGGATATGCTAAATCCGAGAACTGCTACAATATCACTCTAAACGTATGGTCCTGTAACGAAAGCGCCATGAAGTTCTATGAGTGCTGTGGATTGGTGCCACAGAAGGTTGGAATGGAGAAGATTTTGTAAGAAAATCCTTGGAAACAGCCAATGTTAACTTGCGTTGCTTGTGGAAAAGGGACATTTAATAGTATGAAGGAGGAAAACAATATGGCGTTTTTTGGGCTTATGATAATGTGGATTTTACTATTAATATTTATAGGAATAGTAATATTTACAATAGTGACTTTGATTATAGGTTTGATTATAAAAAAGAAACACAAAAAAGTATCAAACGTGTTATTTGTTTTGTCTGGTATAGGTATGCTGACTATTGTAGGCGTGTTATTGTATGTTTTAATTCCTAGACCAGAAGTAATTGAAACACCAACAGGTGAAGTGGAAATAAAGAAAAGTTGTATAGAGAATTATAAAGAGTATATGGAAGCACGTGATTTGGATGGATTGAGAGAGCTTCTTGATGAATATCCGGAACTTATATATTATCAAGATGTTAATAGGGTCACATTGCTTGAGTATGGGATGTATAATACAGATATAGAGATTATGCAATTGGCAATAGAATATGGGGCAGTGTTTGATGACCATCTAGTATATAGTCATCTGACTTTTGAAAATTCATTCGACTCATTTTTTGATAGATTAGGTTATCCTAAGAATAGAAAAGAAAAGCTTTATGAAGAGGGTGTTGTAACAGAAGATATGTGTGTTACAGTGGAATTTATGATAGATAATGGGGCATCATTGGAATATTCAGGTATAGAGAATCATCAGTATGCTAATTTTTATGAAGAAGCATGTGATTGGTCTGGAAAAGATAATGTTTATGGAAAATGGGATAGTGAGTTGTTGAATATAATTAGAAAAAATATGGAGGATTAAATTAGTTATGATTTCATTTGAAAGTGATTATACAAACGGAGCTCATCCGGCTATATTAAATAGATTTTTAGAGACAAATGATGAACTACTTAGTACATATGGAAGTGATATATACTCAGAAAGTGCAAAGGCTAAGATTAAAGAAGCCTGTAAATGTCCTGAGGCAGATGTACATTTTCTTACTGGTGGAACACAGACAAATTCTATAGTCATTTCAACTATGTTAGCTGATTATGAGGCTGTTGTGGCAGCAAATACTGGTCACATAAGTGCTCATGAGGCTGGTGCTATTGAGTACACAGGACATAAGGTTCTTACTGTAGGACAAGAACAGGGAAAGATAAAACATCATGAGTTAGAGAAATATTTAGATAATTTCTACAGCGACGAAAACCATGAGCATATGGTGTTCCCTGGCATGGTGTATATTTCACATCCAACAGAATACGGAACATTGTATAGTAAGGATGAGCTTAAGAATTTGTCAGCAGTATGCAATAAGTATGGAATCCCGCTTTATATGGATGGGGCAAGACTTGGATATGGTCTTATGAGCTATGAGACAGATGTGACTTTGGCTGACATAGCAAAATATTGTGATGTGTTTTATATAGGTGGCACCAAGGTTGGGGCATTGTGTGGAGAAGCGGTTGTATTTACCAAGAATAATACTCCTAAACATTTTATGACAATGATTAAACAGCATGGAGCACTTCTTGCAAAAGGAAGACTCATTGGCATACAGTTTGATACATTGTTTACAGATAATTTGTATTTTAATATAAGTAGACATGCTATTGATATAGCAGAAGAATTAAAGACAGTACTTAAGGAAAGTGGCTGTAAATTCCTTATAGATTCACCTACTAATCAACAATTTGTTATATTGGAGGATGAAAAATTAGATAAATTAAGAGAAGAAGTAAAGGTTAGCTTTTGGGAAAAGTATGATGAGAACCATACTGTTGTAAGATTTGCAACAAGCTGGTCTACAAGAATTGAAGATATAGAAAAGCTTAGGGAGTTGCTGTGATATATGCTGAAACAATTAGAAATAAATGATTTTGACAAAATTTATAAGATAATGGAAGACAGCTTTCCTGTCGATGAGCGTAGAACTTATGATGAACAAAAGGCACTTCTAAGTAATCCCGGTTATTATATATATGTGGAAGAGTCAGATGATTTACAGGAAATACAAGGCTTTATGGCTGTGTGGCAATTTGATGAAGTAGCCTTCAACGAACATTTTGCTGTTGACGTAAGGTTTAGAAATTCTGGTATTGGTTCTCGAATGCTACAGGATATACGCAAGATTATATCAGGCAGAATATGTTTGGAGGTAGAATTACCACATAATGATATAGCAAGAAAAAGAATTGATTTTTATGAGAGAAATGGATTTACCTATAATAATTATCAATACGTGCAGCCGGCAATATCCAATGGAAGAAATCCAATACCCCTTAGAATAATGTCTACAGGTGGCGGTTTGAATAGTGAGGAATTCAGAACAATTAAAGATGTGCTATATGATAATGTGTATAATGTTAAACCTGACTATGCAGACAATTTATATAACATTAGGTTAATAAAAAAAGAAGATGACAATCAGGTGGAGAGTATAATTCGTACATGTCTAATAGAATATGGAGGAAATCACGAGGGAACAGCTTGGACTGACCCTGATTTAGGGCGTTTTTCTGAAATATATAACAAAACTGGCAACGCATATTGGGTAGCTGAGGATGGTGCTGGCAATGTGGTTGCAGGTGTAGGTATAGGAGAACTTGAAGGATTGCCGGAAATCTGTGAGCTACAGAAAATGTATTGTCTCCCCGAAGTAAGAGGTTTGGGAGTTGCTTATAAGTTGCTTTGTATTGCGTTGGAGTATGCAAAGAAATATTACAATAAATGTTATCTTGAGACCTTGGATAATATGACTCAGTCTCAAAGATTTTATGAAAAAAATGGTTTTGAAAGAATTAACGAACCACTATTAGACACAGGACATTTTTGTTGTGATGTCAGGTATGTGAAGGAATTATAGGAGATTGAATTATACCAGATGATTTTAAGGACGAATACATATCCCATATTTAAAAGGTGCAGGATTATATTGAGAAAAATTATGATAAGATAGCTAGATGTATCATAAGAAGATGGAGGAAAGATATGATAAAAGTTAAGAAAGTTATATTGTGTATGTTATTTATGTTTGTTTGTTTGTTTTTAAATGGATGTGGAGAAACAACAATAGATGGCGAATGGGTATTAGTGAAAAAGATTCATTATGACGGAACAGTACTGGATAAATCGGATATAGAAGAATCAGGAACAATGGAAACATATATTATAAATGGTTCAGAAGTCTACTATAAATGTGTTACGCCATATGGAACAACAGATTTTGAAATGACCATGGTTGAGACAGCTGAAAACGAATATACATTTTATATATCAGATAGAACGGTGTTTGCAGTTGCAACATTAGACGGTAAAGAGCTTAGCTATGAAGTTGGGTTGCCGGGAGAAACTTCAACGTTTATATTTAAAAAGAAATAATATAGGAGATACAAAATGACAGCAATAACTATTTCATGTGTTTGTGTAGGTGGAGTTGGGCTTTTAATAGCTCTTATTTCCATACCTTTTTTTGCTAAAGCTATAAATGCAAAGAAAAACTGTGTGGCTCATGCAACAGGTACGGTAATTAAGTATAAATATGGAGGCGGAAGTAATGGTCGCTCTGTGGCACCAGTTGTTGAGTTTGAGGTTGAAGGTGAAAAATATAGAGCATACAGACATTATAGAGGTGTTATTTCAAAGAGCGTACATAATTTGAATCCTAATGAAATGCTAGGTCAAACAGATAACATAATGATTACTGATAAAGATAAGTTTTGCGCAAATATATCGGGAATTTATCATAATTATGAGAGATTAGGTAAAGTTAAGTGGCCTTTGGGGAGTAACTTGCCGGTAGTATATAATCCAAAGAAACCTAAACAAGCATTTGTTGAAAAAGTAGTGGTTTTAAGTGATATTGTGGGTATAGTCCTAGTGTCTGTCGGAGTTGGCTTTATGCTACTTGCGACACTGATGTTCTTTTTGTTGGACGGTGGTAAAGATAAACCAGAAAAAAACTACATCTATAATCATGAAGAAATATTATCAATATCAATAGAGAAAACTTTGTATTATTCTGATAAGTTAGTAATACAATTTGGAGAAGACTCTATCTCCAAAGCGGAAAAAGTGATATGTTACGATGATAACTTCAATGTAGTGGATGTCGTTGATTTTTTTATAGAAGAAAATCATCTTACTATCAGTAGTGACAATGCGTTAAAAATTAGTGGACTTTATATTATAATTAATGTTGATAAAGAAATAAAAGTAAGGTGTCTTGATTCAGACAACTATGCTATGATTGTATATACTTGGGCAGATGATATTGGTATGATGCCAGAGGGAGATTTGGACACATACTATACAGAGGAAGAAAAACAAAAACAGGAAGAGATAGAGGATGAGCTTGAAGCGATGCAGGCAGAGGCTTTTTCTTACATAGAAGGCACGTGGGAAAATGATGATAAGACACTTCGCATGGAAATAAAAGAAGTCGAAGGAAATAGAGTTATTGAAGTATATGCGGAAGATGGGATTGATATAGGATTACCTTCTGAAATTCCTATAGATACAATACATATAAATAAAGAGACTGAACCTATTGAAGTAATAGTTTATGATAATGTAAACTGGGGAGCCGCATATTGGTTTTATTTGTATAATGATAATACAGAATTACAGTATTTTGGAACAGATATTATTTTAAAGAGGGTAGAGTAGCATGAATGACCAATTTGTTCGAAAAATAAATATAGATTGGAACAAAATTGATAGTTCAAGCTATTTGAGGAATATCCCAACTATCAAGAATTTACAGTCATTGGAGTTATCCAATTCAGTTACTTTCTTTGTGGGAGAAAATGGCAGTGGTAAGTCCACATTGCTTGAAGCTATTGCTGTTGCATGGGGCTTTAATCCTGAGGGTGGCACTAAGAATTATAATTTTTCAACCTATGATTCTCATTCTGATTTACATGATGCCATACGTTTAGTTAAGGGATATAGAAAAGCTGGTTGGGGATATTTTCTTAGGGCTGAAAGCTTTTACAATGTGGCAACAATGGAAGAGGAATATGAAGAAACAGAAAGCTATCAGGTTACAGAAATGTTTATAAACAATAGAGAACAGTTGCTTAGGAGGTTGCTTTAATATAGTGCAATTTTATTATTGACATCAAAACAATTTAATTATAATATAATATTAATTAAAGTCTGCAATATGCATGATAATACGAAAAACCTAGAGAGGGCTGTCTCTAGGTTTTTCTCGTTCTTAAAGTGAACTATTCTTTTTGGGCTGTACTGTCTAATTATCACCATCCAACCACTTGCATATGTAATATGCTATTACACTTGCCATAATGGAGAAAATTAAGTCTGCAATGTCATGCATGATTTCACCTCCATCCTGCTGGAAAGAGTCGACAGCCGATATTAAATTAATAAAAAATAGGTAAAAAAACCTGAAATGGTATAAGAAGACTGTGTAAATAGGATAATAGAAAAAAATTTACACATATGATATTATAACATACAGGAAAAACAGCTAAAAGAAAATAGTTAGATGAAACATATATTAAACAGGAGAGACGTATGTTAAAGGATAATAAACAAAAGAAAAAAGGTATACCGGCAGGAATACTAATATTTATTGGAGTAATATTTCTGCCTGTTATTTTATTGCTTCTTTTTGTTACATTAAAATTAATTATAGAAGGTAAAGATGTTATTGCGTTTACTGTTTTTCTTATTATAGAGCTTGGTCTAGGATATTTAATATCATTTAATCCAATAAGAAAAGGAATAAAAAAACTTTCGAAAAAACCAGTAAAAACTACATCAAAGATTATAGATGAATCGCAATTACAAACGAATAAAAACAATACAAATATCGTGAACAGTAAAAATAATTCATATAACGAAGATACTGAAAAACAATGGACTAAATATACAACACAAGATAATAAATATTTGGATTATAAAGACTTTAAAGATAATAAAATAAAAGAACGTGTTGAAAATCTGAATGTCAATAATAACATAACAGTTTGCCGTGATAATCAGTTTGATGATGGAAATAAGTCTGTAATTGAGTTTTTGTTAAAAACATTTCTTTTAGCGTGGCTGCCAATTATAATGGGAATATTTTTGTATTATCTTCTTGCTAAGTCTGTGGAGTTTAAAATTTTGCCTGGTACATGGCAGGCGTATGCTAGCTTGCTAATAGTTGTTGCGGCTTCAGCAGGAGCCATAATGACGATAAAACTTTATTCTAAACGTAATAATGTAGGAAATAAATTTTTATATTATGTAATCAGTGAAGAGGGACTATTTTTTACACATTTGGGTTTTGATGAGATTGGTCGCTTTATAAGAGCACATATGAAAACTATTGCAAAGATGACATCAGTACCAATATGGATGTATGTTTTAGCTTTTATGCTGAATGGTTCTAGTCGTTATCATGCAATAAGGCTTACACGTGTTGAAACAAGTTTCAGGATAAATAAAAAATATCAGATAGCGGAGAGGTTGCTTAAAAGCGATGAATATAAGTTATGTTGTAGTAAGGTTTTGGCGGTAACAAAAATAAAAGAACATTCCTATGGTTGTGAAGTTACCTGGAAATATCTTCGGAATGGTGTCGAAGGCATAGAAACACATATAATTTATAAAAATACAAATAATTATGAACAGTTAATAAATGAATTTAAGAAACGAATTGCTAGTGAAAATGTGGGAGATATTCTCAATAAAGCAGAAAAAAGACAGCTTTATGCAAATGTTGTTCGTATATCATTAACCTTGTTATTAGGTGCTCTTGTAGTTATAGTCGTTGCTATAGATTCCTATGGATTATATCTTAAAAATACTGGGGTGGCAGAAGATTTATCTGATGGCATATTGAAATCATTTAGATATTTTCTGGCATATCGAGGACGTAGACGAAGTATAAGAGGAATATATGGAATTCTTTTGTTCGTGATTATTCCTATCGTGAAGATGATAGTAGATATAATTAATGTAAAAAAATTCACAGTTGTTTCAGTTAAAATCATTGATTATTATAAGCCGAAAAGAAAAATTTATTATGAAATTTTGAGTGAATTTCATTATTTTGCAACTGTAAAATGGAACGCTGGAACTGTGTCGGTTGGACTTAGCAAAAATATGTGGAAACAAAAAGATAGCGTAGAACCAATGTTGGTTTTAAGAAAAGGAGTACCATATTGTCTAATTTATAGGAAAAACTTGTCTGCAAGGTGATTTTATGATAGAATACTGTTAATTTGGTGAATTATTATCACTTTTAAAACGAGAACATTTTTTAGGAGGCATTATATAACATGAAGAAGCTTATATTAGTTACTTCACCACCTGCATGTGGTAAAACTTTTATTTCAAAAAAACTTGGTAAGGCACTTACTAACTGTGTTTATTTAGATAAGGATACTCTTATTGTCCTTTCAAAGCAGATTTTTAAGGTTGCAGGAGAGGAGTATAATCGTTCTTCGGATTTCTTCCAGAGAGAGATCAGAGATTATGAATATTATGCTGTTCTTGATTTAGCTTTTGAGGCACTTGATTACAATGATACAGTTCTTATCAATGCACCGTTTACAGATGAAATTAGAGATAATGAGTATCTTGATAGTCTTAGAGCTAAGCTTAAAGAGAAGAATGCTGAATTATTTGTAGTATGGGTACATGCTGATATTGAGGTTGTACATCAGCGCATGATTAAGAGAGCATCTGACAGAGATTCATGGAAGCTTGCCAACTGGGATGAATATATTTCAACTCAGAATTTTAATGCACCTTCAAACATTCCTGAATTATTCATTTTTGATAATTCTACAGAAGAGTCATACAAGAAATCTATCGATGATGCTGTAAAAGCAATCAGAGGTTAATATTTTTTACAGGAGAACACTATGGCAACAATAAAACCATTTATGGCGTATAGACCGAGAAAAGATATAGTTAGTGATGTGGCAGCACTTCCTTATGATGTGTATAATCGTGCGGAAGCAAAAGAAGTTGTTGCAGCAAACCCACTTTCTTTTTTAAGAATTGATAGAGCTGAAACTGCATTTGATGACAGCGTGGATACTTATGCACCTTGCGTATATGCCAAAGCAAAAGAACTTCTTTATGATATGATTGAGAAGGGGGAATATGTGGCAGACAGCAGGGATATGTATTATATCTATGAGCTTACTATGGATGGTCGTGCCCAGACAGGTATTGTTGCTTGTGCATCTATAGATGATTATCAAAATGGCGTGATTAAAAAACATGAGAATACACGAGCTGATAAAGAGATTGACCGTATCACTCATGTTGATACCTGCAACGCTCAGACTGGTCCTATTTTCCTTGCATATAGAGCACAGGAGGACATTGATAATGTAATCAATAAAATCAAATCTGATATTCCGGAATTTGATTTTATTTCTGAAGATGGTATAGGTCACAGAGGTTGGCTTGTATCAGACGATGAAGACATTGATACAATTAAAAATGGCTTTGATAAGCTTTCACAGATTTATATTGCAGATGGGCATCATAGAGCTGCATCTGCTGTAAAAGTTGGAATAAAAAGAAGAGACGAAAATCCTGCGACAACAGGAGAAGAGGAATATAATTTCTTCTTATCAGTTTTATTCCCACACAATCAATTAAAGATTCTTCCATATAACAGAGTCGTTAGGGATTTATATGGAAATACTAAGGAAGAGTTTATCAATAAAATAAAAGAATGTTTTGAAATAGAAACAGTATCAGAGGAATATAGTCCTGAAGCTAAAAATATTTTTGGTATGTATTTAGATGGACAGTGGTACAAGCTTACCGCAAAAGCGGAGATTATATCTGATGATCCAGTAGAAGGATTAGATGTTTCTATCTTACAAAATAATCTTCTAAAACCAATACTTGGGATTGACGACCCTAGAACTGACAAGCGTATTGACTTTGTCGGTGGTATAAGAGGTCTTAAAGAATTAGAGCGAAGAGTCGCAAATGATATGGAGATAGCATTTTCCATGTATCCTACCTCTATAGAAGAACTCTTTGATGTTGCAGATGCAAATATGCTGATGCCGCCTAAGTCTACATGGTTCGAACCAAAACTAAGAAGTGGAATATTTATCCACAAATTGTAGAGGGGGATAATTTTAAATGTCCAAAAGAAAAGAAGTATTTGCGATAAATTGGATGGAAGTGGAAGCTTTAGTACAGGGAACACATAACAATCCACATCATATACTTGGAATGCATGAGTGTATTGATGATGTGTATATTAATGCATATCTTCCTGGCGCTAAAGTTGTTACTGCCACAGATATTTCGACAAAGAAAAAATACACCTTAGTAGCAGACAGAGTACCTGGTTTTTTCTCTGTTGTTATTAAGAATAAACAAAGATTTGATTATAAGCTTAATGTCAAATTTGATAGTGGCGAAGAGCTTTCTTATATAGATCCATATATATTTGAGCCTGTTATCGACCCTATTGATGTTAGTCTTTTTAACGAAGGAAAACACTATAATATTTACGAAAAAATGGGTGCACATCCTCTTACTGTTGATGGAGTAGAGGGTGTTATGTTTGCTGTTTGGGCACCTAATGCAGAGAGAGTTTCTGTAGTGGGTAACTTTAACAACTGGGATGGCAGAAGACACCCTATGCGCAAGATAGATTATTCGGGAATATTTGAGATATTTATTCCTGGTAAATATGTGGGCGAGATTTACAAATATGAGATTTGTTCTAAATCTGGCAAAGTATTTATGAAGAGTGACCCTTATGCATTTAGCAGTGAACTTAGACCTGCAAATGCTTCTCGTATTGTTGACCTTTCATACAAATGGAAAGATAGTCAGTGGATGAAGGACAGAGAAAGCAAAGATGTAATAGCGCAGCCTATGTCAGTTTATGAGATGCATATAGGTGCATGGAAACGTCCTGATGATGGAAGAGAATTCTATAATTACAGAGATATTGCTCATTTATTGGCGGATTATCTTGTTGATATGAACTATAATTATGTAGAGCTTATGCCTGTTATGGAACATCCATATGACCCGTCTTGGGGATATCAGGTTACCGGGTACTATGCTCCAACATCCAGATATGGTAATCCGGATGATTTTATGTATTTTGTAGATTATCTTCACAGTAAAGGCATTGGAGTTATTATAGACTGGGTTCCTGCACATTTTCCTAAGGATGAGCATGGTTTGGGAAGATTTGATGGGACAGCATTATATGAACATGAAGACCCAAGAAAAGGTGAGCATCCTCATTGGGGAACATATGTATATAATTATGGACGTAACGAGGTTAAGAATTTCCTTGTTGCAAATGCTCTTTATTGGGCAGAGAAATATCATGTTGACGGTATAAGAATGGATGCAGTTGCATCAATGTTATATCTTGATTATGGTAGAAATGGTGGAGAGTGGATTCCTAATATTTATGGAGGCAATGAAAATCTCGAAGCTATTGATTTTATAAAAGAGCTTAATCAGAAAATGCATGAATTACATAAGGGTGTAATTATGATTGCAGAGGAATCAACAGCATGGCCGATGATGACACATTCTGTTGAGGAAGGTGGACTTGGCTTTGACTACAAGTGGAACATGGGTTGGATGAATGATTTCTTAGGATATATTAAGCTTGATCCATTATATAGAAAGTATCACCATAATGACTTAACTTTTAGTATGGTATATGCATATAGTGAGAACTTCATGCTTGTGCTATCTCATGATGAGGTGGTGCATGAAAAAGGTTCAATGATTACTAAAATGCCAGGTGGTTATGAGGATAAATTCTCAAATCTAAGAGTTGCATACGGATATATGATGACTCATCCGGGTAAAAAGCTTCTCTTTATGGGACAGGAGATAGCACAGTTTGCTGAATTTAACGAGGGCGCAGAGGTTGACTGGTCATTGTTTGAGTTCGATGCCCATGTATATATGCAAGGTTATGTAAAAGAACTTAACAAATTATATAAGACAGAGCCAGCTCTTTATGAGTTAGATAATTCTTCAGAAGGATTTGAATGGATAAACTGTAACAGTGCAAACACAAGTCTTCTCTCGTTTATGAGAAAAGGTAAAAAAGAAGAGGATACACTTGTTGTAATATGTAACTTCACTCCAATAGAGCATAAAGCCTATAAACTTGCTACGCCATCAGGTGGTAAATGGCAGGAGATTTTCTCGAGTGACAACGCTAAATTTGGAGGAGAAGGAAGAAACAATAAGACCGCAAAACAGGCTAAAAAAGATGTTTGCGATGGTCAGGAACATTATATTTCTGTTGTTGTTCCACCTCTTTCGATTACAGTATTTAAAAAGAAAATAGGTAAATAATATCTATAAAGATTAGGGCTGTGTGGTTACATAGCCCTATGATTGCGTTTGTTTATATGGTCAATTTATTAAAATAAGAAGGTGTTTTATATGTTTTTATCTGCCAATACAGATATTGACAATGTTGATAAGGATAAACTAAGTAAATATTTAGAGTTGATGCTTGATTGGCTCGCAGATAAGCTGTTTGATATTTTTATTGCATGCGTATGTCTTTTAATAGGATTTAAGATTGCAAAATTCATAGTCAGGGTAGTAAAAAGGACCTTTGAAAAAACTGATATGGAAAACAGCGTAGAGGGATTTTTGCTTTCTCTTATTAAAGGTGCTTTATATGCTGTAGTAATCATTATGGCTATTTCAATAGTAGGCGTACAGGTATCTTCATTAGTTACTATTCTTGGAACAGCAAGTTTATCAATAGGTTTAGCTTTGCAAGGAAGTTTAGCTAACTTTGCCGGTGGTGTATTGATATTAATTATGAAGCCTTTTAAGGTGGGAGATTATATCATAGAAAATAACAATAAAATGGAAGGAACTGTGGAAGCAATTGATATTTTCTATACTAAGCTTAAAACCTATGATAACAAAATAGTTGTTATTCCTAATGGCAACATAACGGCTAATTCGCTTATAAATGTTACAGCGGAGAAATCCCGTAAGCTGGATATCGCTGTTGGCGTTTCGTATGATTCAGATATAAAACTTGTGAAAGAAACACTTGAAAATATTGTTCTTTCATCTCCTTATTATGACAAGACTAAGGAAATGAATATATTTGTTGATAGCTTTATGGAAAGCTCAATAAAAATGGGGATTAGGTGTTGGGTAAACACGGATGATTATTGGGCTGCTAAATGGGAGATAAATGAGAAAATAAAGATAGAGTTTGATGAAAAAGGTATTATTATTCCTTATAATCAAATGGAAATAAAAATCAAACAATAACAGGGGGATGTATTAATGTACAAAAGATTAAGAAAATCAAAATATATATTATTAGCAGCGATGTGTTTGAGTTTGCTAGTGGGCTGTGGCAATGAAAAGGATAAAACTGATGACAAGGAAACAGTGGCTACTCAAACAGAGGCTGTATCAGAAGAAAATTCTATAGAAATAACAGAGTCAGATACAGAGACTGTTGAAGAAGAGCTTTCTCAACAGGAATATATTGATAAATATGCTCAATATGGTGAGGTGGGAGCTTATAAAGGACTTGAATATACAGAAACTAAAACTGAGATAACAGATGAAATGGTTCAGGCACAGGTGGATGCATTTATTTCAGCTTATGCCACTGAAACAAAAGAAATATTGGTTGGAACAACTGAAAATGGAGACACTGTCAATATAGATTTTGTGGGAAGTATAGATGGCGTTGAGTTTGAGGGTGGCTCTTCTGGTGGTTCGGGATATACACTTACGTTAGGTTCAGGAACAATGATAGAAGGCTTTGAAGAGCAGATTGTTGGTCATGATGTTGGAGAGATATTTGATATTAATGTGACTTTTCCTGATAATTATGGAAGTGAAGAACTGGCTGGTAAAGATGCTGTTTTTGAAATAAAAATAAATTATATTGTTGAGGCAGTTCTTCCTGATTATACGGATGAATTTGTTGCGAACAATACAGAGTATGAAACAATAGAAGAATTTGAACAATCTATAAGAGATAATCTTACAGAAAATTACGCTCAATATGATAAATCAGTGAATAGTAATGTTTTATTTGAGATGGTTGTTCAAAATGCTACAATAAAAGATATTCCTGATGAGGAAGTAAATGAAATGGTTGAATCTACTATTTCGGATACAGATATGATGGCAGATAGCTATGGCTATGATATGGTGACATATATAAGTATGGTTTATGGAATGTCCTCAGAAGAAGATTTTAGGGATTATCTTACTGAAATGGCAACAGAATATGTCAAAGAAAAAATAGTAATATGCGCTATTGCAAAAGAAGAGAATATAATAGTATCAGATGAGGAAATTGCAGATTATAAAGCAATGATGATGGAGCAAACTGGTTATAGTGATGAAAAAACATTTGATTCGGTATATACAAGTGAAGATGTTATGTATTTCACTTTAGCTGAAAAGGTTCAAAGCTTTATTGTTGAAAATGCAAATCCAATATAATTATGTGAGGTAAGAAGATGTATTATAATAATGTTTTAGACTTGATAGGAAATACTCCACTTATGAGTTTAAAGGAAACAACTGGTTGTAATATATTTGCAAAAGCAGAGTTTTTAAATCCGGGTGGAAGTATTAAGGACAGAATTGCAAAAAATATGCTTGATGTAGCAGAAGCAGAGGGGCGTCTCAAACCAGGTATGACAATAATTGAACCAACTAGTGGTAATACAGGAATTGGTCTTGCTCTATGTGGAATAAGAAAAGGCTATAATGTAATAATTGTAATGCCGGAAAACATGAGCGAAGAGAGAAAAAAAATTATAAAGGCTCTTGGTGCAGAGCTTATCCTAACAGAACCTGAGCTTAGTATAGGTGGTTCTGTTGATAAAGCAACAGAAGTATATAATTCAGATCCTGAAAAATATTTTATGCCTCAGCAGTTTATTAATCCGGCTAATCCTGATATACATTACAAGACTACAGCAGTTGAGTTGGTAGAGCAGTTGGGAAAACCAATAGATATTTATATATCAGGTATTGGTAGTGGTGGAACCTTGCAGGGGGTTGCAAAATATTTATTAGAAAGAAATCCTAATACTAAAATAGTAGCTGTTGAACCTAAAAATGTGTCCGCACTTTTGGGTCATGAACCGGGACTTCATCAGATACAAGGTATAGGAGATGGATTTGTTCCAGATATATTAGATACAAGCATAATTACTGATATTGTAGAGGTAACAGATGAAGATGCAATAGCAACTTCAAGAGAGCTTGCAAGGGTTCAGGGACTTTTGGTTGGTACGTCTTCCGGTGCAAATGTATGGACTGCTATGCGAATGGCAGAAAAATACGGAAAAGATAAGGTTATAGCAACTGTACTTCCGGACAGAGTAGAGAGATATTTTAGTACATCACTTATATAAAAAGGAGGTAAACAAAATGACAAAGATAGATATTTTATCAGGCTTTCTCGGAGCTGGTAAAACAACTCTTATAAAAAAACTTATTGCAGAGGCTTTTCAGGGAGAAAAACTTGTTCTCATTGAAAATGAGTTTGGTGAGATTGGAATAGATGGTGGATTTCTTAAGGATGCGGGTGTAGAAATTACTGAGATGAACTCAGGCTGTATATGTTGCTCGTTAGTGGGTGATTTTGGAACAGCTTTAAAGCAGGTAATTGACGAGTATGCTCCTGATAGAGTAATTATTGAGCCATCAGGAGTAGGAAAGCTTTCTGACGTTATTAAAGCAGTAGAAGATGTAAAAGCAACTGCAGACGTTGAGATAAATAGTGCGACAACAGTTGTTGATGTAAAAAAATGTAAAATGTATATGAAAAATTTTGGAGAATTCTTTAACAATCAGGTTGAGAGTGCAGGTACAATTGTATTAAGTCGTACGCAGGATGCAAATGACAAAAAGGTAGCAGAAACAGTTGAGCTTCTTAGAGAGCATAATAAAGAATCAGAGATTATAACAACACCTTGGGATGATATAGATGGAAATGTAATTCGTGAGGCTATGGAGCATTCCAATACTCTTGAGGCAATGATGAAGGAGGTAGAAAAAACTGCACATCATCATGAGCATCATCACCATCATGGAGAGGGAGAATGTTGTTGTGGACACCACCATGAGCATGATGAGCATGAGTGTCATCATCACCACCATGAACATGATGAGCATGAGTGTCATCACCACCACCATGAACATGATGAGCATGAGTGCCATCACCACTATGAACATGATGAGCATGAGTGTCATCACCACCACCATGAACATGATGAGCATGAGTGCCATCACCACCATGAGCATGATGAGCATGAGTGTCATCACCATCACCATGAACATGATGAAGAATGTACATGTGGATGCCATGGACATCATCATGACCATCATCACGCAGATGAGGTGTTTAATAGCTGGGGAAAAGAGACCGCAGTTAAATTCTCTGAGGAGGAAATGAAAGGAATCTTAGAAAAGCTTGCTTCTGATTCTGATGAATATGGAATAATTTTGAGGGCAAAGGGTATTGTCTCTGGAGAAAATGGTGAATGGATATACTTTGATCTCGTTCCGGGAGAGTATGAGCTTAGAACAGGAAAACCGGATTATACTGGAAAACTCTGTGTTATAGGAAGTAATCTCAAGGAAGATGAGCTTGAGGAATTATTTAAGCTTAAATAATATGTAACTATAGACAAAATCTATAAGAAAGAAAAGTGGTTAAAGATATGACTAATAAAAATATGGTACAAGAAATTCCTGTATATATGTTTATGGGCTTTTTAGAAAGTGGAAAGACTACTTTTGCAAAGGAAACCCTGCTTGATAGAGATTTTACAGAAGGTGAGCCAACATTACTTTTGGTATGTGAAGAGGGTATTGAGGAATATGATGAAGACGATTTAAAAAGTAAAAACATATTCCTTGAATATATAGAAGAGGAAAATCTTAATACAGACTATCTTCTTGATTTGCAGGATAAATACAAGCCTACTAAGGTTATGATTGAATACAATGGAACGTGGAAAATGGAAAAGCTTTTTTCAATTAGAGTTCCAAAAGGATGGACGGTTGTTCAGGTTATAACGTTTGTAGACGCGTCAACCTTTGATGTATATATAGCTAATATGAAGGCTATGATGATGGAACAGCTTTCAACAGCGGACATGATTATCTTTAATCGCTGTGATGAAAATACAAAAAGGGCTGAATATAGAAGAAGTATTCGTGCTGTAAACAGGCGGGCACAGGTTATTTTTGAGAATAAAGACGGTTTGGCAGAGGTAGAGGACGAAGAGCTTGAGTTACCATTTGATATAGACAAACCTATAATTGAACTTGAGGATGAGGATTTCGGTATATGGTATATTGATTCCTGTGATAATCCAGACAAATATGTAGGCAAAAAAATCACCTTTAAGGCGATGGTTCACAGACCAAAGAATTACAAGAATAACGAATTTGTTCCGGGAAGATTTGCTATGACTTGCTGTGCGGATGATATTGCTTTTATAGGCTTCAAGTGTTATTTTGAGGCTGCTAAGCATCTTAAGGATAGACAGTGGGTTCAGGTTACTGCAACCATTGAAAAAGAATACTATCCTGAATTCGAGGGAGAAGGACCTGTTCTTAGAGCAACAAAAGTAGATGTTGCAAAACCGGCTGAAGAGGAACTCGTATATTTTAATTAGCTATGATAAATTATATATAGTATAAAAATGCAAATTGTTTGCAAATGTACTTGACACTCCTGCTATATGGAAGTAAAATACATTATGCAAATGATTTGCATTTTTTATTATAATAGAAAGGATAGATAGACAATGTCTTTGCTTACTTGTGATAACGTATGTCTTGGCTATGAGGGACGTACAGTTGTAGAAGGTCTAACATTTAAAGTGGATAGTGGTGATTATCTATGTATATTAGGTGAAAATGGTTCGGGAAAAAGTACTCTTATGAAAACTTTGCTTGGACTAAGAAATCCTATGTCTGGTGTAATCACAATGGATGACGGTTTAAAGAAAAATGAGATTGGCTATCTGCCTCAACAAACAGTAGTTCAGAGGGATTTTCCTGCCTCTGTTAAAGAAATAGTTATGTCGGGATTTCTTAATCATAGTGGTCTCAGACCATTTTATACAAAGGAAGAAAAGAAAATTGCTCTTGAAAATATGAAGCGTTTAGGTATAGAGGATATGAGCAAGAAGTGTTACAGAGAGCTGTCAGGTGGTCAGCAACAAAGAGTTTTGCTTGCAAGAGCATTATGTGCGACAAGTAAAATGCTTTTATTGGATGAGCCTGTTGCAGGCCTTGACCCTAAGGTTACGGGAGAAATGTATGAGCTTATAAAAAGTCTCAATAAGGATGGGATTACAATTATAATGGTGTCTCATGATATGCAGGCGGCTCTTAAATATGCTACTAAAATACTTCATGTGAGTGACAGACCAGAATTTTTTGAGTCCACAGATGAGTATTTAAAGAGTAAAACCGGAAAGCTTTTTACAAATGATAACGGAGGTGGAAATTAATGGCTGAAATACTTGAAACATTATCAATGTATATGGAATTTCCGTTTGTCAGAAGAGCTTTGATTGTTGGTGTCCTAATTGCATTTTGTTCATCTCTTTTGGGGGTAACGCTAGTTCTTAAGAGATATTCGTTTATAGGTGATGGTCTTTCTCATGTTGCGTTTGCAGCCATGTCTATTGCAACAATTATGAATCTTACAAACAATATGCTGCTTATTTTACCTGTTACTATAGTTTCAGCGATACTTATGCTTGAAACAAGTAACAATACAAAAATAAACGGAGATGCAATAATAGCTATGATGTCGGTTTCGTCGCTTGCAATAGGATATTTATTGGTTAATGTTTTTTCTACATCATCTAATATAACAGGAGATGTCTGTACAACTTTGTTTGGTGCGACATCAATACTTACATTAAGTGATTTAGATGTAATTATATGCATCGTAATGTCTGTTATTGTTGTTATATTTTATTTATTATTTTATAACAAAATATTTGCAGTTACCTTTGATGAGGATTTTGCTAAAGCTACAGGTGTAAGAGCCAGAGCATACAACATGCTGATGGCAGTTATTACAGCGGTTATTATTGTTCTTGCAATGAATTTAGTTGGTTCGTTGCTTATATCTGCGTTGGTAATATTTCCAGCACTTTCTGCAATGAGAGTATTTAAAAATTTTAAGTCGGTTGTTATTTGTTCAGGAATAATAAGTATAGTTTCGTCTTTATTAGGAATGATTATATCTTTAATTGAATCAACACCTGTTGGTTCAACTATTGTAGCAGTTGATATAGCTGTGTTTGTTGCTTTTGCAATTATTGGAATGCTAATTAGAGGAGTAAGAAAATAATGAAAAATAAGAATAAATGGAACAAAATATCTGTTGTCTGTATGCTTATTTGTTCGGTTGCAATGCTTATTGCTGGTTGTGGTGAAAAGAAGGGGGGAAGAGATGTTACAATATCTACGGAAAGTCTTTTTACAACTATTGCTCCTACAACAGAAGATATAACTACACAGGCAACCACAACACAGGAAATTATTGTATATGAGGATACAGGTGCACCTACACAGATTACTGAATATGAATATGAAGAACCTATTGGTGAGGCAGATACAAATGTAGACATAGATTTGACTGTGCTTACACCCAATATGATATATGTTCAGGTTTATAATATGATACAGGCACCAGATGATTATCTGGGAAAAACAGTTAAAATAAATGGAACTTATTTTCCGTTATTCTACGAACCAACAGGAAATTATTATCATTATGTTATGATTAAGGACGCTCAGGCATGCTGCCAGAACGGAATGGAGTTTGTGTGGGATGACGGTGCACACACATATCCAGATGAGTATCCGGCAGAAAATACAGAGATTCAGATTGTTGGAACCTATGATGTATACGAGGAAGAGGGCTATAATTATTATCATATAGATGTTGATGACATTATTATACTTGAATAATGACACCTTTAAATGTACAAGGCTTTTTGTGTATAGGAGAGAATATATGAAAAATAGTTATTCAACTGAAAAAAGAGCAAAAATAATAGAGTATCTTAGCAGACATAAGGATGATGATGTAAGTGTTAGAGATATTGAAAGCTATATAAAAGAGGATGCGGGTTTAGATATAAATGTTACAACCATTTATAGATATTTAGAGAAGCTTGAAAAAGATGGGAAGGTTCTCAAACATGTTGGTGAAGGTGGAAACAAAGCAACTTACCAGTTTATTGAATCGTCTGAAAAATGTCACAATCATTTACACATGAAATGTAACGGATGTGGAAAAATTTATCATATGGATTGCTCATTTATGATGGATTTTCAGAGACATATATATGAACATCATAAATTTGTGTTGGAATGTAAGACATCTATGTTGTATGGAACCTGTCAGACCTGTAGAGAAGGAGTAAACTAGATATGAAAAAATTAAAAAGAATTGTATCGAAAATATTTATATTTGTAATGTGTCTTATGCTTTTTACAGGCTGTGACAAATCAACTAATCAATCCAAAACAGATAAAATAACTGTGGTATGCACAATGTTTTCACAGTATGATTGGGCTAAACAGATAATTGGTGATAATGAGAATGTAGAGCTTATTTTACTTGGAGATACAGGTGTAGATATGCATAGCTTTCAGCCAACTGCCGATGATATTATTACTATATCTGAATGTGATGTTTTTATTTATGTTGGTGGTGTTTCAGATTCGTGGGTAAATGATGTGCTGGAACAGGCAAAAAATGAGGATATGATTGTCGTAAATATGATGGGAGTTTTGGGGGATAATCTCAAACAGGAAGAACACGTCGAGGGTATGGAAGAACATGAACACGATGAGGACGAACATGACGATGCTCATAGTGAACATGACAATTTGGCAGAATATGATGAACATGTATGGTTGTCTGTGAAAAATGCAACGATAATATGTGATGCTATAGCTGATGCCATGTGTAAAGTGGATTTGGATAACAGTTCAGAATATAAGAGCAATCTTGAAGAATATAAGATAAAACTTAATGAGTTGGATGTGGCATATCAGACAGCTGTGGATGAAGGTGCAAATAAAACGATTTTATTTGCGGATAGATTTCCGTATATCTATTTGATGAAGGATTATAGTATAGAATATTATGCTGCCTTTGCCGGATGTTCAGCAGATACAGAAGCAAGCTTTGAAACTGTCGCTTTTTTAGCGGGAAAGATAGATGAATTAAATCTTTCTGTTGTACTGATAGAAAAAGGTTCAAGTCAGGATTTAGCAAAAACAATAATTAACTCAACTACATCAAAGGCTCAGGCAATTATGGAAATGAATTCAATACAAGCTGTGACAAAAGAACAGCTTGAAGCAGGAGAAACATATATAAGTATTATGCAAAGCAATCTAGAGGTGCTTAAACAGGCACTTAATTAGCGTTCACAGTTTTTTGACAAATCTATCATATTTTTGCCATTAAAAAAATATATGATAGAAAAAAACAGGAAAGGAATATTTGTCATGAACGAATTTAATGATATAAATCAGTATGATATGATTGAGGACAATAATAGTAAAAAAAACAAGAAGAATTCAAATGGATTTTTCAAAAAAGCAGTTGCATTTACTGTATGTGGAGCTTTGTTTGGTGGTGCAGCGGGTGGAACCTTCACACTTGTAGATAATTATTTTAATAAGTCTGTTGACAAAGAAATAGTTCAGGAGGCTGAAAGCAAAGAAAATATTTCAACAGAGGAAACTACAGAAGAAACCTCGGACAAGACAACAGAGGCTGCGAATATAATGATTCCTACAACGACAACCTTGAGTGATGGAGAAGTAGACTCTCAAAGTCTTGATGTATCAGATATTGCTGAAAGTGTTATGCCATCAGTTGTAGCTATTACAATTAAAGCTGTCACAGAATATGATTTGGGCTTCTTTGGTGGAACATACGAGTATGAATCAGAAGGTTCTGGCTCAGGAATCATAATAGGAACAAATGAAAGAGAGCTTCTTATTGTGACAAACAATCATGTTGTTTCAGGGGCGGAAACAGTTTCTGTATGCTTTATAGACGAACAGGTATATGAGGCAAATGTAAAGGGAACAGACAGTGATAATGATCTTGCTATTATTGCAATTGAGCTTGGCAAAATATCAGCTGACACGATGGCATCAATAAAGATTGCTACGATTGGCGATTCAAGTGAAATTAAGGTAGGTGAGCAGGTTGTAGCTATTGGTAATGCACTTGGTTATGGTCAGTCGGTAACAACAGGAATAATAAGTGCTAAGGATAGAATTGTTTCAACTAATACAACACCGCTTATTCAGACAGATGCTGCGATTAACCCGGGAAACAGTGGCGGAGCACTTCTTAATATGAGAGGTGAGGTAATCGGAATTAATTCATCAAAATATGCATCAACTGAGGTTGAGGGAATGGGATATGCGATACCTATAACTGAGGTGGAGAGTATATTAGAGGAATTGATGAACGAGGAGACAAGAGAAAAAGTGCCTGAGGAGAAGAGAGGCTATCTTGGTATTATGTGTCAGACTGTAGATGCAACAACATCAGTTACTTTTGGTATTCCGACAGGTGTTCTTATATCTGATTTTACAGAAGGTTCGGCGGCTAAGGCTGCTGGAATGGAAAAAAATTCTATTATAACAAAGATAGGACGACAGAGTATTAACTCAACTGAGGAATTGACAGATTATCTTGAGTATTATGCTTCTGGCGAGAAAATAGAGATTACAGCGATGGTTAATGTTGATGGCGAATATGTTGAGAAAACATATAGTGTTATTTTAGGAAAACAACCTGAGTCAGAAGAATAAAGTATTATAAGGGATTAATAAAGAATGTCGGAGCTTATTAAAGCTCCGACATTCTTTTGTGTGGTGTAATTAATGAATATATTGTATAATAGATAGCAGTTTAGTTGTTTTATAAATACAATATGGAGCAAATATAATATGAATATGAATATGAATAGTACTTCTAAAAATAAATATGTTGTTACCGCTATAATTGCGTTTGTAATATCGATAATTGCAGGTGTTTTTGCTGTCAATAGATTTCCTCTTAGTATAGAGAATATGGCAGAGGATAGCCTGTATCAGAATGCAGGAACTATACCGGATAATATAAAAATAATAGCTATTGATGAAAAAACCTTACTTGAACTAGGACCATATTCTGATTGGGATAGAAATAAATTTGCTGATTTGATTGAAATCTTAAATTCGGATGAAAATGCTTTGCCGAGTGTCATAGGTGTAGATTTTTTGTTTAGTGGAACAAACAACTCTGAGGCAGATAAGAGACTTGCTTCGGTATGTGCAAAGTATGATAATATTGTAATGGCATCAACAGTAACCTTTGATACTTATTTATATAAGGATTCTGATAGTAACTATGAGATTAGGCAGTATATTTCAGAAGAAGGGAAACCTTATGATGAGTTAGCGGCTGTTGTGGAATATGGTTTTACTGATGCTATATATGATGATGACGGTATTGTAAGAAGAGTTTATACTTGTTTGCAATATGATGTTGACGGTTTGATTACTCAATATGATGCATTTGCTTATCGAATTGCTTCTAAGTTGGGAGAAATAAAAGAATATCCATCACAGGTTGAGATTGCGATGATAAGCAATCCGGGAGAATTTGAACATATATCTATGTCAGATGTATTAGATGGAACAGTATCTCCGGATTATTTTGAAGGAAGTGTTGTTCTAATAGGAGCATACGAAGAGGGAATGATGGATTCCTATAGAGTTCCTATTGATTATTCAAAGCAAATGTATGGAGTTGAGATGCATGCAAACTATATTCATGCGTTTTTAAATGATAACATAATATATTCAGTCAACAAATACCTACAGTTTTTTATTACAGTAATTATTGTGGCTTTATTTAGCTTTTTTGTACTTAACTCAAAAATTCGAAGTGCCATAATTGGCTTATTTGTTACTATACCTGGATATATTTTAATAGCTTTTGTTGTATTTAAACTAACCTCTTACAAATTAAATGTTATTTCTGTTCCAATGGGAATTGCGATAGCATTTTTAGTAGCAATTCTCTATAAATATATTGAGATGCAAAAAAAGAGAATGCATGAAATGCAGGGAATGCTTTTTTCTATGGCTGAGGCTATGGCAGAAACAATTGAGGGCAGAACACCATATAATGCAAATCATACCAAAAATGTAGCTAAACGATGTATTGAGATGCTCGAATATATAAATCTCAAACATAAAGATAAAAAAACACATTTGTATTTTTCTGATGATGATAAAAAACAACTTTATCTTGCGGCTATGCTACATGATGTTGGAAAAATGGATATACCACTTGAAGTTATGGACAAGCCGACCAAGCTTGGAAATAGAGAAAAAGAGCTTAGGGACAGACTTGAGATAATAAGCCTGAAAATAGAAAATGATGCCTTGAAGGGTTACATTACAAGGCAGGCTGCTGATATAAAGCTAGACAAAATAAAGGAGTTTATTAATAGCCTGGGAGCATTTAATTGTGGTAGACCTCTTAAGGAAGAGGAGTGGGCAATTATTAATGAAATTGCCGAAAGTGTATATTCAGATAAGGAAGGTAATATATTACATTATCTTACTCAGGAAGAGATAGATGATTTACATATTAAAGCAGGTACATTATCAGATAAAGAGCGTACTATTATGCAGAGTCATGTTATATATACGGATAAGATTTTGGCGCATATTCAGTTTGGAGACTACTTTAAAAATGTTCGTGCAATGGCAGCTAATCATCATGAGCTTCTTAACGGTAATGGTTATCCCAAAGGCATGAAAGAAGAAGAACTTGACATAATGACCAGAATACTTACAATTATGGATATATATGATTCGCTTATTGCTGACGATAGACCATACAAAAAACCAAAGTCTGTCAAAGTAGCATTTGAGATTTTAGATGAGGAAGCAGCAGCGGGCAAGCTTGATAAAGAACTGATTCAAATTGCGAAGGAATTATATTTAACAGATAATCCAATAAACGTTAATTAATAAATTACATATAAGGAGATATAAAAATGGAAAAGAAAAATAAGAAGTTACCTATTATTATTGGTATAATTGCATTAGTCGTTGTTATAGCTGTAATTGTTATTGTAGTCATATTAAATAAGGGCCATCGTGTAATTAAGATTGAGTCTTTTACTGGTGACGTTGAACTGGAAAGAGGCTCTGATGAAGAAGATGTATTTGAAGGAATGAAGCTTAAATCTGATGATAAGGTAACTACAGGAGATGCATCATTGGTTGAACTTTTGGTAGATGAAGATAAGCATATTGTGGCGGAGGAGAATACATGCTTTACTATTGTAGCAAATGGTAATGAAAAGAAAGGTAAACTTAAAATAGAACTTGAATATGGTACCTCTCTTATTGATATTGAGAATAAATTATCGGATGATTCTGATGTAGAGGTAGAAACACCAAATGCTACTCTTAGTGTTAGAGGAACAACTTTTGAAGTAGGATACACAGAGGATGAAAATACAACTGTTGTTGAGGTAACCACAGGTACAGTAGAGGTAGAAACAGATGGAACATCTGAAATGGTTGATGCAGGTAATATGGCTATAATTGTTGACGATGAGATTAAAATAATGTCGTTACCAATTCAATATAGAGAAACTTCTGCGTTTGATGTCAGATATTCTAGTACTAAAAATTATTCAGGTGTCATTGTTAAAGAGTTAGTTGGTTGGACTACTGTAACGAGGGAAAGCGATTCTGAACAACCGGATCAATTTGAGAATAAAGGTGTAATAATTCGTTATTGGATGCTTACAGAGGATGAGGTAAATGATGAAATATCAATGGCTGGAGAACAAGGTGCATTAGAAAGCTTGGACTATCTGAAGAATGATGACGGAGATACGATGATTTGTGCAAAATTTGATCTTAGTGGACAAAATGGAGACATTGAGATAGCATATCAGTACTACAAGGAAATACAAGATAATATGTATTTGTCTATTCTGGTATGTGATAGAGATGGTGGAGTCTCTTTGGGAGATGCGGATATAGAGACATATTTACCGCTTACAAACGATTGTTATTATATGTATTAGAATATAGATTACAATTAAAAGATGAATAGAACATAAAAACCCTACACTTTCGTGTAGGGTTTTTATGTTTTATTCGCTTAATCTTTTTCTTGCAGTAGCAAGCATAAGTTTAATTCTATTAACCTGGTTAACCTCTGATGCACCTGGGTCATAGTCGATGGCTACGATATTAGATTCAGGGTAAACCTTTCTGAGCTCTTTTATAACACCCTTACCGATGATATGGTTAGGAAGACAGGCAAACGGCTGACAGCACACGATGTTTCCTGCACCACTCTTGATAAGCTCGACCATTTCACCGGTTAAGAACCAGCCTTCACCAGTCTGGTTACCGATGGAAACGATAGGCTTAGCATATTCAGCAATGTGCTTAATATGTACAGGTGGTTCAAAGCGTTTACTCTTTTTAAGAGCATTTGTCATAGGCTTTCTAATTTGTTCTAAAGCCCAAATTCCAAGATTCGCATTTCTTGCAGCCTTCTTAGAACGTCCTAAGAACTCATGCTTGTAGTTATTGTTGTAGAAACTGTACATGAAGAAGTCAAGTAAATCTGGCATAACAGCCTCAGCACCTTCTGATTCAAGTAAATCTACAAGGTGGTTGTTAGCGGATGGAAGGAATTTAACTAAAATTTCTCCAACGATACCAACTCTTGGTTTGACAACACCTTCCTTAAGTGGGAGATTATCAAAATCTTTTACGATTCCATTGACAATCTTTTTGAAGTTTTTACCGCCGGCAGCCATACTTTCCTTGCATTTTTCTTCCCATTTTTTATGAAGTTCGTTTGCAGAGCCTGGAACTGCTTCGTAAGGTCTTGTCTTATATAGGACTCTCATAAAGAGGTCACCATAAATAAGTGCCTGCATAGCACATTTTATAGTTTTGAGATTCCACTTGAAACCAGAGTTTTTCTCGAATCCCTGAACGCTGAGCGCAATAACAGGAATCTGACCATAACCTGCTTTGGCGAGTGCACGACGGATAAAACCTACATAATTTGTTGCACGACAGCCACCGCCGGTCTGTGTCATAACAACGGCTAATTTGTTGACATCATATTTGCCAGAGGTGATAGCGTGCATAAGCTGACCAACTACGATAATAGAAGGGTAGCAGGCATCGTTGTTAACATATTTAAGTCCTGTATCAACAACCTCTTTGTTTGCATCAGGAAGCATTGCGACATTTATATGCATATGCTTCATTGCTGGCTCTAATATGTTGAAATGTATTGGAGACATCTGTGGTACCAATACAGTATAGTCTTTCATCATGTCTTCTGTAAATTCAACACGGTTTATGTTACTTGGAACAGGACATGGAGTAAAGTTTTGTTTGCGTCTTACATTTACTGCACTGATAAGTGAACGAATTCTAATACGTGCAGCACCGAGATTACTTACCTCGTCAATTTTAAGAACTGTATAAATCTTACCTGAGTTAGTGAGAATATCGTTAACACAGTCAGTAGTAACTGCATCAAGACCACAACCAAAAGAGTTTAACTGGATAAGCTCAAGATTGCGGCTCTTTTTGACGTAGTTTGCAGCCTTATACAGACGAGAGTGGTACATCCACTGGTCTGATACAATAAGAGGTCTTTCAACAGTACTTAAATGTGCTATAGAATCTTCTGTGAGAACAGCAATGTCAAAGGAGTTGATAAGCTCAGGTAAACCATGATTGATTTCTGGGTCTAAGTGGTAAGGACGACCTGCAAGAACAATACCAAGCTTGTCATTGTCCTCAAGGAATTTGATTGTTTCCTCACCCTTTCTAGCGATATCAGCTTTTACAGCATCATCTTCAGCGTAAGCAGCTTCAACAGCCTCTGATATTTCCTCCATAGTTACATCAGTATATTTTTTGAATTCACGATGAAGTCTCTCTTTTAAGGCTTCCTTGTTATCAAGTGCAAGGAAAGGTCTGATATAAGTTATGTCAGGACCACAAATTTCCTCCATGTTGTTTTTAATATTTTCAGCGTAAGATGTAACTATAGGACAGTTGTAGTGGTTGTTGGCATCAGGAGTTTCATCTCTCTCATAAGGAATACAAGGATAGAAAATAGTTTTAATGCCTTCTTTAATGAGCCACATAACATGTCCGTGCGAAATCTTAGCAGGATAACATTCCGACTCGCTTGGGATAGATTCAATGCCTAATGTGTAGATGTCTCTTGAAGATTTAGGAGAGACAAGAACACGGTATTTTAGTTTTGTGAGGAAAGTAAACCAGAAAGGATAGTTCTCGTACATGTTAAGAACTCTTGGTATACCTATTTCACCTCTTGTAGCTTCATCAGGACTGAGTGGCTCATAGTCAAAAAGTCTGTTGAATTTGTACTCAAAGAGGTTAGGCATATCGTGCTGGTTTTTCTTGAGTCCGATACCTTTTTCGCATCTGTTTCCGGAAATGAATTGTCTTCCACCAGAGAATCTGTTTATAGTTAATAAACAGCTGTTAGTACATCCCTTACATCTTGCCATGCGTGTCTCGTATGTAAGAGCTTCGAGCTGTTCTTTGTTAAGCATAGTTGATTCATGACCTTCCTCGTATCTGTCTCTGGCAATGAGAGCAGCACCAAAGGCACCCATGATACCTGCAATATCAGGTCTTATAGCTTCTCTGCCTGAAATAAGCTCAAAGCTTCTTAAAACAGCATCGTTGTAGAAGGTTCCACCTTGAACAACAATGTTTTCTCCAAGCTGTTTAGGGTCAGTAAGCTTGATAACCTTAAGAAGTGCATTTTTAATTACAGAATATGCAAGTCCGGCTGAAATATCAGCAACAGAAGCACCTTCCTTCTGTGCCTGCTTAACCTTAGAGTTCATGAATACTGTACAACGAGAACCTAAATCAATTGGACTTTCAGCAAAAAGTGCAATCTTAGCAAAATCTTTAATTTCATAGTTGAGAGATTTAGCAAATGTCTCTATAAACGAACCACATCCGGAAGAACATGCCTCGTTAAGCATAACATTGTCAACAACCTCATTTTTAATTTTGATACATTTCATATCCTGACCACCGATATCAAGAATTGTATCTACATCAGGATTGAAGAATGCAGCAGCAGTATAGTGAGCTATAGTTTCAACTTCACCATGCTCCAGCATGAGAGCAGACTTAATAAGAGCTTCACCGTAGCCTGTAGAACAACCACAGACAATCTCTACACCTTCTGGAAGAATTGAATATATTTCTTTCATGGCACGAAGTGTAGTTTTGAGTGGACTACCATTGTTGCTGCTATAAAAATCATATAATAAAGAACCATCTTCAGCGACAAGAGCAACTTTAGTGGTTGTAGAACCTGCATCTACACCTAAAAAGGCTTTGCCTTTATAAGTGGCAAGGTCGCTGCGAAGAACGTTATATTTTGCCTGCTTTGCAAGGAATTTGTTATATTCCTCTTCTGATGCAAAGAGAGGGTCAAGACGGTCAACGTCAGCAGAAATTTTTAAATCAGCATTAAGCTTATCTGCCAATGTATCAAGCTCAAAACAAACCTCCTCTTTTGCGTGAAGAGCAGCACCAACCGCAGCAAAAAGGTGAGAATGGTCAGGTGCAATAATATGCTCCTCTGTGAGATTGAGAGTTCTTATAAATGTTTCCTTAAGCTGATCAAGGAAGTGAAGAGGACCACCTAAAAAAGCAACATTACCTTTTATAGGTTTACCGCATGCAAGACCTGATATTGTCTGATTGACAACTGCCTGAAAAATAGAGGCAGCGAGGTTTGGCTTTGTCGCACCCTCGTTGATAAGTGGCTGAATATCTGTTTTTGCAAAAACACCACATCTTGCAGCAATAGGATATATTGTGTCATAGTCCTTTGCATATGTATTAAGGCCTGCTGCATCTGTCTGGAGAAGTGAAGCCATCTGGTCAATAAATGAACCTGTACCACCTGCACAAACACCATTCATACGCTGCTCAACGCCGTTGGTGAAGTAGATGATTTTAGCATCCTCACCACCAAGCTCAATAGCAACGTCTGTCTGAGGTGCATAGTCAGTAAGTGCTTCTGATACACAGACAACCTCCTGCTCAAAAGGCACACCAATAACCTCAGCCAGTGCAAGACCGCCTGAGCCAGTGATAGTAGGACATACCTTGATGTTGCCTAATTTTTTAGACGCATTTTCAACAAGCTCTTTTAATGTTTCTTTGATGTTGGCAAAATGCCTTTTGTATTCGGAAAACAGTATTTTGTGGTCTTTGTCAATGACAGCGACCTTTACTGTAGTCGAACCAATGTCTATACCTAATCTTTTCATACTTGTTATGGCTTAAGCCATACCTCCTTATAAAAAATATTTTAAATGTTTCTACCTATTAAAATGTGTTCTCCAAAAATCGACACAAAGGTATTATATAGGAAAGCAAAATAAAATACAACAATTACTTGTGTGAACTAAATTATAATTCATGAATACTATAATCAAAAAGGGGAAAAATATGGAAAAGAACTGTAAAGGGGTAATTCATAGAGTTGTTCAGGGAGATACACTTTATAAAATTGCTAAAATGTATGGTGTAAGACTTGTTGATGTTATGAAGGAAAATCCTTACGTGAATGTATACAATCTTCAGGTGGGAGATGAAGTTTGTGTTCCTACTGAAATATACGAGGAGGAAGAAAGAATTTATTATACAGCAAAACCAGGTGATACAATTGGAAGTATTGTTTTTCAATTAGAAACTGATGTAGAGAATTTGATGGAATTTAACAAAGAGCTTTTTGATTTGAGGATTCCGGCAGGGACGATAATAAGAATTCCACCAGATAAGGACTAATTTTGAAAATGTTGTGAAGTATCTTTGAGGTGTCATATTTCGGTTGTTTTTTACACTTCAATATTATATAATATATAATGATTGGGTAAAACTAAATACCATGTTTTTGCTTGACAGATTGTTGTCTGCAAAACATGGTACTTGACGCCCACAATAAATATAAAGAGGTTGAATAAATTGAATTTTTTGTACAAGCTTGAAAAGAAAATAGGTAAATATGCAGTACCTAACCTTACACGTTATATAATCATAGCTTTTGTGATTGGTTATCTTTTGATGATATTTGCTCCACAGATAGTTGTTAATTTGCTTTTTGATGGAATGAGTATCGTTGAAGGGCATCAATATTGGCGTATTTTTACATGGATCTTTTTTCCTCCTGACGGTATTAGTTTTTTTACATTGATTATTTTGTTTTGTTATTATTCTATTGGTAATGCAATAGAAAGAGCAGTTGGTACGTTTTTGTATAATGTATATACTTTTGGAGGATATATAATAACGTCTATAAGTGTAACTGTAGCAAGTTATATAAGCTATAATTTAGGGATGTCAGTTCATGCTGTAAATATAACATATTATATGGTTATAAGTATTTTCCTTATGTATGCATACATTTATCAAGATGCTGTCATGTTACTTTTTATGATTTTTCCGTTTAAGGCAAAATGGCTTGCGTATATAGATTTAATACTTCTTGCGTATGAATTTATATATACAACACTCATCGGTCGAGTAACAATTGTTGCATGCTTACTAAACTTTGCGGTATTTTATCTTATTAATGAAAGATACAAGAAAAAAGGTTATAGAAACTCGGCATACATGAAACGTAAATCAGCATCAAATAGAAAAAAAGCAAAATTTACAGTTGTTGAGGGCGGTATGAGTGGAAATGAGCAAAGAAAAACGACTCCTCAAAATATAACAAGACACAAATGTGCTATATGTGGCAGAAGCGAGAGAGATGGAGAAGAATTAGAATTTAGATTTTGCTCAAAATGTAATGGCAATTACGAATATTGCAGTGAGCATTTATATACTCACGAGCATGTGAAATAAAGCTTTATAATTAACGACAGGAGACAGGACATGAGAAACAGATGTAAAAAACTCATAACAGATATTACAAGAAAAAATGATTTAAATAAAAATATTAAGGAATATTCAGAGCTTTTAGCATATCAGTATAATCACTACTCAACAGTTAAAGTAAGTATGAATTACTACACAATGAAAGAGGTTATATTAGAGCAGGAGGACAAGAAAACTGACCTATGTAAATATTTCAATATTGTGTCAGAGCTTATCAAAAAACATATTATAGATAGACAGGCTGTGGATGAGAAGGCTATAGAGGGAATTGCTCAGATAAGAGATAACATCGAGTATAAGATGAAGAACCTTACTGCATTTACAGATGGCTATGAAATATACGAATATATTCTTAATCGTGTTGAATATGGTATCAAGAATGAAACAGAGGATGTAGACATAGAGCAGTTATCAGCCAAGATGTTTCAATATGTTTTTTCGGAGAATGATACTGTTGTTGTAAATAGCAAATTGCAGTTGCTTATGTCTCAGCTTCCGGTTCGTATGACAAAAAACAAGTTCTATGATGTAGTTGCTAATACATTATCTATCTACAAAGGAGGAGAGGTAAGCTCCGTAAATGATTTTGCAGACATGATTAGAACTGCTGTACTTATTAAGAGACCAAAGGGATTTGAAAATGAATACCCATATCTCTATCATGTGTTCTGCGACCTTGAACAGGCAGATTACAAAAATATGGATAGTGCAACCTTTGACGATTTGACAGGCAGACTGGAAAAAGCTGTCGCTATAATAACTAATGAGGTTTCGGCTTTCATGCTTTTGCAGGAAATAGTAAACGATATTTACACTATTTTACTTACTGTAGATGGTGCGAATGATTTTAATATGGAAAATACAGGCTATAAATCTGCTATGAAGATAATTAAAGCCTGCTATGAAGCTGATGATATGGAATATTTACCTGAAGAGCTTATGCCACAGTTTATGAGCATTGAAGGTGTTCAGGAGGATGTGTATGAGAATATCATTGTTCTAGAGGCATCTCTTGATGATGTGAAAAATGGAAACGCAGAGCTTATAAAAGAGCTTGGTATAGAGGAGGATTTTGCCAGTCTCGACACGATTTCAAAGCTTCTTTCTACAAGCTTATTTATTGACCTTAATAACAATTCCTCAGACCATGTAGAGATTGCTGACAGTCTGTACATTAATGATTTAAAGCAGGATCTTACTGAGGAGTTAAAGGAGTTGTTTGCTGATAAGGACAGAGTAGTAATAAGAAGTATAATGTGTAAGGTTTTGGCGAGTATGCCTATCTTCCTTAATACTCAGCAGGAGATTAAAAATTATTTTGATTATGTTCTTTCTAACTGTAAGGATGACAGTGAGCTTACAGCATGCAAGAAGCTTATTATAGATATTATTGAGGAAGACTAACACTGGAAAGTATGGGTGGTTGCATGAAGGTTATTGATTCTCTTTATACATATGGGTTATCAGAGCGAAAAATAAATACAGCCTTAAAAAAAATGCAAAAAGGTAAGCCGGTTAAAGAGCTTCATGTTGTCACATTACCTTTATTTGATGATGGTATATTAGAAATATATAAATATGACCAGCTTTTGCAACCTTTTTACAAAAGTATAGGGAATAATATATGTGTTATTGGACTTGCTGCTGACAGGTCTATGGCTGGTGAGCTTGTGTTGGAGCTTGTTCAAAATATGTATGATGCAGGTTCTTTGACAGACGTAAAAGGATTTTTAGGAATATAGGGAGAAAATATGCTTCAGGTATTATTGCTTATACTAAAAATTTTATTATGGATTATACTAGGCTTATTAGGCTTGATATTAGTGTTGCTATTGCTGGTATTGTTTGCTCCTATTAGGTATTATGCAAATGCAGAAATGGGAGATAATATAACTGTAAAAGCAAAAATAAAATATCTGGTTGTCTCGGTGTTGGTTTATTTTGATAAAAACAATAAAAAAACAGATACAGTTATAAAAATATTTGGAATAACACTAAAAAAGAAGGATAAAACTTTAAAAGAAGGAAAGCCTAAAAAGATAAAAGATAAAAAAATAGAAGAAAACAAATCTGAAACTGTAGAAGCTGAGACACAAATAAAATCAGAAACGATAGAGCAGTCTGAAGCACAACAGGATACAGAAACTCAAATTGAGCTTGCTGAAGAGGATAAATATGATTTGTGGGATGACGAAGACGATATTCTTGACGAAGAGGACAAGAAATTATCCGGACGAGCTAAAAAACTAGCGAAAGGTATAGCTGATAAGGCAGAGAAAGCTGATCCTAAAAAAATCATATCAGACATAGAAACAAAAAAATCTAAAATTGACAAAAAAATACAGCGTTTTAAGAAATTCTGGGATATGAAATGTACGGTCAGAACAAGAGAATATCTTAAAAAATATCTTGTGGGATTGTTCCGGCATATTGCACCTAGAAAAATAAAAGGAAGACTTAGATATGGCTTAGGTGACCCTGCTAAAACAGGTCAGGTTACAGGATATATGAGTTTATTACCATTTGTATATCAAAAAGATTTTTCACTTGAACCAGATTTCTATGAAAAAATCGTAGAGGGAAATATATATCTTAAGGGAAGAATTATTTTAGGCTATGTAATCAGAATAGTTCTAAAAAAATATATATGGCAAACAATAAAAATGGCAAAGAAAATATAATAAATTAGGAGGTTACAGATATGTCAGATTTCAATCAGACAGTTGGGTCATTATTTAAAGGCATGGATGCCATGCTTACAACAAAAACAGTTGTGGGTGAGCCCACTCAAATAGGAGATACAATAATTTTACCTTTAGTTGATGTAAACTTTGGTGTTGCAGCAGGCGCCTTTGCAAAAGGCAGTGGCAATACTTCAGCTGGTGGTGGAATGGGAGGAAAGATGTCTCCTTCGGCAGTTTTGGTTATTCAAAATGGACGCGCTAGAATGGTTAGTGTAAAAGGCGAGGATACAATAACTAAAATTATTGATATGGTACCTGAAATAGTCGATAAAGTAACAGGTGCGGTTTCAAAAAATAAAAATTTAGAAGAGGAAGAAGCTATAAACAACGCAATTAATGAGGCTTCAAAAGAAGAAACAATTTAAAAGTATTCTTAAATCCCAAGATTGGACATATAATTATATAAGTTTCATAAAGAGAGTCTTATATGTATTTGAGAGCCTTGTTAGGGTATGCCATGCTTTTTATGGCGATTGGAATTTTAGTGTCCTATTTTGTTAGCGGATTTACGGAGTTTTTAATTGTAATGCTTATGCTTTTCGTAGCTTATATTTTGCTATGCAAATGTTGCTAAACGAAAAAAGAGGATAAACGTGGACAAAAATATTTTAATAACTATCCAATACGATGGAACAAGATATAGTGGTTGGCAGAGACAGGGAAATACTTCAAATACCATTGAAGAAAAGATAACAAACGTTCTAAATAATCTTTTTCCAAAACAGGAAATAGAGCTACATGGTTCAGGGAGAACGGATGCCGGTGTTCATGCACTAGAACAGACAGCAAATTTTCATGTAGATACAAATAAAAATCCTTTAGAAATAATGGGATATTTAAATAAATATTTGCCTGAGGATATAAATATTATTTCTGCAAAAGAAGTAGATAACAGATTTCATTCTAGATTATCAGCCAAAAGCAAGGAATATGTTTATAGACTTGATATCGCTGTAAAACCTAATGTTTTTACTCGCAAATACACATGGCACAATCCTATATCTTTAGATGTATCCAAAATGCAGGCTGCAACAGAGTTGCTTAAAGGAAAACATGACTTTATGAGCTTTTCGGATATGAAAGGTAAAAAGTCTACAGAAAGAACAATATACGATATACTAATTATAAAAAAAGAAAATATGGTAGAAATAACCTTTCACGGAGATGGTTTTTTATATCATATGGTTAGAAAATTAACAGCAGCACTTATAATGATTGGTAGTGATGAAATGTCATATAAGCAGCTTGCTGATATACTTAATCAGAAAGACAGAAAGGCGTTTACTCATTTGGCACCGGCAAAAGGTCTTACTTTAAAAAAGGTGTATTATTGATAAATCGCTTAGAGGAGAGAAATGCAAGGTAAAGATCCTAAGGAATTGATTGAATTACTAAAAGGTCATAAAGTGTATTTACAAACTCACAATTTTCCAGATCCAGATGCTATTTCAAGTGCATATGGTTTGCAAAAATTTTTAGAATATAATGGCGTTGAGTCTACACTTTGTTATGTTGGCAGTATAGATAGATTTAATACTAGAAAAATGATGGAAACCTTTGGGATAGAGATTTATTCTTATGACGAAATCAGTGATATGCAAGAATCTGATTATATAGTGCATGTGGATTGTCAGAAACCAAATGCAAATACAACGGATCTTCCAGGAACTGAGATTGCGTGTGTTGACCATCATCCTGTATTTACAAAGACAGAAGATTACATTTATTTAGATATAGTAATAACTGGTGCATGTTCGAGCATTGTGGCAAGCTATTATTATAAAACAAACACTCCAATTTGTGAAAATGTAGCTACAGCACTTGCGTATGGAATAAAGATGGATACAGATGATTTGATTAGAGGGGTTACAGCTTTGGATCTTGATATGATGTCATTTGTTTATAATTATGCTGATTGGAATAAACTAAATAGTATGTATAACTCAACTATAGAATTCCAAGATTTAAAAGCGTATGCAGCAGCTATTGAGAATATAGAGGTTTTTGATTATGTAGGATTTACATATATGCCATTTGAATGTCCTAATTCTTTAGTTGCTATTATTTCAGATTTTATACTTTCACTTGATGTTGTTGATGTTGCTATCGTCTATTCTGTCAACAGCTCGGGTATTAAATTTTCTGTTAGAAGTGAAAAACCAGAGGTTGATGCAGGTAAGCTTATTTTCAATGCATTGAAAGATATAGGTTCTGGTGGAGGACATGCGGCAATGGCCGGTGGCTTTATTGGGGATGATATTTTAGAAAAAATAGGTAGAGATTATGATGGCAAAATAAAAGAGCTTTTCATGAATGCGTTAAGAAATCTACCAACTTAAGTAAAGGTAAGGTGGTTACATGGATACAATAAGTGATATGAGTATGGAAATATTGATGACCTCTGACAATCCAGAGGTATCATTGAAAAGTATGCAACCATTCATAGATTTGATGATGAAATATGAATGTGCATTGATGGAAATAGAAACAAAATTAAAGGTATTAAATACTGAGTTTGCATTACAGCATAACAGAAATCCGTTTGAATCAATAAAAAGCAGATTAAAACAGCCTATAAGTATTATAGATAAGATGAGAAAAAAAGGTCTGCCTATAACTATAGACAATATCGAGAATACTCTTACTGATATAGCAGGAATAAGAGTAATATGCTCTTTTCCGGAAGATATTTATACTTTGGCAGATTTACTTACTGATCAGGATGATATAAATGTTGTCTGTGTTAAGGATTATATAAGAAATCCCAAACCAAACGGATATAGAAGTCTGCATCTTATTGTAGAGATACCTATATTTTTATCTAAGGAGAAAAAATATATGAAGGTGGAGGTTCAGTTCAGAACTATTGCTATGGATTTCTGGGCAAGCCTTGACCATAAACTAAAATATAAAAAAGACAACCTTAAGCATCCGGAGATAATTGCTCAAGAGCTTAAAAAATGTGCTGATATGAGTACTGCTATGGATTATAAAATGCAGGAAATACGTCATATGCTTGAATAAAACAGGAGGTACATATGTCAAAGGAAGTATGGAAACCAGGGAATATGCTTTATCCGGTTCCAGCGGTTATGGTTACTGTTGGTGACGGACAAGGTAAAGATAATATAGTTACTATTGCGTGGGCAGGTACAATTAATTCTGACCCTGCGATGGTATCCATTTCAGTTAGAAAATCGAGATATTCACATGAGCTTTTAACTGCTAATGGTGAATTTGTTATAAATCTTGTGACAAGAGATTTAACTTATGCAATGGATTATTGTGGAGTGAAATCCGGACGTGACATAGACAAGTTCAACGAGATGAAACTTACCAAATATGAGGCATCAACTGTGAAGGTTCCTCTAATAAAAGAAAGTCCTGTAAACATTGAATGTAAGGTGAAGCAGGTTATCGAGCTTGGCTCGCATGATATGTTTTTAGCAGAGGTTACTGCTGTCTGTGTAGATAAAAAATATATGGATGAAACAGGAAAATTTGATTTACAGGCTGCGGATCTTATTGCGTATTCACATGGAGAGTATTATACTCTTGGCGATAAAATAGGCAAATTTGGTTACAGTGTTCAAAAAAGATAAATATTAACCTAAGGGTTATATATAAATGCTCCTGGAGAGGTAGATAAGGAGCAAATTATGTACAATAAAATTATTAGCTGTGCCGTCTGTGGTGTTGACGGCATGGCTGTAAATGTTGAGGCAGATATTCATGATGGTCTGCCAACGTTCACAATGGTCGGTTATCTGTCCTCATCTGTAAAGGAAGCCGGCGAAAGAGTTAGAACAGCTCTTAAAAATTCAGGATATTTTTTACCCCCAAAACGAATAACAATTAATCTATCACCTGCTGACGTAAAAAAAGAGGGTTCGGGCTTTGATTTGCCTATTGCTATAGCAGTATTACTTTCTATGGGATTAACCTCTGAAATCAACATGGATAATATTGTGATTATGGGAGAACTTGGTCTTGATGGAAGAGTGAATTCTATCAATGGGATTTTACCGATGGTTCATTTTTGCTATAAAAGAGGCATTGAATATTGCATGGTTCCTAAAGCAAACGAGGATGAAGCTGCTCTTGTAAAAGGAATGAACGTCATAGGTGTGGAAAATCTCAATCAGGCAATAGAATACCTTCAGGGAATATCAGACATAATTCCTATGAAAAATAATACATCTAATAGTATAAAGCATATAAATTATGATATGGATTTTGCTGATATAAAAGGGCAAGAGGTTTTGAAACGCGGTATGGAAATTGCGGCGGCAGGCTTTCACAATGTTCTTATGACAGGTGTGGCAGGAGCAGGAAAGTCGATGATTGCAAAAAGACTTCCGACGATAATGCCAAAGCTGACCTTTGAAGAAAGTCTGGAAGTTACAAAAATATATAGTATTAATGGAATGTTGTCAAACGATAAGTCTTTGATTTTAGAAAGACCCTTTAGGTCGCCTCATCATTCCATTTCTAACCATGCTATGACGGGAGGGGGTATAATACCACGTCCTGGGGAGGTTAGTCTGGCGCATAATGGTGTTCTTTTTTTGGATGAAATACCAGAGTTTAATAAAAATGTTTTAGAAGTGATGAGGCAACCTTTGGAGGACCGGAAAATAACAATTTCAAGAGTAAATGCCACGTATGTATTTCCATCTGATTTTATGCTTGTTGCCGCGATGAATCCATGCCCTTGTGGCTATTATCCTAATTTAAAGAAATGTACGTGTAATCCTCAGCAAATAAAAAAATATCAAAACAAAGTAAGTGGTCCACTATTGGATAGAATAGATATAAATATAGAAGTCAGACCTATAGAATATGATGAATTATTTTCGAGGAGTGAAGGAGAAACATCAGAGAATATACGAAAACGCGTCGAAAAGGCAATAAAGCTGCAACATAAAAGATATAAAAATGAGGGTATATTTTTCAACTCACAGTTAGATGGGAATTTGATAAAAAAATATATTAGTCTTGGGATAAAAGAACAAGGCGTATTCGAAAAATATTATAAAACAATGGAACTAAGTGCACGAGGTGCGCATAGAATATTAAAGCTTTCAAGAACTATTGCTGATTTAGAGGGAAGTGAGGACATAAAAGAGGTGCATTTAATGGAGGCAATATTTTATAGAAATGGGATAAAAAATAAAATATGATTGGAGATATAAAATGGAAGTAATTATAAATAAAAACAATGAACAGCATATAATTAAAAATAATATTAGAGTTATTTCTAAGTATGATAAGGAATATCCTTCAAAGCTTTTGGAGATATATAATCCTCCTGAGAGGTTGTATTTAAAAGGAAAGTTGCCTTCCAGTATAAATTGCACGAATAAGAACATAGCAATTGTAGGTTCGCGAAATATGAGTACATATGGAAAGGAAATGGCTAAAATGCTTGCAAGAGAACTTGCCAGAGCAGGAATAAATGTTATAAGTGGATTAGCTAGAGGAATTGATGCAAAGGCTCATGAAGGTGCACTGGAGGGAGAAGGTTATACACTTGGGGTTTTGGGATGTGGAATAAACCATATATATCCGAGAGAAAATATTGAGCTTTATCTTGAAATGGAGAAAAAAGGAGGAATAATATCAGAGTATGAACCTGATATGCCGGGGCTTCCTAAAAACTTTCCAGAAAGAAACAGAATAATTAGCGGTTTGTCGGATGGTGTAATAGTGATTGAAGCAAAAAAGAAAAGTGGTTCATTAATTACAGCAGAACATGCATTAGAACAGGGGAAACAGGTATATGCTGTACCGGGAAGAGCATATGATGATAATAGTGAAGGGACAAACAATCTGATTAAAATGGGAGCATTATGTGTAACCTGTGCAGAGGATGTGTTATGGGATTTAAATGGTGGAGAGATGTGCAGAAAAAAAGAAAACTTTAGAGAGGAGAATGAGGAACGCAACGTTGGCGGAGATATAAAAAGACAAATGAACAAAACAGAGAAAATGATATATGACTTTCTAGATTTAGAACCTAAATATATAGATGATATAATACAAAGGGCAGGTATAGGAATAACAAATACAATAAGCACATTATATATAATGGAAGAAAAAAATATTATAAAACAGCCTGTTAAGGGGTACTATATTATTTCAATATAATGCAATTAAAAATTAAGGTAAATTAAAATTTTCTTGCGTACAGTAAAAAAAAGGTGTATAGTTGTTTGCGTTTAAGACTTTGAAAATAATATTTAATAGATGATAGATTATTGGGGAATAAAGGAGCGAAAGGAAAATGGCTAAGAATCTGGTAATAGTGGAGTCTCCAGCTAAGGCTAAGACAATAAAAAAATTTTTGGGAACAAACTATGAAGTCATTGCATCAAATGGACATATTAGGGATTTACCTAAGAGTCAGATGGGGGTAGATATAGAAAATGATTTCGAGCCTAAATATATTACTATAAGAGGAAAGGGTGATTTGCTTGCAGAGCTTAGAAAAGCTGTGAAGAAAGCGGACAAAGTATATCTTGCAACTGACCCTGACCGAGAGGGAGAGGCAATATCATATCATTTAGCTATAGCTTTAAAACTGGAAAATAAAAACTATAAAAGAATAACTTTTAATGAAATAACAAAAAATGCTGTAAAATCATCAATTAAAGAAGCTAGAAATATAGACTTAAATCTTGTTGATGCACAGCAGGCAAGACGAGTATTAGACCGTATGGTGGGCTATACAATAAGTCCTGTTTTATGGGATAAAATAAAAAGAGGGCTGAGTGCAGGTCGTGTTCAGTCGGTAGCGTTAAAGCTTATTTGTGACAGAGAGGAAGAAATTAATTCATTTATTCCAGAGGAATACTGGAGCTATGATGTATTTCTCAAACCTTCAAATGGCTTAAAACCTGTTGTTTTTCATTATTCCAAAGATAAAATAAGTAAATCAGAGCTTGATAAAATTAAAGCCGATGTTGAGAAAGAAAAATTTACTGTAACAGAGATAAAAAACACTGAGAAAGTGAAAAAGTCGCCTGTGCCATTTACTACAAGTACATTGCAGCAGGAAGCTGGAAAGAAACTTAATTTTTCCACAAGCAAAACAATGAGAATTGCTCAGCAGCTATATGAGGGTGTTGATGTTAAAGGATATGGAACAATTGCGCTTATTACCTATCTTAGAACGGATTCGATAAGAGTATCGGATGAGGCGGATAAAAAGGCAAAAGAATATGTTGTTGAGAAATACGGAAAAAACTATGTTGGCGAGACAAAGTCTGTAAAAACAGGTAAGAAAATTCAGGATGCTCACGAGGCGATAAGACCTACAGATATTGAAATAACTCCAGCATCCTTGAAGGATAAGCTTTCAAGAGACCAGTTTAGACTTTATCAGCTGATATATAACAGATTTTTGGCAAGCAGAATGTCTTCTGCTGTATATGAGACTAAAACCATAACTGCTGAAGCTGCTGGTCATAGATTTAAATCCTCATCTTCAAAGGTTGTATTTGAAGGATTTATGTCTGTGTATTCTACAGATGATGAAAAAGAGGAAAATAATAAGCTTAACAGTATAAATCAAGGTGATGTGCTTGAGGCAGAAACGTTTGATGAAAAACAACATTTTACACAGCCGCCAGCGCATTATACAGAGTCTCTGCTGGTTAAAACTATGGAGGAGCTAGGAATAGGCAGACCTTCGACGTATGCACCTACAATTACAACTATTATAAATAGAAGATATGTTGTAAAAGAAAATAAAAATTTATATGTAACTGAGCTTGGTGAAGCGGTAAATCAGGCTATGGTAACAGCGTTTCCAGCGATTGTAGACACAAGCTTTACTGCTAATATTGAGACCTTGCTTGATAATATAGAAACAGGAGATATAAACTGGAAAGTTATAATAAGAAACTTTTATCCTGATTTGGCAGACTCTGTTGCAAAGGCTAGAGATGAGCTTGAGAATATTACAATTGAAGACGAGGTTTCGGAGGAGGTTTGCGAGCTGTGTGGTAGAATGATGGTAGTAAAATACGGACCACACGGAAAATTCTTAGCTTGTCCTGGTTTTCCTGAATGTAAAAACACAAAGCCGCATTTTGTGAAGATAAATGTAGATTGTCCAAAATGTGGAAAGGATATTGTTTTAAAGAATACAAGAAAAGGTAGAAAATATTTTGGCTGTATAGATAATCCGGAGTGTGATTTTATGTCATGGGCTAAACCTACTAATGAAAAATGTCCTCAATGTGGGGCATATATGGTAGAAAAAGGCAATAAGCTTTTGTGCTCTGTAGACACCTGTGGTTACACTTGTGAAAACAAAAAATAGGTATAATTTACATGATATATAATTATATTTTTTGTTGCTGAAAAATATAAAATATGGTACTATGTAATTTGTAACCTAATAACATTTTATGAGTTTTTTGAAAAAAACACTTATGACTAAGTAGAATACTGCCGATATAACAGGTAAATAAGCATCTGAAAAAGGAAGTTCAGTGTATAAATGCTATGTTAACAAAAGGATTTGTGAGTCTGCTCATAAGTCCTTTTCATGCGTTGAACGGAGGAATAATATGATTAATTCAAACATTTACAATTACATTAATATTCTGGACAAAGCTGCAGATGCGGCCAATATGCGTAATGAGCTTATTAGTAACAACATTGCTAATGTTAATACTCCACATTACAAAAGAAAGGATATTAATTTTGAGGCTATGTTGCAGGCGGAGCTTGCAGGTGGTGGCTCTCTTTCAGACAGGGTCAACAGCACTAATAAGGATTTGACCGTTTTAGATCCACAGGTTTATACAGATAATGCATCTTTGTCATACAGACTAGATGGAAACAACGTGGATATTAATACAGAAGAGGCGTATTTGGCGGAGAACCAGATTAAGTATCAGGCGTTGGTTGATTTAATGAATCAGGAATTTTCCAGATACAAATCAGTTCTTACATCCTAATTTTTAAATAACTTGTTGTACATATTTTAGTTTTATATTTTTAGGGAGGTCAATATGGGTGTTTTTTCAGCTATGAACGTTGCTGCAACAGGTATGACAGCACAGCAGCTTCGTATGGATGTTATTGCAGAGAATATTGCTAATGCAAACACAACTCGCACAGAAGATGGTGAGCCTTACAGAAGAAAACAAGTAGTATTTACAGAAAAAGATACTACATCATTTGATAATATTTTAAATGGATACCTTAGTCATTATCAGCCTAACGGTGTTAAGGTTACTCAAATTGTAGAGGACCAGTCTGAACTTAGACTTGTATATGAGCCAGATAATCCTGATGCAAACGAAGATGGATATGTAGAATATCCAAATGTTGACACAGTAACAGAAATGACTAACCTTATTGATTCCAGCAGAGCGTATGAGGCGTCTGCAACATCGTTTAATGCGGCAAAAAGCATGGCGATGAAGGGCTTGGAATTATTTAAATCATAATAGTAATGTTAGGAGTTAGATTATGAATATAACACCAGTTACAATTAGCGGAGACGAGTTTTTTGCAGTATCCGATACTAATAAGACACAAAAAACTGAAGGAACAAGTTCCTTTGATACAATATTTAATGCAGCTATAGATATGTACGAGGAGGCAGATTCTTTACAAAAGGCTGCTGAAGAGGCGGAGATAAGCTTTGCTCTTGGATATACAGATAGTACGCATGATTTGGCTGTAGCACAGCAAAAAGCAAATATTTCACTTCAATATACAGTGAAGGTTACAAATGCAGTTGTTTCTGCATATAAAGAGTTAATGAATATGCAGATATAACTTAACTTTCGGAGGCACATATGGCTGAATGGTTTAAACAACTACCATCCAAAATAGTAGAATTTTGGAACAAATATACAATTAAACAAAAAACCTTATTCTTCTCAGTTGTAGCAGCGGTTATTTTTACCCTCGTTGGATTATTTATGATTCTCAACAGAACTACATATGTTACTCTTGCTACTTTTGATGATACGGCTGCGTGTGCACAGGCTGTAAATGTTTTAGAAGAAAACCTTATGACTGTAAGAGTATCGGATGATGCACTTACTATTGAGGTTGATGAAAAACAGGTATCACAGGCAAGACTTTTGTTGGGTGAGAATGGTATAACTGCTAATACAAATTCAACTGGATATGACTGGTTGTTTGACAACAGCTTTAATACAACTGATTCTGAGAAAAAATTAAAGGCAAAAATAAATCTTCAGTCAGAGATGGAGGCAGATATTTCGTCTATAGATGGCATACAAAAAGCATCTGTAACCATTGATTTAACTGACAATTCAAACTCTATATATTCTAGTGACGAAAGTACCTCGGTAAGTATTTTGCTTACTACAGATGGAAATTTTAAAGCAGAAAACGCAAATACAATAGCAGAATATGCTAAAAATGCTGTTGGTGCACCTGACACAGAAAAAATAACTATAATTGACAATAAAGGTAATTTACTTTTCTCGGGCACAAGCTATAGCAACTCAATTAATAGTGTGCTTTTAATTGAACAGGAAATAGAGGAATATTACAATAGCAAGCTCTGGAATCTTATGGTTGATTCAGGAGTTTACGATGATGTATCGGTATCATCAAATCTCGATATTAATATTTCTCAGAAAGAAATAGAAAGAATAGAATATTTTACAAATACAGAAGATGAGCATGGACCCGTAAACAGTCATTATTATTATCTTGCAGAAAATGTTGATGGAACAGGTGGTATTGTAGGTACAGATGCAAATGGCGAAGAAATAACAGATTATGATTTGCTTGATAATGCATATGGAGAATCTACACTTAACATCTTAAAAGAAGATTACATGACAAGTAGTGAGACAACACGTACAGTTGAGCCGGTTGGCGAGGTTAATATGACTAACTCGAGCATGGCGATGTATCTCACTAAGTATCAGGTGTATGATGAAGCTCAGATGAAGGCTGACGGATTACTTAATGATATTTCATTTGAAGAGTTTAAGGCCGCAAATTCAGAGATAACTGAAACTTCAAATCCAGAGGAAATGATTTCTCTTCTTGCCAATGCAACTGGTATGAAGGAAGATAGTATATATGTTATAGAGCGTATAGTTCCACTTTTTTATCCTGAGGAGGAAGAAAAAGTACCTGTACAGAGTATTATATCTATTGTTCTCGCAGTTATTATTGGTTTATTATTACTCTTTGTAGTATTCAAGAGTATGAAACCTGATGAGGTTGTGGAGGTTGAGCCTGAGTTGTCAGTAGAAGCGTTACTTGCGACTACTAAAGAAAATCAGTCGCTTGATGATATTGAATTTAGTGATCAATCTGGAACTAAGTCCTTGATTGAAAAATTTGTTGATGAAAATCCGGAGGCAGTGGCTTCCTTACTTAGAAACTGGCTTAATGATGATTGGGAGTGATAAGGTATGGCGATTTCCAGTAAAGCAGATATATCCGGAATACAAAAAGCAGCAGTTTTGCTTATTGTATTAGGGCCGGAGAGATCTTCGCAGATATTTAAACATTTAAAAGATGATGAAATTGAACAGTTAACTCTTGAAATTGCCAACACAAAAAGTATTCCGGCAGAGCTTAAGGATGCTGTTGTTGACGAATTCTATGAGGTTTGTCTTGCACAGCAGTACATATCAGAGGGTGGTATTGCATACGCAAAAGAGCTTCTTGATAAAGCTCTTGGAGAGGACAAGGCAAGAGATGTTATCAGCAGACTTACTGCTTCTTTACAGGTTCGTCCTTTCGAATTTGTCAGAAAAACAGATGCAAGTCAGTTGCTCAACTTTATTCAGGATGAGCATCCACAGACTATTGCGCTTATTCTTTCTTATTTACCGGCAGCACAGGCGGCGGGGGTTGTTAGTGCTCTTGCACCTGAAAAACAGGCTGATGTTGCAAGAAGAATTGCTATTATGGACAGAACAAGTCCTGATGTTATAAAAGAGGTAGAAAAGGTATTGGAAAGAAAACTCGCATCACTTGTAAATCAGGATTACACAGTTGTTGGTGGTGTTGATTCTATTGTTAACATCCTCAACACAGTTGATAGAAGTACAGAAAAACATATCATGGAAACTCTGGAAATAGAAGATCCAGAATTGGCAGATGAGATTAGAAGAAAAATGTTTGTATTCGAGGATATACTTGTATTAGATAACAGATCTATACAGACTGTTCTCAGAGAGGTCGATAACAATGAGCTTGCTATTGCCCTCAAAAATGCAAACGAAGATGTTCAAAGAGTTATTTTTGACAACCTTTCTTCACGTCTTGCAACAATGATTAAAGAGGATATGGAATTCATGGGTCCTGTACGTCTTAAGGATGTTGAAGACGCTCAGCAGAAGATTGTTAATATTATTAGAAAACTTGAGGATTCAGGCGAGATTGTTATTTCTCGTGGTGGAGGTGACGAGATAGTTGTCTAATTTACTTAAAACAGGATTTCAAGGGTTTAAAAGCTTTAATTCTGAGCCTTATGTTATAGATACAAACAGCAGAGCTATAAAAACGGAAAAAGATGCAGGCAAAATCATTCGCCCGTTGGAAGAAAAAAATGTAGAAGAACAAACTGAAGCGGGGGAAACTGCTAACAAGGTTATTCTTGATGATGCTCTCGATATGGCTAAAACTTTAAGAGAAGATGCCAGAATTCAGGCGGCTAAGATTCTTTCAGATGCTGAAAAAGACGCAGAAGAAATAAGAGAAAATGCTAGAAAAGAAGGATATCAGCAAGGACTTGAAGAAGGTAATATGGAGGCTATGAAAAGAGCTGATGTATACCTTGAGAACATACATAAAGAACAGGAAATAATAATTCAAGAGGCACGTCAGCAGATGGAAGAAGAACTTGCTGACAGCCAAAACCAGATGATTGATATTTCCTGCATGCTTATAGAAAAACTTACAGGTATACTGGTGGATGAGTACAAACCTGTTATGTTGCATATTATTAATAATACACTTACTGATGCAGATACAAGTAAAAAGTTTATAATTAAAGTATCTGAAGGAAATTATACTTATGTTCTTGATAATCACGATAGATTAGTAGGAGCAGGTAATCCCAATATTTCAATAGAAATATATGGTGATTCAAAGCTTGATGACAGACAATGTATTATTGAATCTGATAACGGAATAGTAGATTTATCTATGGATGTTCAGATTAAAAATCTTATAACAGCAATAAAATTAATGTCTAATCAGTAAATCCCCGGTTATATCAATCGGGGTATTTTACCATAAGTGGAGTAATGTATGGGAAATGAATTTAATCCAGATAAATACAAAACATTGTTATATAGAGATTTTACGATGCATTATGGCAAAGTTAGCAAAATAGTCGGATTAACAGTTGAATCTGTGGGGCCGCCATGTAAGCTAAATGACCTCTGTGAAATCATATCTAAGGACGGGGACACAAAGGTTAATGCTGAAGTAGTTGGTTTTAGAGACAACAAGGTTCTTCTTATGCCATTTGATTCTGTGGATGGTATTGGACTTGGTGCTACAGTAAGAAATACAGGTGATGTTTTAAAGGTCCCTGTAGGAGATAACCTGCTCGGTATGGTTTTAGACGGAATAGGAAGACCGATGGATGGCAGTTCTCTTGTTACTGCCAATACATATCCGATAGATGCTGTATCGCCGGATCCATTAAAACGAAAATTAATAGATGAAGTTTTGCCACTCGGAGTTAAGGCTGTTGATGGTCTTCTAACTATTGGTAAAGGTCAAAGAATAGGAATATTTGCAGGTAGTGGTGTTGGTAAAAGTACCTTGCTTGGTATGTTTGCACGAAACACAAAGGCTGACATAAATGTAATTGCTCTTATCGGGGAGCGAGGTAGAGAGGTTGGAGAATTCATTGAACGAGATCTCGGCGAGGAAGGTTTGAAACGTTCTGTTTTGGTTATAGCAACCTCTGACAGACCGGCACTCATAAGAAATAAAGCTGCAAAAACAGCTACGGCAATAGCTGAGTATTTTAGAGATCAAGGCAAAGATGTTCTTCTTATGATGGACTCTCTGACACGTTTTTCAATGGCTCAAAGAGAGATTGGACTTGCATCAGGAGAACCGCCTATAACACGAGGATATCCACCTTCGGTTTATTCAGAGATGCCTAAGCTTCTTGAAAGAGCCGGCAGGACACATAAAGGCTCGATAACAGGGCTATATACAGTATTGGTAGACGGTGATGATTTCAATGAGCCTATAACAGATACTGCCAGAGGTATTTTGGATGGTCACATTGTTTTGTCCCGTAAGTTGGGACATAAAAATCATTATCCTGCGATTGATGTTTTGGCAAGTATTTCGAGATGTATGAGCTCAATTGCATCGTCAGACCACAAAAAAATGGCGGGAAATCTTAAAAATGTTCTTGCTACCTACAATGATGCTGAGGATTTAATTAATATTGGTGCATACAAAGCGGGTTCTAATAAGGATATAGACTATGCAATATCAAAAATAGAAAAGGTTAATAATTTCCTGAAACAGGATGTTAACAGCAAATTTTTATTTGATGATGAGGTTAAATTGCTTGGAGAGATTTTTGAGTAAGCAGGTGATATAATTGGCGAAATTTTTCTACAGAATGCAGAATATTCTCGATATAAAATATAAGCTGGAGGAGTCGGCAAAGCAGGAATATGCAGATGCAAGGCAGAGATTGACAGAGGAGGAGGAAAAACTTCAACACTTACATCTGCGACGGGCAGGATATGTTGAGGATTACAACGAATCTATTAATGGCAGATTAGATTTTATAAAAATAGAGGAAAATGCAAATGCAATAGATATAATGGATGAGATGATTGCTATGCAGCTTGAAATGGTTAGAAAAAGAAGTAAAGAGCTTGAAATTGCAAGACAGAGGCTTAATGCTGTTATACAGGAAAGAAAAATGCATGAGAAACTAAAAGAGAAAAAGTTTGATGAATTTTTAGTTGAATTAAATGCTCAGGAAAACAAAGAGGTTGATGAGCTTATCAGCTATAAGTATGGCAATAAAGAAGTAGAAGAATAGATGTGCTATATGGGAGGTTTATTATGGCTAAAAATACAGAAGAAAGAGATAGAGAGGGTAGAATAAAAGTATCATGGGTGCTTGTTATTATATTTATGATTACGACATTTTTGTCAGTTATGGCACTCCTTATAAAATGTGATGTAGGTGGTTTTGGAAGTGAGGTGCTTCGTCCTATTTTCAAGGATGTACCAGTTATAAAGCATATTATGCCACCGCCATCGGATGAAGAGGTTGCGATAGAAAATGACTATCCATATGATACTTTAGAAGAGGCTCTTGCTCAGGTTAAAGTTTTAGACGAAGCAAATGCCGCAAAGGATGCAGAAATAGTTGCACTGAATGATCAGGTGCTTGAATTACAGGCTGAAGTAAGCCGTTTATCAGCGTATGAAGAGGCTCAAACTGAGTTTGAAGAAAAAAAAGATGAATTTTATGATGAAATAGTATACGGAGAATCGGCCCCAGATACCGATACATATATTGAGTGGTACAATGAAATCGATGCAGAACATGCTGAAGAGATATATAGAGAAATAACTGAGGCTAATATGGCAGACCAGGAAATAACTGAATTGGCAGAAGCTTATGAGGCGATGGACCCTGCTGATGCAGCAGAAATCTTTGAAAGTATGAGCAACGATTTAGATACTGTGGCACTCATTATGAACAATATGAGTACTGAGGCGCAGGGAGAGGTTCTTGCAGAAATGACACCGGAATTTGCTGCAAGTGTATCCAAAAAGCTGTTGCCATAGTGTCAAAACTCATAACAAAAGGAAGGAGGCAGAAATATGATGACTATATCATCGACAGGAATTGGTCAGCTTGATATGACAGCTATGTCAAAGGTCAATCCAAAATCAAAAGAACAGGCAGAAGAAACTGATGCTTTTGCAAGTCTTATGAATATGGGTAGTACGAATTCTTCTAAGGAAATAGAGATAAACGATGCTTCGGAAGACAGTGCAAAGTCGGTTGACAACTCAGAAACTATTGACAGAGAAGCAGAATATGCATCTGATGATGTCTACAAGAAAACAGTTGAACCAGAAAAAGCTGATGGACCAGATAAGGTATCTGATATTCCTGAAAACAACAAATACAATACCGAAGACAATGAAGTGATTTCGGATGAAAAAGTTGTTATGCTTACAACAAAGCTTGAGGAATTAACAAGTGAGCTTAAAGGTTTGCTGGATGAGCTTAAAGTCATGTTAAAAGATTTACTTGCAGAAGTAGAGAATATTGATGAAGATACAGTTGTTACAGATGAGCAGATTCAGGAAGTATTGTCTAGCATGGGCATTAATTTGCAGGATTTACTTAAGGTTTCAGAACTGAAGAATTTTATTCTTGAGTTAAATGGCTCAACAGAAGTAAATATTTTAATAGACGAAAAGCTTGCAAGCATGATAAATAAGTTTACAGCAGAGTTGGAAAATATACTTAAGACAAATGGTATATCTGATGTTGAAAGCTTTTTATCTGAACTGGAAAATTCAATAAATGAAGCACAGAAGGTTCTAGAAGTAAACAGCGATAGCAATGAGTTGTCTGCAAATTCGGTACTTGCAGATACAGATGTTGAAGCACAGATAGTTGAGGATGTACCTGAAAAGGACAAAAATACATCATCAACAGTTATAAAAAATGATAAAGTTACCGATACAAAAATTGAGATTAATGTTTCAGAAGATTCTTATCAGAGTTCTTCAAACAGTGAAAACTTTGGTGAAACAAAAAATCAGATAATGACAAATCTTAATCAGGCTGTTGAAAATGCTTTAAATACAGCTAATGTTAATGATGTTTCAGCTTATGTTGACAGTGTTCAGGAGGCAGATATTATCAGACAGATAATTGATAATATTAAGCTCAATATTTCTAAAGAGACAACATCTCTTGAATTACAGCTAAATCCAGAGCATTTAGGAAAGGTTCAGATTAATGTTGCAAGCAAGGATGGTGTTATGCAGGCTCAAATTATTGCAGAGACCGAAGCGGCAAAAAATGCTATAGAAGGTAGTATTGCAGCACTTAAGGAGGCATTCCAAAATCAGGATTTAAAGGTAGAAGCCGTAGAGGTTATGGTTGCTACATATGAGTTTTTCAATCAGAGTGATGCTGGTGAAAAACAGGGTGAAAATTCACCATCTAAAAAAACCGGTGTAATTAATATGGTGGAAATTCCAGAGGAAGAAATGACAGAAGATGAGCTTATTGAAGCAGAGATGATGAGAGCGAAAGGAAATAGCGTAAGCTATTCGGTTTAATAGCAGAAAGGAGAATAATATGGCAGATTCAGTAATTAATGCAATTAATAGTGCACAGGGTTCATATACAAGCACTAAAAAAACTGAGGCAGGTAACAGTGACCTTGACAAAGAAGCTTTTTTACAGATGCTAGTTACGCAGATGCAATATCAGGACCCACTTAATCCTAGTGATAGTACACAGTATATGTCACAGCTTGCACAGTATTCTTCTCTTGAGGCTACTATGAATATTAGCAGCACAATAGAGCAGGGAAATGGTCTTAATCTTGTTGGACAATATGTTATTATGAATACAACAGATTCTGCAGGCAACAAAGATATGGTTAGTGGACTTGTACAGTATGCAACAGTTAAAGATGGAGAGGTTCTCTTATCAATTAATGATTCATACTATCCAGCAAAAGACCTTGACTCAGTAGTGGATTATGAATATTATCTTTACTTAAATGGACTTGCTGAGGATGGAAAACTGAACGAAGATGGAACAGTAAAAGATGATGCTTCTCAGACTGAGGACGACAAGACTACAGAACAGGCTTAAAGGTGAAATTTTATATGAGGGAGGCGATTATAATGAATGGTATAAATTCAAATATGCTTTCCATTGAACAGGCTACAAATTTGCTTCTTCAGAATTCGCAAAGAAAAGCCGATAATAATTATGAGGTTAAAAATATTTCATTTCAGGATATTCTTGAACAGAAATCAAATGCAGCCTCAGAAGTAAAATTTTCAAAGCATGCAAACCAAAGACTTGAAAGCAGACACATCAACTTATCAGATGAACAACTGGGAAGATTAAATCAGGGAGTCAATAAGGCTAGAGACAAACGCATAAATGAATCGCTGGTTATGATGGACAATCTGGCTTTTATAGTGAATGTGAAGAACAATACAGTGGTGACTGCATTGGAACAAAACGAGACAAACAATATTTTTACAAACATTGATGGAGCAGTAATAGTTTAAGAGCCGGACCGAAACGGACAGTTAGGAGGCTTAGAAATCCCGGAATGATAGAAGGGGTTTAAGGACAATTGGAATTGGAGGTCAACAATTATGATGAGATCACTTTATTCTGGTGTTGCAGGTCTTAAGACACACCAGACAAAAATGGACGTTATTGGTAACAATATTGCAAACGTAAATACAATCGGATTTAAATCATCATCTGTACTTTTCAGAGATGTTTTATATCAGACAACAGCATCAGCTACAGGTGCAACACCTACAACAGGTGGTACTAATGCAGCTCAGATAGGTCTTGGTACTAAGGTTTCTTCGGTACAGGCTACAATCACTGAAAATGGTGCTGCACAGAGTACAAACAACCCTTATGACTTAATGCTTAATGGCGAGAGCTTCTTTGTTGTTAGTCGTGGAGGAGTTAATACATTCACTAAGGTTGGTAACTTCCAGATTGATGGTGCAGGTTGCCTTGTTACAAGTAATGGTTATCAGGTTATGGGTTGGCAGGTAGACCCTGAAAATCCTAATCAGATTAAAAAAGATACAGTTACAGCACTTTATCCTGAGTCTGCTGAGAATCTGGTTTCTTCACCAGAACAGACATCGGCAGCTTATATGACAGGTAATATTGATTTTACTGACCCTGATTTAACATCTACAGATGGAAAAGCAGTTTCGTTATCAATTTATGATTCTCTTGGATATAGCTATACAGCTAAATTCAAACTTACACAGGATATTAATCAGGCGGATGGCTCTTTGTATAATCTTGAAATTGTCTCTATTAAGGATTCTAATAATGTTGAAATTCTTGGAGACGACGATCCTACTACAGCAGATGTGGAAGAGGGCGGATATGATGCGGTATTCCAGAATGATTCAGTAAATGGAACATCTATTCAGTTGAAATTTAATCCGGACATAGGTGCATTTGAATATGCAGGAGGTGCTGGATTAGAGACAGCATTAATTAATATTACACCAAAAGCTGGTGCTGACAAAGGAGAAGTATTTAAGTCATCAATTAATGGAGAGCCGGTAGACGGTATAACTGTTAATTTCTCAAATCTCACAATGTATCAGTCTGATGGAAATGCAACAGCTAAAATGGTAAGAGGTGCGACTGATTCATCAGGAACTGGTCGTTCGATGGGTGCACTTGATGATGTAAGTATCGATACTGCCGGTAAAATTTATGGTGTATACAGCAATGGTGAGACTAAACTTTTAGGTCAGATTGCAGTTGCTTCATTTACAAACCCTATGGCTCTTGAAGCTCTTGGTGATGGTATGTATATGGCAACACGAAACTCTGGCGAGTTTGATGGAATTGGTAGATCTGTTGATGAGGATGGCGGTTCAATGACTCAGGGTGTTCTCGAAATGTCAAACGTAGACTTATCATCAGAATTTACAGAGATGATTACTACACAGAGAGGTTTCCAGGCTAACTCAAGAATCATAACAACTTCTGATTCAATGCTTGAGGAGCTTGTAAATCTTAAGAGATAATAGTTAAATAACTAAAATAAATTTAAATTTACACGGAGGCAACAAGTCCTAAAAACAGACTAGGATTTGTTGTCTTCCTTGTTTTATTTTTGTAGACATAAAACTCTAGTTATGGTATAATGAATGCGTTATAATGTCGACAAGTATCTTATATTAGGAGTTGGTGATTAAGATGATTGAAGTAACAAGACTAAAAGGTACTAAAATAATAGTTAATGCAGAACTCATTGAGATTATTGAAGAAACTCCAGATACAGTCATTACTCTTACAAGTGGTAAGAAGTACATAGTTAGCGAAACAAAACAAGAGGTTGTTGATCTTGTTATAGATTATAAAAGAAAAATATTTGCAGCGTATACTGCATAATACGAGGTGAAACACATTGGATATAGCATCGATTATTGGTTTAGTAGGTGCCTTTGCGCTTATGATATTTGGTATGGTGTATGGTAAAGGTTTTGATGCCGTACAAAACTTCCTTGACCCACCTTCTGCACTTATTACATTTGGTGGTGCTTTTGGAGCTGTTCTTATTACGAATACATTACAAGGCTTTGTTTCAAGTTTAAAAACTTTTACTTTGATATTCAAATTACCAAAGGCCAATGAAGCAGAGACGATAAAAACAATTATAGATTTATCTAATCTTGCAAGACGTGAGGGTTTGCTTGCACTTGAGGAATCAACTAATAACTTAGATGATGATTTTATGAAAAAAGGAGTTATGCTTATAGTAGATGGTACTGACCCAGAATTGGTTAGAAGTATTCTCGAGGCAGAACTTGTTAATGTAGATGCACGACATCAGGCAAACATTGGTTTTTGGAAAAATGTAGGAGCTATGGGACCTGCTTGGGGTATGATTGGTAC
>JAZSEO010000005.1:0-2409 GCA_045531735.1 Wujia sp. | reverse complement strand
TAAGTCCCGGAAATGACGAGGAAATCAACGAAAACGCAGGTGTTATGTGGGAGCATAATGCCACATCATTAGTTTTCAGTATAGACCCGTCTTATGTTGGTGACTACAGATATTATATTGAATATCGGTCACTTATGGGTAAAAAGGTAAGAACGGAGTATCTTGAGTTGAATGGGGAAAATAACACGGTTACCTATGATATTCCTGTGACAATGACCTCACTTCGTGGTGTTGAGTGCTTTTTCAATATTGTGAAAATTGATGAAGACGGACAGACGGTACAGGTTATTAAACCAAAGAAATTCTGTCTCCAGTTTGACTATTCACCTGATACGGACAATTCACTTGCTAAGGTAAACGATTTTTCAATCAATGCACTTCTTGAGGCTATCCGTACAGGTGCTTTTAAGGGTGAGCCCGGTGACCCGATTGCCGATGTGGACGGCAGTCTGTCAGAAACAAGCAAAAACCCTGTGCAGAATAAAGTTATTTATAGCACTTTTAATGCTTTGATAGCTGATTTTGAAAAAGCAATAGAAGCAACTAAATCTTCGCTTGAATCAGCAATGGTAAAATATGCTAATAATAATTTTGTCGCAAAGGAAGATGGTAAAGGCCTCTCGGCAAATGATTTTACTGACGAGTATAAGGAAAAGCTTGATAATGTTGATGAAAATCCTGCAACACAAATTTCAGATATAGATGAAAGCACAGAATCTGGTGGAAGCAGTGTTATTACATTTAACGACGGAAACACCTTAACCATAAAAAATGGTATTAATGGGTCAATGGGTGTGGACGGATATACACCAGTAAAAGGAGTTGACTATTGGACAGATAGTGATAAAACTGAAATTCAAGATGATTGTAATGCATATATTGCAGAACAGTTGGCAGATAGAACACAGCTAACACCTGAATTTGCCAACGATATAAGCGAGTGTACTGATACAACAAAGCTATATGTATTACCAGATAATTTTATTTATACTTATCTATATACAGAATCTGAGCCTCCCGAAATTAAATATGAATATAAGTCCGATGGCTTTTGGCAGTATATTGCTGATAGAGGCGGTATTATAGAACAGACTGTCGAGGGGACTTACGGTGTTCGTACTAATACGATACCAGTACAGCCGGGAGATGTTCTCAATTATGTAAGTGGTAATAATGATGAGTATGTACCGGGTGTAGTTTGGTATGATGAAAGTGAAACAGCACTCTCTATTGAAAATGGAACAGGGGAATATACCGTACCTGACGGAGTAGCATACGCTCAATTTTATTCTTATGGATATAAAGAGGCTGAGGCAGAATTAGTTATAGAATGGCTTAAATGTCAGGCAGTAGTTGTAGGTTATCAATGGAAAAACACTGGTCACGCTTTTGTTCCTGCTGATTATGAGAATATTATATTAGACCACGAAAAAAGAATTGGTGACATAGAGGCTAATAGTAACCCATTATTAAAAGATAAAATAATTGTATATGACGGTGACAGTATTTGTGAAAACAGAGATAATAACGGTGGTGGTTATGCTAAACTAATACAAGATTTAACAGGCTGTATTGCTGTTAATAAGGGTGTTAGTGGAGCAAGACTAACATCTGGAACACATGGAAAACATTCTATTGTTGATAATCTTGAAAATATCAAAAATAATTATCCGAACGCTGACTTGTATTGCTTTGAGGGTGGCGTAAATGATGTTTGGAATTCTGTCTCGCTTGGCACCTATTCTATGTCCGATTACACAGGAGATGTAGATAAAACTACTATTTGTGGAGCATTAGAAACTATTTTCCGTTATGCACTTGATAATTTTGCAGGTAAACCAATTTGCTTTGTTATATCCCATAAAGTAAGTGATATTAACTATGAAAATTATAAGAATTATCACGATAGTGTGGTTGCGATTTGTAACAAATACTCAATACCATATTATGATGCTTACAATGAAAGTGGTTTGAACGGTTGGAATACAGCGCAAAGCAACGCTTTTCTTACAGGTAATGCGACAAATACACCGGATGGTTGTCACCCTAACGAAGAGGGATATAAGAGATATTATGTTCCACAACTCATTTCATTGTTTGAAAAGATTATGCCAAGATAAGGAGGGGTAAAATGTCAGTATATAAAGGAATAGATGTTTCAAAATGGCAGGGGAGAATTGACTGGAATCTTGTCAAGAGTGACGGAATACAGTTTGCAATGATTCGTTCGTCCTTTGGTTGGGGCGACGGCAGTGAAGACTTTCTTTTTGAAACCAACTATGAAAATGCTAAAAAAGTTGATATGCCCGTTGGTGCTTATCATTATTCTTATGCCCGTACACCTGCTGAGGCAATTAAAGAGGCAGAGTATTGTCATTCAATAATAAAGGGTAAAAAATTTGAATATCC
>JAZSEO010000020.1:0-145064 GCA_045531735.1 Wujia sp. | reverse complement strand
ACATTGTATCTAATGCGATATTACACCATAACAGAAATTTTTGCAATATTATTAGATAATTTTTTAAATTTTTGTGAATTTTGTACAAACAATATTTACATCTGTTTTTTCATAGCAGCCTGATCCTGCGCGTAAATAAGTGCATTATCTCTTGTAATGCTACCATTTCTATATAACTCAAGGATGAAATCATCCATAGTTACCATTCCCTGCGCTCTACTTGTCTGTATATGAGACTGAATCTGATGAGTCTTGGCATCTCTTATAAGACTTCGTATAGCTGGTGTAGCAAGCATAACCTCAAACGCTGCAACTCGTCCATTTCCATCAGCTGTTGGTATAAGTGACTGTGAAATAACTCCTTCAAGTACCATAGAAAGCTGAATACGTGTCTGTTGCTGCTGATGTGGTGGGAATACATCGACGATACGGTCGATAGTAGACGCAGCACCAATAGTATGCAGTGTGGAGAATACAAGGTGTCCTGTCTCAGCAGCGGTAATCGCTGTAGAAATAGTCTCGAGGTCACGCATCTCTCCTACGAGGATTATATCAGGGTCCTCACGGAGTGCAGCTCTAAGAGCATTTGCGTAGCTAAGTGTATCCATACCAACTTCTCGCTGGTTAACAACTGATTTTTTGTGTTTATGTACATACTCAATAGGATCCTCAAGTGTTATGATGTGGTCGGTCAAGTTCTCATTTGCTTTATTAATAATAGAAGCAAGTGTTGTTGACTTACCGGAACCTGTAGGTCCTGTTACAAGGACAAGTCCTCTTTTCTTCTTATATAACTGTACAACCGCTTCAGGTATACCTAACATATCAGGTCTAGGTATCTGTGTATCTACCTTTCTGTATGCGGCAGCCATGTTACCTCTGTCCATGAAAACATTAACACGGAAACGTCCTGTCTCGGCTGAGGCGTAAGAAAAATCGACCTCTCCTCTCTCCTTAAGTATCTGTTTGTGTCTTTCATGCATTGTTGAGCCAATCGCCTCTGCTGCATCAGCAGGAGTAAGCGGTGCAATCTCTACCTCAGTAAGCTTACCATGAATTCTAAGCTTAGGAGGAATGCCACATGCCAAATGCACGTCCGATGCGTTCTGTTCAACTGCAAAGGCGAGCAATTCTTTCATATCTAACATAATCTCTTCTCCTTTATATTAAATGTAGCTAATGTATTTTAGTAATCATCACCTGTCTCGTATGTGATTTTCTTCATCTCTGATAATGATGTTATACCGTTAAGAACATGTTTTGCAGCACCCATCTTAAGAGTAATCATACCCTCTTCCAAAGCCTGCTTTTCGATAACGTCTGCTGTAGAGCCTTTTGCGATAACCGCCTGGAGTTCTTTTGATACCGGCATCATCTCGTATACACCGATACGACCTGCATAACCTGTGTCACCACATAATGTACAGCCTGTAGGTTCATAAATAACAACCTCATCTTCTAAGTCCTTAACACCAAGTACTTTTTTCTCATCCTCATCAGCAAGTCTCGCCTGCTTACAAGATGAGCAAAGTCTTCTAACAAGACGCTGAGCTATAACACCAACAAGCGCATCACCTGCAACATAAGGCTCGATACCCATATCAATAATACGTGTAACTGTAGATGCTGCTGAGTTAGTATGGAGTGTAGATACAACAAGGTGACCTGTGATAGCGGCCTGTACCGCAATCTGTGCAGTCTCACCGTCTCGAATCTCTCCTATCATGATGATATCAGGGTCCTGACGGAGGATAGAACGAAGTGCAGCTGCAAATGTAAGCTCTGCTTTAACGTTAACCTGTACCTGATTGATACCATCTATGTTGGCCTCGACAGGGTCCTCAACTGTGATGATATTAACATCCTCTGTGTTAAGCTCACTGAGCGATGTGTAAAGTGTAGTAGATTTACCTGAACCTGTAGGTCCTGTAACAAGGATAATACCATGTGGGTTACTCAGGATACCATCAAATACTTTAAGTGTCTCTGGGTCAAATCCAAGTGCGCTCTTAGGTTTTGTAAGACCGTCCTTGGAAGTAAGTCTCATAACTGTTTTTTCGCCATATACTGTAGGAAGAATAGAAACACGGACATCAAACTCTCTTCTATCTACCATAATGGTAATACGACCGTCCTGTGGTTTTCTCTTCTCAGCAATATCCATACCACCGATAATCTTGATACGGGCACTGATACCAGAAAGAAGACTGTAGTCATATGTCATAACATGCTTTAAAGCACCATCAATACGATATCTGACTCTAACACTCGATTCAAGAGGCTCAATATGTATATCTGAGGCTCTCTGTCTAACTCCACCTTCAATAATCTGTTTAACAAGGAGTACGACTGGCGAGTTCTCTATATCTTCGTTTAATGCCTCTTCCTCTGCTGTAGTAAGTCCCTCAGACTCCATCTCTCTACGATACTGCTCAGCAGCTTCCATAGCCTGTGAGTTACCGAAGTATTTACCGATAGTCTCCATGATGTCATCTTCCATCGCAAGGAGTGGTTCTACCTGTGTGTTAGTAGCTATACCTATATCATCAACTGCGTTGATGTCCATAGGGTCTGCCATAGCTACTCGAAGGACATTAGGGTTCGTCTCATCGTAACCTATTGGTACTGCTTTATATTTGTTAATTAAGTTCTCAGGCACAAGCTTAAGAATTTCCTCATCAAGCTTACATGCTTTGAGTTCGATAAAGTCAATACCCATCTGAGTGGTGAGAACTGTAACAAGGAGTTCCTGGCTGATGAAACCAAGTTCCAATATTACATTACCAATTCTTCCACCGTTTTCTTTTTGGTAGGCAAGCGCTTCCTGAAGCTCTTCTTCTGTAATCGCCCCCGCTTCAACAAGCAAGTCACCTACACGAATCTTTTTTCTACCAGTACTAATTCGCATACACATTCCCTCTCATTTTAAATAATATATATCACTAATATACCACAAAACAAATTATTTGAAAAGCATAACTTGTATTATTGTAAACTATTTTTATCATCTTAAAAAAACGGTAATCCCCACGTTAATATGTAGTCATAAAGCCCATGTGCTATAACAACACTTATAAAAGTACAATCCTTTATAAAGTATTTTGCGTATCCAAGTACAATACCTATCGCCGTTGTCAAAAGTACCTGTTCCATATCGCCATTAACAATGTGTGCATAACCAAATAATATACCTGTAATTAAAGGTGCAAGAAACTTTGCTTTTCCCATAATAATTTGAAGTTCTCCCTGAACATATACCCTGAACATGAACTCCTCATATAATGCTACACAGAAGAAATAATAAAAAAACGTCCACAGCATATCTCCCTCATATCTTGCATAATCCGAAAAATCCGCCGGAATAGCTCTGCCATAATTTATCTGTGCAACCAACCATACAGGTATGTATAGTAGTATTCCTATTATATATTGTTTCCAGTTTTTTATGTTGACTTTTTCTTTATTTAAACTGAATTTAAAATACACGAATACAACTGGAGCTGCCACCACAATCGTCATTAATAACAATGATATATTATGTGGCCATGGCCAGGGTTCTTTAAATCTAAATCTGTCTGTAATATCAAATAGATATAGCATCACATGATGTAGTATTAATGTCAGTATCAAAATTTTTATATTTTTTTCGTTTTTTATTTCTATTTTTTTGTTTAACTTATCTAATCCCATTTTTTCATTTTCCTCCTTTTATCGTTACTTAATCACACTAACACATAAAAAGTGCTTACGCAAGAAAAAACACTTGTGTCTGTATATTAGTTTGCTATAATATATGAAAACAAATTATTATGAGGTTTATTTATGAATAACAATCAAAAACATTTATCCACATTTACATTAAAGATAATAGCCATACTTACTATGACTATCGACCACATCGGCGCAGTCTTAGGCATGGAAGGATATGACGGTGTTCTTTCATACGATACATATATGATACTTAGAACTATAGGTAGAACTGCTTTTCCTATTTTTTGTTACTTAATAGTCGAGGGGTATTTTCACACAAGAAACGTAAGAAATTACGCGATTAGACTTTTTGTTTTTGCTCTTTTATCCCAGTTGCCGTTCAACCTTGCAATAAAAGGCGATATATTCAAGTTCCAAAGTTTAAATATATTCTTTACTCTTTTACTGGGACTTATATTAATCTGGATAATAGATACTTTAATCAAAAAAATACGCCTTTCAGAAATAGAGCCACACCAGAGTGTACTCTTACCTTATATTTTTGCTGTAATAGCTGTATTCTATGCCGTAGATAACTTCATGCCTATAGATTACGGTGTATACGGTTTACTTTTAATTTTAGTTTTCTATTTCTTTAGAGCAAAAGAGGAAACACTCGAAAATCCTGACGCAGGCACAAAAGCTGTTCTTGCACAATTTATCGCCATTGGCATTATTACTTTTTTATTCTCATCCGGTATACAAATATATTGTCTTTTTGCACTTATACCTATCGCTATGCACAACAATAAAAAAGGCAAAGGGCTTAAATACTTTTTCTATCTGTATTACCCTTTGCACCTTTTAATTATTTATTTTATATCTTTAGTACTGTAAAGCAGGTTTACTCCTGCTTTTTTATCCATTCTTTTATTATGTATTTCCAGTTTTCTTTATCTTGCAGTACACGTAAAATTATTATTTCTGGTATCTGAGAATCCACGACAAAAAATATAAGATATTGCCCTGAAATCTTCATATAAATACTTGTTCCGTGATATTTGATTTCTGTAGATATACAAGAAAGCGGAAAACTTCTTAATTCTCTTAATGCCTTTTTTATTCTATCAATAAAACGTTCACCAAAAGCTGCATATTTAAACGTCTCATTGATATATTTTTTCTTTGCAATGATATCCCTTTTTGCTGTTTCAGATATCAATACATTGTATAATTGAATCACAATATTAATTATATTGTTTCGATTTCTTTCCAGGCATCTTCCAAAGACTGTACTCTTCCGTTTTCTATATCATCAAAAGCATCATCAAGCATAGAAAACAATTCATTCATACGCTGATTAATATCACCAGAACCATTGTATTTATTCAACGAATCTGTTTTTGACATAGAAATACCTCCTTTAGATTAATATAGAAATTATAACACGAAAATACAGAAATATATACTTTTTTATTTGATTTATCACTTCCTTTTAATTCATTTTAATAACGGGATTAATGTTTGAACAAAACACAAATAAATTTTAGACATATATGTGAATCACATATATATAGAATACATATTTACATTACCATATATTAAATTTATATACAAGTAATTTTATGGGAAAAGCACTTTTTTAAATTTTTCACATATCCTATAAAAAAGGGATTGTGTGAGGCCACTGTGCAAACATTTAAAAAGCCACTCAGCAGAGAAGAAGAAGCATTTTATCTCGAAAAAAGCAGACACGGTGATTTAGAAGCCAGAAATTTACTGGTTGAATACAATCTCAGATTAGTTGCCCATATTGTCAAAAAATATCAGGCAGCCAACAGAAGCACCGAAGATTTATTATCTATCGGTACTATTGGATTAATCAAAGCAATAAATACCTATGACGATACAAAAGGTAGTCGACTTGTAACCTACGCTTCCAGATGCATAGAAAACGAATTGCTAATGAGACTCAGACAAGAGCGTAAGGAAGCCCGTGAGGTTTCATTATATGAGCCTATAGGAACAGACAAGGAAGGCAACGAAATAAACCTCATGGATATAATTAGTAACGATGACGAAAGTATCATAAATAATCTTATCGTATGCGATGGTATAAAAAAAATATCAAAGGTTTATTTTGAGGTTCTGGACGAAAGGGAGCAACAAATTATTGCTATGAGATATGGTCTTTTTGGCTATGATGAGATGACTCAACGGGATATTGCATGCAAGCTTAATATATCGCGTTCTTATGTCTCAAGAATAGAAAAAAAAGCACTGCTTAAGCTTCGCAGTGCCTTGATCTTATAATCATACCTTTTTTTACATCTGTTATGTCGTCTAATTTAACATACAGCATCTGTTTAGGATGAGGAGCTGATTCCATAGGTGTCATCTTCTCATCGTATATGCCTGTTACAACCGTCTCTTTATTTGAGCCGTCAAACAGCATAATACTTATCTCATCTCCAACCAGGAATTTGTTTTTCTGATGAATAGTTATAAGTCCATCATCAGATATATTCTCTATGGTTCCAAGATACGTATAATTCTTAATGTATGTGTTGTTATCATATATCTGGGATTTCTCATCCGTTTTTCCAAAGTAAAAACCAGTAGTGAACTGTCTGTAAGTGCATGCCGATATCTCTGCATCATAATAATCCTGTCTGCTTCTATACAGTTCCTCAGATGTAAAATAATCATCTATAGCCTGTCTGTAGGTTCTTGTAACTGCTGCCACATAAAGAGCAGTTTTCATACGTCCCTCTATCTTAAAGGAATTGACACCTGCCTCTATAAGTTCTGGAATATATTTAATCATACATAAGTCTTTTGAATTAAATATATATGTTCCTCTGTCATCCTCCTCAATAGGTAGATATTCACCCGGTCTTTGTTCTTCCATTATGGCATATTTCCACCTGCAAGGATGTGTACATGCTCCTTTATTAGCATCTCTTCCTGTAAAATAGCTGCTAAGCAGACATCTTCCTGAATATGATATACACATAGCACCATGAATAAACGCCTCTATCTCCATATCCTCAGGTATATTATCTCTAATTGTCTTTAACTCTTTAAGCGATAATTCTCTTGCAGCAACAACCCTTGTTGCGCCATGCTTATACCAGAAATTATAGGTTAAGTAATTTGTATTGTTAGCCTGTGTGCTTATATGAACCTCTATCTCTGGAAGCATCTCCATAGCAAGCGTTATTATACCCGGATCAGATATAATAAAAGCATCTATGTCTTTCTCAAGACCAGCTTCTTTTATGTCAGTAAAATATTTTTTTACACCCTCTATATCATCATTGTGTGCAAATATATTAACAGTAACATAAAGTTTTGCACCTGCTTTGTGAACATATTCTGCCGCTTCTCTCATCTCATCAAGAGTAAAGTTTCCAGCTTTTGCTCTAAGCCCAAATTTCTGTCCGCCTATATATACTGCATCTGCACCATAATCAACAGCAACTTTTAGTACATCTAAGCTACCTGCCGGTATAAGCAGTTCTGGTTTTTTTATGTTTTTAATTTTATTTTCCAATTTAATCACCACGTTTTATCTTTTTACTGATACTGCAATACCATCTGCCACCGAAAGAACAGATGTTGAAAGTTCTTCATCATGAGTTATGGCATATAAATAATCTCTCATACGGTCATGTATGGTACGGTTTCTTTTTTCTACCACAAAATGCGATTCCAAAACCTCTCCATCCTGTAATATATTGTCTGATATTATCACTCCATCTGTTTTTATGATTCGTTTTACATCCGGAAGATAATTTATATACTGACCCTTTGCAGCGTCTACAAAAGCAAAATCATACATAGAATCTGTTAAGGTTTTTAGTACCTCTGCCGCATCTCCCTGTATGATTTTAATTTGCTCTTTTTTCCCTGCTTTTAATATATTAGCTTCTGCCTCTCTGACTCTGTCCTCATCCAGTTCAATACTTGTAATATGAGCTTCTTTAGCTATATACTGACTCATAAACAACGCTGAATATCCAACTGCTGTTCCTATTTCGATGATGTTGATAGGTTTTTTTATCAGAAGCTGAGTTTTAATAAACTCCTTTGTCTCCGGACGCATAACAGGCACTTTGTCATCTAAAGCCTTGTTATATATCTGTCCTAACAAGCCTTCATCATCTTTTATATATGACCTCACAAAAGACGATACCCTGTCTAATGTAACCAAGGCTATTCCTCCTCTTCTTCCGTATCTATATCACATATTATGTCTAGTATTTCACCGTACGACATAGATGCTGAAAGACCATATTTGCCAGATTTAATTTTATCTCCGTAACCTTTAACCTTTACCTTTACATAGAATACGTATTTATCTTCTATGATTTCATTTTTTTCTAAGGCATCTCCAATCTCAAGTATAGTCGAATCTGCAGGTATTTCAATGACCTTGTACTCTCTTGATACAGGGTCTGCACATACATCTCCAAAGACACTATAAGCAAAGTTAAAGGTATATGAAAATGCTTTTATTACAATAAATACAATGACTAAATCTACAAGCAATCCCCATGTAAATCCTGAGGATTTTTTAAGACCTTTTCTTACTATATCTGCGGTATCTTTTTTCTTTTTTTTCTTAGTTGTTTTACTACTCATCTAAATAATCAAACTCCAATCCATCTGAAATAGAATTATATACTTTTTGCATCATTCTGCAAATATGTTGCTCAGCTCTAAGAAAATCACTTACAAGTGAATTATGAAGCAGTTCATCATATTCTCTGACCAGATTGCTCACTTCGTCATAAGGATTTTCTCTGTTCTGTAATTCATAATTACGTCTTTTAAATTCTTTAAGCTGATTGCACAACTCCATATTAGCACATAATTTCTTTTTTGTATCTATATAATTTTGGTATTCAGTTGACTGCTTAATTTTCTGATTAAGCTGTACACTTCCATTGATTACTTCTATCATGCTTTATACCTCTGTAATAATTGGCAAAATCATAGGACTTCTCTTGGTTCTCTTCCATAAGAACTCTCCTAATGAATCCTTTATGCTCATTTTAATTTTGCCCCAATCAGATATCCCTCTCATGAGACATAAATCAAGAGCTTCCTGCACGACCTCTCTACAGTCATCCATAAGTGTTTCTGACTCTCTAACATATACAAAGCCTCTCGACACTATATCCGGTCCCGCTATAAGCTGATTTGATTCTTTTTCTAATGTAACTACAATTATAAGCAGACCATTTTGAGAAAGATGCTGTCTGTCTCTTAATACAATGTTTCCAACATCTCCTACACCAAGTCCATCTACAAGTATACCCTGTGCCGGAACTCTTCCTGTTATATTAAAGGTATCCTCTGATATTTCAAGCACATCACCAGTAGACATGATTTTAACATTTTCTTTTGGTACACCCATCTCCACAGCCAACTCACCGTGTCTCTTTAGGTGTCTGTACTCTCCATGGACAGGTATAGCGTATTTTGGTTTTGTAAGGGCATACATAAGTTTTAATTCCTCCTGACAGGCATGTCCTGAAACATGCGTATCCTGGAAAATAACTTGTGCACCCTTCATCTCTAATTCATTTATAACCTTAAACACAGCTTTTTCGTTACCTGGAATCGGATGTGATGAGAATATTACAACATCACCAGGTTTAATCGATACTCTGTTGTGGATTGATGCAGCTATTCTTGATAACGCCGCCATATTTTCACCCTGACTACCGGTAGTGATAAGAACTATCTGTTCATCAGGATAATTTTTAATGCACTCAATATCTATTAATGTGTTTTTTGGTATATTAATGTATCCAAGCTCCGTAGCAGTCTGAATTATGTTAACCATACTTCTACCTTCGACTACTACCTTTCTGCCATATTTGTAAGCAGAATTTATAATCTGCTGTACACGGTCAACATTCGACGCAAAAGTCGCTATTATTATTCTGTGGTCCTTGTTGTCCGCAAAAAGATGGTCAAATGTTTTTCCTACCGTCTTCTCTGACTGGGTATAACCCGGTCTTTCAACATTGGTAGAATCTGCCATAAGGGCAAGTACACCTTTTTTGCCAAGCTCACCGAATCTAGGTAAGTCTATCACCTCACCGAATACAGGCGTATAATCAACCTTGAAATCTCCTGTATGCACTATTATACCGGCAGGCGTATATATAGCAAGTGCCGCCGCATCTACTATCGAATGATTGGTTCTGATAAACTCTATTCTGAAACAGCCCAGATTAATTATCTGACCATGCTTAACTATTTTTCTTTTTATGTTGTTAATATTGTTATGTTCTCTTAATTTGTTTTCGATAAGTCCCATAGTAAGCTTTGTAGCATATATAGGCATGTTTATTTCATTTTCTACATAAGGTATGGCGCCAATATGGTCCTCGTGACCATGAGTCACAACAAGACCTTTTACCTTGTCAGCATTCTCCTTTAGATATGTCACATCAGGAATAACCAAATCTATACCCAACATTTCATCCTCAGGAAAGGCAAGTCCACAGTCAATAACTATGATACTGTCCTCATACTCTATTGCAGTGATATTCATTCCTATCTGTTCCAGTCCGCCCAAAGGAATAATCTTCACCGGCTTATTTAAATTTTCTTTCAATTTTATACCTCCAAATCAAAATCATCCAGTAATTCGTCAAATACTTTTATTACTGCTTTTAGCTCGTTCTCATCCTCTAAGACCTCATAAGAAGCGAAGTCATCTTCACTTGAAGCGCCCTCTTTAAGTATAAGAAAGCTTCCCTCCTCACCGTCTATGTCATCAGTTACAAGTATATAATTTATTCCGCCAAGCATAGTCTGCTCCAGAACATAAAATTCTTCTGTTCCATCTTCTGTTTCGAATACAATTTTTTCGTTTTTGTTTTCCATAATTACTCAAATCCAATCTAAATTAATACTTTGTGTTTTATTTTGTCATGTTAATTTTATCGAGATAATTCTGCAATATAATGGCAGCCGCCATTTTATCTATATGTTCTTTACGTGCGCTATGTGCAACACCAGTATCCTCAAGTATTCTGTCCGCTTCTATAGTGGTTAATCTTTCATCTACAAGCTCTACATCAAGCCCTGTTCTTCTCTCCAAAGCCTCTTTAAATTCATAGGTTGCTTCAGCTCTCTCACCCTCTGTATTGTTCATGTTTTTAGGCAAACCGAGAACAATAAGCTCAACATCCTGTTCTTTTATTATAGACTCTATCTGAGCGTATGTCTGACGAAGCTTGTTAGCTTGCTTTCTCTCTATAGTGACAAATGGCTGGGCAATAAGCTTTGTTTCGTCACTAATCGCCACTCCAACAGTTTTTGTTCCGTAATCTAATCCAATAATCCTCAAAACGCATAACCTTTCGTACACTAATTAAGGATATAATCACAATGAGATATTTCCCATACTGACTATATCCATAATCATAGTTTTTTATAACAGAAATATTATTTGAGTCTTGTATCAATATAGTTTTCTAACAAAACCTCAATAATCTCATCTCGTTCAGCCTTCATAATAAGACTTCTTGCATTTTTATAGCTTGTAATATAAGTAGGGTCGCCACTCATAACATAACCTACTATCTGGCTAACAGGATTATAGCCCTTTTCAGAGAGAGCCTCGTATACCTGTGCTAAAATATCAGGCACCTCAATCATAGTCTCTCTAATTATTCCGATATCCTGTGTGTTTTGATTGTTCATCTCATCACGTCCTTTAAAACATATATTGCTATTTTAATATATTTACCCAAAAATAGCAACTCTTTATTATTCTTTACTGTAACATGCTAAAGAAATCATACTGATTAGTCTCAGGTAAACCATTTAACAAACCAAGCTCTTCCATGTCATCCAATATGGTTTTTGACACTTTTCCTCTCGTTTTAATATCTTCCTTAGAGGTAAATGGACCTTGTGTAGCCGCCTCCTGTAACTGCTGTGCAGCCTTTGCTCCCATTCCCGGCAAAGAGCCAAAGCTTGGCATTATTTTACCATCTATAATCTGGAATCGCTGTGCATCTGCTCTATATATGTCTATAGGCATAAATTCTATTCCTCGAGCATACATCTCCTGAACTATCTTCATATCTCTTATTGTATCCTTGATAGTAGCAGTCTGCTGGTCTTTAGGTGTTTTCTGAAACTCTGCAAGATTTGCTTCTAACGCTTCCTTTCCCTGACACATAAGCTTATAGTCAAAGGCAGAAGCTCTGATACTGAAAAACGCAGTATAATATGCAAGAGGGTAATTTACCTTGTAATATGCAACTCGCCAGCCCATCATAACATAAGCCGCCGCATGCGCCTTAGGGAACATGTATTTTATCTTCTTACATGACCAGATATACCAGTCTGGTACTCCATGTGCAGTCATTTCCTCTTCCCACTCAGGCTTTAAGCCTTTGCCTTTTCTTACGCTTTCCATAATAGTAAACGCAAGACCCGACTCTAGTCCCATGTTTATGAGATATATCATAATATCGTCTCGAGTACAGATTGCTGTACCAAGTACACATTTGCCCTCCTGTATAAGAGTCTGTGCATTGCCAAGCCAAACGTCTGTACCATGTGATAATCCTGCTATTCTTACAAGGTCAGAGAAATTCTGTGGGTCGGCATCAATAAGCATCTGCATGGCAAACTCTGTTCCAAATTCAGGTACACCTAAGGAACCCAACTTTGTTCCTCCTATATCCTCTGGTTTTATTCCCAATGCATCAGTGTTATGGAACAAAGACATTACCTCTTTGTCGTCAAGTGGTATAGTCTTTGCATCAAGACCTGTAAGGTCCTCTAAACGTCTGATCATTGTCGGATCATCGTGTCCAAGTATATCAAGCTTAAGCAAATTGTGGTCTATAGAATGGTACTCAAAATGTGTAGTTATTATATCTGTAGACATATCGTTGGCTGGTTTTTGTATAGGTGTGAATGAATAAATCTCCTCATGCGACGGAAGAACTATCATTCCACCAGGATGCTGACCTGTCGTTCTTTTTACACCTGTACAGCCTACAGCAAGTCTTTCCATTTCGCAGCGACGTTTCTCCTCGCCCTTGTCTTTATAATAATTATACACAAAACCATAAGCAGTCTTGTCCGCCATCGTACCTATTGTACCTGCTCTGAATGCCTTTCCTTTTCCAAAAAGTTCCTCTGTATATGCATGTGCCTTTGGCTGATATTCACCTGAGAAATTAAGATCAATATCAGGCTCCTTGTCACCCTTGAAACCAAGGAAGGTTTCAAATGGTATATCATGTCCTTCTTTTTTAAGCAAAGTTCCACATTTTGGGCACTCCCTGTCAGGCATATCACATCCCGACTGTCCCTGCATCTGATAAGGCTTCACTGCCTCAGAATCAAAATCTGTATAGAAACAATGTGGACATATATAATGTGCAGGCAAAGGATTAACCTCTGTTATACCTGCCATAGTAGCGACAAACGACGAACCAACCGAGCCTCTGGAGCCAACCAGATATCCGTCATCATTTGAACGCCATACCAGTTTCTGCGCAATAATATACATAACGGCAAATCCGTTTGTTATTATAGAGTTCAACTCTTTTTCAAGTCTTTTTACAACTATATCTGGCAAATCCTCACCATATATCTCATGTGCCTTGTCATAGCAGATATTAGTAAGCGTCTCGTCTGAGTTTTCAATGATTGGTGGCTGTTTGTCAGGTCTTACCGGAGAAATTTTCTCTATCATATCAGCTATCTTGTTAGTGTTTTCAATAACAACCTCTTTTGCCACATCACTGCCCAGATACTGAAACTCCTCAAGCATCTCCTCTGTTGTTCTAAAGAAAAGCGGTGGCTGATTATCCGCATCTGCAAACCCTTTTCCTGCCATAATAATCCTACGGTATATCTCATCCTCAGGGTCAAGAAAATGCACGTCACAGGTAGCTACAACCGGTTTATTAAACTGTCTTCCTAAATCGACTATTCTTCTGTTTACATCCTGCAAATCCTCGACTGAATTAACAGGTATCTTTTCACTCTCAAGCATAAACATGTTATTGCCTGTAGGCTGTATCTCATAATAGTCATAGAAATTTGCAAGGCGCGTTATCTCGTCCTCACTCTCATTGTAAAGCATAGCCTTATAAAGCTCACCCGCTTCACACGCTGAGCCTATTATAAGTCCCTCTCTGTATTTGTTTATAAGACTTTTTGGTATTCTTGGTCTACGGTTAAAATAGTTAATATGGGACTCCGAAACAAGTCTGTATAAATTTACTCTTCCGATTTCATTCTTAACAAGAATAATGCCATGATAGGTTTTTGCCTTCTTGATAGACTCCGGAGATGCCGAGCCCATTATGTTAAGCTCAGCAATTGTCTCTATATTCTTAGCCTTAATCATTTTGAGCATCTTCACAAAAATCTCAGCAGTTGCCGCAGCATCATCACAAGCTCTGTGATGATTTTCCAAAGATACATTAAATTGCTTACACAATCTGTCCAATGTATATTTACCGAGCTCCGGAATGAGAATATGCGCCAAAGTCATAGTATCAACTATTGTATATTCGAAAGGTAGTCCCTGTCTTTTTGCAAACTCTTTAATAAAGCCTGTATCAAAACTGGCATTATGTGCTACCAAAATAGCATCTCCTACATAATCAAGAAATTCCGGTAAAACTTCTTCAATACTAGGTGCATCCAGAACCATATTGTCATTGATAGATGTAAGCTTTGTTATACTATACGGTATAGGAACCTCCGGGTTTACAAAACGTGAATATTTATCCTGCACTTTGCCATCCTTTATTTTTACCGCACCTATCTCAATTATCTTATTAAATCTCGGACTTAAGCCAGTTGTTTCTATGTCAAACACCACATATTCTGAATCAATTTTCTGTCCCTTATCATTAATTACAAGGTCTTTTAAATCATCAACAAAATAGCCCTCTAATCCATAGATAATCTTAAAATCCTCATCCTTGCTCACACAATGGTTAGCTATTGGGAACGCCTGTACCACTCCGTGATCTGTAATGGCTATAGCCTTATGTCCCCAGTCCTTTGCACGCTGAATAATCTTTTTTATGTCAACCACACTATCCATCTCGCTCATAACCGTATGCATGTGTAACTCGACACGCTTTTCTATCGAGGTATCTACACGTTTTTCCCTGAAATCATTTGCAGGCTTTATTCCTACAATTGAATTAAAGCATACCTCTTTTGAGTACGAATCATATTGAGGAACACCCTTCATAATGTAAAACTTGCCTTTAACAAGTTCATCAAGTATCGGGTCTCTATCATCAGGAGAAACAAAAAGCTTAAAGCATATAGTATCCGTAAAATCAGTCACTGTACCATTTATAATAAATTTACCACTTCTAAGTTCTCTGTCTTCAAGCGTAAGAATCTGTCCATGTAAACACACCTGACCTACACCATCATACATATCTTTGATATTAACCACATCAGCTTCACAGTTTTTACCGTAGAATACATCTGGGTCCTGACCATAGGATTTTTTTGCTTTTTGAGCCTTATCTTTTTGCACAGCAAAATCTGCAGAAGCATTTCCTGCAGTATTTTTTTCTGAGTTTGTTTTGTCTTGCTCTTTTCGTTGCTGAGTTTCCACGCTTTTATTTGATTCAGAATTTGAGATTTTTTCAGCATTTTCAACGCTTTCAATTTCTGTTTCAGTTTTATGATTCGTCTTTTGAAGTTCCGCATTTGCCTGTTCTATTGCAAGAAGCTCCTGCTTAAGTCTAAGCTCATTAGCGGCTCTAAGACTAGACTTCTGCTCATCTGTAAAGTCAAACCCAACAACCACTTCCATTCCAAATCTTTCTTTATATGTAGTCTCAAGATACTCCTTTATGACCGGCGAATGACTTTTAGCAAGGTTGGTATCCTCTAATGCAAGGGTTACAATATTCTCATTAAAGAACCATTCTCCTCTTTTTAGTATTCTATAATCCACGTAGCTTTTTCTCTTGATTTCTTCCAAAAAGCTGTCCTTATATATATTGGTGAGTTGTGGCAATTTATATTGTTTTGAAAGCACAAAGAATTCTTGTATTTCACATGTTTCTCCACTTTTTCCAAACACAAATTCAGAAAGCATTTCCTCCGCTTTATATATAAGCTCTTTCGCTATTAAATTGTGGCTTGAAATAGAAATAACCATCTTCTTTTTTGATTTGAACATGGTTATTTTTTCGACTGTAGTCTGACCTATCAGGTCATCAAAATCTTTTCCTAATTTCAAACCCGGAAAAACCTCTCTAAAAAGTTTATTATCCAAGTTTTATTCCTCCCAATTATCCAGCTCACATTTTAACGCTGTAAGCAACTCTTCCTGTGGTAACTTTCTTAATATCTCGCCTTTTTTAAACAATAAGCCCTCACCATTACCACCTGCAATTCCTAAATCAGCCTCTTTTGCTTCTCCTGGTCCATTTACAACACAGCCCATAACAGCAACCTTTATGTTTAAGTGGTCATATTCCTGTATAAGCTTTTCTACTTTAGCTGCCAACCCAATTAAATCTATTTTTGTTCTTCCACAGGTAGGGCATGACACAAGCTCTATTCCATCTTTACGTAACTCTAAGGTTCTTAATATTGTTTTAGCAGATATTATCTCATCTACAGGATCACTTGTAAGTGAAACTCTTATGGTATCGCCAATTCCCTGACCTAAAATAAGACCAAGTCCTACCGCAGATTTAATATTTCCTCTATATAAGGTTCCTGACTCAGTTATTCCTACATGCAATGGATATGGAGTTTTATCTGCAATAAGTTCATGTGCTTTAACACACATCATTACATCTGATGATTTGATGCTTATTACTATGTTGTCATATCCACATTTCTCTATCATAGATACCTTGTCTAAAGCACTTTCAACAATACCTTCTGCTGTGACACCGTTATATTTTGCCACAAGTTCTTTTTCTAATGAGCCTGAATTAACTCCAACTCTTATAGGTATATTCTTGGCTTTCGCAACCTCTACAACTTTTTTAAGATTTTCCTCGCCACCTATATTTCCCGGATTAATTCGTATTTTATCTGCACCATGCTCCATAGCCATTATAGCCAGCTTATAGTCAAAATGTATATCCGCTACTATAGGTATATGAATGTGTTTTTTTATTTCCTCAAAGGCACATGCTGCTTCAGGAGTGTTAGCTGTCGAGCGAACAATCTGACAGCCTGCATCCTCTAATGCGAGTATCTGTTTTACAGTTGCCTCAACATCCGATGTTTCTGTGTTCGTCATAGATTGTATAGCTATTGGATTACAACCACCTATAGCCACATTTCCTATTTTAATTACTTTTGTATTGTTTCTATGAATCACCTTATCCATAAACAAGTCCTTTCCCGATATGCTCACAGTCATTTTTATTAGTTATACTTTAAAAGAACACATTTTTTATATCATTAAAGAATACTACAACCATAAGCAATATAAGTAATGCAAAACCAATTAAGTTTACTACCGCTTCTTTATCTTGAGGTATTTTCTTTCTTCGTATAGCTTCTATGATTAAGAACAGTAATCTACCTCCATCTAATGCAGGTATAGGAAGAAGATTCATTATTCCGAGATTAACACTCAAAAGTATACACCAATTGAGCATATTCAGAACTATATTAATGATAGCCTCTTTCTTTGAATCGCTTTCTTCTTTTACTTCCTCAATAACATCATTAATTGCTCCACCTACACCTACAGGTCCCATAATGTCTCCGCTTTCAACTCCGCCAGTTACAATCATTTTAAGACTTTCAAGTGTGGCTTTTACCCAATATCTAAGCTCTAATGCCGCATATTTCAAATCCATGCCTATACCGTCAGAGGCAACATATCCACCTGAAACACCGAGCATATATTTTTCGTATTCTTCATTGTACTCAGGAGTAACAGTAACCTCATACTGTGTTCCGTCAGGTTTCTCCATAACTAAATCTATAGGCTTTGAAGGATCATTAATCTGTAAATATAAAAGAAGCTCTCTATAATTGTAGATATTGTTACCATCTAACTCTATTATTTCATCTCCAGCCTCTATTCCAGCTTCCGCCGCCGGACTGCCTTCAACAACGGTACTTAAAGTAGCCGGGTCACAGCCTGTATAATGTATAAGGATTATAGAAAACACAAATGCCAATATAAAATTAAACATTGGACCAGCTACGACAACAAGCATTCTAGCCCATACAGGCTTATTACCAAAGGCATTCTCATCCTCTGATTCTTCATCCTCTCCTACCATGAGGCAATATCCACCTATAGGCAATATTCTAAGCGAATATTTTGTTTCTTTTCTTTTGAAGGATACAATCGCAGGTCCCATACCTATAGCAAATTCTGTAACAGCAATTTTGTTAAGCTTTGCGACAATAAAATGGCCTAGCTCGTGGAAGAAAACTATCACGCCAAATATAAGAATAATCAATAAAATATTCATATCTAATATTTACTCCTAATAAATTCATATACCCATTGCTCAGTTTCAAAAATCTGTTCCAGTGTCGGATTTGAAATCACTTCATGGGCATTCATACATTCCTCAATAATATCATATATTTGTAAAAATTCTATGTCCCTATTTAAGAACATTGCAACTGCCTTTTCATTTGCGGCATTAAAAACTGTAGGCATTGAACCACCAATAGCGATACTCTTATATGCAAAATCCAAGCCTTTGAAGGTTTCTCTGTCTGGTTTATCTATTATTATTCCCGAAAGTGCTGTGAAATCTAACCTATCGCCAGATAGATATCTTCTATTCGGATAATATAAAGCATATTGTATTGGCAATTTCATATCAGGGGTTCCAAGCTGCGCCTTAATTGAGCCATCTTCAAACTCAACCATAGAATGAATTATACTCTGTGGCTGAACTACAACTTCTATGTTTTCTGGCTCAATATCGAAAAGCCATTTTGCCTCTATTACCTCAAGTCCCTTATTAACCAATGTAGCTGAATCTATGGTTATTTTTTTACCCATCGACCAGTTAGGATGTTTAAGTGCATCCTCCAGTTTAACTGTTTGTAAAAACCCTATATCCTTGCCTCTAAAAGGTCCACCCGAAGCAGTTATAAGAAGTCTGCTAATTTTATTTCCCTGTTCACCGTGAACACATTGAAATATAGCAGAATGCTCACTATCTACAGGTAAAATTCTAACGCCTTTTTCTTTTGCCAATGGCATTATGATATGACCAGCAGTAACTAAGGTTTCTTTGTTAGCTAGTGCAATATCCTTGCCCGCTTTTATTGCCTCTACTGTAGGCTTTATTCCTATCATTCCAACAATAGCAGTGACAAGTATGTCGGACTCTGAATATCTGGCTATCTCTAATAGACCTTCCATTCCCCAAACAATCCTTATATCAAAGTTAGACAAGGCTTCACTTAATTGTTTTGCCTTGTCTTCACTCCAAATTCCTACTATATCAGGTTTAAATTCTCTCGCCTGTTTTTCTAAAAGCTCTATATTGTTTCCAGCCGCCAACGCAACTATCTTCAAATCCTTGTTTGCTCTTGCAATATCAAGAGTTTGTGTTCCAATCGAGCCTGTTGAACCTATTATTGCTATTTTTTTCACTTTTAAACCTCCCGGACTATCCAATCATAAAGTTTAAACAATAATAAATAATAGGTGCAGTAAATATTATACTATCAAATCTGTCTAATATTCCGCCATGTCCCGGTATAAGCTTTCCGTAATCTTTTATATCATTGTTTCTCTTTATTGCAGATGCTGCCAAATCACCTATAACAGCAACACAAGCACCTACGGCACCTACAACTGCAAAAATAACAGGTGCATTATTTAATTCATATACGTTTTTGTTAATAAATATACCATATAATGCTCCAACGATTGCAGAACCGGCAATTCCACCAATAAGTCCCTCTATGCTTTTTTTAGGACTAAGCTTAGGGGTCATCTTGTGTTTTCCTAATGTAACACCTACACAATATGCACATGTATCATTAACCCACGAACACACAAATATAAGAACTACAAAGGCTCCACCATATTGCATATCTCTTATAAGGTACACATACGATATCATAACTGTAACATATAAAAATGCTAATATTACAGCAGCCGCATCTTTGTCTGTGTATGTGGGATATGTTATTACATAAACTGCAAGCACCGCAAGTACAAAGACAATAATTGCAGGCATAACATATTGGCTGTAATCAAACACTAACAATGCAAAATAAACCGCTGTAAATATATATGCAACCCAACCTATAGCTTTGTTGTGAAGCTTATATATTCTCAAAAGCTCTAACACGCCACCAATCGCAAGCAAAAATGTTGCTATTGCTGTCACATATCCTCCAAAATATAAAACTGCAACCGCCAGTATAACTAGTACGATACCACTTAATAATCTAGTTTTAAACATTTATTTTACCCCACCGTATCTTCTTTCTCTTCCATTATAGTATCTTATAGCCTCTTTTAAATCTTCTATATCAAAATCAGGCCAAAGTACATCTGTAAAATAAAACTCCGTATATGCAAGCTGCCATACAAGATAGTTTGATAGGCGAAGTTCTCCACTCGTTCTAATCATAAGATCTGGATCTGGAATATCCTTTGTATCAAGCATCGATGTAATAAGACTTTCATCCACATCATCAGGAGCAATTTTTCCATCCTTAACTCCTATGGCAATTTCTTTTACAGCTCGTCTTATCTCATCTCGACCTCCGTAGTTTAACGCAATAGTGAAATTAAGTCCGTCATATATAGACGTTTTTTCTTCCAACTCTTGTATTTTTTCTACAATATCTTTATCCAAAGCCGTCCTGTCACCAATAACTCTTACTCGCATATTATTTTTTGACGCACGTTCTATACAATCCTGCAGATACGAGCGCAATAGATTCATAATACCAGTAACCTCTTCAACCGAGCGACGCCAGTTCTCTGTGGAAAAAGCATAAACAGTAAGGTATTTTATTCCTAAATTATGAGCATCCTCACATATCTGTTCTACGACCTTTGCACCGGCTTTGTGTCCATAATTTCTAGGCATTAGACGCTTTTTTGCCCATCTACCATTACCATCCATAATTACGGCTACATGTGTCGGAATATTCAGTTCTTCTCCATCTATGATTTTCTTCAAAACAATATCCTCTATACAGTAAGTATTTCTTTTGTCTTTTCATCAATTGCTTTATCTATATCAGCAACATATTTATCTGTAAGCTTCTGAACCTTATCTTCATTTGTCTTAAGCTCATCCTCTGAAAGCTCATTTGCCTTATTCATCTTCTTTAATGCATCATTTGCATCTCTTCTTACATTTCTAACTACTACCTTAGCAGCCTCACCCTTCTTCTTGATGTCTTTTGCAAGTTCTTTTCTTCTTTCCTCTGTGAGTTCTGGGAAATTAATGATAACATTTTTTCCATCATTGTTAGGTGTTACACCTAAATCTGAACATATAATTGCTTTTTCTATTTCCTTTACAAGACTTGCTTCCCAAGGTGTAATCATAAGAGTTCTAGCCTCTGGAACTGTTACGTTAGCCACCTGCTGAATAGGTGTAGCAGAGCCATAATAATCTACTCTGAGCTTATCTAAAATATGTGGATTTGCTCTTCCTGCTCTGATTGTTGTGTACTCTGATTTTAAGCTTTCTACAGCTTTTTCCATTTTGCTTTCATACTGTGTTAACATTTTATTTCCTCCTGAAATCTATATTTGTCTTTTAGTTTTAGTCACATTTAACAAGCGTTCCGGTAAATCCACCTGTAACAGCTTTGACAATACTGTCTTCTCCATTTAATCCAAAAAGCATCATTGGCATTTTGTTTTCCATAGCAAGAACGGCTGATGCAAGGTCTATTACACCAAGCTTTTTGTCTACTATATCTTTAATGCTCATGGAATCATACTTTTTGGCATTTGGATTTAACTTAGGATCACTGTCATATACACCGTCTATTGCTTTAGCTGAAAGAATTACATCCGCTTCAACCTCAATAGCCATAAGTACTGTAGCTGTATCCGTAGAAAAATACGGATGCCCTGTGCCTCCTGCAAAGAAAACTACTTCTCCTCTGTTGAGATACTCTATTGCCTTGTCTTTGTTAAAAAGCTCTGTCATATTGCCACAGGCAAATGGTGTCATAATGTGCGTCTTTATACCTGATGCTCTAAACATATCAGCAGTATAAATACAGTTCATCACTGTAGCCAGCATTCCAATCTGGTCTGCTTTTACTCTATCCATATTTTCAGAGGTTCTTCCTCGCCAGAAATTACCTCCTCCAATAACTATACTTACCTGAATACCTTTATCCAGAATCTTTTTTACCTGACCTGCTACATCTACAACTGTCGCCTCGTCAAAACCAGTTTTTTTATCTCCAGCAAGTGCCTCTCCGCTAAGCTTGAGAAGTATTCTTTTCATCTCCATATTCTAGTCTCCTACTCAAAAAAGCTCTTTACATCTATCTCTGAATAACACTGTGAACAGAAACCTTCGATAACTGCACCATTGTTAATCTGAACTGAACGTGATTTTATGTTACCCATAATTACTGCTGTTGAATCAACAATAACTGGCCCATGCACATCAATATCTCCGTTAACTGCACCTGCTACAACAGCAGAGGTAGCAGCAATATTTCCCATAACAACTGAGCCTACACCTATTTTAACACTTCCCTCTGTTGTTATCTCGCCTTCTATTTTTGCTGCATTAGCATAGATTTCTCCGGCTGTCACATTTCCCTGAACAGTTCCACCTACGATAAGCTTACCTGAACAAGTAACATTTCCCTGTACTTCACCGATAATGTCAATACCACCATCAGTCTCAATATCACCTTTTATTACAGTTCCTTTTGTGATGTACGCAGTGTCGTCAGTCAATATACTTTCGACCTCCTGCTCTTTATCCTTCATCATATTTTCAATGTCTTCCGCGTTCTTAATCTCTGCCATGCTGTCCTCCTCATCATCTTCAGCCTGCTCTATTTCAGGCTCCATCTCAGACTCAATTTCAGGTTCTATTTCAGGCTCTGCCGACTCGTTTTTTTCTTCAACCTCATCAACAGTTTCATCCATATCTTCAGTAAGCTCCATGCGCTGTGCATTAAGAGCCTCCTCAACTGCCTTATTTAAATCGACATCCATGAGTTCCTCACTCAACATAGAATTCTTCATTTCTTCTAAGGTTTCTGTATCACCATCCAACCCCAAAGCTTCTTCCATGCTTTCTAACATATTTTTTTCATCTAAATTATCAAGCTCAACAAGCTCGTCTTCTGGTTCTTCCTCAAGCTCTGTATCTTCAGATGAATCGTTACCCAAAAGCTCAGACATCATATTCTGAGCAAGAATTTCGTCCTCCACAGCCTCAATAGGAACCTCATTTGGTTCAGTAATAATTTCTGCATCAGGAATGTTATCAAACAGATTGTCTTCTTCCTCTGTCTCCTCTTCCTCATAATCTGTTTCCGGTCTTTCAAGTTCCTCCTCTTCTTCCTTAACCTTTGAAGCAGGAGCAATTTTATCATCTATAGTATAATCGTCTAAATCTTCAAGTAAATCTTCCGGAGCTATATCCATATTATCGTTATCATCAAATGTGTTGACCATATCTTCATCGTCAAATTCATTAGCCAACTCATCTTTATCAGGCATAAGTTCATTAACTGCCTGGGCAAAATCACGTTTAAAATCTTTAAAAAAACCCATTTCTTCCTCCTTTTATCTTGTCATAGCATTAATTGCTATTATACACTATAGCATGCATTAAATCAATTAAAACTCCCTGTACATTCGTATTATAACCATAAGCACAGCAAAGGTTTTATTCATATCCTGAGGATGTTCAAGAGTATGTCCAACCTCTTCAAACTGCTTTAATGCAATATCCTGTTCCACACAGTATATTTTTAATTTGCGACTATCTAATATTTTATCCTCTTTTCCAGAAACAACTATCCCCTTACCACTGGAAATATATTTGAGTGCATCTGCAACTGGTGTAAGATATACATGTCTGGCCTTTACGTTAAAATATAGCTCTGCATATCCAGCCAGAGCAGTTCCCATGCTTTTTGATATGAACACAACATCCTCATATTTGCTAAAATCAACCTTGCTCAACGCTTTAATTACATGAATTTTAGCCTCCTCGATAAGAGCTGGTATATCTTCTTTATCTGCTTTTAATTTGTAGTTATAATGCAATCTTACTACATCATATTCCCTATTCTCAAAAACTTTTCCTGCATAATAAAGCAGTGGTTTATCAACACTATAATTTCGTCCTGGAAAAATAACCACTAATTTAGTTTTTGTCATCAAATATCACCTTCTTATTTTAACTCTTACCAATGACGTCTATGTCCCCAACGTCAAATATAACATTTGGCAACACCAGATATGTATTGGAATGATAAATACTGCGATTTGTCTGTGTCGCCTGAATATAAGATTCTCTACTATGATAGCTTAATAAATCATGTATCTCCAAATACGACATATCTTCTCTGGCAATACCTATTATCGAACCTAACTGAATTATTATATCAAGCATCAAACTTATGGATTTAGAGTATTCAAACATAAAATACTCTCGATTTTTTATTGCCTTAATCATAAATTCCATAAATTTTTCAGGTGAAATATTTAAACCCGCATCCTTTAATGCCTGCATAAGCTTTTGTGTATCCAACAATTTCGCTTCAATTTGTTTTCTGTCTTTCCTTGATGGCGAATTCGGTATAACCTCAAAGCTCATATCTTTATAGCAATCTGTCCTGATATTGTATGTACTCATTCGAAGCTGGCCATATGCATCATTAAATTCTTCTAAGCTTGTTTCACCATGTATAAAGCTGTCGAAATCCCTATCAAAATCCGTATATACAGTAGGAACCGAAGCTTTAAACGCCTTCATTTCTTCGTCAGTAAAGTACCCCTGTTTAACCAGAGACTCACAGAAATTCTGTGCCATTGCAGAATATCTGTCCTGTCTTGCTAACTGTTGTACCGCATATTTTTTTATGGAATCATTTAATTCCATAATATATTTATGAAGCTTCATTACGTTAGTTTCTTCTATAGGCGAACCATCATTTATCTGTCTTCTTGTTTTTATAAGTAAAAGAAGTGCTGATTTATCTGTATTTGTTATTTCATCATAAGAGAATATAGCATCTTTAGTAAGCTTGTATAAGGAACTGCGTATCTGTTGTATTTCCATCTCTGAAAAATCTGCCTCCTGCAAGCTCACAAGTCTTTTATCTGTAGAAAAATCAAAGCTACTATATACTACCTCAGTTTCAAATTTGTCATGTATAGTTTTATCGTTTTTCAATTTGCTTTCATAATATCCATAAAGTTTAAACTTAAGCTGCGAATTCAAATCCTCTGGTGTGAGCCCCTCAAAAGCATAGCTCACAGAAAGATACGGTTTGTTTCCAACCTTTTGAATCAGGCTCTCCGGTACATAAGAATAACCCAAATCACAAAGACCTCTATTCCATGATTTTGATGCGATATACTCTTTCACTATGGAATAATCAAGAGGTCTTGGATTATGACCAATCAACTCAGCAATCTTACAGTACGCCATATCAGACAATATATGTCCTGTATCCAAATAGCTACATTTTGCAAATGCTTTGGTATCTGCAAACTCTCTGTCTGTCATGGTCTTGCTTTTTCCAATAAGCTTTGCCAACTGCCTAACTCTGAAAATAATTATATTGTTTTTATCATCTATGCCAAATCCAATATCTAAAGCTTCTTCCTCGGAAAAAATTTCTTCAATCTCTCTTATGGCCATTAAAAGCTTTAAGAATTTGACATCCAAAAATTCTCTTGATACATTTCTCGCAATCCAAAGGGTTCTTTCATTTCTACTTGTTGAAATAAAATCTGTCTTTCTGTTAGCATCATAATTAACCATATAATATGGTCTGTTGTTTATAATATCCCGCGTAAACACTACACCGGACAGGATGATGTTTTTAGATTCTCTCTGTATAAGAACCTGTTCATCTTTTATTGTTTCTACACTTTCAACTGTGAGTTCTCCTTTTATGTAGGTTTTAAAAATGCTTAATATCGCATCACACACTTGTTCAGAATCTCCCGAATCCACACCTAACACATTGGCAAGATGAAGCTCATCTACTGCTACCACATCTTCTTCATTTGAAGGAGAACTTCGTATAACGATTTTATCTCCCTTGAAATGCTCATAGACATTATGAAATATTTCCATTTTTTTGCGCATGAATTCTCCAGCTGTAACAACAAGCATATCTTCTATATTAGATTTTTTAACCAAATCCTTGATAGCTAAAAGCGTATCCGCTTTGGTAGATATTATTTTCTTTTCCAAATTTGCATCCTCTTACATTATAAATTTCTTTATTACTTCCACTATACCCTCATCATCACACGACGCTGTAATATAATCTGCGTTATCCTTAACAATCTGTTGTGCGTTTTCCATAGCGACTCCTATTCCACCATACTTTACCATTGTTAAGTCATTAAAACCATCCCCACAACAAATCGAATTTTCTCTAGGAATATCTATGATTTTAAGAAGACTGTCTATAGATTCTGCCTTATCTACTCCCTTTGTAGTAATTTCAATAAAATATGGTTCCGAACGAAAAACATTTAATTCTGGTGACAGCATCTCAAACAATGCTTTTTCATGCTTTTCCGCTATATCCGGAGGTGCAGTAAGCAGACATTTTACCATATCAAAATCTACAGTAGCTAAAAAATCTTCGACTTTTTCAATAACCATCCAGTTAAGTCTTGCTTCATATTGCATATATTCATCAATTTCTGTGCCTGTAATAACCGTGTTGCCCTTGTAAGTTACCATCCCTATCCCATGCTTAATTGCATAATCATATATAATTTTCGCAAATCGATTAGGTATTCTTTTCTCTACTACTGCTTCCTGTGTCTTACAATTTATGATTCTTCCTCCATTAAATGATATGGCATACCCACCAAACTCATCTAGTTTAAGCTGCTCAGCATACTTTTTCATTCCAGGATATGGTCTTCCTGAAGCAAGTGCTACAACATGGCCCATCTCCTGTATTTTTATTAAATGCTCTAGTGTGTTCGGAGTTATTTCTTTTTTTGAATTAACAAGCGTACCATCAATATCTAGAATAAGTATTTTTTTGTCCATTTATATTTCCTCTTACAATTTTTATAATTAAAGCTCAGTTATAGTTATAATATCATTTTTTTTGATAATTTTGAAGATATATGATAAAATTTAAGAAATTATTTTTTATGGAGTAAATATGGAAATTTTAATTCATCTTGATACAAAAAAAATTGACACCGATTACCAAAAAGCTGTTGACGAATATATCAAACGTACATCTCCTTTTTGCAAGGTATCAATTAAAACCTATAAAAGTTTTGAAAAACTTACACTTAACAAAAGCTCTGAGAAATTCATTCTCACAACAGGTCCAAAGACTCGCACATCCCCAGAGCTCGCACAGATGATCCAAAACATTAACCTAAAGGGAATTTCTTGCATAGAATTTTTTGTTACAGACAATTTCCAACTCGAAAAATTATCGCATGTTTCAGAATTTCATATATCTTCTTTTTCTATGAGTATTGAGCTTACGACAGTTGTACTAACTGAACAGATTTACAGAGCATACACAATACTAAACAACATAACCTACCATAAATAATTATAATGCTTTGTCTATTTGTTCAAGCAGCATTACTCTCATAAGCTGGTGGGGAAAGGTCATTCTGGAAAAACTGAGTTTATAATTTGCTCGTTTTACTACATAATCAGAAAGTCCCAGCGAACCACCTATAATAAAAACTATATTTTCATTTTCCATATTTATTCTATCTGAAAATATATACGCCAGTTCTTTATCACCAGTAATTTTACCATCTATGCATAATGCAACTACATAGTCCTGATTATCTATATTCTCTAATATTCTTTTTCCTTCTTTTTCTTTCACAAGTGATATTATGCTTCCACTTGCATTTTTAGGTATACTTTCATCTTCAAGTTCTATAATCTCTATGCTACATTTTTTTCTTATTGTATTAACAAATTTATTAATCTTATTTCTATAAAACTCTTCCTTAACTTTTCCAACAACTATTATTTTAAGCTTAAACATTCGTTTTTCTCCCCATTTACACGAAAAGTCACAACATTTTTACACAATGTTGTTAATCTTGTCATACTTTGTTCATATTTTAGTTCTATACTTTAATTAAAGTTTTTTTCATAAATCCTCTCTTTAATTATACAGAAAAATGCCGGTTAATCCTACCGGCATTTTTTGTTTGTATCTAATTATATATTTCCGTTCTTTACATCTTCAAATTCCTGAATGATTTCATCGCTTACCTTTGGAGTAGCAAGTGATACAATAACGATAAGAGCAAGACTCAAGAAAAATCCTACTAAGAGCGAATAAATTCCTGTGTATGTTCCGAGTGTCACCTTCTCACCATTCATCTCAATGAACTTTATGTAATCCCAGATAATAACTGTAAGTCCACCACTAACCATTCCTGCAACTGCTCCCGGAAGATTTATTCTCTTCCAATAAAGAGACAGGAGTATTGTTGGACCAAATGCAGAACCAAGACCAGCCCATGCATCTGATACAAGAAGCATGATGCTAGAGTTTGGATTCCATGCAATTATATATGCGATAACAGCAACTACAATAACTGTAACACGACTAATTAAAAGCATCTGCTTCTCAGTCAGATTTTTAAAGAATACTCCCTTGAACAAATCTTTTGCAACAGATGAAGACGAAACAAGAAGCTGTGAATCTGCTGTAGACATAATGGCGGCAAGCACGCCGCAAAGGAATATACCACCTATAAATGGAAGCTTTGTATCTTCAATAAATACCTTTTTTATCATCTCTATAAACACATTTTCATGTGAGCCATCTGCTGAAGATAACACAGTAGGATAAAGATATGCTCTACCAATAATTCCTATAATACAAGCAACAGCAAGTGAAAGGAACACCCAGATTATACCAATCTTTTTAGATTTTGCAAGTTCTTTCTCATCCTTAACTGCCATAAATCTTACTAATATATGTGGCATACCACAATAACCAAGTCCCCATGCAAGCTGAGATGCAATGCTCTTAATTGATATTGGCTCACCATTCTCATACATGACATTTAAGAAAATATCTGCATCCATTCCTAAATCACTATCAACAAGATTCGGAATAATATTTCCTGCTCCCATAAGCATAACTGCAACAATTGGAATCGTAAGAATTGCAACAAGCATAAGCATTCCCTGTATAAAATCCGTGTTACATACAGCAAGGAAACCGCCTAAAAAAGTATAAACTAATATAACTATAGCACCTAATGTAAGAGCCTGATGATAATTAAGATTAGTCAAGCTATCAAAAAGCTTTCCACCTGCCGAAAAAGCAGAAGCCGTATAAACGAGGAAAAACACAACAATAACTATCGCTGATATTGCCATAAGTATATGCTTATCATCTCTAAATCTATTGCTTAAGTACTCAGGAATTGTCATTGCGTTGCCAGCTTTTATTGTGTATCTTCTAAGTCTTCCTGAGATAAACAACCAGTTAAGCACAGTACCAATAAAAAGACCTATAGCAATCCATGCCTGATTTGTACCAAAAGCATAAACACAGCCTGGAAGCCCCATAAGAAGCCAGCCACTCATATCCGAAGCCTGTGCTGAAAGAGCAGCCACCCAACCACCTAAATTTCTTCCTCCTAAAAAATAATCATCTGCGTTTTTGTTTTTCTTGGCACTTGATATACCTATGAGCAGCATACCCGACATATATACTATAAATGCCACGATTATCCAAATTGACATTTAATCCTTGGTCTCCATAATAAGTAAATACCCTTCTTTTACTCTTATGTGACCTTCCTCCTCTCTTAATTCATTACTTATACCTATAGTATATTCTTTTATCATAGTAGCATCCTCCAAATCATATTCAAATCCGGAAATAGATATACCTGACACTGTGTCAGAAAAAGGTATACAGGAAATATATTTTCCAAATACGTCTTTTTTGCATATCTTATAATGCTTATCTATCATTGTTATTTTATTATTGGCATCAAGAATTTGTCCTTTAATACCTTCCATCAACAAAAGCTTCAGCAAGCCTAAATTGCCAGATAAATGGTCTATTCTTGTGCCTGTAGCTCCAATAATGTCTACACATTCAGGTTTTAGCTTTATTGCCTCAAGACATGCCATATGCGTATCTGTGTAATCCTTTCTAGGATTTAACGTCAGCATCTTGAGACCTTCTTTATATTTTTCGAGTGTGTTTTGCTCAACCGAATCAAAATCTCCAATAATAAAATCTGGAACAATATCTAAGTGATTTAAGGCGTTGAGCCCTCCATCAACACCAATTATATAATCTGGCTTTTTATCTGTTATATAATCTGAAAGAAATTGCAAATCAATAGTTCCGCCTGCAACAATTAATATCTTTTCTATCATATTTATTCCTTCTAATTATTCATAATTTCATAAAAAGACTTAACATTAGAAGCTATATCCCCATTGAAAACTGCTGAGCCTGCAACTATTACATTTGCACCTGCAGCAGTAACAAGGCTCACATTATCTAAATTAATTCCTCCATCAACCTCAATAAGAAGATTAGGATTTAATTCCTCTGCATATGCCTTAACCTGTTTAATTTTTTCAACTGAATCAGGCATAAATTTCTGTCCACCAAACCCCGGCTCAACACTCATCACAAGAACCATATCTATTTTTGATATATAATCCTTCAATACAGAAACAGGAGTATTAGGCTTTATAGAGACTCCAACCTTTATTCCTGCTTTTTTTATTGTGGCAATTGTCGCATCTAAATCCTCACAGGCTTCATAATGTACAGTTATCATTTGTGCACCTGCATCCTTAAATACATCTATATATCTTATTGGCTCAACTATCATAAGGTGAACATCAAAAAATCTATCAGTTATTTTTCTTATACTTTTTATGACTGGTGGTCCAAATGAAATATTAGGCACAAAAGACCCATCCATTACATCGAGATGAAACCACTCCGCACCAGCTTCGTCTAATATTTTCGCATCTCTTTCTATATTGTTGAAATCAATAGACAACAATGATGGTGATAATATGTTCATTTTACCATCTCCTTCTTCCTTTTATTTCGTCATATAACTGCTTGTAATTTTCATATCTTAAGCTACTTATTTGTCCCTGTTCCACTGCAGCTTTTACTTTACAGTCAGGTTCGTTAATATGAACACAACCATTGAATCTACAGCCTTCACTGTATACTAAAAATTCATTGTAGAATTCTTTTAATTCCTGTGGCTCCATATCTTCAACAAAAAGCGAACTAAACCCTGGCGTGTCCATAATATATGTGTCCTCTGAGATATTAATAAGCTCCGAGTGTCTTGTAGTATGCTTTCCTCTTTTTATTTTCTCGCTTATTTCTCCTGTCTGAGCACACGCTGACGGACTCAAGCTGTTTAGCAAAGAAGATTTGCCTACACCTGATGGACCTGCAAAAACAGTCGTTTTACCTTTTATTTTTTGTTTTAGCTCTGAAATACCTGAATTTTGTTCCTTAGAATAAGTAGAGGTTATGATAACATCATAACCACAAGCTTCATAGATTTGTTTTATTTTTAATGCTGACTCATACTCTGTAAGATCGGACTTATTTAGACATAAAATAGTTTTTACGTCCTGTCTGTCCATCATTATAAGAAATCTGTCTAACAGATTATAGTTAGGCTCAGGATTTGATAGTGCAAATATAATAACAGCCTGATCAACATTGGCAACCGCCGGTCTAATAAGCTTATTTGAACGTTCCATAATAGATGTGATATTACCGATAAGCTTTTCTTCATCTATAAGGTCTATCTCAACATTGTCGCCAACTGCCGGTTTAATATTCTGATTGCGAAATATTCCTTTAGCCTTGCACTCAAATATTCTATTGTCGTGTAGGTGGATATAATAAAATCCACCTACACCTTTAATTATTTTTCCCTGCATATACTAGCCTTCTTCTATTACATAAGAAGTCGATGGTCCTGAAATAGAGAAGGAACCATTACAAACATTGCCGGCTGCGTCCTTTATTATAATTTCTGCAGCACCACTCTGTGAGGTGAGTCCTCCCTTTGAACCTGAAACAGACACCGAATATCCTGCCACTAAGGCATCTGATGTAACTGTATTTACAGTCTCACCATTAAAGTTTATTAATATTGTTACTGCCTGACCATCAAGAGCACCACCGTTATATGTGATTGTTGCACTTATGTTGGCTGCATAAGTAGTCTCTTTTTCTTCTTTACCTTTACTTATTACAAAATCAACTGTATCGCCCTCTACAGCATCAGAATTCTGTGCAGGACTCTGGCTTATAACACGACCAGCCTCAACAGTATCACTGTATTCCTCTGATATTGTTCCAACCTTTAATTTTAAACCTTCGATAGCAGCAATAGCATCTGCCTCAGTAAGATTACTAAGGTTAGGTATTTTAACTTCCTGCTTCTCAGAACCATTACTTACTACTATTGTAACAGTTGAGCCTTTGGCTGCCTGTGTATTTGCAAGAGGCTCCTGGCTGATTACTTTGTCTTTTTCAACCTCTTCACTATAGTCATAAGCATGGCTAACCTTAAATCCTGCTTCCTCGATAAGAGTAACTGCCTGTGCATCCTCATATCCTGTTACATCAGGAACCATAATAAGCTCTGCTCCACCACTGACCTTGAGGATAATCTCTGCATCTACAGGAACAACATCACCCTTTTTGTAGTTCTGTTCAAATACAAGACCTTCCTGCACCTCGTCATTAACCTCAACTGAAATTTTAACATTAGTAAAGCCCATATCTTCAAGATATTCTTTTGCTGCTTCACCCATGTATCCATATACGTCTTCCATTACAAGCTCACCAACTGATTCCTCAGTCGAAGCATCTTCTGTTGTCTTTTTCTTGTCTTTGTCGCCGGATTTAAACCAGCCCATAACATTTCCAAGAATAACAATCACGATTATTCCGATAACAACAGCGGCAGCAATACCTGCGATTGTAACAGCTTTTCTTATACTTGGATCAATTTCTCCATCGTCATCATATTCTTCTTCATCGTCATAATCCTGTATCTTTTTAACACTGGATTTTTTCTGTGGTTTCTCGTATACTTCTTCCTCTTCATAATCATCTTCCCAACTGCCTTCTTCCTCAAAAAGCTGATTGATTTTCTGATTATTTACAGGAATTGTAGATAATCCACCCTGCTGTGGTGGTTGCTGCATAGGCTGTATTTCACTCATGTTGTTTGATACTGGTGTGTTTACATATCCGTATGCAGGAGTGCTATATGCAGCACCGTTAAAAGCATTTAACTGGCTGTTGTCATAAGGATCCTTTAACGCACTTCCATCTCTAATTGCCTGAACATCTTCTTTTGTCCATTCCTGAGTAGGACTGTTTGTGATTGATGTTGGTGCAACTACTATATCTATATTAGGATTGTTTTTTACTCTCTTTAAATCTGCAATAAGTGCACTTGCAGTAAGGTATCTTCTCTCAGGCTTTTTCTGTGTAGCCTTCATGATAACCTTCTCAAAGCTTGAATATATATCAGGATAATACTGTCTAGGCGGAATCATATCGCTCTGGATATGCATTAGTGCAACAGAAACATTGTTGTCTCCCTCAAATGGTACCCTGCCTGTTACCATCTCATACATAGTTATACCAAGAGAATATATATCACTTCTCTCATCACTATATCCACCACGAGCCTGTTCAGGTGAAATATAATGAACACTGCCCATAGCTCCAGAGGTAAGAGTATTTGATGTTGCCGCTTTTGCAATACCAAAATCAGTTACCTTAACATTGCCATTTCTGGATACAATAATATTCTGTGGTTTAATATCTCTATGAATAATATGTCCTTCATGAGCTGCTTCAAGACCAGATGCAATCTGTATTGCAAAATCAAGAGCTAAGTCCATAGATAATCTGCCGTTTTGAGCAATATACTCCTTAAGAGTTATACCATCCACAAGCTCCATAACAAAGAAATATATTCCATCATCATCGTAAACATCATATACATTCACAATGTTTGGATGCGAAAGACCTGCTGATGCCTGAGCCTCAATACGAAATTTTGTTACAAAATTTTTATCATTACTAAACTCTGGTTTTAAAACCTTAATAGCTACATTTCTGTTAAGTCTGTGACATCTTGCCTTGTATACGATAGACATACCACCGGCTCCCACAACCTCAAGTATCTCATATCTATCACACAATATCATTCCTGGTTTTAACATAACTTCTATCCTTTCTGTTACTTTCCCTAAACTGTTTATTCAGATACTATGACAACGGATATATTATCCGAGCCACCATAGTAGTTGGCTCTATCAATAAGTGCCTGTGCTGTTTTCTCCAAGTTTAACTGCTCAACTACAATATCTCTTATCTCATCATCCTCTACCATGTTGGATAATCCATCTGAACATAACAGGTATTTATCTTCTGATTTTATATCTATCTCAAAAAAATCCGGCATAACCTCTTCTTTAGAACCCATAGCCTTTGTTATAATGTTCTTCTCCGGATGGTTACGTCCTTTTTTTCGTTCAAGTTCACCGTTACGAATCAATTCTTCCACCAAGGAATGATCCATGGTTATCTGCCTTATGTCATTGTTAATAACATATAATCTACTGTCTCCAACATTAGCAACATACAGCTTATCGTCAAGGGCAACTGCCGCTACCATAGTCGTTCCCATTCCTTTTAAGTCCGGGTCACTGTTTGCAACTTTGTATATTTCATTGTTGGCATAAATCATAGCACGTTTTAATATTGCAATAGGATTTTCAAGAGTTGATTTTTGTATAAACTCTACAGTAATATCAATAGCCATTCTGGAAGCCTTGTCTCCTGCTCGATGACCACCCATACCATCTGCCACTATGTACAAGTTTGGCAAAGGTCCAATAGGCTTATCGCAGAAGAATATACTGTCCTGATTGCTGCTACGCTTATTTCCAGTATCAGTTTTTCCACTCGATCTCATCAGATTCCTCCCGACTGGTGTTTTCTCCTTAACTGTCCGCAGGCAGCATCTATATCGCTACCCACACTCCTTCTAATAGTACCATTAATTGAGTTTTTTTCAAGTATTAATTTGAATTTTTCGATAAAATCCTCATCACTTCGCTGATATTCGCGTTCATTTATAGGATTTACAGGTATTAAATTCACATGACAATTCATACCTTTTAATAGTCTAGCCAACGCTAATGCGTGTTTTTCAGTATCATTTTGTCCTTTTACAAGACTGTATTCAAACGTAATTCGTCTCCCTGTTTTTTCGAAATATGCTTTACACGCATCCAGAGTTTCCTTAATTGTATATTGATACGCTATAGGCATAAGAGCCTTTCTTTCCTCATCTGTAGGTGCATGTAAGGAAAGGGCAAAGGTTATCGATAAGTTTTCTTCTGCTAAATCATAAATTCTTGGAACAATACCACAACTGGAAACGGTGATATTTCTCTGACTTATGTTATAGCCCTGTTCATCGGATATAATTCTGACAAATCTAATAAGGTTATCATAATTATCAAGTGGCTCTCCCGTCCCCATCACCACTATGTTAGATATTCTCTCACCGGTAAGTCGCATCGCCATATATACCTGCTCAAGCATTTCTGACGCTGTTAGATTTCTAACCAATCCACCTATTGTAGATGCACAGAATTTACAGCCCATTCGGCAACCCGCCTGTGAAGAAATACATATAGAATTTCCATAGCTGTATTTCATAAAAACACTTTCTATCATCTGTCCATCGTTTAAGCGGAACAAAAATTTAATTGTTCCGTCCTTTTGAGATACTTGCCTTGTTTCTTCCTCTATAGAGATAAAATCTTTTTTTATTTCCTCTCTAAAACCTTTAGGCAGATTAGACATTTCATCCACAGTCCCTACATATTTAGAATGAAGCCATTGATACAACTGCTTTGCTCTAAACGAAGGCTGACCTTTTTCCTTAACCCACGACTCTAATTCAGTTAAATACATTGATTTAATATCCATATGAAATACCTTACTTTATATCTATGCTTTCTTCATGACAGCATAGTAAAAGCCGTCACAATTATCTATTCCCTGTAAAAATAATCTTTCCTCCAGAAGACTAAAATCCTTATGTCTGTCTAAAAACCATTTTAGATTATTTTGATTTTCTTGAGGGTTTATTGTACATGTGCTGTATACAAGCACCCCTCCTGGTGCAACATACGCATTGACAACATCTAATATTTTTCGCTGTAATTCAACTAACTCGTTTATTTGTTCAGGACTAACTCTATATTTTATGTCATTTTTCCTTCCAATTATGCCTAGACCTGAGCACGGCAAATCGGCAATTACTACATCCGCAATTTTCACATCTATATCCGCGTCAGTCAACGGAATCGTAGCATCATGTGCTGTTATCTTGATGTTATCCAAGCCCAGTCTTTTTGCATTCTCTTCTATAAGTTCAAGCTTATCAACGGATATATCCATAGAATAAACTTTTCCTTCTCCCATAAGATACTCTGCGGCACAGGTTGTTTTTCCTCCCGGTGCTGCACATACATCCATGACAACATCACCTTTTTTTATTCCGGTTGCCCGTATAGCACACATAGAACTCTCATCCTGTACACTAAAATACCCTTGTCTGTAGCCCGGTATTTTTTTTATAAAATCATAATTACTGAGCAAAAGTGCTTTGTCATCATAATATCCATACGAAACCTCTATACCCGCTTCTTCTATAAGCTTTTTGAGTTCATCTCTTGATATTTTATTTGTATTTACACGTATTGATGTATCTCTATCCCAAAACGAGCCTTCTAAAATCTTTATATATTTTTCAGGATAATCCTCTTTTATTTTTTCACACAACCACATGGGAATAGAATACTTTATTGATAAATATTGTGTTGAAGTTTTATCCCCTTGTGGCTCTGGTATATTATCTTTGTTTCTGGATATATTTCTAAGCACACCATTCACAAAGCCAGACAAGCTGCTAAAGCCATGTTTTTTTGCAAGCTTGACAGCTTCATTGCAGGCAGCACTGTCAGGCACACCATCCATATATAATATCTGATATGTTCCCATCCTAAGCAAGCATCTTATTAGTGGCTTACATTTATTTATTTTTGTTTTTGAAAATTGATTGATAACATAATCTAATGTTATTTTTTTCTCTACTACACCTTCTGCAAGTCGAGTAGTAAATGCTCTTATAGCTTTATCCTCAAACTGATTTTTAGATAATGCTTTAGATAACGCAATATTAGAAAATGTATTTTTTGTCTCAATATCCAACAATATGCTGAGAACTATATCTCTAGAATCCATTTGTTATCTCCTGTTGCTATGAATTGACCATCATACCTACATTCAACTTATTTCCATTAAGGTACGATACTGTGTCCATCTGTTTTTTACCTTCTGGTTGAAGACTTCTTATTACTAGTGCATCTTTTCCACATGCTATCGAAAATGTCTTCTTGGTTACTTCTATAATCTCTCCCGGCTTGTACTCGTCATTATCAAGAGTTTTTACCTCTGCCTTATATATCTTAACTGTTTTCCCATCTATTTTTGTATATGCACAAGGCCAAGGAATTAAACCTCTTATAAGTCTTTCTATTTCGGTTGCTGATTTTGTAAAGTCTATGTTTCCCATATCCTTATTAAGCATAGAAGCATAACAGCTTTCTTCGTCATTCTGCTTAGTTCTTGTGGCAGCTCCTGTTTCCAGAGAGGCTAAAGTTGTAAGAATAAGTTTTGCTCCTGCTTCAGCAAGCTTATCATGCAAGGTCGCTCCGGTGTCATCAGCCTCTATCACAATCTCTGCTTTATCTATCATATCACCTGTATCAAGACCTTTTTCCATATACATAGTTGTAACACCAGTTTTTTCTTCTCCATCAATAATAGACCATTCTATAGGTGCTGCACCTCTGTATTTTGGCAAAAGCGAAGCATGGATGTTTATACATCCGTATTTAGGAATATTCAATATACTTTCAGGCAAAATCTGGCCATACGCTGCGACTACTATTGCATCAGGATTAATACTCTTAAGCATATTAACAGTCTCTTCATCCCTTACTTTTTCCGGCTGATAAACAGGTATATCATGCTCTAATGCTTTTTTCTTTACAGGAGTAGGAACAAGAGCCTTGCTTCTACCCTGAGCTTTATCTGGCTGAGTAATAACCGCACTTATCTCATGACCTGCTGTAATTAATGACTCCAATGCGTATACAGCAAAATCAGGAGTTCCCATATATACTATTTTCATATTATTTCCTCCAACTTAAACTCAACGGTACTATTTCTCTTCCGGAGCCTCTGTACTATAAAGTCCGTCTTCCACTTTATCCTTATATAATACGCCTTCCAGATGGTCTAACTCGTGGCATATTGCTCTTGCAAGCAAACCTTCACCCTCTACAGTTATTTCCTCCATATTTTCATTTAATGCTTTACATATTACGTGATTTGGTCGTTTTACTGTCCCTACAAGACCAGGAAGACTTAAGCAACCCTCTTCACCAATTTGTTCTCCGTCCGCCTCAACAATCACAGGGTTAATAAGAGTATATGCCTCACCATCACATACATCTATTACGACAATCCTTTTTAAAATTCCAACCTGCGGAGCTGCAAGGCCAACACCATTAGCCTCATACATTGTATCGTACATATCTTCTATCAGTGTCTCAATTCTTCCTGTCATTTTATCTACAGGCTTACACACCTTTCTTAAAACGTCATCTCCATCAACACGAATTTTTCTTATTGCCATATTTTACCTCCATTTTATAAACATTTAATATGCCATTACAGGATTAACATCTAATGTAATACTTATATTCTCATGTTTATATTCTTCTATTTTCTCTCTTGTAGATTTTAAGTCTTCTATCGACTGACACTTTATATATATAACTCTTCTGTACAAATCATTCATCTTAGAAATAGTTGCATCGCCCGGACCAATTATTCTAAGCCTTGACTTATCCCTGCATTCTGCTTTTAGTTCTTTTGCGATAAGCTCAGAAAAGCTTACAGTCTCATCATAATCAGGTCCCGATAATAGAACCACCATCATGTTATAAACAGGTGGATAATTCATTATTCTTCTATATGACATCTCCATGTCAAAAAAGCCTTCATAATCCTGCTTGGCAGCCGCAACTATAGCATAATGCTCAGGTTGATAGGTCTGTATAACAACCTCACCCTTTTTGTCACCTCTACCAGCCCTTCCTGCTGCCTGAGTTAACAAATCAAAAGTTCTCTCGCCAGCCATATAATCATTTGAAAATAGTGACATATCCGCCAGCATTATACCAACTAATGTTACGTTTGCAAAGTCATGACCCTTCACTATCATCTGTGTCCCAACTAATATGTCAGCCTCATGTTTTATAAATCTGTTTAGTATGTCACCATGAGCTCCCTTTCTTAAAGTAGTATCCTTGTCCATCCTAAGAGTTCTTGCCTCTGGAAACAATCTTTTTATCTCCTCTTCAACCTTCTCTGTGCCTGTTCCAAAGCCACCAATCAGTTTGGACGAGCATTTCGGACATTGCTTTGGTTCTCTCTCTATGTGACCACAATAATGACACATCATAAAACCATTATTGTGCAACGAAAGCGACACATCGCATTTAGGACATTTTATTACTTCGCCACATTCTCTGCAGGATACAAAGCTGTTATAACCTCTTCTATTTATAAATAACATTATTTGTTCTTTTTTGTTCAATCTGTCTTCTATTTTGTCGTAGAGCTCTTTACTGATTATACTTCTGTTCCCCAATCTAAGCTCTTCTCTTAAATCAACAATAGAAACCTCGGACATGTCCATGCCTTCTGGTCTTTCCTTTAATTCCCACAGCTTATATTTACCAAGCTTTGCAAGTGCATAACTTTCCATAGTAGGTGTTGCAGAACCAAGTATAACGCTTGCTCCTTCAAGCCTTGCCCTCTCTATAGCAGTATCTTTTGCATGATATTTTGGTGTCTGGTCACTCTTATATGCCTGATCATGCTCCTCATCAATAATAATAAGCTTTAAATTTTTGCAGGGTGTAAAAAGAGCTGACCTAGGTCCAATCACCACATCTACCTGATGATTTTGTGCCTTAGTTATTTCCTGATATTTTTCTCCCTTACTCTGCCTTGAATTTATAATAGATACTCTATCTCCAAAATGCTGCTTGAATCTTGCAACATTCTGATAGGTAAGGCCAATTTCAGGTATTAATACTATCGCCTGTCCTCCGTGCCGTACAACCTCTTTTATACATTCAATGTATATTTCTGTTTTTCCGCTTCCTGTGACCCCGTGCAAAAGATACGTATTAAGATTGCAAGAAACAATGTCTTCTTTGAAAGCATTTATTATCTGTTGTTGATTTTGGTTTAAATCTAACACAGGTGCTTTAGCAATATGATATTCTGGTGTTTCTGTTCGCTGTGCAACCTTTTTGATTTTTTCTTTTACAGGCATTACAGTTTTTAGAGCAGCATACATAGTCGAACCATAGTTTTCTTTCATCCAAACCGCAAGCTTTATTAATTTTCCCTCTATTGGTATACTTTTGTCTGGTATTTTGGATATTGCTTTTATTTTCTCAGGCTCATAGGACGGCTCATCAGAAATACCTATTACATATCCCTTACGAAGCCTATTTGACTGTCCAAACGGAACCTGTACCTGCATACCAACCTCAAGATTATCTATGATTTCATCTGGTATCTTATATTGAAAGGTCCTGTCTATGGCTTCATGCGAAATATCGATTATTATATCCGCATATTTTTGTGACATCTTCTTCCTCCAAAATTTCTTTAATAAGCTCTCTCTCATCCATATGGTATTTAACACCATTTATTTCCTGATAATCCTCATGTCCTTTGCCGGCAAGAATTATTACATCACCAGGTTTTGCATTCATAATAGCATATTTTATAGCTTCTTTTCTGTCAGGTATCTCAACGTATCTTCCTTTTGTTTTTGCCATACCCGATTTTATATCATCAATTATAGCCTGTGGATCCTCTTTTCTCGGATTATCACTTGATATAATGGTAAGGTCTGACATGTTTCCTGAAACCTCTCCCATCTCAAATCTTCTATCCTTAGAACGATTTCCTCCACAGCCAAACAATGTGACAAGTCGCTTAGGACTATAATCCTTAAGTGCCTTCAAAATACTCTCCAATGACATCGCATTGTGTGCATAATCTATCATAATAGTAAACTCGTCGGATATAGGAATCATCTCAACTCTTCCACGAACCTTAATATCCTTCAATATCTTCTTAATGCTCTCAAAATCGACACCAAGCTTATGTGCAACAGCTATAGCTGCAAGTGAATTATGCACCGAAAATTCACCCGGCAAATCTACAATAACATCGCCATTCATCTCGCCTGATAAATTGTATTCTATTCCAAGAACTCCATCTTTTGAATACAACTTAAAATCCTCAGCTCTATAATCTGCGCTCTCATCTATACCATATGTGCTTATTTCACATACTGCTGTTTCTGTCATATCAGCCGAATGTTCATCATCTATATTTATAATTCCCACTTTACACATAGTGAAAAGCTTAGATTTCCACATCATGTATTCTTCAAATGACTTATGCTCTGTAGGACCTATATGGTCTCTTGACAGATTAGTAAATATACCGTAGTCAAAATCTACACCAGCCACTCTGTCAAGCATGAGTCCCTGTGAGGAAACCTCCATAACAACGGTATCCAGACCATTTTTTACCATATCCTCCAGATACTTATGCAACAATATTGACTCCGGTGTCGTATTGGCGGCCGGTATTTTTTCTTTACCATTAATTATTTCAATAGTTCCTATAAGTCCAGTCTTGTGCCCCGCAAGCTCAAGCATTTCCTTAATCATATATGTGGTAGTCGTTTTTCCCTTAGTTCCGGTAATGCCAATTACTTTAAGCTTTTTGGATGGTTCATCATAAAATTTTGAGCTTATTACACCCATAGCATATCTGGAACTCTTTACTTTTACCACTGTTATATTATCAGGAACCTCAACATCCTTTTCCACAACTAATGCTGCCACTTTTTTTGATGCAACATCCATTGCGTAGTCATGACCATCTGATACTGCACCCGAAATACAGAAAAACAAATCTCCTTCTGTAACCTTGCGCGAATCATTTTGTATCATATTAATATCTATATCAACACTACCCTGAATAATCTGATAGTCAAGGTCAGTTATTAACTCTTTTAGTAACATAACCTGCCTCCTTAAAGAATTTTCCTATGAATTAATAAAGCCGCTGCAAAATGCAGCAGCTTATTACTACTCTTCGTCACCAACGATTTTAACTTTTGAATTATAAAGTTCCTCAACAGCTATTGAAAGTGGCTTTTTACCTTTAGCTGAAACTAATGGTTCTGAACCTCCAATAATCTGTCTGGCTCTTTTTGATGTAGCCATAACGATAGAATATCTGCTCTGCACAACTGGCTGCTCACCTGGCTCTACCTCACTATTAACTACAGTCATTAAATCCGAATATGATGGATGTAACATATATATTTTCTCCCTTCTTATATCTCTTAAGCTTTGAGTTGCTGTTTGATATCTTCGATAAATTTTATATTGTTTTGCTTTTTGCATTTGTTTGCAACTATTACGGAATTGACAGCCTTAACGCATTCCTCTAAATCATCGTTGACAACAATGTAATCATATACATCAATGTCGTCCGCCTCATCTTTTGCACGGCGAAGTCTTTTTGCAATAACTTCGTCACTGTCAGTTCCTCTACCCTTTAATCTCTCTCTTAACACATCCGCACTAGGAGCTGTTATAAATATAAGCAATGCATCCGGATACTGTTCTTTTACATGCATAGCACCCTGAACCTCTATCTCAAGGATAACATCGTGTCCGGCTTTCATCTCATCCTCAACAAATTTACGTGGAGTACCGTAGTAGTTGTCTACATACTGTGCCCATTCTATAAATCCGTTGTAATCTATGAGATTCTGAAAATCAGAAACTGACTTAAAATAATAATCTTTTCCATCTACCTCTCCTTCTCTCGGAGCTCTTGTTGTAGCAGAAATTGACAAGCTATATTTATAATCTTCTACAAGACGTTTTACAACTGTTCCTTTGCCAACTCCTGAAAATCCTGAAATGACTATTAAAAAACCTTTGTTTTCCATAACAGCACCACCTTTTGTATTATTCAATATTCTGAATTTGTTCTCTAACTTTTTCTATCTCTGTTTTGAGATTTATACCCACATCAGAAATTTGTAGAGAATTTGATTTACTTAAAATAGTATTTGCCTCACGATTCATCTCTTGTGCAATAAAATCAAGCTTTCGCCCCACTGAGCCACCCTCAATAAGAATTGCTTTTGTACTCTCAATGTGACTTCTCAATCTTACTATCTCTTCATCAACACAAACCTTATCTGCATATATAGTCACTTCTGTAGCTATTCTTGATTCATCTATCTGAGTGTTAGCAGTAAGCTCTGCAATTTTCTCTGTGAGTTTTTTCTTATATTCGGATATTATCTCTGGTGATTTTTCTTCTATAAAATCAACCATCTTAAGCATCTCATCAAGCTTTGAAATTAAATCTGTTTTGAGATTCTCACCTTCTGTTATTCGCGAAGCAACAAATTTCTCTGCTGCCTCCTGTATAGCTTCTTTTAGGTGTTCCCATATCTCATCTTGGTCATCTGCTTTTTCCTCAAGAGAAAATACCTCTGGAAATTTACCTACAACAGATGGCTTTATGTCAGACGAAAGTCCAAAATCCTCTACCATACTGTTTAAGTGTGCAATGTATTCAGCAGCAATTTCCTTGTTGTATTTTACACATACGTTTGACTTAATATAATCCTCATAGGTTATAAATACATCAACTTTGCCTCGCTGTATGTAATCCTTTAAAAAATTTCTTATTGTAGTCTCAAAGTAGTTGAATTTTTTAGGAAGCTTAACATTCATATCACAATATCTGTGATTGACTGCTTTTATCTCTACAACAATCTTTCGCTGTTCGTTTATCATTTCGCTTCTTCCGAAGCCGGTCATACTTTTTATCAATTCATTCACCTTTATTTTTGTATATTGATTGCCAATCAGCAGCAAAAATGCAACATTTCAGCAATCTATACTATTATAGTATATCCGCCCTCAAATTGCAAATATTATCTGACAGCTAAATATATCTATTTTACTTCCTTTATTCCATGAATATCCGGTTCAATGGTCATAGAGTAATTTGTATTATAAATTACAAAACCAGGTTTTGCTTTAGGTGGTTTTTTTAGATTTTTTTTCTCTGTATAATCTACATCCACCTTTATATTTGTTTTTCCGGAAGAATAATACGCAGCCAGTCTGGCAGCCTCTTCATATGTTCTATCCGGCAATTCCTTATCCTTCTCCAGTTTGACTATAACATGTGAGCCCGGCATCTGTTTAGCATGGAACCACATATCTTTTCCAGTAGCAACGTTAAAGGTAAGTTCTTCGTTCTGATAATTATTTTTCCCTACATACATATGATATCCATCAGACGAAATATAGTGCAATGGCTTACTTTTTTCACTTTTTTTATTTTTGTTTTTATCTATTCTACCTCTGATGTATCCACTCTCAATAAGTTCTGCTTTTATCTGAGATAAATCATTGTCTGAATTGGCTATATCGAGCGAGTTTTGTACTGAAAGTAAATATTCCAGCTCTTCCTTTGAAATCTTGGTGTACTCAGTCAATGCCTCATTTGTTCTTTTTAGTTTGTTGTATTTTTCAAAATATTTCTTGCTGTTTTCCATAGCAGAAATATCTGAATCCAGAGGTATAGTTATTTTCTCACCTGTATAATAATTATCACAGACAAGTTCCTTTGCTCCCTGCTCTACACCATAACCATACGCAGTTAAAAGCTCGCCATAAATTTTGTATTTTTCTCTTTTTTCAGTATCTTTTAGCTGCGCAAGCTGTAAATCATATTTTTTTGCTGTTCTTTCGATTGCATTTGCAACAATTTTTCTAAGGTCTGTTGAACGCTGTTTTATCCTTGTTACAACACTTTTCTTGCTATAGTATTCTTCTATAACTGCTGATATACCCTCAAAGGACTTCAAGCCAGAAGTATCCGCAGCAGGCATTTTATCGCTATCTCCCACAGCACCATACATAGTTAGTCTGATAGAAGAAAACTCTTTAGGCTCATAGCCCTCATATGCTATACATGGAAAATATGTCCCATCCTTTATTTCATTAAATATTTTTTCAAATTCTCTATACAGTTTTTCTTTATCTGTAAGTCCTAAAGAGCTGGTAGAAGCTCCTCCGTCAAAGCCTGCCCTGAAACAGATTTCATTTGCCACAACAGGGGATACTCCCATAAGAGATGTGTAGATAGCTTTTGTTATAGGAATCGGCTTATCAAGAACATGATTTACGAAATAATTTATATCAACATTCAAAGGATTAACTTTGTCCTGTGATGGTGGAAGTATATATGTTCTCCCCGGCAAGACCTCTCTAACGGAGCTTATTTGATAGGATATATGCTTAATACTATCAATTATCTGATTATCAGAATCTGCGAATATTATATTGCTATGCTTACCCATAATCTCTACGATAAGTTTTTTACAACAAAGGTCTCCCATCTCATCAAGATGCTCTATTTCAAACTCAGTTATTCTATCAAATCCAAGCTGTCTAATAGATGTTATTCTTCCATTACCAATATGTTTTCTAAGAAGCATACAAAAATTTGGTGCAACGGCAGGATTTTCCTTTGTGTTATCTGTAAGGTACATCAATGGTAAACTTGCATCCGCCGATATTATAAGCCTATAGGTCATATTACCCTCTGGGGCTTTATTTTTTACAACCATACATATTTCATCTACCTCAGGCTGATATATCTTATATATCCTGCCTCCTACAAGCTTGTTATTAAGTTCCTGCACGACACCAGATATAACTACTCCATCTAATGCCATAATCACACCTCCTTTACATTTAATATGCCAACCTGTAGTCTTCTACAAGTTGGCACATCGTTTCATGTATTTATTAGTTTTGCAGTCATTTATACCTGCTCGTAAAGTCTCTGATAAATCTCTGCTGAGTTGCTCCAGCTATAGTTCTGCTGCATAGCACGCTCCTGCATATCCTGCCAAGCTTCTTTGTAATCAAAGAATATACGCTTAGAATAGTTAATAGTGTTAAGAAGTTCAAATGCATCGTAATTTGCAAATGAAAATCCTGTTCCTGTTCCCTCAAATTCATTGTAAGGCTGAACGGTATCTTTAAGTCCACCTGTCTCTCTTACGATAGGTAGTGTACCATATCTGAGTGCCATAAGCTGTGTAAGTCCACAAGGCTCAAATCTTGATGGTACAAGCATAGCATCACAAGCAGCATACATCTCGTGTGACAACGCATCTGAGTAATAAATGTTTGCAGAAACTTTTGCAGGATGAATACCCTGATAATATCTAAACATATCCTCATAACGTCTGTCACCAGTACCAAGCACGACAAACTGTGTACCATCTGTACATATATCGTTCATGATACGGTCTACAAGATCAAGCCCCTTCTGGTCTGTAAGTCTTGAAATAATACCTATCATATATGCATTTGGATCTTCAGGAAGACCTAATTTTTTCTGTAAAGCTTTTTTGTTTTCTACTTTGTTTTTACGGAAGTTTTTAATAGTATAATTTTTGTAAATCTTTTTATCTATAGCAGGGTCGTAATCATTATAATCTATACCATTAACAATACCCCAAAGTGACTGATTTCTCGCACTAAGCAAACCTTCCAAGCCTTCTCCATACTGACTTGTCTGTATCTCCTGTGCATAGGTATTGGATACTGTAGAAATCTTATCAGCGTATACAAGTCCACCCTTTAGCATACTTGCATCCTTATGATGCTCAAGCTTATCAGGAGTGAAAAGATAATTTGGTAAACCGGAATACTCCTGTATTGTTTTTATATCCCATTTGCCCTGGAACTGTAAGTTATGAATAGTCATAATAGACTTCATTCCACTGTAAAATGGATTGTCCGCAAACAATGTTTTTAAGTATACAGGCACGAGTCCCGCCTGCCAGTCATGACAATGTACAATATCCGGCTGAAAGCCTACTGCAGGAAGTATAGATAATGCCGCTTTACTAAAGAAACAGAATTTCTCTATATCCCATTTAACATCTCCATAAATATTAAATCCATTAAAATAATATTCGTTATCTATAAAATATACAGGAACACCTTCATATTCAAGATACATTACACCAACATACTGCTGTTTCCAGCCAATATCCATATGAAAATGTGTTATATATTTCATTTTCTCTTTATATTTAGCAGGAAGACACATGTAGTTTGGTATAATTACCCTTACATCATATTCTTTTTTGTCAAATATTCTAGGTAATGTTCCAACTACATCAGCAAGTCCGCCTGTTTTAATAAAAGGTACACATTCAGACGCAATATAAGCAACCTTCTTCATCGTTAATCCTCCTCGTTATTACATGGCATTTCATCGTTCAAACCCATGTCCGTAAGTATTTATATTTTATCATATTAATTGCAATTATTCAATTACGATTTATTGCTTTGTCAGACGATTCATTTTTTTGACCATGTCCTTTTCAGGATAGGTTTTTCCGTATCTTATATCTGAATAAAGCTGGGACATTTCATCTATATCGTCCAACTCTTTTTCTTTTATTTCCAGCCGAATTTCTTCAACTGTTTTTTGCTTAGTTAAATTAACATAGTGCTTATACCGCAAAACCTTTAACCTGTAATATTTCCTAATTTTCTCTTCAGGTGTTAATTTTATATTTTTAAATATTTTTCGTTTTATCCGGGTATTTGTATTTTGGTATGACACTTCCGCAGTTTCAACTATATCCGTTGAAAATTTACGTTTTACAACCAATCGTTTTATTATTTTTATTGTTATTTTATAAACAATATATATGGCAATAAGAACGACGCCACTTTTTAAGACAAGCTCAAACGATGCACCTATTTCTTCTGCATATTCTCTAGTAACCTTATCTTCAACAATAACAGCCGGACTGGTGCTTCCTCCACCATAAGAGAAAAAGCTGGCTATAATCTTCCAAACAGTAATAAAAATAACTGAAATAAGCTTCAAAAAAGCAATTACTCCCTTTGTCGCCGAGAGCAACGCTCCTTCAAGTCCCAATACATTGCCAAGTATTATTCCTAAGACCAAAAAAGTTACTATCATCAACACTATCATAGTGTTCGTAGAAATAATTTTTTTAAGTGGCAGTCCTGCTACATCCCTTGTTGCATTAACATAGTTTTTTAGACCTTCAACATAAACCATAAGATAATATATTACCAGTAGCACAACAGGAATAAAATATGCACCTTTTGTCATTATGCTTTCCTTCATAAAAAAGCCATATGCATAGATTATTATACTTATCAAAAAAGTTGGCCACGGCATATCATCTAACGCTTTAAGCTTAGAACCGTTTCTAGAATACAAAAAGCTCTCACCCATAAGATGTGCGATTAATATTATCAGCAGCACCTTTAGACCTGTATGGAGTTTTATAGGAACAATAATACCACACATTATCAGATGTATAATCAGTATCCATAAATCAGACGGTGCATAATCCCGCACAATATACGAACATATATATCCAACTATTACTATGGGATAGACATACACTGGTGGATGTACCTTTAAAAAAACAACTGATATAAATATTAAAACCAATGTCATAAACATTGCATTATACAGCAAACGAAGTAGCTTTCTAGTTTTTTCTATCTTATGTATCAACCAGTTTCACCTCCCAGCCATAAGTATACGCTCTGGTATTTTCTGGTGCTTTTATGTCAAAATACGGTACTATCATATGAATATCCATCCCTTGCTGCTTCATAAAATCAAGTTTAAGCATCAGGTCGTTTTTACAATAAGAAGAAACAACTATATATGTAGTATCCTTTTTCATTTCATTTATTTCTTTTTCCACTAATCCAAAAAATTCATCTAAGCCTGCATTTTCACCTATTCTTGCGAGATATTTATCTATAGATATCTGATGATTCAGGGACGCACCATAGCTTACACAGCCTACATTTTTAGTTATTACATCAATACCATTTGATTCCAGCATAACTGGAATTTTTCTATTCAAAAAGTATGCAGACAAGGAGCTTGCAAATTCTATACATATCTCCTGCATATACTCTATTTTAACCATGTTGTCTGTTTCCAGATTAAGCAATATTTTTACTCTTTGTTCCGAACTATGATTATATAAATTAACCATCAGTTCCTCTCTTCTTGCAGTAGCTTTCCAGTTTATTTTGCTGATACTGTCTGATACATCATACTCTCTTATACCTCTAAAGGTATATGGATCCTCTACAATACTTTTTTTATTTTCAACCTCTCCCATAAGCATATTGCAAATTGCGTTAAACTCATATTGTTTTATTTTAGATGGAAAAACATAAATCTGTGCATTACTTTTTAAGCTCATAGCAAAATTTCTTGTCATAAAAAAATCTCTTGCAATTACATTAAATGAATTTATATGATATATACCTCGCTTTATGGCAGTAAATCTGAGCTGTCTGGTTATCTTTTGATTTCCCATCACAGAAAAAACGTCATTTCGGTGGTAGCTGTCTGTTACAGACGCGTTTTCCATATCATCAAATCTGAAATTTCTCGTTGTTGAAAATTTAACATGAAAAACCGGCAGAGGAAGAAACTTTGCATTGTTTACCACTTCAACAAGTGTGCTTTTCTCTCCGCATTCAATATAATCGTCCAAAAATTCAATACTAACATCCAGATTTTTATTCCATATTTTGCTGTAAATATTTTTTTGCACTAAATATATAATTGTAGCTATTATCAAAACTATAATTAATTGCATTTATTTCTCCCAATTCTCAGTAGGTACAGCTATACCTTCTATAATATTATTGATATAATCTAAATTGTTTTTTTGTCCATAGCCTGCACCGAAAACAACCAGCCTATGTGCTAATACACTAGGTGCAATTTTCTTTACATCATCTGGCACAACATAATCTCTGCCATTTATAGCCGCATACGCCTGAGAGCATCTGGTCAAAGCCAAAGTACCTCTTGTACTGACACCTGCAGCAAATTTACCATTTTCTCTCGTTGCAAGTATTATGTCAACCATATACTCTTTTATACACTGGTGAACATACACTTTTTTTACCGCCTGACTCATTTCAACAATATCACTTATACTGCAAACTGCTTCCAATCCGTCAAACGGATTTTCTTCAATAAATCTGTCTATTATGTCAAGCTCCATCTTTTTATCGGTCTGACCCATATCAAGTTTCATGACAAATCGGTCCAACTGAGCCTCAGGAAGTGAATATGTACCTGTTGTCTCAACCGGATTTTCTGTAGCAAAAACAACAAATGGCTCCTCAAGCTTCATCGTAACTCCATCGATAGTAACCTGTCTTTCCTCCATTGCCTCAAGAAGACTTGACTGAGTTCTCGGAGTAGCTCTATTAATTTCATCTGCCAATAGTACATTTGTAAAAATCGGTCCTTTTACCAATTTAAACTCTGATTTTTGACGGTCAAAAACATTTAAACCAGTTACATCAGACGGCATCAAATCCGGGGTAAACTGAACTCTTTTGAATTCACCGGCAATACTTTTGGCAAACGCCTTCGCCAGCATGGTTTTTCCGGTTCCCGGATTGTCTTCAATAAGAATATGACCACCGCTTAATATAGCCGTTAAAATCATCTGTATTTTATTTTCCTTGCCAATTATAACCTTCGAGACATTATTTGAAATTTTATCCGATATTTCCTTTACATTACCAATCTCCATATAATCCTCCTGCTACCATTCCTGACTATCCCACAAAATAGTGAACGGTCCATCATTCACTAATTCAACCTTCATATCTGCACCAAACTCTCCTGACTCAACTATTCCATAGCATTCTATTACTCTTTTTTTGAAATACTCATATAATTCCTCTGCTAAATCAGGCGAAGCTGCCTTTACAAAACTTGGTCGGTTTCCTTTTTTACAGTCAGCATATAACGTAAACTGAGACACCACCAAAATCTGTCCTTCTATATCCTGCACACTTAAATTCGTCTTTCCTGCTTCATCAGCAAAAATTCTAAGTTTTAAAAGCTTGTCTACATACTTATCCACCATCTCTTTGGTATCTCCTTCTCCCACACCAAGAAACACCAGCAAGCCCTGTTTTATCTCACCTGAAATACGTTCGTCTATAACAACTCTTGCTTCTTTAACTCTTTGAATAACTAATCTCATATTTTCATACCTGCCATTTATTTTCTTTTCTACATAATATCACAATCAATATGATTTTTTAACAAAATATATTTTATTTATATAGGAATTATCTTTTTTATATGTTAAAATTATATCATTACATTTTAAAAGGGGGATTATAATGAATTGTCAAGATTGTGGATATGAGCTTAATGGACAAAACATCTGTCCTATTTGTGGTTGGACAGCTGCAAACCAAGTTCAACAAAACACCAATATCCAACCAAATTTTCAAATAAATCAAGCTCCACCATTCCAACAACAGCAACAATATAATGGTCAATTCCAACAAAATCCATACGGAGCACAGACTCCTCAAATGCAAAACGTAGGAATGGCACCATATCAACAAAACTACTACGGCGGACAGTACCAACAAATACCTTACGGTATGCCTGGTTCAACACAATTATCCTCTCCACCTCCACAGAAAAAGAAAACCTTATGGCCTATTTTTCTTGGTATTGGAATTCTTATTATTCTCATCATAGTAATTGTTATACTAGTTATTAACAATAATAACACTAGAGATTTGACAGACGATGATGACGATAGAACAACAGAGGAAAGAGATACAGAAGAACCAGACACTGAAGATCCAGACACCGAAGAGCCAACAACTCAGGAACCAATTTATGAATCAGGTACAAAAACCATAATGATTTACATGGTTGGTTCAGACTTGGAATCATGGGGTGGTTTCGCTACCTCAGACCTCAACGAAATACTTGAATCCGGATTTGATGAAACAAATACAAACGTTCTAATATATACAGGAGGAAGCTTCCTCTGGTATCACGAAGATGTATCATTTACCGGCAACGGCTTATATATTGTCGAAGACGGCGAGCTAGTCGAGCTTGAATCTGGTGAGTCCGAAAACATGGGTGACCCACAAACGCTTACAGATTTCCTTACATACGGATATGAAAACTATCCATCTGAGCAGTATTCAGTAATACTCTGGAATCATGGTGGCGGACAATTCTATGGTTACGGAGTAGATGAGATTTATAGCGACAGACTTTACATGGATGAGCTTAGCGAAGCCTTTGAGAACAGTCCTTTTAACGAAGATAACAAGCTGGAATTTATTGGCTTTGATGCATGCTTAATGGCTACCATTGAAACAGCTAATGCCCTATATCCATATGCCAACTATCTGGTTGCATCCCAGGAGTCTGAACCAGGAAACGGTTGGAACTATAATTTCTTAGACGAAATAGATGATATGTATGACGGTGCAGAAATGGGTGCTACTATCTGCGATTACTACGTAGACGGCTGTAAGGACGATGGACTCTATGATACCTATGAGATAACTCTTTCCGTCATGGACTTAAATAAGTTCGAAGCTGTTGAAGAAGCCCTTGAAGCTCTTTTCACAGTTGTAAATGATAACCTTGCAGCAGAAACTTTTACAGCATATTCAAACATAAGAACAAGCACTAAGACTATTGCTTCTATGTATACAGATGAGGAATCTTTGGACATTATTGACTTATACGATTATATGAATAATTTTGCAAACCAACATCCATCAGAAGCCTCAGAGGTAACAGCTGCACTTGATGAATTCATCGTTTACAATGCCTCTAATATGGACGGAGAAAACGGTGTTACCATTTACCACCCATTTGAAGCAAAATCAAATGCTACATATTTCCTTGAGGAATACGATACATTTGATTTCTGTTCCGCATACACTACCTACATCAACACCTTCAATACATTGCTTAATGATCCTAATGTTTTATCAGCAGTGTGGGATGTAGCTACAATGGTGCCATCATCTAACGGTGATTATACTTTCAGCCTACAGCTTACTGAGGAACAGGCAGCAGAATATAAATCTGCATACTTTGTTATATCAAGAGCCGATGTCGAGCAACCGGGCAACTTCGTATTTGTTGCTATGGAAAAGGATGTTTCCTTTGATTCAACAGGAACTGTAATAACAGCAAACTTCGATGGAAATATAAGATATGTTCAAAACGATACTACTCTTCAAACATACGAAGTAATGTACAAGGAACATGAGACAACAGAAAGCTATTCTCGTTATTTACTTTCTTGTATTCTTTATAATGACGATATTGAAGGCGATGACGCAGTATATGCATACTTTGTTGTAGAGTCTACCCCTGATAATCCTGCTGGTGAATTCTTAGGAGCATATCCTATCATGAATATCGAGGATATTGATCAGGAGGACGTAACACCTGAAAGATATGTAATCGACCCTAACGATTATCAAAACATAGCTTTCGGTAACTGTTCACACGAATTTACATCTGAAGAGAACTTAACTATATTTGAAGAAAGCGATTGGTCAGATGTTGTAATATCCTATAGCAGTTTCCCAGTAAGCGAGGGATACTCAACAATTATGGGACCTATGATTGATGAAATCCCATACTACGGTATGTTCATCATCGAGGACATGCAGGGCAACCGACATGTTTCAAACATAGTTCAAATTAAATAACAAACAAAAAAATAAGACAGTGCATACACTGTCTTATTTTAATTATATGCCATAGACATAGTATATATAGCATATAAGATTTTAAACTTAAAACAAATCATAAGAGCCTGTATATAATACGTATATAAGCAAACATTTGGACTGCGTTTTTAGCGACTGACGAAATCCAGCAGTTACGTAGACTTAGGCTCGAAGGCATTCCTGAGAGTCTTAGTCGTAGTTACTGGTTAGTTTGTCAGCGCGTTGCAGTTGTTTGCAGATATACGTATTATATACAGGCTCTTATAATTTGTTTTAAGTTTAAAATCTTATATTCTCTGTTTTACTTTTTGTTCTGTCTTGTGAAACTTCTCTTCTTCGTCGTATTTTCTTTTTAGACGTTCGAGTTCACTTTCATATTGATAAACTTCTGATTTGGGAAGGTCGTATTCTTTTCCTGCAGCTTTTAGAAATCTATGTGCTATCATAAATGTTACTTCATCAAAAAAGCAAAAATATCTGGTATTTAATGCCTCTACACAATCCTCTATAGTTGCATAAGAAGCAGGATTTACCTGGTCAAACATCAACTGAAAGGTTTCTAAGCATATTTTTCGTTGGCGTTCAAAATCTGACGAAATAGACTGAACAGGCAAAACTTTTATGTACGCTCTTAACCAACAGGTATCTGTTTTGTACCATTCTGTTATGGAATCAAAATGCTGGTCCATATCGTATATTTCTTTTTCCCAGCAATACGACATATAAGACGCATCGACAATTCTGTCTATCTCTTCGTCAGTGAGCGTCAAATCGTATTTTTTGTTCATTTTTTCTACAATCTTACGACGTTTTCTAACAGTTTTTGTAAGTTTGGTAGCTGACTGATGCCAACGTTTTGCATCTTTAGCATAAGAGTTTGCCTTAAACTGATTAAAATATTCCTGCTCATCGCGTTTATCTTTTTTGCGATTATAAGGTTTCTTGATTATGCCTAAAGAATATAAAACCACATAAATAATTGCAATAACTGGTGCAAATACTATGGCAAATCCAAAAATTGCCATAATACCCACAACTAAAAAAGAAAATATTTCAGGTAACATGGATATAAGAAAGCTTATGCCAATAAAGCCCATAACTATAAGCCCCATTTTATCTTCTACCGTCCTACTACATTTAGGATTCTTTTTGCCATATAGGTTGTACCAAATTATAAATGCTATAATAAAAGGCATATATTCATCTCCACCTAATCTTTCATATGCTTGAAAGTATATCTTATTTTTTACTCATCCCAGTTGTGGTAAACTGACTGCACGTCGTCATCCTCATCGAGTAAATCAAGAATCTTATTCATCTTCTTAATATCGTCATCAGAGCTAAGTTCTACATAGTTCTGAGGTATCATAGTTACCTCTGCCTGAGCCATAGGAATTCCATCTTTCTCTAACGCTTCGCGCACCATTGAAAAATCTGCTGGTGCAGTAATTATCTCAAAGCTGTCTTCCTCCTCTGCAAAATCCTCAGCTCCCGCATCAAGAGCAAGCATCATAAGATCATCCGCATCCATACTGCACTCTTCTTTATCAATAATAATCTGACCTTTTTCGTCAAACATGTATGAAACGCAGCCTGTTGTTCCAACATTTCCGCCACCTTTAGTAAAGGCGTTTCGTACATTAGAAGCTGTTCTATTTTTGTTATCAGTAAGTGCATTTACAATAATGGCTGTTCCGTTTGGACCATATCCTTCATATGTAATTGCAACATAATTAACTGAACCGGCATCACCTGCTGCCTTTTTGATACCTCTTTCTATCGTATCATTAGGCATGTTGTTTGATTTTGCTTTTGCTATTACATCACGAAGCTTGCTATTATTAGCAGGGTCCGGACCACCTTCTTTAACAGCTACTGCAATTTCTCTACCGATTATAGTAAATATTTTTCCTTTAGCTGCATCATTTTTCTCTTTTTTGTGTTTAATGTTAGCAAATTTTGAATGTCCTGACATTGTCTTACTCCTTATCTTTTTTTTCTGTTTCTTTAATTTTCTCTATTCTTATACGTGTAATCATCTTGTCACTTATTACTACAGGAACAAATCTATATCCTTCGTATTCTACATCTATTTCTTCATCCTCTGAAGGCAATTTGCCATGCTTATATAAGACAAATCCATTTACAGTATCAATATCTTCATCCGGGAATTCAATATCTAATTTGTCCGATAGTTCATCTAATGAAGCACTACCATCCACCATATACACTCCCTCTGAAAGACAAGAGATTTCTTCTTCCTCTATTTCATCATGTTCATCAAAGATATTACCTACAATTTCTTCTATAATATCTTCCATAGCAACAATTCCTTCTGTCTGACCGTACTCATCAACTACAATTGCCATATGTATCTTCTCTGACTGCATTTTTTCAAGCAGCTTTGAAATATTAAATGTCGGATGAATAAATATAGGGTCATCTAAGACTTCAGTAATAACTGCATTAGGCTCTTTTAAGTATTTTGCAATCAAATCCTTAAGGTGAACTACACCGATAACACTATCCAAATCCTCTTCAAACACAGGATATCTTGAATAGTTATTTTCCAATGCAAAATGAAGTGCTTCTTCAACAGTCATAGTGTTTTCCATAGCGATAATTTTTTGTCTGGCTGTCATAATGTCTCTCGCATCCTTATCGCTAAACTCAAAAATATTAGATATCATCTCAGCCTCATTGTCTTCTATGACGCCTTGTTCATATCCTTCTTCAACCATAGAAAGAATCTCTTCTTCTACTTTGTCTTCATTAACCTTTTTTGAAAATAATTTTTTTAAACTACTGGGACCACTTTGGGACATAACTTCTCTCCTTTTTCATAATTCGAGACTTATCTTTAGCGCTTCATTAACTCTGTCAATGATATTATCATCCAAATGACACACCTTTTCTCTAAGTCTCTGTTTATCAATAGTTCTAAGCTGTTCTAACAGTATAACAGAATCTTTAGCTATATCGCAATACCTTGAATCGAGTTCTACATGAGTAGGAAGCTTCGCCTTATGTAACTGCGAAGTAATAGCCGCGATTATTACTGTTGAACTATGTTTGTTACCTGCTTCGTTTTGTATAATAAGTACTGGTCTGACTCCTCCCTGTTCTGAACCTATAACAGGTCTTAAGTCAGCATAATATATATCTCCTCGTCTGATTATCAACTGTTTCACACTCCCATTGTTATTTCTAACTAATCAAAGTATTTCCAATAATCAACGGTTATATACATTACTTTTATTACCCGATGATAAATAATATTATACTTAAGCATTTATTTCAAGACCATATTAATAACTAAGTCCTGCTATATCAAATAATTATTACATACTGTATCTTTCCCCTGCTCATTATATACACGAGGAACTCTTCTACCTATATTGCAAATAAGCTCATAATTAAAGCTTGCTGCCGGTGCCGCAACCTCTTCCACAGATATGTATTTATCTCCTATTCCACCGATAAGAACAACCTCATCATTGACCATAACCTGAGGAATATGTGTGACATCAACCATTATCTGATCCATACATACACGTCCTATAATAGGAGCATATTCACCTCTTATGATAACTCTGCCAATATTAGACTGTGCACGCGGATATCCATCTGCATAACCTACTGTAACTGTCGCCACTTTCGTTTCTTTATCAGTAACATAGGTCCAACCATATCCCACTCCAACACCTGCTGGCAAGGTTTTAACATGTGCGACATGAGCTATAAGAGACATAACTGGTTTTATTACAACCGATTCGTCTATTTCTTCTGATGGATATAAACCGTAGGTAACAATACCCACTCTAACCATATCAAAATCATCATCATCCATCTCCATAGTACCGGCACTATTATCTATATGTTTTATGGCAAAGCTAATCCCTGCCTCTTCCATCTTAGAAATAAATTTAATAAATTTGTCTTTTTGACCATATGCATATCTCTTATCTATCTCATCTGCTTTTGCATAGTGTGTAAATATGCCTTCTATTTCAAGACCTGCCATATCTTTAAGCTGTCTGGCTGCCGCAAAGCCTTCCTCCGACACCTGAAAGCCGATACGGGACATTCCACTGTCCACTTTTATATGAACCTTAACCTTTTTGCCTTTTGATACAGCTAAATCTGAAAGCTTTTTGCACTCATCAACATCATATACAGCCTGTGCGATATCGTATTCAATGAGCTTATCAAATTCACAGGAGGCTGTATAACCTATAATAAGAATAGGCTTATCTATACCTGCATTTCTTAGTTCAATTGCCTCATCTACTGTCGCCACACCATAATAATCTGACAAATCATCTATTCTTTTTGCCACCTCAACAGAGCCATGACCATAAGCATCCGCTTTTATCACAACCATAATCTTCATATCTGGTTTTACCAAAGATTTCATCTTTGTAATGTTGTATCGAAGATTATCCATATTTATTCTGGCAAATATTCTGTTATATTCAGCCTTACTAGTTGACATAATAATCTCCTTCCAACACTTTGGTAATGCTTCTTACTATATCACTTGCTATCATACTATATCTGCCCTTGCTTATAGCCGCTTCCTGTCCTGCAAGTCCATGCATACAAACGCCAAGCTTAGCCGCCTCAAAGGCATCTACATCCTGCCCCAAAAGACCAGCTATTATACCTGATAAAACATCTCCCGAACCACCGGTAGCCATACCATTATTACCAGTTATATTAATATATGCCTGTGGTTCTCCGTTTGATACTATAGTTCTTGCATCCTTGAGAACAACTACAACATCATGATCTTTTGCAAAATCTCTTGCTATGTCATATTTATTTTCTTTTATGTCTCCAACTTTAATTCCTGTGAGACGGGACATCTCAAGCAAATGAGGAGTTATTATTATTTTTGCCTGGGTTTCATCAATCAAAGAAATATCTGATGCAACAATATTAAGTCCATCCGCATCTAAAACAATTGGCTTATCATAATTCTTCAAAACCTTTTCCACAATATACTGTGCATAATCATCTGTTCCAAGTCCCGGTCCGAGAATTATAACATCAGCCCAATTCATTGTCTCTTTTATTGCTTCTCTTATATCATCCTTATCCTTAGAATTATAGGTTGTAAGAACTGCCTCCGGAAGCTTTGTCTGAATTATTTCTCTGTTATCCTCAACCGTACATATCTTAACCAAACCACAGCCCATACGATAAGCCGATTCGGCTGTAAATATCGCAGCTCCCGCCATATTTTTACTACCGGCTATTACACCTATCTTACCGTAGCTTCCCTTATGTGTATCAGCACGACGGCTTGGTATTTTTTCATTAACATCAGATTCATCATAGGCATATAATCTTGGCTCAATAAAATCAACTGCCTGATGTGGAAAACCAATATCCGCAACAACCACCTTGCCACTGTACTCAAAGCCCATACCCATAAGCATACCCAGCTTAGTAAAACCAAATGTTATAGTCACATCAGCCTTGAAAGCTACACCTAACACAAAGCCTGTATATGAGTCTATTCCAGAAGGTATATCTATCGCTACCTTATACGCATCAATATCATTAATAAGCTTAATAATCTCCGCATGTTCTCCTATTACAGCACGATTAAGACCAACGCCAAATATACCGTCAACAACCACATCATATCCATAATTCACAATCTCATCAATAAAGTTAAGATTTAATTTTTTTGCTATGTCAAGCTGAGCCTTAAACCCCTGACTCTCCGATTTTAAATTATTAATCCAATAAATATCTACGTCATATCCTGTATTACAAAGCATTCTCGCTACAGCAAGACCATCGCCACCATTGTTACCACTCTCAACAACTACAAGAACCTTCGACTTATTAGGAAATTTTTCATAAATAAAATTATAAACCGACAATGCAGCTCTCTCCATAAGAACCATCTGTGGCAATCCAACAACATTAATAGTATAATCATCGATTTTAGCCATTTCTTCGCCACTTACAATATACTTCATAACCTCTTCCTCCATGCCTTAAGCCTATAATTGATGCAATAATATAAACAGTATAATTATAGTACAATTAACCTATAACTGCAACATTTTACGATAAATGTCGTTACATATTCCCTGTTGATATGCCGATAAATATAATGTATATTAATAATATATTTTAACATAATGACATTTTTTAACGAAACGGAGATACATATGATTTATATTAACGGATTAGGATACGTAAATGAAGGTGTCTATGGAGTTTCAACACCTCAAATATCGCAGACTTCTTCTACTGCACAACCATCCACAGTATCTGCTTTTGACAATATACTCTCAACAGAGACTGCAAAGCTGAGCGACAACAATACAACAAAGAGTCTTGACGATATTTTCAAAGAAGCTGCCGAAAAGTACAATATACCAGAAGATTTATTAAAAGCAATCGGTTACCACGAATCGCGCTTTCAGACCGATGCTGTGTCTTCTGCCGGAGCAATAGGAGTTATGCAGCTCATGCCTTCCACAGCAGAATACTTAGGCGTAGAAGACCCTTATGACCCATACCAAAATATTATGGGTGCCGCTAAACTTTTAGGAAAGCTTTCCGATATGTATGACGGAAACCAATCCCTTATGCTCGCTGCATACAACGCAGGCTCAGGCAACGTAGAAAAATATGGTGGCATACCACCATTTGAAGAAACACAGAATTACGTAGCAAAGGTATTATCTACACTTTCAACTGGTGTAGAGGTTCCTGACAAGGACATAACAATAAATGCGTCTGACAAAAGCACTGTCGCAAACACCGCTACCGACAAAATCGAAAAGAATGAATTTAATATGTTCTATAAATCCTCTAACCTTGATGATATTTTTTCCTATGACGATTACAAGATACTCATGTCCTTTTATGAGAACATGCTCGACATAATCTCCAGCATAGGAGAAACCACATCAAACGAAGATGAAACTTCTGACGGTTCACTTATGAGCCTATATCAGTTAGGGAGCAGTTCCTTATCCTACAACCGAAATAGTCTGCTCTCATAAAACTAATATTTACCAGTTTGTATAAATTAGGTTTGCTGTAAATATATATTTACAACAAACCTAATTTACACAAACTTCGCTAACATTATATTTCATAGTTCAACAACATTATGCTTGCAGGAGCTAAGGAAATATAAAGAGTAATAAATGATGCTCAGGAACTGTCTTTAGACGTCAGCACTTAATGAAGAAAAAAGAAAAATAACCAGCTAACATTTATGTGATAGCTGGTTATTTTTCTTTTTTCTGAGTTTAGTACTGTTACGTCTAAAGCTCAAGTGAAAACGTGTTCTAGAGCACATTTATTGCTCTTTATATTTCCTTTGCTTTTGCAAGCTAAAGGCTAGCTGTTTTATCTTTGCTCGTTTTTGAGACGTGTAAGGATTAAGATACTTACACCAGCGAACAAGAATGTTACTCCAAAGAGGATGCCCCAACATTTTAATGTGTGACCTACTTCTCTTACGAACATTTCGTCCTCTTCCTCTTCTTCCTCATCGTCATCCTTATCTTCTTTTTCGTCATCATCCGAAGTATCTTCGTCTGAATCTGGCATTATAACATTGCCATCCTCATCCATTTCTATAACAGCAGGTTCTGATTCGTATGGTTCCATCTCCTGTCCTGTTACACTCGAAAGCTGATCCTGTAATCCATTGATTTCTTCATCGTAGCCATCCTGCATATCAGCAATGAAATCATTGATTTCTCCGACCATCTCTTCCTTTTCTTCTTTTGCTTCCTCTTCTGCTTTTTCAGCATCCTCCTGTCCTACAGGTTCAAGGTCATTTAATGCATTGGTACTTCCCAATGCCTCCATAGACCAACGGCTGAATGTAAAGTAAGAAATCTTCTCTGTAGCACCGTCAAGTGTAAAGAGTATTCCTGAGAATAAAAGCTGTATAATAAGTACAAAAGGCGCTATTGTCATAGCTCTATCACCATTTTTTGATGCTGCCGATATAAGAAGACCGAAGCCTGCAGATACATAAATAGTGATGAATATTGTAACCATCATTTCAACAGTTCCGTTGCCTATTACTACACCGTCATACTCTGATGTACCCTTTACAGCAACAAATACAACTACTAAAATTATAGCCTGTATTGCAGCAATCATTGCCTGAACAATATACTTTGACAACATATACAATGGCAGTTTCAGGTTCGCCATGTATTCTCGTTTTAATATGACTCGTTCTTTATATATTTCCTGAATGGTGTTAAAGAGACCCATCCATATACCAGCACTCATAAGAGCAAACAAAATAGATCTGGTTTCAAACATCTTCTCATAGATGCCATCCTCAGCAACAAGTGCCATAAGTAATCCAATAAGTACAGGTTGTAGGAAAATCATTGCAAGTCTCTGCAAATCATTTTTAATAAGTGTCAGATAACGTCTTATAAGTACAGAAAGCTGATTCATGTTACTTACATGTCTTGGTTTTATTTCTTTGCCCTGTCCTGCATCTGCTGTTCCACCAAGCTGATTAATTCCGGAAGCCTTAAAACGAGCCTCCCATGACTTTGTATCAGCAGTTATCATGTCATATACCTGAACGATATCATCTGTATTAAAGAAATCCTTTATACCATCTGGCTTTCCGCAGTAGCAAAGTCTTCCACCATAACCCATTATAATAACCTTATCGCAAAGATGTATGTTATTAGTAGTATGTGTAACCATTATGATGGTCTTTTCCTGCTCCTTAGAAAGCTTTGAAAGAGTATGCATAAGATGCTGCTCTGTTCCAGGGTCAAGTCCTGATGTTGGCTCATCAAGGAAGAAAAGACCTGGGTTAGCAAGGAGCTCAACCGCAATACTTGCTCTCTTCTTCTGTCCACCACTAAGTCGTCTTATATATGTATCCTGATGGTCAACCAACTCAACCATGGCAAGTACATCATGGATACGTGCATAAATTTCTTCTTTTGATGTATCCTCCGGCATCTTAAGCTTTGCTGTATAGTAAAGCATTTTCTTTAAAGTAATATTTTCATATATAATATCCTGCTGAGGTACAAATCCAATAACATTTTTAAGTGTCTGGAAATTCTCTCTTAAGCTGATACCATTACAATATACATTTCCTGTTATCTCAGTATCGAAACCACTCATCGCTGTCATAAGAGTAGTTTTTCCTGCTCCCGAACCACCGATAATTGCAACAAACTCATTGGCACCAATACTGCAGCTTACATTGTCAAGTATACATTTTTTGCCACCATTTGCCGGCACTTCTTTGTTAAGATTTCTTATCTCAAGCGCAATACCTTCTGAATTAACCTTGTAAAACAATTGATTACCATTATATATAAAGGTTGTATTCAAAATTGTGAATATGTCTTTATTTGAAAGCTTAACCGGTCTGTCTATTTTGAGACCATTTACAAACACACCATTCGCAGATCTGTTGTCAAATACATAAACCTCACCATTGACACATCTTACACCTGCGTGCATACGTGAAACCGCAACGTTTTTGATTTTGATATCACAGTTATCAGCACGACCAATACTGTTATCTCCTTCATGAAGGTTATAGGTTCTCCATTTGCCCGATGTAGCATTGCTATCATAAAGCATAAGAACAGCCTCTCTACCTTCCATTGATTTTGTTGTTCCAAGTCGGACAATCATATCCCTACCCTGATTACCAACATACTGACCTGGTGCAATTTTTGTGAACTGAGGACCATACGCAATATAGGTTCCGTTTGAGCTGTTGTTATCTTTTATAAAAAATTGACCCTGGCTAATACATATTTCACCGTGATGTCCCGAAACAATACTCGAATTAACAACTATACTGTTATCATCTGAACGACCAAATGAATATGTAGCATCTGAATATGCACTTAAGTCTAATTCGTTTATTCCTGCGTCATCTACTATAACCAGAGTATTCTTCTTGCCTCCAGCCTGTAGCTGAGCCATCATAGATGGATCAAAAAACACAGTTCTTTCGCCCATGTTATTATTCATTACTTTCTCCTTTTCCTTGTTATCCTATTAAGTATAAAAAGGCATGTTGCACCTTTTTATGGCGCAACACGCCTAATACACAAATTTAAATTAACCTCTCTTCAAGAAGTCCGGAATTTTAATTCCTGCCGCAGCAGTATTGTTCTGTGGCTTAACAGGGGCTGGCTTTGCTCCACTTGTAAGCTCTGGATTAATACTTACCGGTTTAGTCTGAGTACTCATAAAAGTAGGTTTTGCTGATGCTCCACTACTTAAAGGCTGTCCTGAATAAGTAGGTGCTTTTACTGTTGATGTTTTAACAGTAGGCTTCGCACTTGAACCAGGTATAGATACTGTAGTAGTTGTTGTTGCTGTAGCAGCGTTATCTTCAATACCTGTAGCGATAATAGTGATACAAACATCCTCACCCATAACATCATTGTCAACTGTACCAAATATGATATTGGCACCATCTCCTGCAACCTCTGTAAGGTATGTAATAGCATCATATGCCTCAACAATACCAATGTTACCTGAGAAGTTAACAATTATATCTGTAGCACCTGTAACTGTAGTCTCAAGCAATGGACTATCCATAGCAGATTTGATTGCATCAACTGCTTTGTTATCTCCACTTGCTCTACCGATACCAATATGCGCAACACCTTTGTCTCTCATAACTGTCTGAATATCAGCAAAGTCAAGGTTGATAAGACCTGGCTTGTTGATAAGGTCAGTTACACCCTGAACACCCTGCTGAAGAACCTCATCAGCCTTCTTCAATGCTTCAGGAATGCTTGTACGTTTATCACATATCTGTAATAATTTATCGTTAGGGATAACGATAAGAGTATCTACGTTTTCTTTGAGCTTAGCTATACCATTAACAGCATTGTTCATACGAGGCTTACCCTCAAATGAGAATGGTCTTGTTACAACACCAACTGTAAGTATACCTAAGTTTCTTGCTATTTCAGCAACCACAGGAGCAGCACCTGTACCAGTACCACCACCCATACCACATGTAACGAATACCATATTGGCATCCTTCATGATGTCTGTGATTTCTTCTCTATTTTCTTCAACAGCACTTGCACCAATCTCAGGCTTTGCACCTGCGCCAAGTCCCTTAGTGAGCTTCTCTCCTATCTGGATTTTAGTAGTAGCTCTACTCTGTGATAATATCTGTTTATCAGTGTTAATAGCTATAAGCTCTACACCTTCAACATTCTCATCAATCATTCTGTTTACTGCGTTGTTACCAGCTCCACCTACACCAATCACCAGGATTCTTGCAGGGGTTTTTTCGTCGTTTGATTTTATTTCAAGCAAGGTCTTCTCCTCCTTTAATGTATTTCACCTTTAATTTTAATATATAAATCTGTTTTTAAGCAGACTTACCCACATTGTTGCATTATTACCTATATAATATAATTTTTTTTACAAAATATCAATATCTTTTTATTATTTCTTACTAAAACTTGCTGTGGCATTGTCAGAATTGAAATCCTTCATGTACAATGTTCCTTCCATACCCTCAAGACCCTCAAGGATACTTCCAAGATTCATCATCTGGATTGCCAGATATTCCCCCTCTCCAAGTTCAATGGTTATACCTTCATGTATAAGTATTATCTCATTTTCAGCCGTAAACTTTATTCCATCAATATCCAGCTCGTATTTTTCAATCAACTGGGTTATTGTGAGAATAGATTGAAATTTACTTTCATCATCGATAGGAAGCTTTTCTCCTACCTCCCACTGATTATAATTGAGACCTTTTATACAAGGTATACCTTCTAGCATTTCTGACGAAGATTCAAGTATAACTCCGTCTTTATCAAAATATACATATCCATCCATGTACTCAATACATCCAGCCATGGACTTTTCGTATACAGTGACCGATATCACATTCTTAGATAAGAATTCTATCTCTATTTTTTCTACAAAAGGAATGTCATCTATTGGATTAAACATATTAACCAAATATAGCAGGGCTGTGTTTCCTGCAAAGCTCTCAGCCTTAATCGTATCAACTACATCCTGCGTATCTGAAAGCTCACATCCAGAAACCTTAATCTCATCCAGACTGAATGTACTTACATACAAAAGTCCTACAAGAAAGATAAACAATACCGCTATTATGATTATCTTTTTCTTCATAAGCATTACATCTCTTTCACAACTTTTTTCTCATAAGGCCTAATCTGTCTGGATACACTAAGTATCATTCCAATTTCTATCATCATGAATACAAGTGAAGTACCACCATAACTTATAAATGGCAATGTTACACCTGTATTAGGTATTGTGTTTGTTACAACACCTACATTTATTATAAGCTGTATAGCTATATGAGTTATTATTCCTGTGCAAATAAGTCCTCCAAAACTGTCTGGTGCATTATTTGCTATAAATCTGCATCTGTATATCAATATTACAAATAAGATTATTACACCTATTGCTCCAAACAATCCCAGTTCCTCACAAATAACAGAGAAAATCATATCATTGTGTGGTTCTGGCAAAAATCCCATTTTCTGAATACTCTGACCTAAGCCTTTACCAAAAAGTCCTCCCGAACCAATTGCATAAAGCGATTGCATTGTCTGGAAACCATTTTCACTCGTTTCCGGATTAAGCCATGCATCAAAACGGTCACCTCTATATCCTACTGCAACTACCGCAACTACTGCTGCTGCAACACCTGCTACAAAGAGACCCACAAGATTCCAGAACTTCGGACTGGCAACAAACATAATTATGAACATTATGGCAAAACAAACAATTGCCGTACTAAGATTTTCCTTAGCTATAAGTACTATTGCTACAACAGGAAGCCATACCATTCTTGCTATTCCACTAAGACTGTTAAGCAACCTTGATTGTTTAACGCAAGCATGTGCCATATATATTATAATGGCTGGTTTTGCGATTTCTGACGGTTGGAACTGTATTGGTCCTATTTGTATCCATCTTATAGCACCATTACTTGCAGTACCAATTATAAATACCAATATAGAAAGTGCAATTGACATGTAAATAAGCAGCATGGAAAAATGCTGAAAATATTTATAATTTACACGTGATACTGCTATCATCGCAAAAAATCCAATAATAGCAAATATCCCTTGTCTTCTGGCATAATAGGCACTATCAACACCATTTATTACCGCTCTGTATGAACTTGAACTGTAAACCATCATAACTCCGAACAATACGATTACAATTATCAGAAATAATATCTGATAATCAAAATATCCGCCTCTTACCCAGAAACCAACATCTTTCTTTCTTGCTCCAGAGCTCTGTGGTATTTCCTGTGAAGTTCTATCCACTTTAATTCACCTCTAAAGATTTCTTACATATTCCTTGAACATATTTCCTCTTTGCTCATAGTTATCAAACATTCCCCAGCTTGCACATGCCGGAGAAAGAAGTACCGCTTCTCCCGGTTCTGAATTTTCATAACAAAATCTAACAGCCTCTTCTAATGAGCCAACTGTAACTGTTTTTGTAAAGCCATGAGAATTAGCACATTTTTCTATGTCATCAGCTGTCTGACCTATCAAAACAAGATATTTTACCTTATTATCAAACGCTTCTATCCATTCATCATAAGCTGAATGTTTATCATAACCTCCACCTATTAAAAGTGTAGTTGTAGTCATAGCCTTTATAGCCTTAATTGCCGCATCAGGATTTGTTCCTTTAGAGTCATTATAGTATGCAACACCATTAACGGTCTCAACATATTCTATTCTGTGTTCAACTCCCTTAAATTCTGTACATACCTTTTCTATTATTTCTACTGGCACACCCATATAATATGCTACCGCTACCGCAGCAAGTACATTTTCTGTATTATGTGTTCCAAGAAGTTTTATATCAGACAATGACAGCACCGTAGTTTTTATGTTTTTATCTTTGATGACGATTTTTCCATTCTCCACAAATACACCCTCATCAAGAATTTCTTTTCTGCTAAATAATACGGTCTTGGCCTTTATTTTTTCAACAAGCTTCATTGTTTCCGCATCATCATAATTAAGTACAGCATAATCCTCTTCTGTCTGATTTTTTGTCACATCCAATTTACATTTAGCATAATTTTCAAACGTATAGTGTCTGTCTAAATGATCTGGAGTAATATTTAATATAGCACTAACATGTGGCTTAAAGCTAACTATTGTTTCTAATTGGAAACTACTTATCTCCGCAACGGTAACAGATTTATCTGTTGTACCATCCGAAAGCTTTGTGTAAGGAATCCCTATGTTTCCTACTACATAGGTTTCTTCATTCCACGCACTTAATATTTCTCCCACCAACGTTGTAGTTGTTGTTTTTCCATTTGTTCCTGTTATAGCAGCTACCTTGCCTTTTTCAAAATAATATGCCAGTTCTATCTCACTCCAAACAGGAAGTCCTGCCTCTTTAACTCTTAATGCGAAAGGCGCATCTACAGGTATTCCAGGACTAATAACCATAAGGCTGCACTGACTTATTATTTCTTCTGTCAGCTCTCCAATGTGGATTTCTATGTTAGATTTATCTTTTACATCCTCAATTTTTTCTAATATTTCTTCCGCCTTTAATTTCTTGTTCTCATCAAACAAAATAACCTTTGAGCCATTTCTTGCAAGAAGCGCTGATGCACAAAGTCCACTTTTTCCACTTCCGGCAACTAACACTTTTTTATCAAACATAAGGCACCTCCCAAACTATATCGCAAGCATACCTACAAGGCAAAGAATAGCTGTGACAATAGAGAATATTGATACAACTTTTGTCTCAGGCCATCCTGACAACTCAAAATGATGATGTATAGGAGCCATTTTGAAAAATCTCTTCTTTGTTTTCTTGTAATACAGTACCTGAATAATTACAGAAACAACCTCTGCAAAATATATAAATGCAACAATTAATATTATAATTGGCATTTTTAATACATATGCTGTTGAGGCTACAAATCCACCCAACGCAAGAGAGCCGGTATCACCCATAAATACTCTCGCAGGATAAACATTGTATACCAAAAATCCTAAAAGACTTCCAACTGTTGCACAGGTTATAGGGGCTACCCCAGAGCCAAATCCTATTGCAACTATTGTAAAAAATGTCGCTATTAATACTGTTACTGATGATGCAAGACCATCTAGTCCATCTGTAAAGTTCGCACCATTAACTGTACCTAAAATAACTATAAACATAAGTGGATAGTAAACCCAGCCTAAATCTATGGTCTTATCCATAAAAGGTATCATGATATCTGTACCTAAATTTGTATGTGCATGAATATAATATGCAAATACACCTGTTACCACTATCTGTCCGAGCATCTTCTGCCATGCTCTAAGGCCCATGGAACGTTTCATGACAACCTTTATATAATCATCAAGAAAACCTACAAGACCAAAGCCTAACGTAGCAAAGAGAACAGGAATTATCTGCGGATAATCCTTTATATAGAACAACGCAGTAATAACAATACTAAACAATATTATTAATCCACCCATTGTCGGTGTTCCTGATTTTTTTAAATGTGATTCCGGACCATCATCTCTCACAAACTGCCCGAACTTAAGCTTCTTCAAGAAAGGAATTATTATCGGACTTAAAATCACGCTAATTCCAAAAGCAATTAAAATTGGTAATATAATGTCATTTCTACTCATGTCTATTCTCCTTTATATCATACGTTATTATTAAAATCATTTTGCATTCTATATATTAAAATACAGTATCCTCAAAATACATTGTCGGTTCCTCAGTCTCTGTATCAGCAATTTCTTTCTCAATACCAAGATACGGCAAAATATTTTTATAAATATCTCCAACAACAGGAGCAGCTATTGTGCCACCATAATATATACCCTCTGGCTCATCTATCAATATAAGCGTCAGCACTTCTGGATTTTCTGCCGGTGCAAAACCTATAAATGACGAAATATATTTGTTACTGCTTCTAGGAAGCTTTTCGCTGGTAGCCGTCTTTCCGCCTATCGAAAAACCTTCTACATATGCATTTTTTCCTGTACCCTCAGATACAACATCCTCCAGCAAGGTCTTCATTATTTCAGAGGTTTCTTCACTTATGTAAGAAGCTTCTTCGGGATAGCTTAATTTATCAATTATATTATTGTTGCTATCTGTTACATATAATCCAAAATGTGGTGTTACAAGTGTTCCACCATTTATTACCGCAGCCACAGCTCTCATTAGCTGTAACGGTGTAATCTGAAAAGATTGGCCAAACGCCATTGTCGCAAGCTCCACCTCACCAACATTTTCCTCCAAATGAAATATCGACGAAGCCTCACCTGGTAAATCCACACCCGTTTTTTCAAATAATCCCAGTTGCTCAAGTGTATCATAAAAATCGCTTACACCCACTCTTCCTGCTATATCCATAAAAACAGGATTACAGGAGTTCATTATTCCGTCTCTAAAGGTCTCAGAACCATGCCCTACAACCTTATGACATTTTATTTTTCTATCTCCAACAATTCTATAACCGGGACAATAGAATGTATCATTTACTGTCAGAACTCCTTTTTCAAACGCAGAAGCCGCAGTAACTATTTTGAATGTGGAGCCGGGTTCATAAGTATCATTAATACAGAAGTTTCTCCACATTGCATTCAACATATCCAAATTAACCTCTGTTCCTTCCAATATCTCATAATTGAGTGTAAACGGATTATTCAAATCATATTCCGGAACATCAGTCATTGCAAGAATTTCACCATTTTGGGGATTCATTACAATTATACATACTCTATTAGCATTTCTTTTTTCCAAAACCTCAAGGGCCTTTTGTTCAATATAATTTTGTATATTAACATCTATCGTTGTTATCAAATTATTTCCGGGAATAGGTTCTGTCCTTGTTTCTGCTGCGTCCTTAACTTCTCTGCCGGCTGCATCCGTTAAGGTATCTATACTACCATTTTGTCCCATTAAGACTTCATCATATTTAACCTCTAAACCTATTATCCCTTGATTGTCAGCTCCTGTAAACCCAATAACCTTTGATGCCAGAGTAGAATATGGATAATATCTTTTATAATCCTCATCTACCATAACTCCGGCAAGATTTAGGTTCCTGATTTCATTACCGACAGCTATATCTACATTACTTTTTATTTTTTCTCTGGAGCTTACTTTTTCAACCTTTTCTCTGATTGTCGCCTCATCAATATCAAGTTTATCTGACAAAACCTTTATTACAGTCTCAGGATCTTTTACCTGATTGTGAATAACTGATATTGTACACACAGCCTGATTACCTGCAAGTACAACTCCATTTCTATCGTATATAACACCTCTAGGTGCTTTAATACTTCTATTTCTTTCCTGTACCTCTATTGCTTTATTGTTATATGCATTTGCCTCTAAAAGCATTAGCACACACAGCCGCGAAGCAAGAATAACCAGCAGCAATGTTACCATTACAGTCAAAAAAGTCAATCTGCCTTTATTCTTTTTAGTAAAAGGAGCAACCCATATTTTCTTAGCCAAACAATACCAACCAATAACATTTTAATTAATATTATTCTTGTTTCTTTTTTAATATGTCACTCCAAACTACTCAGTTGGTGTCTCTGTACTTTCCGCTTCAGTCGAAGCTTCTGTTGTTTCTCCACTAAGATTATCCTCTGGAAGTTCATCCTCCGGCTCTCCAGCTTCCGGTGCATCCCCATCTTCCGGAGTATCATCATCCGTTCCGGAAACATACGGATTATCATCTCCACCAGCCACATCATCATTCGGTGTGTCACCAGTGTAAATCGGTGTAACAGGCTGGTCTATAGCATCCGAAATATCCAAATCATAATTATCATTTGTTTTGTATATATTCATGTACGGAAACAGCTCACTGGCAATCGCCGAAAATAGCAACGTTGCACCAGAGCTTGTTGACTGCAACTCAATGTCTGGTTCATCTACAACAACATATATTACAACCTGTGGAGCATCTATAGGTGCAAAACCAATAAACGAAAGCAGATATTTATTATTTCCTCTTGGAAGCTTTTCAGCCGTACCTGTCTTTCCGCCAATTGTATAACCTTCAACTCCCGCTTTTTTTCCTGTACCCTCTTCTACAACTCGGAAAAGCTCCTGTCTCATAATTGAAGACACCGTTTCTGATACAGTTCTTCTTACAAGCACGTCCTCCAACGTGTCAATTATATTTCCATTCTCATCTTCAATTCTTTGAACCACACTCGGTTCATAATAGTATCCACCATTTATAACAGAACAAAACGATGTTCCTATTTGAATCATAGAAACACATACACCCTGTCCAAACGAAGATGTTGCAAGTTCAACTGGATTTAATGTATCCTCATGATAAACTACTGTACTAAATGATAACGAATCAGGTTCACCAGGAATATCTATTCCTGTGGGCTGTCCAAAACCAAAAAGCACCTGATATTTATCAAATATACTCGCACCCTCAGCAGCCGCTATCGCCATCATCGCATCATTGCACGAGCCCTCCAATGCCTGTGAAAGAGTAACCTCTCCATGCCCGCCATAATCATGAGAATGGCAATTAATGTAATAATCCTCAACCTGCTCACCACCATCACATAAAAATGTGGTATTTTCACTAACAATGCTTTCTTCCAAAGCACCTGCTATAGTAAAAGTCTTATAAGTTGAGCCTGGTTCAAAAACATCACTTATCGCAAAATTTCTCCATACCTGATACAAAGCCTCTACAGTCTCATCATCTGTTGCATTTTCTTTAAAGTCTTCAAATTCTTCTTCAGTCTCAAATTGATACGAAATCGAATCTAAATCATATGCATCATTAGGATTAAATTGATGCGAGTTATAAAGCGCCAATATATCGCAGGTGGATGGTTCCATAACAAGCACTGATACATTTTTAGCACCTTCACCTGTAGTCATATATTCCTCAACTTTTTCCTGAACTATAGCCTGAATATTGGCATCTATACTTGTAATCAAATTATAGCCATTTACCGCAGGTTCTATAGTCTCAGTAAGTCCATATTCTTCATTCAGATATGTGTACTGTCTTCCATTATATCCATTCAAATAGGAATTGTACTGCTCCTCTACGCCATATACGCCTACATTTCCACTGACTGTGAAACCAATCAGATGACATGCCAGCTCATTATTGGGATAGACTCTCTCATACTCTTCTTCAAAATATACACCGATAACATTGTCTGACTCATCTGATGCACAAAAATCATTAAACGGCTTAACATCTGCATATTCCAAATCCTTTAATGCAACAACATAATATGATTCTGAATCAGCAAGAAACTCATTAATCTGAGCATCTGTAAAAGAAAAATATTTTTTCAAAGCATCCACAGTGGCTTTAGTATATTCCTCTTTCTGCAAAATATTTTTAGGCTCAAGAATAAGATTATATACTTTTTTAGTTGTAGCCAATGTACTTCCGTTAGAATCTAATATATCACCTCTTCTATAAGGAATGACTGTACTTGTATAGCCCTGCTGTGCAAGAACCTGCTGTTCATATTTTGCACCTTCTTTTACATTAATGTATATAAGCCTACCGATAAGCACAACAAAAACTGCCGAAAATGCCATAATGACAACCAGCAGTCTTTTTTTCATTTTACTTAGGAATTTGTGGCTTTTTTTCTTTTTTGCCATACTACTTCACCCTTAGATAAAAGAATTATCCTGAGACTAATTAGCCTCAGGAACATCTTGATATTGCTTTACATAATCCTCGTCAGCACTCTCGTAATATACAATCTGACCTTTCCTTGCATATACCATTCCAAGTTCGTTACTTGCTACATCATATATTTGTTCCAAGGTATACATACTATCTAAAGTCATCTTATATGCTGCATTATCGTTTTCAATAGTCTCAAGAGTTGCCTCGAGATTATTGATGTTGTTTTTTTGTCCATCAATTACAGATTCCATATAAAGCATCGCAACAAACGCTGCTACCATAATCATCATAGACACAACAACAAAAACAGTATAATTAAAATTAAATGCCAAAGCTCTGTCAGCTTTTTTACTTATCTGTTTTTTTGTGACTGTTCTAGGCGCTGTCTTCGGTGTAGGTCTATGTTGTGGACTTCTCTCTCTTTGAGGCGCCTGCTCGATTTTTCTGACAGTACTTCCATCAACATAATACATGTTTCTTGATGTTCTCTCGCCCATGACTATCTCTCCTTACTTTTAAATGTTTCCTATGTTCTTTCAAACACTCGGAGTTTAGAGCTTTTAGCTCTTTTATTTTCCACAAGTTCCATATCACTTGGAACTATAGGTTTTCTGGTAATAACCTTTCCCATAGGTTTCTTACCACATGTACACACCGGAAAATTAGGTGGGCACACACAAGGATTCATATTCTTCCTGAATATATTTTTAACAATTCTATCCTCTAACGAGTGGAAAGTGATTATAGATAATCGTCCACCCGGATTAAGCATTTCTATCATCTTGTCCAAAGAGTTCTCAAGCACTTCCAGCTCACGATTAAGTTCAATTCGTATAGCTTGAAATGTTTTCTTTGAAGGATGTCCAATCCCCTGACGCATTTTTGCAGGTATTGCAGCTTTAATTATTTCATTGAGTTCTCCTGTAGTTTCTATAGGTTTTTCCTGTCTTGCCATAACAATATGTTTTGCTATATTTTTAGCAAAGCCATCTTCGCCATAGTCTCTTATCACTCTAAAAAGCTCCATTTCAGAATAATCATTAACTATGTCTCTGGCAGTCATAACCTGACTTTGATCCATTCTCATATCGAGAGGCGTATCCTCTCTGTAGGTAAAACCTCTTTCTACAGTATCAAGCTGATATGATGAAACCCCAAGGTCAAGAACTATTCCGTCGACACCGCCGAGCGATAAGTTCCTGACCACAGAGTCTATATCCTGATAATTACTGTGGACTATTGTAACCTTTTCCTTATAGTCCTTTAGTCTCTCTGTCGCAGCAGAAATAGCATCCATATCCTGATCTATTCCTATAAGTCTGCCTTTTTCTCCAAGCCGTTTACATATTTCAAGAGAATGACCGCCACCACCAAGTGTTCCATCCACATAAATCCCATCCGGCTTAATATTTAAACTGTCTATAGTTTCTTCAAGGAGTACAGATATATGTTTAAATTCCATAAGCCAACTCCTATATTCCATATTTTGTGCTCATATCCATAGATATTTCATTTATATCCATTTCATCTTCACCGTTATAGCTATCCCATACGGTCTTGTCCCATATTTCTGCAATAGAACCATTACCAACCATAACTATTTCTTTATCAATACCAGCCCATGTTCTAAGGCTCTGAGGTATAACTATTCTAAACTGACCGTCTACCTCGCAATCATTCGCAGAACCCTGAAAGAACAGCTTGAACTGTCTGGCACCTTTATCTGATATCGGGAGTGCATTAAGCTTTTCTGAAAACTTTTCCCACTCTTCCTCAGGATAAGCATATATGTTTTTGTCCATACCTTTACACAGCACAAAATTATCGCCAAGACCTTCTCTAAGTCTTGCCGGTATTATCAATCTACCTTTTGCATCAAGGTTGTGATTCGATTGACCTTTCATACCTTTTGTCATAGCATGCTTATCCTTTCTGTTTTTTGCACCGCAAAAAACCGTATACAATCACAAACGGTGTTATGTAACTCCACTTAACTGCCACATTCACTCCACTTTGCAACCACTTTGCTCTATTTTATATCAACAAAAAAGGAAATGCAATAGTAAATTTGCATTTCCTTTTGATTTTTTAGGTAAATATTCAACAAAACATACGTTTATTTTTTGTTAAATATATATAATTTTAATTTTTATCTTGTGAAATTTCACTCCACTTCACTGTTCAACTCTTCTTTTTTTGTTCTCTCCGACACCACACCTGCTGCATACTTCATTCGCTTTCTAACTAACATTATAGACGCAGCAAGCACGCATATCGCAGCAATAAGCTGTGAAACCTTCATATTTATACCCGGCACCATAAGCGAGTCTGTACGTAAAGCTTCTATCCAAACTCTTCCAAGTCCGTATCCCCAAAGATATATAAGACCAAGCTCACCATCAAATTTCTTATGTTTTCTATATGCTATAATTATAACAAGAATCAAAATATTCCATATGGACTCATATAAGAAGGTTGGATGAACACTTATCCACTGCATTGCATCATAATTTTCTGCTGCAATCATTTCCTGAGTGATTGTCCCACTATTAACCAAGGATGTAAGTGTACCTCTTTCTACAAAATATTCTGTAGGAATACACATTGCAAAAAGCGAATCCGTAGGACCGCCAAAGGCTTCTCTATTAAAGAAATTACCCCAACGACCCATAATCTGCCCTACTAAAAGCCCCATAGATACTGTATCTGCCATAAGAGCAAAGTTGGCTTTTTTCTTTTTAGCAAAAACAATAGCCACTATTACACCCGCTATTACGCCGCCATAAATCGCAAGTCCACCATTTCTAATGTTAATAATATCAAGCAAGGTCTGTCCAAAGCCTTTACCCTTGACAAAATAATCTTCCCAGCTAAATATCACATAATAAAGTCTTGCACCTAATATTGCTGGAATAATAAGCCATAAAAGAAAATCCAAGTATAATTCTTCATCCTGTCCTGTTCTTTTTGCTTCTTTTGTAACAATCATATATGCAATGAGAAATCCAAGTGCGATTATTATTCCATAGAATTTTATTTCCAAACCACCTATGGTTATGCCTTCTTTAACATCCTCAAGCAACAATCCTAAATTAGGAAATCTAATATCTAACATAGTATACCTCTTTTATACATTAAACTTGAATAAAATTACATCTCCATCCTGAACTACATACTCCTTGCCCTCCTGACGAACAAGACCTTTTTCTTTTGCTGCAAGCATATTTCCTGATGACATCAAATCATCATACGCAACAACCTCCGCTTTGATAAAGCCTCTCTCAAAATCTGTATGGATTTTTCCTGCCGCCTGTGGAGCTTTAGTTCCTTTTGTGATAGTCCAAGCTCTAGTCTCATCCTCACCTGAAGTAAGATAACTTATAAGACCAAGCAACGAGTAGCTTGCTTTGATGAGCTTATCAAGACCTGATTCACTCACCCCTAACTCTTCAAGGAACATGAATTTTTCATCCTCTTCAAGTTCTGAAATTTCCTGTTCAATCTGTGCACATACAGCAAATACTTCGCTGCCAAATTCTTTTGCATACTCCTTAACCTTCTGAACATATTCATTAGATGCTCCGTCATCTGCCAAATCATCTTCTGATACGTTTGCCGCATATATAACAGGCTTACCTGTAAGGAGATTATATTCTTTTAACCATTTTTTCTCGTCATCATCATCTGTATCAAACGCAATAGCAAGTTTACCACCTTCAAGGTGTTCTTTCATACGTTTTTGTAAGTCTAACTCTTTTGCAAGCTCTTTGTTGTTATTTGCGCCTCTGACAGTTTTTGCGATTCTTCTTTCAAGAACCTCTATATCAGCAAAGATAAGCTCAAAATTTATTGTCTCAATATCTCTTATAGGATCTACAGAGCCATCTACATGAATAACATTAGTATCCTCAAAACATCTTACTACATGCACAATTGCATCTGTCTCTCTGATATTTGAAAGAAACTGATTACCGAGTCCCTCACCCTTAGATGCCCCCTTAACAAGTCCCGCTATATCAACAAACTCAATAACAGCAGGTGTTGTTTTAGCCGAGTTATACATCTTAGTAAGCTCATCTAATCTTTTATCTGGAACTGGAACAACTCCCACATTAGGGTCTATTGTACAGAATGGATAGTTCGCCGATTCTGCTCCTGCCTTTGTAAGTGAATTAAATAATGTACTTTTACCTACATTAGGTAAACCTACGATTCCTAATTTCATTTTTATTTTTACCTCCAAATTTTTCTTGAGTGTACTATTTGGCTTACCGCCAAAGAAACCCTAATATAGCAAAGATATTCTATCACATCAAGTCAATTTTGTACAATGTTTTTAATTTATTGATACACAAAAGAAAAATAATCTGCATCTATCATTGCATCAGATATTGAAAGCTTATTTTCAACCTTTTCTATTGTATCATCAATATAATCGGGACCGATATATCTTTCATCAACAAAATATTCTATTTCTCCCGATGTTGCATCATATTTGAGTTTATCCGTAACAAAGCTGTGGTCAGAAAATATCACAAGTTCCTCTGAATCCGATAAAATATCATATCCTGCCAACAATCGAGAATCATAGTTTATTCCAAAAAGGTTAAGTATCGTAGGAAGTATATCTACGCTTGAGCAATATTTATCTACATACACGGGTTCATCCATAGATGGAGACCATATTCCCAGACAAGAACGATGTTCTTCAAAGGTATCTCCAGATATATCTGAACCTGCCAATAAATTATAGCAATCTTCCGAAAGCCCATACGGATAATGGTCAGGGGTTACTATAAAAACCGTGTTGTCAAGTTTCCCCGCCTCATCAAGTTTATCAATCAGGAACTCTAACGCCTTATCAAGTTCCATCTGAGATGCTATATAAGCAATCGCCTCATCTGTAAGTCCCATACCTTCAGTAAGTTTTTCCGCTTCATCACGATTCTTCAACGACATTGCATTATAGTCGTAATTATAGGGCAAATGACCACTAAAGGACATAAAATACATATTAAATTTGTCCTCCCTTATGAATTCTTCATACACAGCCTCCATTGTATCAAGGTCTGAGTAAGGTGTGTAATAAGGAATTTCCAACCCGTAATCTATCGCCTTAAAATCATATCCCATATTTGCATGCGTCTCGCTTCTATTGTAATAATAAAAAGTGTAATCATGATACGCATAACTTGCATATCCTTCTTGATTCAACGCATTTCCCATTGCATACGGCTGATATGTATCTGCTGATTTATAAAAACTCCACTCTGACGAGCAAGGATACTGCCCAAGACAATTTACATATTCTCCATCTATAGTACTGTGATACCATAAGGGATTATAAAAATTTTCAAACACGAACCCATCGTTCATTATTTTGTTGAGGGTCGGCGTACAGGTGTCCGATATTCCATACTTACTTAAACTCTCTGCTGTAACAAAAACCAAATTATAACCTTCAAACATACCAGTATACTCATTCTCAAATGTAGGTATTTGATTAGAAAAATATGCTGTCAAATTTTTTAATTCCTCATCTTCCGTAGAATAATAGAGCTGTGACAAATTAATACTTTCATCAATTTGAGGGCTATAAACAATCTCTTCTGTCGCATCAGTTTGACTTGATATTTGAGTTTCCCCTTCAACATCAGTTGTTTCTATAAATTGTATGTCATTTTCATTTAAGACAAATTCATTCATTTCATTATTTCCAAGCAACAATACAGTTGCATCTTTTATTGTCGTAGGTAAAACCCCCAGCTTATTCATCGATATTTCAAAAACAAACTTGTCATAAAACAAAGAATAAGGCGAATAACTCCCCCTTCCATGCACATTAAGTACAGCTAACGATGCAAACGCAGAAACAACCACACTTACAATTGCAACAATACCTATTTTTTTATCAGGTCTCTTGTACATATCAAAGAAAATTTGTAACACAACCAATATTATAACAGGTATGAAAAAGCATAATATCCATCCAACATTAGCCTTTAAGGTGTCAAAAAGGACCACCCTGAAATCCATAGCATTTTGTGCACCACCAATCGATACAAGGCTAAAAAAGGTTCCAAATATTTTATAGTACACATACTGCACCAAATACAAGCATCCAAATATCACTATAAAAAAATAAGAAACTATTACATTTCCAATATTTTTAAATATACAGGTGAGCCCTGCCATACACATGCCTGCCACTGTAGCAAATACAAGCGGATAAATTATAAATTTGTCTATGCTGTCATATATTGCTATATGAAATATCATTTCATAAAAAATAAATATTGCAGGATATATAGCAAAACGCCACAACGCAGAAATTGTTTTTTTATTGTACCTATTTTCACTCATTTCTTATAAACTCATTTCTAAACTTTAATTTTCTTAAAACCAATTAAACATTCGCCAAATTCAAAATTTAAATTGTGAAACAACGAGATTATAAATCATAACATAATGCTTTAGCAACACATTTATTCCCTTGAATTTATACTTTATTTATTCTATAATCTAGAACAGCATATTATTTAGGAGGTTTCTATGTCAGAGGCTTATTCAAATTTTGCTTCGGTATATGACCAGCTAATGGATAACATTCCTTATGATGACTGGTTTAAATATATACATGAGCTGTTAATTGAATACGGTATTAAAGACGGAATCGTCGCTGAGCTAGGGTGTGGCACAGGAACCATAACTGAAAAGCTGGCAGCAAACGGCTACGACATGATTGGCATTGATTATTCAGAGGAAATGCTTGACATTGCCAACCAAAAGAAAGCTGAATTTGAATCATCTACTCTCTACCTCTGTCAGGACATGAGAGAATTTGAATTGTATGGAACCGTCGCGGCAGCCATTTCTGTGTGCGACAGCATTAACTATATAACAGAGAGTACTGATTTATTACAGGTTTTTAAGTTGGTAAACAACTATCTTGATCCAAAGGGTATTTTTATATTCGACTTTCATCCCAGATATTATTATAAAGAAATAGTCGCAGATGCCACTATCGCTGAGGACAGGGATAATATCAGTTTTATCTGGGACAATTATTATGATGAAGACGAAGATATAAACGAGCTGGCACTTAGCCTTTTTATTAAAGATAATTCCGAAGATGAAACATCAAACTTATATCGTAAGCACGAAGAGTTTCACATCCAAAAAGGCTATACTTTAAAGGAAATACAAAAACTTGTGGAAGCATCTGGTCTTAAACTTATTGCCGCATATGATGCCTTCACACATGAAAAAGCCACAGAGGAATGTGAAAGAATATATATTATTGCTCAGGAAAACGGCAAATAGATTAAATATAATTTTGGAGGAAATAAAATGTCAGATTATATTGTAAGAGGTATGGCAGCAAATAATCAGGTCAGATTTTTCGCCTGCAACTCAACAGATACAGTAGAAAAAGCGAGAATTACACATAATACAAGTCCTGTTGTCACTAATGCATTAGGCAGACTTTTAACAGGTGGTGTCCTTATGGGTGCCATGTGCAAAAATGATACAGATACACTAACAATAAGACTTCAATGTCAGGGACCTATCCAGGGAATGCTTATAACAGCGAACTCAAAAGGCGAGGTTAAAGGCTATGTAAGTGAGCCCGAGGTTATGCTTCCTGCCAAAGATGTTGCAAAAGCCATAGATTTAGGTGTAATGAGCGTCATCAAAGATATCGGACTTAAAGAGCCCTATGTTGGACAGACTCATCTTGTAAGTAGCGAAATCGCTGAGGATTTAACATATTATTTTGTTACCAGCGAACAGATACCTTCTTCTGTCGCATTAGGCGTTTTGCATAATGCAGACGCAACCGTATCAAAAGCCGGCGGTTTTATCATCCAGCTTATGCCTTTTGCCGAGGATAAACTTATTGATGATTTAGAAAACAGACTAAAGAATTTTTCTTTTACTACTCTTTTGGAACAGGGAATATCTGTAGAAAATATAATTAACAAGCTTTTTGATGGATATGACGTCACATTTACAGATACGATGCCTTGTGCTTATGTATGTGACTGTAGCAAGGACAGAGTTGAGAAAGCTGTTATAAGCTTAGGACGAAAAGAAATTGCAGACATGATAGAGGAAAATCAGCCAATTGAGGTTGTATGTGATTTCTGCCATACAAAATACTCATTTTCACCAGATGAATTACTTAACTTCTTAAAAAATGGACAGGTATAGCACCCGTCCATTTTTATAGTTCTTTTGTTTTTATCTAGCAAACATGCAATACTTTTTTCTTTAGTTAGCACTATAAGCCTCACAGAGATTAATCAGATAATCTTTGATTTGCGTTCTAACCTCAGATGGTGAAACGACCTCAACCGAGTCACCAAGTCCCACTATCCAGCCAATAAACTGATTACTTACAGCTACATCGACATTAACAGTAAAATATTCGCTTTCCTCACATTGCGACATATTTTCAGGTATTATCATAATATCTTTACCAAATCGGTCAATTATTACACCTACCTTGTCACTTTTTACACGAAGCTTGACTGTTTTTTCATCTCCGCCAAACATACCAAACATTTTTTTAGAATACTGGGCAAGGTCAAATTTATCAAAAAGCTCTTTTCCATGTCGTTTTTCTTCGGTTTCCTCAAGAGAAGCCAGCTTATCTACACGGAAATGTTTTATTTTTGCTTCGTCCTCATCATAGCCTATAAGATAATAGTTCTCATCATCCCATGTAAGTGCCCAAGGACTTATGTGATAGATTTTGCCTTCATGCTTAGGTACGAGCTGTTTTTGCAGATTCCAATTCATATATTGAAACGTAACCTGTACATTTTTATGAATGGCTCTGTGTAATGCGTCTACTGAGAAATATATTTTCTCGTTTGGATTTTTGACACGGTTAATAACATGCACCTGTCTTTGAAGCTCTATTGCCTGATGCTTACTTGTAAGTGCCTCTAGTTTTTTTATAAGCTCATTAGTTTTGTTAGCCGTAATAAATTTGGCAGCCTGTACAGAGTCCACTAAAAGCTTAAGCTCCGGCAATTCAAAATCTCTTGAAACAAGCTTATAATATGTCTGCTTATTCTTTTTTTGCATGATGATATCCATGCCGTAGTTACGCAGAGTCTCAAAGTCATCATAGAGAGTTTTTCGTTCGACTTTTATATCATATCCAGCAAGATACTCAGTAAGCTCAGGAACCGTTACACCATGCTCCTCATCCGTATCTTTTATTAATTTATCCATGATATACAAAAGCTTCAGCTTTTGATTTGGTGATTTAGCCATAAGTACATCCTATCTTATATATTAAAGTAATTTACCAAACTCAAGTACTTTTTCAACGCTTCCTTCGATTTTGAGCTTACCTAATGTAAATGCAACTACAGGGTCAAGCTTGCCATCCATAAGGTCAAGGAAGTTCTTAGACTTCATGATAATCTTAGCCTGTCTGTCGTGATACTCGTATGGCTCAACAGAAAGCTTTCCGTCTTTAACCTCAACATAAAATGCACCTTCGCCCTCTCCTGTTATATTAACCTGAATAGCTAAAAATCCATCTACTTTGTTAGGGTCTACCCCGTCTAATCTCTTTCTAACTTTTTCAACGATTTCTTCGTATGTCATATCAAATTCTCCTTCTAATATAAAAATTATAGCAGTTATATATCCTCAACACTACTTATAAATTATATAAAATTACCACCTTATTAGTCAATGTTATAATTGTATAATATCATTATTTTTGTTATCATAATAAATGCTGAAATCGGTAAAATTATTATAATAAAAATACAACAAATGGTGAGGTAATATATGGATTTAATAGATTTACACGTTCACTCTAACGCCTCAGATGGCTCTCTTACTCCGAGTGAGGTGGCAGATGAAGCTATTAGAATGGGACTTAAAGCGATTGCTCTTACAGACCATGATACTGTAGACGGAATCGCTGAAATATTAGAATATACTAAAGATAAAGATTTAGAGGTTGTTCCTGGCATAGAGCTCTCGTGTTACTATAACAACAGAGAAATTCACATACTCGGTTTTTATGCAGATTATGAGAATCCAGAGCTCGGCAGAGAGCTTGATATGCTAAAAAAAGCTCGCGAAGACAGAAATATCCGTATGGTAGAGCTAATGCAAAAAGATGGTCTTAACGTTACTATGGAAAAGCTTTTACACGGCAACCCTGACAGTGTTATCACCAGAGCACATTTTGCAAGAGTACTCGTTGAGGAGGGCATCTGCAAAACCAAAGACATAGCATTCAAAAAATATATCGGAATAGGCTGTAAATATTATCTTCCAAAGCCACAGGTAACCTGCGAAACAGCCATGAACATTCTCACAAAATATTGTAAGTCAGCGTTTCTTGCACATCCACTTTTATATCATTTCGGATATGCACAAATTGAAGAGTTACTTATATATTTAAAAAGGTTGGGACTTAAGGGAATTGAAGCCTATCACTCTTCCAATAACATGTACGAAAGTGATAAGCTACGCTCTATGGCATTAAAACTTGACCTTGCCATATCAGGTGGTTCTGATTTTCATGGTGTGGTCAAGCCCAACATACAGATGGGCAAAGGACGAGGCGGAATGCGTATTCCTATGAGATTATTGGATAATATAAAAAGTTTGTAAAAAGCAAAAAGAGCTTCCGAATAAGGAAGCTCTTTTGCTCTTTTAATCATCAATTTCTATAGGTATTACAACTGTAGATTTAAACTCTCCATTATCTTCTCTTGCCATGTACATACCATCCATATCCGCAACCCTTTTATTTATACTTTTTATTCCAAAGCCATGCTCTTTTTTATTATTCTTTGTTGTTTCAAGCTTAGGATTACTTTTAATTACCGAAACTGTAATTTTATTAGCTATACTCATACAAAGCATGTCGCCTTGACGATGTATATAAAGCTTTATGTAGCCTTTTTCTTCTTTTTTCTCTGCTTCAATAGCATTATCCAAAAGGTTAGACAATATAACACATACATTAGTTGTAATACTTTTAGGAACTCTGGTACATATAACCATTCTAAAAGTAATATTATTTTTCTTACATACAGACATCTTGTCGTTAAGAACGGCATTTAATGCCGTGTTTTGGGTATATATAACCGCATCACCAGACAACTCACCTTCTCCAAGCTCGTCTATCATCTTTTCGAGTTCCAGGTAGTTTTCTTCCTTGAGCAGATTCTTCATCATAACAGCATAATGTTTAACGTCATGTCTTATAATGCTACTATGCTCATATAGTTCTTCAATTCGTTTAATATTTTTCTCTTCTTCATCAAGATATGTTTTTAATTTTTCATTTTCAATCTTGTACATGTTCTGTACATTTAAAACATGCTGACATATACACACTACAATACACATAACCGAAAGAATTAACGCAATCGCTATAATCTCCCACTCGACACTATCCTTAAACGCATTGTTCTTGTACAGATTAACAAATATAGCTCCTACTGACATAACACTGACAAACTGTACAACTGTTATAATCCATTGTTTGTAATCGAATTTGTATTTTTTGTTGTAGGAAATAAATATAAGCACTATAAGCAATAATATTATTTTATGGATAACGAGCATAATCACTCTTGATACCGTGCCTTGTTCCAGCATCACTTCACCATCAATATTTAGAAGTTTTGAAACAACCTGTCCAACAAACAAATTACTGATCATTAATATTACATTCCAAATGATATTGAAGTATATCTTCTTTCCAAGCGATTGTTCTAAAAAGAGTACAGAAAAAATAAAAGGCAATATAAATAATGTTATAACTTGTATTTCTATTCCAAACCCTAAATATGTAGTCCATGAAGCTGTGAGACCTAAGAACAAGCCAACACTCACCTGCACCCAATATGAGATATTCATTTTCCTGTCGCACAACATCCACAAGAAAACATATATCCCCAAATTATCCACCAAGCATGCCACAAATTCAATTATATTATATAATAATTCCATCGACATATCGTTCAACCATCCCCGAATATTGTCTTTTTACGTTTTCTATATTAACTCTGCTTATAGGCAATTTTTTATCATTTAATAATACAACATCTTTTGCAGTCATTTTTATGATTTTTCTCATATTAACTATATAACTACTGTGTATTCTAACAAAACCATAGTCCTTTATTTTTTCTTCATACTCAGAAAGCTTTGCTCTTAGCTTATACTCCCTTGCATCAGTATATATGTATACATAATGTTTTTCACTTTCCAAATAGAGTATTTCACGAATAGATATCGATACAGTTTGCCTCCCGTCATCAAAAATCAAACTCAAATCTTCTTTAATAGTTTTTTCTACAACAGATTTTATCGAATCTGCAAGTTCCTCATCCAAATGAGATTTTCTTATAAATTTAAATGGATTACAGCGAAGTGCATCAAAAACCAAATCATCCCTGTTTGTTACAAATACCAGACTAACTTTGGGTAAAATATTCATTACCTCACCTGCAACATTTAATCCAGACATCACAGGCATGTCGATATCTAAAAAAATCACATCAGTTTTTTTATCTTTTATAGCCTTAAGCAGCTCTTCACCCGAAGAATATGTACTAATTTCTACATCTGTTTTTTCTTTTTCAAAAATAGACAGTATTTTTTGTTTTAATATATTCTGATAACTTAATTCATCATCACATATAGCCAATCTAATCATATGTCTACCCCCCTGATAGACATATTTTAACTTCTTTTTGTTATATCAACAAGTGTTTTCTTGATTTATAAGATAATCTTACAAACTCTAATCTATATAATATATATATCAAAATAATTTCACACATTATTACCGCTACAACAGAATAGCCATCATCATTTACTAAACTGCTTTTATTAAACATTGCCCATTCAAAAATAAACACATCAAAATATTTTTCAAACTGTACACATAACGCTTCGAAAACAACGAAAATACAGATAACAAAATTTAAATTTTTTCTATTAGATATAAAAAATATAACACTGGCTTTTAATACGAAATTTAATGTCAACAAAATAACAGCGAGAAAACCTGTATCTATATAATCCATATCAAATACTAAAATAAAATTAATAATTGCAACAGATAAAATATATCTTGTTATATCAAACAAATACATTTTTTTCCATTTGTTATAACTGTCATATCTCACAATAGAACCACAATAAAATAAGTCTTTGTATTTTCTATCAGTAGCAATAATTACAATATATAATATTGTAATTATTAACCACCATTTTATTTTTTCAATTTCACTACAATCATTGTTTTCTATTCCGCCTAAGTTAATCGGTAACATCTTCTCGAAATTCATCAGACACAATTTTTCCATTCTCCAGTTTTATTATTCTATCACATAAAAGACTTATATCTTCCTTGTAATGAGACGCTAATAATATCGTTTTTCCCTCTTTTTTCAGTTCAAGCAAATATTCTCGTATAGTTTCAACACCTGTAGCATCCAAACTATTCATAGGCTCATCAAGGATAAGTATATCTGGATTTTCCATTATAGCCTGAGCAATTGCGAGCCGTTGTTTCATTCCCAACGAGTATTTGCTTACCCATTTTTTCGAATCTGGCTCCAACCCTACCTTTTCCATCACTGCTCTAATATCAGACTTACCAATCCTGTTATTTATATCCGCCAAATATTTCAAATTCTTATACCCTGATACATACGGAATAAAATTAGGCTGTTCTATAATAACTCCCGTGTTAGGTGGAAAATCTATATCCTTTCCAATTTGTTGTTCATTTATCTTTACATAACCACTATCTGGATATAACAGACCACATATTATTTTCATTAAAACACTCTTACCCGAACCATTATGACCAACAAGTCCACATATTTCTCCACTTTTACATTTAAAGCTGATATTCTCAAGTGCTATTTGATTTTTAAATTTTTTGCTTATATCTTTAATTTCTATATCTGGCATCTATCTTACCTCCATTTTCTTTAGCCCTTCCATTGACAGCTCAGCTAAAACTATAATTATAACTACATACCATACAAAAACATACATAGTATTAAAATAATTCCCATAAAATCCTATTTTCAGATTATATAATAAAGCTATATCAAAAATATAGGTTAATGCAAAAAACGGGCTATTTGTTCCTAACACTACACATAGTCGCATCATAATTGCTGGGATATAGTATAAAAACATAGTAGCAAACGGGCCATATATATGGCAGTTATATACATTAAATACAAAACAAATAATACCTACAATAAAACCACATAATGTATTTAAGAGAAAACTCGTCAGAAATGCTTTTATTGGATTACCAAACATTACCCAACCTGTTAAATCTCCTATACTCCCAAGTTTCGCTTCATATAAACTCCCGCCCTCCATATAACAAAGCAAAAAGTCTATACTCCACTCATTAAAATTGCTTTTTCCAAACAAAACGACACATATCAATAAGACAAAAGTATTTAATAATACTATCACTCCTATCATTGATAACATTTCATTAATTAGCCATTTTCTTTTTCCACATCTAAGAATTATATGAACATCTTTATACGGAAACTGCATACATATTAAAATACAAAACAAAAAGAAAAATATATTTGATTTAGAATTTATAAATAAAATATAAGCTTCTAATCCTGTAATAGCGTTCTCTGTTATAAGCAATCCTCCAAAAGAATACATTATAAATGACAAAAACACTACCGAAAACAACAAATATCTGTAGGAGACTAATTTATTCACAAAAAACCTAGCCATTTCTAAGCCTCCTTCTAAATAATGCATTATAAAGCACACTACATATTATCACAATTATTATCATAACCTTAAGTACATAATACAAACCACCCATTTTTTCTGTAACCATAACCGATGTTGACACATTCCACGTTACAGGATTAAATAAAAACAACTCCTCATACGCGTAACATATAAATATCATAATTTTATTAATAAGCAATGGTATAGCAACTAAAAGATATTTATTTTTTACAAATTGCGCCGAAACTAAAGCAATCATAGTCCACGGAATAGTTGTTAGCGCAAAGCAAAAAACTATTAATATTAGCCCTCTAAACCATTTACCATCAATTGCCCAATCATAATATATAGTGTCGCTCATTCCAGCAATACTATTAACAGCATCCGTCACGTTACCTACACCAAAAAGTTTAAGAATCAACAAAAAAATAACACTCGCTAAAATCACAATATATATACCCGAAAATATTGTAGAAATTATCTTACTTGTAATGTAGCTACTTTTTTTTGTTCTTATAAGCACCATATTTCCATATCCACTATTATTTTCATCCCACAGACTAAGTACAATCGGCAGCACACAAAGAATCGGCAATACAGTATAAACTATACCTGTGAAAATAGAATTATAATAAAAGCAGAAATCTGGTATCATAAAGTCTTTTTTTAAAAAAAGCTCTAAATCATCACATATTCCCAAGAAAAAGCACAATACAATCAAGGCAACACATATATAAGTTTCAACCCTACATACAATTTTTTTTAATTCTGTTTTTACCATATAATACATCCGCTATTAACCTCAATATATAAACATCCATAATCTCTTATTGTTACTTCCAATACCGGCAATAAGTAATATTCACCATTATATAATCGTCTCAAATATATAAATTCACATGATTCAACATAGCATTTTTCTTCCTCTCTGATTGAATCAAACACAAAAAGATTATTTATATATGCTTCAAAATATGAAATTAATTCTTCATAATCCTTTATGCTATAATTTGCATCCAATACATTTAGTTCTATATCTTGTGAAAAAATATAATCCATATCAAACTTTTCTTCATAAGAAATCCATTCCTGCGGACATGTAAAATAGTATGCATTCTTTATTTCTTCCATCGAATTCTGGATGTCCGTAGAAAACTGTATCTCAACATTATTTATATTTCTTTTATATTCCATACTGTTGCATCCTGATAATATTAATGCTATACATAGAATAATAATTGTCTTTTTCATAATTATGGTGTCCATGTTCCTGAAACCTTTGTCTGATACGGATTATCACTGGCTGTAAGCATATATAAAGTATGTGAATTACCTGTAAAAAAAGGCCCACTATTTGTATAATAAATATTATAACTATATATAGAAGAAACAGATTGATCCCATGAATTATAATATCCTCTAACAAATGCTCTTGTATAGTATCTTTGATTGCTGCCAACTATTGTATACGATTTTACAAATAATTTTGCATATCCATTATTTGTCTGTTTTGTAACAGAAGAGCTGACACCCGGAGCACCTGTTCCACCTGCTTGTAAAGAAAATGAATATGAACCACCATAAACCGCTGCCTGTGATTCATTTCCTATAATGATTACACTTATTAATGTTGCTAATAATACCATTTTCGAAAATTTTTTTACTATTTTTTTCATCTTTTTTCCTCCTGATTATTCGTTTTCTAAATACTTTTTTTCCTGTTTAAGAAATTTTTTTCTTGCTTCTTCGGGTTCATCATCTTGATACATAATCCATAAAGACGCATCATTTACAGATTTTTTTTGCAGTCTCCTCTGCTACACCCTTTAACACATTACACATTTTTTCTTTTAGCATTTTCTCTCCTTCCTGCAAGTATATAAACAACAACCATAAAAAGTGTTCCTATTATTTCCAAAAAACCTTTATTATCTGACTTGACCTCATGCTATCATAAAAATCAAAAAAAATGTTACTTTTGTCCTGAACGCATCGTTTTACGTCCTGAACGCAACATTTTTTATAAAATTGTACTTGACAAGCCATTTTTTATTTCCCATATATATTGATACCATACAAAATTTAAATTACATTTTAAATACAAAAAGCAAAAATCGGCAATCGAGAGCAAAAAAAAGCTATGCTGTCAGATAACATGGATATCTCCTCCTTTATCTAACAACATAGCATTTTTTTAGTTTATTACAATCCCCGTGGCAAAATTAGCAAAATACAGGCAAAATTAGCACGTTCTTAATATTATTTTTCTATTACGGCAAGAATTTTTTCATCCTCAAACACCGGATGAGCTGTCATAAGCCCCTCCATACACATGAGATTATTATCAGAATGTTCTATCTGTCTTGAATATGTGTATGCAACCTTTATCTGGTCGTCTATCGAAAACTCCTTATCATTCTCAAACCACACAGCCATTCCCATTTCTCGTATAACTATAGTGCTTATTATTGACATTTTTATCATTCCATGCACATTATAGTCATACACTCCACCTAGGAAATAAGTGTATAAGAAATAATTATGTATATGCTCATACTCATACTGTCTATCGCGCATATATGAGGAAAATTCTTTTGATAACTCAAGGTATTCTTCGTCTGACAAATCCACATATAATGTATTAACTATATGATTGACCTGTTCCTCCCAGTTATCGTTTATCTTCTCTAAGCCTGATAATACCTCAAAGAAATCCTTTTTGATTTTTCTAACCGAGACTCTATCTGTACTCTTTAAAGTCTTATTAACATTATTTTTCTTTATATAAGCTTCCTCAAGCTTGCTAAGAACTCTTTCCGAACATGGCTTAAGATATCTTTTTATCCCTAATCTCTCATACTCATATAAAACAGGCTGTATATTGCCACTTAAGTACATAAGATTTTTTATTCTATCTGCCATACTATAGCTTCTGTTGCCAACAATATCAAAAGCTGTTTTTCTTACTTTAAGTAAAACATCAAGCAGTTTTTTGTCTACCTCTTTTGCATGTAGAGATTTCTTATCATTTTCCTTAATCAAAAACCTGTCCTTAGCTTTTCTGTCAATAATCATTCTTGCTGCAACAGGACAAGACATTGATAAAGCTGCCTCAACAAGCTCTCCATACTCCTCAAAATGTCTTGGATATCTGGAGCAGGTTCTACATAAGCTTTCCTTGCCTGCTTTTTTGTATAGGTTGCAAAGATTATTTTCATCTAAAAAAGCGCACCTTGCACCACATCTTTTAAATACCTGCTCTTTCTTATTAATGCCGTCCATCACATAGGCTTTTAAATTAGCCTCCAACGCTTCATATTTTCTCATGCTTTTATCATCGATAACAATATCCCAGCCCGAGCAACATGTATCAGGACACTTATCTGCTATACATTTAAAATCCTTGTAATAATCCGGCATTCTATATTTCATATTTTTTCCTCTAAAACTTATTTACGCTGTTATCTTCATCTTAGCATATGACTGTGCGATATTTAAAGCATGGTCACCAATACGTTCAAAATCTGTAAGCATTTCTGAGAAAAGCACACATGCCTCCTCCGAACATTTTCCTTCTCGCATACGATTAAGATGACTCTCTCTATAGTTAGAAGTCATATCATCAATACGCTGTTCCATAGCAGCCATTGTTGAAAGCCATTTTGTTGTATCATCACTCTTCTCAAGGAGAAGTGTCATCGCTTCCTCTGATATTTCTTTCATCTTCTCGATTTCCTCTTTTGCCTGTTCCGAGAAAGATATTCCCTTACGGTTAATAACATCTACATAACCACCTATATTGATAGCATGGTCACCTATTCTCTCGATATTTCCTGTAATTGTAAAATATTCCTCAATTGACGCTATGTCTGCACTTGTCTTTTCGTGAATAAGAATTTTTGAAATATACTGAGATATTTCTTTGTTAAGTAAATCTATTTCATTTTCTGTTTTCTCACCTTTTTTCATTGTGTCCAAATCACAGGTAAGTACCGCATCAAAACAACATCCTACATTTGATTTTGCAAGCTTTAACATATACTCAATCTCTGCCTTAAGCTGTTCAAGGTGAATTGCAGAGAAACCAAGCTTCTTATTACCTGACATAGCATCATAGTTGAGTGCCGGTCTGGCAACTGCCTCTGTTTCTGTCTCCTTGTCAGGAAGGATTTTTTCTGCAATTGTTGCAAGTCCTGTTCCTAATGGAAGAAGAATCAATGTTGTAACAATATTAAACAATGTGTGCATATTGGCAATCTGTGCCGCAGGACGACCAGGTGTAAGTCCTTCAATAAACTCTGCCAATGGGAAAAGAAGACATACTGTTGTAAATATTGTTGTACCAATTATATTAAACATTAAATGTATGATAGTAGTTCTCTTTGCACATCTATTTGTACCGATAGATGCAAGAACTGCTGTAATACATGTACCAATGTTCTGTCCAAACAACACAAACACCGCACTAGGAAATGCAATTAGTCCGTTAGTTGCTAATGTCTGTAAAATACCAACTGATGCTGATGATGACTGTATAATTGCAGTAAATACCATACCTGCTAAAATTCCAAGTACTGGATTTGAGAATTTTGTCATAAGCGATATAAATGCCTCTGACTCCTGCAACGGTTCCATAGCTGCCCCCATCATATCCATACCTATAAATAAAACACCGAGACCTGCAACAATCTGTCCGATATGTTCTACCTTAGGTGCTTTTATAAATACAACCATAGCAACACCTATAAATGCAAAAAGTGGTGCAAGCATTCCCACATCAAGAGCGATAAGCTGTCCTGTTATAGTTGTACCGATATTGGCACCCATAATAATCCATACAGCCTGTCTAAGTGTCATCATGCCTGAATTAACAAAGCCGACTACCATTACTGTAGTCGCAGAAGAAGACTGAATAACCGCTGTAATACCTGCGCCTACCAAAACACCTAATACTCTGTTAGCAGTCAGTTTCTCCAAAATCTGTTTCATTCTGTTACCTGCCGCTGCCTCAAGACCGTTACTCATCATCTGCATTCCATATAAGAATAGTGCAAGACCTCCAAGTAAACTAAAAAAATGTGTAATATTCAATTTAATTATCCTCCTAATCTGTTTACAACTAATAATTATATGTCATAAACAAAAACAGGCGGTCCTCTGTGTTTTAATATTCCACACAGATTTATAAGTTTCTTTTTAACAATCTCTACATGATAATAAAAACTGCTAAAAGCACAATTCAACAATGCTGTCAGTAAAATTATAAATACCAGAGAGTTTATGTTTCCTCTCTTTTTACCATCATTATGTCTAAAAGCCGACTTATAATTTATATATTCATTGGATAAAGATTCATCCACAGGTATGTCACTACCCTGAACAATATTTTCTTGTAAGATATTGGAATATGCTTCTGATTTTTTAGTATTCAAAGAAGACTGCCATGTATCAAGATTATCTATAAAATCAAATCCATATATCATGACAATTGTTAGAATTAAAATATATGTAATAATTTTGATTAAGTTATTTTTTTTACTGTTCATATCTACTCCATCAATTAATAACAACTTAACCCCCAAAGACATATTAATAGATTTCACGCCAAATATCAATTTATTTTGAAACATTTTATCAAAAAGTATATTGACAAAACTAATTTTTACCATTATATTATGACGTAACAACAAAACATTCCTATGAGGGAGTAGTGGCACGAAAGTGTGGCAAGTCAACATCCTGGCATCCTGCCTGGCTTGTCTTAAATAACGAGACTCATGTATTGCTTATTAGCTATACGTGTAGTCTATTTTTTTACCAAGTATAGCAAAAAGCAGATACTTGGTTTTTTTGTTTCAAAAAAAGAAAGGATGATAAATTATGTTCTTACAAATCAACGGAATCAAAAAACATTTTGGAGAAGGAGAAAGTAGAGTTGATGTCTTAAAAGGTATTGACCTGGAATTAGAAAAAGGTGAAATCTGCGTACTTCTTGGGCCTTCCGGTTCAGGAAAATCAACACTCCTTAATATCATAGGAGGAATTGACGATGCAGATAGCGGTTACATATCTATCAACGGTGAAAAAACAGTGGATATGAACGAAAAAGCACTTACAGGGTACAGAAGAAAACATCTTGGATATATTTTTCAGATGTACAATCTTATTCCAAATCTTAACATTAAAGAAAACATTGAGGTTGGTGCATATTTAAGTGATAATCCTCTTGATGTAGACGATATTCTTAAAACTCTTGGTCTCTACGAGCACCGTCATAAATTACCAAATCAGTTATCTGGCGGTCAGCAGCAAAGAACTGCTATCGGTCGTGCCATAGTTAAAAATCCTGACATTCTTCTCTGCGACGAACCAACAGGTGCTCTGGATTTCAATACTTCGAAAGATATTTTAAAGCTTATCGAGGATGTAAACAAAAAATACGGAAACACAGTTATAATGGTTACTCATAATGATGCCATAAAAAACATGGCAGACAGAGTTGTAAAGCTTAGAGATGGCGTGATTCGCAGGAATTACCTTAACGAAGAAAAGATTTCAGCTATGGACCTTGATTGGTAAGGAGGTATTGGATATGAAAAATCCACTTAACAAACGATTCCCTAGAGAAATAAAAAATGAGCTAGGAAAATACATAGTACTATTCTTTTTCATTACCGCTATGATTTCTGTTGTCTCAGGATTTCTTGTGGCAAGCTACAGTATGCAGGTAGCCTATGATGAAAGCTTCAAAAAATATAATATTGAAGATGGTAATTTTGAGTTGCTTGAAAAAGCAAGTGATGAACTTATTTCTAATATTGAAGACTCAGACGTAACCTTATATGAAAATTTCTATCTGGAAGAGAACACAACTCTTGACACTACAATACGAATTTTCATAAATCGTGAAGATGTTAATAAAGTATGTCTTATGTCAGGTAAATTCCCTCAAGCTACTAACGAAATCGCTTTAGACAGAATACACGCAAATAAAAACGACCTGAAAATCGGTGATACTATTACTATTGCCGGAAAAGAACTCGAAATAACCGGTTTAGTAGCACTTACTGATTATAGTGCTCTTTACCAGAATCCTACAGACACTATGTTTGATACAATCAAATTCGGTGTTGCGGTTATGACAAAAGAAGGCTTTGAATATATTGGAGATACACATATTCATTACAGCTATTCATGGAAATATGACACTCCTCCTGCTGATGATATAAAAGCTAAAGAAATGAGCGAGAAGCTTATGGAAGATATTTATAAACTCGCACCGCTTGAAGCATTTATTCCTGCTTATAATAATCAGGCTATTCAATTTACTGGTAACGATATGGGTAGAGACTCGCAGATGTTTTCTGCCTTCCTATACATATTAATCGCAATAATTGCTTTTATTTTTGCAATAACAACAAGCAATACAATTGCAAAAGAAGCAACTGTTATTGGAACACTTAGAGCATCCGGTTATTCAAAGGGTGAGCTCATACGACATTACCTTGCAATGCCTATGCTTGTAACATTAGTTGCAGCTGTTGTAGGCAATATCCTCGGATACACACTTATGGAGGATTATGCAGCAGATATGTATTATAACAGCTACTGCCTCACTACATATGAACTCCTTTTTAATGCTAAGGCCTTTGTTAATACAACCGTTATTCCGCTTGTGATAATGTTTCTAATTAACTTTCTTATTCTTGTTAAAAAATTCAAGCTATCGCCACTTAGATTTATTCGACGCGATCTTAGTAAAAAACAGAAAAAGAAAGCATTTAAGCTTAATACAAAAATCGGCATTATGAAGCGTTTTAGACTTAGAGTAATATTCCAGAATATGCCAAACTATATAACTATCGTTATTGGTATATTGTTAGCTAATATTATTATGGTTTTCGGAAATGCATTTCCTGCTCTTCTGACAAACTATAGTGATGATATTTTAGATAACTTAATATGTGACTATCAATATATTCTTAAAATGCCTGTTCCTACAGAATGTGAGGACACAGAAAGTTATACTGCATATTCTCTTAAAACTCTTGAAACACGAAATTTTAGCGAAACAGTTACTCTGTTTGGAATTGAGGATGACAGCCAATATATTAATATTGATTTAAACGATAATGACGTATATATTTCAAGTGCATACTCAGACAAATATGATGTTGAAATAGGTGATACAATCACTTTAAAGGAAGAATTTGCAGATAAAAGCTATGATTTCAAAATAACAGGAATATATGATTATTCCACTAGCATTGCAGTATTTATGACTCAAGCTAAAATTAATGAATCATTTGAACTTGGTGAAGGATATTTTAACGGATATTTTTCAGATGAGAAAATTACTGATATTGACGAAAAAGCTATTGCAACAATTATTACATCAGACGATATGACAAAAACCAGCAGACAGCTTATGGATTCCATGGGTTCTATGATGGATATATTCTTTGTAATGGGTGTGATGATATTTATGCTTGTTATATATCTTCTCTCAAAAATTGTTGTCGAGAAGAATTCACAAAGTATTTCCATGATTAAAATATTAGGATATACTCCTAGCGAAATTAATGAGCTTTATGTTATTACAACCGCTATTGTAGTAATTGCCTCCCTCATACTTACACTGCCACTTGTAGACTTACTTATGAAGTATATTGTGGAGTATATGTTCTTCACATATTCAGGTTGGCTCAAATATAGCATGTCTGTTAGTAGCATGATAATTATTGCAATTGTTGGTATTCTTTCATATTCAGTTATAGCCTTCCTTCAAATGCGACAGGTTAAGAAGATTCCAATGGAGGATGCACTTAAGAACGTTGAATAAATAGTATTATAATAGCAAAATGGGTTATTGCATATTTTGAATTATCAAAGTATGCAACAACCCACTTTCTATATATCAAAGACATTCCAAATATTTTGTTTTGGCATATTATTTCTAAATCTTAGCAATAATGCTTTTAGTTCTATATTATCATCTGGAGTATATTTTATTATTTCTTCAATATTATCCGAATTAATTAGTTTGTTTTCTTCGTATATTTTGTAATATTTATTGGTTTCGTATCTCGATTCAATCAAAACCTCACACGTTTCTCCAAAATTCACTTCCGAGAAATTACTGCTTTCCATATGCTCTTTCAGGTATCTAACAAAACTTTCTTTTGTTTTCTCCTCTAAACTATAATGTTTTTCAGAAAGCATACGCATAAGTATTAATTTGATTTTTTTTAATCTTATAATGTGACAATAATACTCATAGTTGTTTTCTTTATCAACGTAATCCTCTTCTCCACCTGCCAAAAAAGGCGAAAAGCCATATCCATCCTCTCTGTTAACATAGTTCGTGCAAGCTTCGTCCCATTTATGAAGCCACGACTTTTCCCCAACTTCTGCTATATTTTTAAGTTCAGGCTCATCAAAAATTGTAAATGCAATTGCTGACATCTCGGAAAGAGACTCTTCTTTTTCATCTACCACCTCAAATATTCTATCCTCGTCAGGTTGTCCAGCCTTATAAACATGTATCTGTTTTAAACTTGTGCAATCCATAAAAATATCCTTGCCCATAAAGCTTACATTGGTAGATAACGCTACCCTGCTTAGATTTTTGCACTGCGCAAAAGCCCAATTTTCTATCATTTCAACACTTGAAGGTATAACAACCTCTATCAAATCGTTTCTTCCCAGATATTCTTTTTTGTTTATTATTTTTTCCTTTGTATCTATATACATCGAATCATCTCCAATGTTATTCGTCAATTTCTATAACAAGCTTATGAGGCAAGCATATAATCGTCTCACCAATATTACGTATGGGTTTATGATTCACACAAATTTTATCAGGACAATCTGCTTCCGAAACATAAACCTCTCCGTTTTTAATAATTACAATATTTTCTCCAGTATTTGTTATAACTGTACTCTCTATGTCATCGTTTATGTTAAAACTATCAATCAATTCACCATCCACCATTATACGAACAGAAAGTCCATGACTAGAATTATGCTGTAATATTATAATCAACCCCAGACATACTGTAATTATAACAACCAATAAAATTATATCTGCTTTAGATATCGTATTCATTCTATCATTCCTTTATTTGTTCCTGATAATGTTTCTTTTTATCTTTATACATATATGTATCTGCCTTAGCAATAAGGTTTTCTATATTCTCTCCTAAACCTACAGCATATCCAACAGATGCAGAAATAGGTATTTTTGATACCTTGTCTTTTATTAAAATAGATGCTTTGCATTTATCTCTTATTAACATTAAATCTTCTTCGGTTACATTTTCAATTATTACAACAAATTCATCTCCGCCTATTCTAAATGCATTTGTGTATTCTCCAATATTTTCCTTAATCGCTGATGCAATAGCAGAAATAAGATGATCACCATACTCATGACCGTATGTATCATTAACCTCTTTTAATCCATTAACATCCCAAAACATTACTCCTATAGTATCTATTTCAGGGTAATACTCTTTAATCATCTGCAAATATTTATTCTTGTTAAAAAGCTGTGTCATAGTATCAGTTTCACTAAGCTTTTTGTATTCCATCTCACGCACTGCATTCTGCGAAATAACATCAATTATATGCAAAATTACGGGAATAAGTGCAAGCAAAAGCAATGCTCTTGGAAACACAAAAAACAGAGGCAATGTAATCCATGGATTGTCATTTGCTGTTTCGAACAACAATGCATTTGTAGTCTCATCAACATATGTTGATGTTGTAGATGTAGTAAGCGTCAACATATTCGCATCACATAAACCATAAAAATAACCCAGCATAACACTTAAAAACATTCCTATAACAGACACTATATATGTATAATAAACAAATCTTTTGTTTTTATACTGTGTCGAACATATAATAGGCAATGTGCAAACTAGTATTGCGTGATAGGTTAATGTTAGTCCGATAACTGTAACATTCATAATCATTATAGCAATAATAATATATTTAGTAACTGGAGTATTATTAAAATATTTTACTATCAAAGCAATTAACAAAGTTGCTACTATACTACCTAAAACAGCAACATACATCAGTTTATCTTCAACAATAAATATATTTAAAATATTTAAAACAAGTATTAAACTCGCAATTATAAGCATAGTTACGGAGCAGCTTAATACATAGGAGTTAGCCACTATCTCATTTTTATCTATCATTTTTGCTTTTGTATCTGATATTTTCATATACTATAGTTCCCCCAAACAATTAACCCAATATTGTATTTTTTATAATAACATACTTTACAATATAATTGAAACACGAATTTAATAAATACATTTTTTATTTTATAGTAACAACTTATGACATTTATCGCTTGATTTCGACTGATTAATATGATACTCTACTATTGTAATTCATTATTTAATTCTATTTTTTCAAAAATCATTTACTAAAGATAATCCCAAACAAAAAGTACATATGACACATTATCTTGACAGAAAGGAGGATTGTTCATGGCGAATGACGAGCTATTATTATCTTTTGCTAAATTATTAGACGAAAAGTTGGACGAAAAACTAGATAAGAAGCTAGATGAAAAACTAGATGAGAAGTTACAGCCTATTTATGATAGACTTGATAATTTGGATGCTCAAGTTGATTCTTTAGATGCTAAAGTCGATGGATTAGCTGCTAGAGTTGATTCTTTGGATGACAAAGTCAACAATATGTCTGATGATTTTGTTTCATTCAAAGACAGACTTACAGCATTAGAAGAACATACCAAACGAATATCTATTATCCAAGAAAACGAAATATTGCCTAGACTTCAAGCAATTGAAGAGTGTTACTTATCAACTTACAAAATGTTTCACTCAAAAGCTGAGCTAATAGATTCTATACACATTGACGTTGAAGCATTAAAAAAAGCTGTGACAAAGCACAGCAAATTAATCAAAAAATTCTCATAACAAAAAAAGGTGTAAGTTCTTTGTTATAAATTTAAGACCTTACACCTTTGTGTTATTAATCGTATTTTTTTCCGAAATCACAACGTATTTCTATATTACAATAGGAATCTGTAGCAGTATCATAATCAGATAACATCACATGTGCATAACCCATATCTGTACTTACAACAGTGTCATCTTCTTTTATACCTAACTCTGTTCTTGCTTCCTCTGCAGATATGTCAAATACTTTGACATCATTTACCATGAATTTATCATAAGCCATATAAGACTGTTTTCTTACTATTACTTCACCTATATTACACTCAGATAAGTCCTTTTCAGATGAGCTTGTATTATACAATGTAACATATGCATATAAAACTCCATCTTTTTCAACTTCAAATAACATCTCCCATGTCTTTGCCGGAAGCTTTGATACCTTACCAGTTATCTCAAAGCCAGCATCAGTAAGTACACTAGCCTTGTCTTTTAATTTAAATTCTACCCCATCAATTGACATTACTGGTGCATCAGCCTGCTGTTTAAATAAATATATACCCGCTATTGCAACAACAGCAATTATAATTATTACTGATAAAATATTATTTTTCTTTTTACCTGTATCAGCTTTTTCTTCTACTCCAGCTTGCTCCTGAATCATCTTATCGTTTTCCATCCAATTAAACCTCCTGTGTAATAAATTCAAATATCATTATAGAGTTTATGACTCAAAAAAGCAACTATTTAATTGTCTGAAAGAAACTTGTTCATTGATACTTTAATAAAGGCTTTACACCAAATATTTAGCCCTTTATAATATTGTTATATTATAGGAAAGGGGTGTATAAAGGATGGGTGAAGATATGAACGAAAAAGAAATAATTGATATAACCATTAGAACATATTGCGACCTACAAAGGATAAAAAAATATGAACAGGGCGAAAATCCAGAACTTGAATATCAATTAAAAGCTGCAAAAGCAAAACTCTCTTTATATGGTGTTAATATTCAAGAATTAGAATATTAAATACTTCTTCACCAAAGATAAAATATGAATACAAACAAAAGATAAAGGTGTAAAGTCTTTGTTAAATTATCAAGACTTTACACCTTTTTTATTTGATTTTAGCACATTGATACTTTAATAAAGGCTTTACACAAATAAAAATAACCCCTATAATTTACTTATAAAATATGAAAGGGGTACGAAAGGATGAATGATGATATGAATCAAAACGAACTGGCAGTTTTTGCATTTGCATGTCAATTGTTACTTAAGAACAATCTTTACAGTGATTTAAATGAACTTCTGGAATTTGCAAAAAACAAAGGTGTCTCAGTTACAGCACCTAGCGAAAGATGAAATATTAACATTCACCAAAGATAAATATAATTAAACACATACAAAAGATAAAGGTGTAAAGTCTTTGTTAAGTTATCAAGACTTTACACCTTTGTGTTTTTATATTCAAAGTAGTTCGGTCATCCACTCAACTATCGCTCAGTCTTCGCAAGCTCGACTTCGCTGAGTTTCGGGATGGGCTTTCGTACTATAGCATGTTCCTTCTACTAATCTCAGTCTGCGTTTCACTTGACTTCGATAAGTATCAGGAACGACCTCGCACTAAATTCAAGCTTCGCCTAACGGCTCGCTTTCATTAAGTTGCTTTCGGTCTAGAACTTACCAGCTGTAGCAGCTTCTTCGATAGATACTGCAACTGCAACAGTCATACCAACCATAGGGTTGTTACCAGCACCGATAAGACCCATCATCTCAACGTGTGCAGGAACTGATGAAGAACCAGCGAACTGTGCATCTGAGTGCATACGTCCTAAAGTATCTGTCATACCGTATGAAGCAGGACCTGCTGCCATGTTATCTGGGTGAAGTGTTCTACCAGTACCACCACCTGATGCAACTGAGAAGTACTTCTTACCCTGCTCAAGGCACTCTTTCTTATAAGTACCAGCTACTGGATGCTGGAATCTAGTTGGGTTAGTTGAGTTACCAGTGATTGATACGTCAACGCCCTCCTTGTGCATGATAGCAACACCTTCGCAAACATCGTTAGCACCGTAGCAGTTAACCTTTGCACGAAGTCCCTCAGAATATGACTTTCTGAATACTTCCTTTACAGTGTTTGTATATGGATCATACTCAGTCTCTACGAAAGTAAATCCGTTGATACGAGCGATGATCTGAGCTGCATCCTTACCAAGACCGTTAAGGATAACTCTAAGTGGCTCTTTACGAACCTTATTAGCCTTCTCTGCGATACCGATAGCACCCTCAGCTGCTGCGAATGACTCGTGACCAGCTAAGAAAGCGAAACACTTAGTCTCTTCCTCAAGTAACATCTTACCGAGGTTACCATGTCCAAGACCAACCTTACGTGTATCAGCAACAGAACCAGGAATACAGAATGACTGAAGTCCCTCACCGATAGCAGCGGCAGCGTCAGCAGCTTTTCTGCAACCCTTTTTAATAGCGATAGCAGCACCTACTACGTAAGCCCACTTTGCGTTCTCGAAACAAATTGGCTGAATACCCTCAACCTGCTTATATACATCAAGACCAGCATCCTTAGTAATCTTTTCAGCTTCTTCTATAGAGCTGATACCATACTCAGCAAGTTTAGCCTCGATCTGCTTAATTCTTCTCTCATATGATTCAAATAATGCCATCTTCACTTACCTCCTACTGTTCTCTTGGGTCAATGATCTTAACTGCATCTGCAACACGACCATACTGTCCCTTAGCCTTCTCCCAAGCTGTGTTAGGATCGTCACCCTTCTTAATGAAATCAGTCATCTTTCCAAGACTTACGAACTGATATCCAATAATCTGATCCTCAGCATCAAGAGCGATACCTGTAACATATCCTTCAGCCATCTCAAGGTAACGTGGTCCCTTCTTAAGAGTACCATACATAGTACCAACCTGTGAACGAAGACCCTTACCAAGATCCTCAAGACCAGCACCGATTGGAAGACCATCCTCAGAGAATGCAGACTGAGTACGACCGTAAACAATCTGTAAGAATAACTCTCTCATAGCTGTGTTAATAGCATCACAAACAAGGTCTGTGTTAAGAGCTTCCATAACTGTTCTACCTGGAAGAATCTCAGATGCCATAGCAGCTGAATGAGTCATACCTGAACAACCAATAGTCTCTACTAATGCTTCCTGTATAATACCTTCCTTAACATTAAGAGTAAGCTTACAAGCACCCTGCTGTGGTGCACACCAGCCTACACCGTGTGTTAAACCGGAAATATCTTTTACTTCTTTTGCTTTTACCCATTTTGCTTCTTCAGGGATTGGTGCACAACCATGGTTTACACCCTGAGCAACTGGGCACATGTTCTCTACTTCATGTGAATAAATCATTTTGAGACTCCTTTCAAATATATATATTTTCATATGGGACATTTTCCTACACCGAAAAACGTCATCTTATGTATTTTCTCATAAAACGTTAAAATAGTCCACCCTTTTCGATAAAATTTATCAAAATTATATACTATAATATTGAACGAAGAAGGTGTAAATCAAAAAAGGTGCTACTATAGTAACACCCTTTTGACAGCTTAATTTTATTTTTCTTCTGAATCTTCTTTTACAACTGCTGAACCAGCTTTTTCAACCTCAGCTATTGCATTCTTATGCATTGGAATTCTACAGTTTTTGTTGTTACCAAATTCTACGATAACTGTATCTCCATCAATATCAAGAATTGTTCCATAGAAACCACCTGTAGTCATGATGCTGTCACCTGGCTCCATTCCCTTGTGAAGCTCTTCTCTAGCCTTCTGCTGTTTCTTCTGTGGTCTGATAGCAATTATATACATCAAACCGAAAAGAAACACAAGATAAACAATCCAAAATAATGCACCTCCACCGGCACTATTACCTGTTGTTGCTTCTAAAAACATTTACATATCCTCCTAAATATTATTCTTCAATACATAATGTATTAGTATAAGCTCTTATACGTTGCTATTAAAGCCTTCTAGCTTATTACGCTTATACTCAGCATAACGCCCCAGCTCAATAGCTTCTCGAATCTCACTCATCATATTATTATAAAAATACAAATTATGCAATACACAAAATCTCATTCCGAGCATTTCTTTTGCCTTTAAAAGGTGTCTGATATACGCTCTGGAATACTTCTGACACGCCGGACAACCACAGCCTTCTTCTATAGGTCTGTCGTCTGTCTCATATTTTGCATTAAATAAATTTATTTTTCCATGATTAGTATAAACGTGTCCATGACGACCATTTCTGGATGGGTAGACACAATCAAAGAAATCAACGCCTCTCTCTACCGCTTCCAATATATTAGCCGGAGTACCAACCCCCATAAGATAAGTAGGTTTATTCTTAGGCAAATAAGGAACCGTTGCTTCGATAATTCTATACATATCCTCATGACTCTCACCAACTGCAAGACCACCTATAGCATATCCGTCCAAATCCATTTCCGAAATACGCTTTGCATGTTCTATTCTTATATCTTCAAATATACCACCTTGATTTATACCGAAAAGCATCTGCTGTTTATTGATGGTATCTTCCAAGCTGTTAAGTCTTGTCATCTCAACCTTACATCTTTCCAACCATCTTGTTGTTCTGTCTACAGAAGGCTGAATATAATTTCTGTCAGCCGTAGCCGGTGGACATTCATCAAATGCCATTGCAATAGTTGATGCAAGATTCGACTGTATCTGCATACTCTCTTCTGGTCCCATAAAAATCTTTCTACCATCTACATGAGAGTTGAAATACACGCCTTCTTCTTTTATCTTTCTAAGTCCAGCCAAAGAAAAAACCTGAAATCCACCTGAATCAGTAAGAATAGGCTTGTCCCATACCATAAACTTATGTAAACCACCCATTTGTTTTACAATTTTATCACCTGGTCTTACATGAAGATGATAAGTATTCGAAAGCTGTACCTGTGTACCTATATCCTGTAAATCTGTAGTTGCAACAGCACCCTTTATAGCCGCTGCAGTACCAACATTCATAAATACCGGTGTCTGAATAACACCATGTGGTGTGGTAAATTCACCTCTTTTTGCGTTTCCATCTGTTGTTATAAGTTTATACATTATAATCACCACGTTTCTCATAAACTAGTATGCATGCTACCTCGCACACATATTTAAAAACCATAAAGTAGTATATCACAGTGTTTATCTTTAATAAAGCAAATAATTTATAATTTAATCGTCAAACCATAGTTTACATAACTCATATAACAATAAACTATTTTCTTATATTGATATTTATTTTTTTAGCATATATAATATCAAATATATTTTAAAATTCAACACGAGGTAATTATGTTTAGAGTATGGGGCAAATTAATCCAGAAAAATAAAACACTAAAAGACTATACCGCTTGTATAGAGGACTATTCTATGACAAGAACAAACAAGGTTTATAAAGCACTTGATGAAATTTGCTACGAATTTGACCTTGCAAAACCTATCTGGCTTCAGTCAAACAAAGAAGATTTCATTAAAATGGCACGAACTAGATTTACGCAGGATAACTTTATTGAGCATATTGAATTTGACTATCTTGATTTTCAAGTAATTGAAGAAGAATATTAAAAAAGGGGCTTTTGCAAAACAGGATTAACCAATCAAAGCAAAAGCCCCTTTTATTTGAAAGAATAATTTAAAAATACTGTGAATAATCTACAGTCTGATTTTCATATCTGAAACTAGAAAAAGCATTTAATTCCTTGTTCCAGATGATAACTAGTTCAATATCATCCTTATCCCACGTATATGTTATGCGTTCATCTAAAGAATCTTTGTCATCTATAATATATGTTGGTACTCCAAAAGCATTATAAACATCCTCCTCAGTACTAAGATTATTTATATTTCCCGGAAGTGAACATACATCCATGCCATAATCAAAACCAAAGCTTGCAAAACATATATCACAATCTCTTGCAGCAAGCGTCTCATCAGACGAGTTATAAAACATCAATAATACACTTGAAGATTCTGCAAGCTCACCATTTTCGTCTGCATATTTTTTCATCAAATACACTGACTGTGTTTCTTCTGATTCCACCATTATGTCATCTATACTAACTATTTCACTTTCATACAAAACTTCCCAACCATCATCCAGCAATAGCTCAAGACATTCCTTATATGTTGTTTCAACACCATTATAGGTTAATTTTCCTTCTCTAAAGTCATACTGTCCATATACCATATCGACTTCGACATCTTCGCCATTTACCTCAATAGTTGCCTTATCACCATCAATATCTTTATCCGCAACCCCTGAAAAACCTTCTTCTGAAGTTTCATCATCCAATATTTCATCAGAAATATCTTCTTCTGTTTCCTCTTGGTCAGTTGCGATTTCCCCTATGGCATCTTCTTCCATCTCTTCTAGTTCTGTTACATTTTCCTCCGTATCATCGTCATATACCTGTTCAGTTGTAACTTTTTCTTTATCTTCATTATTGTCACTTTTGTTATTATTTATGATTATTGCTGCTACTCCACCACCAACTAGTGCTACCGCAGCTATACCTATTATAACTTTCGCTTTCATTGCTCCTAATCCTACCTTTCCTACTGTAGATGTGGCTACTAAATCAACTTGTTCAGACGCTATTTGTGTTGTACCTATGGCTGCACCAGATGTTGCAATGTCAAAAAAATCATAGCCCGCCATTCTGTTGAACTCAGTCGCAAAGAGACTCGCAAGAAATGGTACTGCTGCGATGCTATAAAGCTTATCATCATTTTTGTTTTCATAAGCTAATACACCCTTTTTTATCTTTCCTCTTGCAGCACTAAGTCGATACATAACTGTACCCTGTGGACATTCCATCAGTTCCGCAATTTCCTGCACTGACAAGCCATTAAAATAATAAAATAAAATTGTCTGGTACTCTGTCTCAGAAAGAGTATTTCTAATTATATTTGTTACTATCTGTCTCTTTGTCTGATTAACGATGTACTCCTCCGGCAAAAAGTTTTCATTCTCTTCCATAGGTGGATTTTCCATTGATTCCATATCCATAAGAATAGGTCTGTTTTTTTTCAAAAAATCCTTACACTTATTTACAGCGACTCTATTTAACCACGGCAAGAACTTACTTTTATCCTCTAATGTACATATACTGTTCAGCACTGTGACATACACATCCTGAGTTACATCTAAAGCGTCCTGCTCATTTTTGAGAAGATTTACACATGTAAAATATACAATGTTATATGTTTGTCTGTATAATTCTTCAAAGCCTTGTCTGTCTCCATTAACGGCAAGTTCAACATAATAATCTAAATTAATCATAGTTATTATTCTCTCCTTTATATTCCTAGTAGCAAAATTCCTTATAATATATAGACGAATGAATTTTAAAAATATTTGATTTTTTCGCCATAAAAAATAAGAAGTTCTTTATAAATGATGCATATATGAATTAAAAAGGCAACCGCACTGGTTGCCTTTTACTTAATATATGTAACTATTCTTCGTCATCCTCACGAACAAATTCCAAACCACCATCATACTCAGGTTCTTCTTCGTACTCCTCCTCTTCATACTCAGGTTCTTCCTCATATTCCTCCTCTTCGTACTCAGGTTCTTCCTCGTACTCTTCCTCTTCGTACTCAGGCTCTTCCTCGTATTCTTCCTCTTCGTATTCTGATTCTTGCTCCTGTTCCACCTCTTCAGATTCAGATTCTGCTTCTACTTCCTCAACTTCTTCTGGCTCTGGTCTCTCTATTGCAGTTGTCTCAAGGATATGATTCATCTGTTCAATATCTCCCTCCTTAAGACTACCAATTATTTTTGCAATCTCATTAAGCTCAGCTATAACACTATTTAACTCATCAAGATTAGAATCGCAAAGGTCTGCTGATGACTGTGCATTTGCAGCAATTTCTTCACTAGCCGCCTGCTGATTGGCAAGTCCATCTATAATAGAATTATTTGATGCATCAAGGTCTCCACTTATCCTATCAAGTTGCTCCATATCGTCATTTAGCTCTCCAACAAGACCTGCAATCGATTGGAATGTTCCATCTGCCGCATCTATGTATTTAGCCTGTTCAGCAACAGCCTCAACACTTCGTCTAACTAAATCTGAGGTATGATTTGCAAGTTCTGTAACACCCTTAAGCAAATCTGTTATATTGTCAATAGAAGCTCTTGTATCATCTGCAAGTTTTCTTATTTCATTAGCTACTACTGCAAATCCACGTCCCTGCTCGCCTGCTCTTGCCGCTTCTATGGAAGCATTGAGTGCAAGTAGATTTGTCTGGCTGGAAATCTGATAAATAATCTGTGTTATCTGCTCTGCCGACTCTATCTTCTCACAAAGTTCCTCTGAAACTCTGGTAACATCTTCATTAGCCACATTAATATCGTAGGATTTACTCTTTAAGTTTTCGATAACATCTAAACCAGACTTAACAGACTCAATAGCTTTATTGGTAGATTCTACAGTATTATCTTTAACATCAATAAGGTTATCAATTACATCCTGTATCTGCTGAGTCATGCTAGTTGAGGTTTCCATGTTTTCTGCTGTGTCAGTTACACCCTTAGAAATAGCGTCAACAGATTTTGTCACTTCTTCTGTAGCAGACTGGAAATTGTCAAGCTTAGACTGTAAGAGCTCAATATGTGCATTACCATTGTCAACAACTTTTACCATGTTAGCTGTAATTTCTTCCTGATACGCAACATGATATTCTATCTCCTGCTTATCTCTCTCCTGCTCTCCAAGAGTAATCTCGCAAGCAAGAATTATACCTATAGTAAATATAATAACCAATAACAAAATTTCAATCCAAGTAACAGATGCTGCAAAACCATGATTAGATATCTGTGATATAGTACCAATCAAAGTTCCTACAATTGAAGCACCACAGGTTATCTTAATATGTAAATCATCCATATAAACGATACACATACCCATCGCCAAAAATATTGGTAAAATATCTATAATCGAGCCAGATATTTTTACACTAACTGCAACTAAAACTGAAAACAATGTAATGGATGTAAATTTAGTAAGCTCACTCTGATAGCTTATAATATTCCATACTATATTGCCTATCGCATATAAAGCAAAAAGCGTTATAAGCACTGCCAAACCTTCTTGTTTTTTATGATTAATAATAAATATTAATATTCTGGCAACAGCCAGTGCTGTCATAATTTTAATTGTAAGGGAATTTTTTTTAGCAAGTCTCATTCCATTCATGATATCACCTCATTCAACATTAAACGTATATATGTACAAGACATATTTACTGTATTATACCAAACCTTACCACCAAAGTCCACATGTTTTGTAACCGTTTTCAAGAATTGTTCAAATCTCCAAAAAACTTCTTTTTTCTTGTGCTTTATATATAAAAATGTTATCTTATATTTATTATTTTTTATAATTAAAGAGGTGCTTATGTTTACATTAGATCATATTTCAAAAGCATATAAAGATAAAGAGATACTAAAGGACATCTCTATTCAGGCCAACGAAGGAGAATGCATCGGTATTCTTGGTACAAACGGTGCCGGAAAATCTACTTTGTTATCATGTATTGCTACTCATTATGCAAACAACAAAGAAATCAAAATAGGTTATTTACCACAGGATAACCCACTGTTTGAGGGATTAAAGCCTGTAGACAATATAAAAATGTGGTGTAAATTTACCAAACAGGAAATACTAGAAAAGCTTTCCCAACCACCTCTTGACACCCTACAGATAGAAACTTTCTTAGACACCCCTGTCAAAAACATGTCAGGTGGTATGAAAAAAAGACTTAGCCTCGCTACCGTTCTTATAAACGAGCCAAACGTTCTGCTTATGGATGAACCCTTTGCAGCACTTGATTTATTAGCTAAGGAAGAAATATTATCATACATGCAAGCATTTCTTGACAACAAAGGAATAATAATTGCAGCCTCTCACGACAAAGACTTATTCGATTTTTGTAATCAGGTATTTCTTTTAAAAGATGGTACGCTTCACGACACTTCAAAATTAAACAGAATAAACTATAAGGATATGTTAAGGAGTTAACAATGAACACAACCTATATGTTCTTCAGATTGGTGAGTGCCAATCTAAAACGATTAAAATCATATATTGTATCAATTATAGTATCTGTTTTAATACTATTTATATCCTGTGGTATAATTGGTTACTTTATCTCTCAGAATCTGTACAAAAAAGAGGCTATAACCAAGATAACCTTAGCATATTATCTTCCTCAGGATGATGACTTAAGCTATAACCTTATCGGACTCAATTTTTTTGAAAACATTGAAAGTGTAAAGGATAGCGCAAAACTGCTACAGGTTTCCTCCATTGAAGAAGGTAAAACTATGGTAAAAAATGGAGATGCTGAATATTTTGTAATAATACCTGAAAATTTTTTCTCTGGAATTATGTATGGAGATAATCCGCCAATAGAAATCATCATAAAAGAGGATTCCTCCGCAACCGCACATATGATAAATGAGCTATTTCTCTCCTATGCAAGATATCTTGGAGTTGCACAGGCAGGAGTTTACAGTGCTCTAGATACAGCACGTGCCAACGACTTGCCAACCGAGCAAGTAGGCATAATACAGGACCGAGTAAATGCTACGTTTTTAGACAGAGCCCTAAACAAAGATAAGTTTTCTGTTACTGTATCCTCTGTTGACCAAAACGAAATCACGCTTGCAGAGCATTATCTTGCTTCCGCCACCATGATTTCACTTTTCTTTGTAGCTATAGTGTTTATGCCTCTTTTAAAAGGCTTTAATAAGGGCATTATGCAAGAGCTCAGAGCTCGTAAAATAAATCATTTACACATTTTTATGTGCAACATATTTACATGTTTTATAGGTTTATACATTGCTTTTTTACCTTGTTTCATTGTCTTATCAGCATTCACAAAAAATCTTAATCTAGGCGGATTAATAACAATAATCCCTGTTCTTTTGATAATGACAGTGATAATCGTTCTTATAGCACTTTTATCAAAAAACACCTTTTCTGCAAATATTGTTTTACTGTGTACAGTTATAATAATTGCCTATATAGGTGGCGGACTATTACCTCAAGCATTTTTGCCCTCTGCAATACAAACACTAAGCAAATATTTGCCTGGAAAATACATGCTTGAAACAATAGCACAAGGAATATTTATATAATTAATTGTAGGAGACAACATGCAATTTATAAACAGATTTACCATTTTTACAAAAAGAATACTTATAAAAAAAATTTACCTTATCATGCTTTTATCTTTAATAATATTGACAGGTATATATGTTATTCTGCCAGCAAAAAAGCAGAGCACTGATATAAAAGTAGGTATCTATTGCGAAGACAATCAGCTATACTATGAACAAACACTAACTTTGCTTGCAGAAAAAAATTCTATTTACACATTTTACACAGTCTCATCAGAAGAAGCTCTGATTAACGATGTAAACTCACAAAAGGCAGAATGTGGATACTATATACCGGAAGGCTTTTTTGAGGCATATATTAATGGTAATGCGCAAGAAACGCCTATAACCCAATATATATCTCCTGCATCTATCCTTAGTAGTGCTGTAAATGAAACCTTCTACAGTGTAATTATGCAGGTCTGTTCACCTGAAATTCTTACCTATAGCGTCAATATTCCTGAATATAACGAGGAATTAACAATCAGCTTAGATGCATATATGATCAGCGATGAAATCTTTACAATAGCAGATGTTGCAGATGGAACCTTAAATCATAAAACCTACGAATACAAGCTAGACATTCCAATATATGAATTAAGTCTTATACTTATATTAACCTCAGGGCTAATGGGATTACTCTTATACTATGAAGACAAGGAAAAAGGATTATACACTCCTCTTTCAAAAAAGGCGAAATTTGGTATAAAGCTCATCTCAATTATAACTGCAATAATCCCAATCTTAATTGTAGGCTGTATTGCTTCATCCATTGCTACAGGTTCACTAGAAGTCTTTGCATCACTAGGAATATATGCATTAATCATATTCGGCTTTTCTATTCTACTAAGCACAATAGTTAGAAAAAGCAAACAGCTCACAACTATTATTCCTCTAATTCTGTTAATTAGTGTTATTGGAAGCTTCGCATACAGCATTATTTAATCACATTTTTTCGTATTGAAAACAGAACAGCAAAAGGACGAAATATTTATCCAAATATTTCGTCCTTTACTTCTATCTGGGCTCTCGCGCCTGTCGCTTCTGTTATTTCACTCAAAATCCTATCCTTAATTGGCACCGGAATCTCAGTTGTAAAAAGCACATCCTCTGCAAAAACCGTATCATTAATTCTTATTTCATTGGTGTTGAGAATATATTGTATTTTACCCATATCAGTATAATTTGTTTTAATTTCAATAGGATAAATTCTTTGCATTAGTTTTGTCTCACATTCTGCTAATGCAGCTTTACTCGCATCAGTATAGGCTCTTACAAGCCCTCCTGTGCCCAGAAGCGTTCCTCCAAAATATCTGGTCACGACAATACATATATTATGAATTCCCGAACCCGTTATAACCTCTAAAATAGGCTTTCCTGCTGTTCCCTGAGGCTCTCCATCGTCAGAAAACCTAAGAAGAGGCATTTCCTCTCCTATTGAAAACGCAAAACAATTATGTCTGGCATCGTAATGTTTCTTTTTTATACTCTCAATAAAAGCATAAGCTTCCTCTTCGCTATCTACAGGCATTACCTGCCCGATAAAACGTGACTTTTTTTCTACAATCTCACCAGTTCCACCTTTTATAAGCTTTATGTAGCTATCTAACATACCTGTCTCCTAATTATTGTTATCAAGAAGCTTCTTAAGCTCACTCATAAAAGTATTAACGTCCTTAAACTCTCTGTATACAGATGCAAATCTAACATACGCAACCTGGTCTAAATCCTTAATCTCATCCATAACAATTTCGCCAATTTTGGTACTCTCAATTTCTTTAACCTCTAAATTGAAAATTCTGTTTTCAATTCTATCAATACAAGTCTCAATACTTTCAGCAGGAACAGGTCTCTTATGGCACGAACGAACAACACCCGACTCAATTTTAGAACGGTCATAAGTTTCTCTATTCTTATCTCTTTTTATTACAATAAGAGGTATAGTTTCAACCTTTTCATAGGTTGTAAAACGCTTTCCACACTCGTCACACTGTCTTCTTCTTCTGATTGCTTCATTATCATCTGCTGGTCTCGAATCAATTACTCTTGTATTGTCATCTCCACAAAATGGACATTTCATAGGTTTTTTCTCCTTTTCTTAATCATCACATACGTCTTTAATTTTCCTAATATCACAGGCGTCAATATCAACAAGTATTATATCTGGTCCTATACGGACTATGTTACAAAATCTGATGTAATACTCCTGATTTGTTCCAAAGCAGGTAAAAAATTTTCCTTGTCCCGGAACAATTATAGCCTTTAAGCATCCTGAAATAGGATCTATTTCCAAATCTGCCACATATCCTAGTCTTCTACAATCCTTGCAGTTTATTACCTCTTTTTGTTTTAGCTCAAGAAAACGCATAATAAATATACCCGTTTTTTATTAGTATATTCAAGCTCGCTATCTTACGTCACCCATAAAGAAAATTGCTATTGTTCCCGGACCTGTATGGGCACCGATTGTTGGTGTGATTCCTCCAATAATAAGCTCCCCTGGATTATATAACTCTTTAATCATATCAACTGCAAAATCTATATCCTCAGCATCTGAATGAGTTATAATTATAACCTCCTGCTTATCCTTCCAAGAACCCATTGCTTCTCCCATATTGTTTATAAGCTGGGTAAGTGCTTTTTTACGACCTCTTATCTTATGTTCAGCCGCAAGCTTTCCTTCATTGTCAACATGTAACAATGGCTTTATGTTAATAAGTGTACCTATAGTGGCAGAAGTCTTTGATATTCTACCACCTCTCATAAGGTATTTCAAATCATCCACAGTAAATTTCTGAACAATATTCATCTTTATACTTTCAAGATGATTGTAGTTTTCCTCTACACTCATACCCTTTTCTTTGTTCTTGATTGCATGATAAAGGAAGAGACCCTGACCACCTGATGCACAAAGAGAATTTGTAACCATAATTTTAGCTTCTGGGTATTTTTCTTTTAATTCGTTAGCCGCAACGAAAGCATTAGAATTTGTACTGCTAATTCCTTCCGACAAACACATAAAAAGAATATCCTTCCCTTCAGTAATGATAGTTTCAAAGCACTCCAGCATATCATCAATATTTACCGCTGCTGTTTTTGTCGGTTGTCCCTCTCTCATTCGGTCATAAAACTCTTTTGAAGAAAGCTTTTTTTCTTTTCCATATGTTTCACCACCTATTTCATAAAGAAGATTGACTATTCTTACTCCTCTTTCTTCAGCATAACCCTCTGGTAAATCATTCGTTGAGTCAGCAACAATAACATAATCTTTTTCCATACTTTACACTCTTCCCTTCCAGCTCTTAGGCTATTATCTTAACAGGACATTTCTCTTTACAAGTACCACAGCCATTACATTTTTCGTAATCTATTCTGGCAAGCTTGTCAACTATCTCAATTGCACCCACCGGACAATTTTTTGCACATATTCCGCAGCCTATACATCCTGCCTCGCACACAGCTTTTACATCCTTACCGAAATCCTTTGAGTTACATTCTACGATTGCCTTAGCCTCATAAGGTATCATTTCTATAATGTTTCTTGGACACTCAGCTACACACATTCCACAGGATTTACATTTTTCCTTATCTATAACCGCGATACCATCTATAATTTTTATTGCATCAAACTGACATGCCTTTACACAGCTACCAAATCCCAAGCATCCATAAGAACACGCTTTAGGTCCTCCACCAGGTGAGTTTGTAGCCAACTTACAATCCTTTGGTCCTATATATTCATATGCATCCTTTGCTTTTTCGCAATTACCAGCACATTTTACATTTGCAACAAGCTTTACTGATTCAGTATCTCCACCAACTATCTCAGCAATTTTTTTGGCAACCTCTTCTCCACCAACAGGACAGGCATTTGCTTTTGCCTCTCCTTTTGCAATGGCTGCCGCAAGACCATCACAGCCTGGATAACCACATCCACCACAGTTATTACCAGGAAGTGCTTCTCTAACCTGTATCTCTGTTTCATTTACTTCAACCTTAAATTTTTCACTTGCCACACCGAGGAGAACTCCGGCAAATATACCTACTACACCGACTACACCAGCAGCTATTAAAACTGATACTATATCCATATTCTCCCTCCTTATTTGATTAATCCTGAAAGACCCATAAATGCTATAGCCATAAGTCCTGCTGACACAAGGACTATCGGAGCACCCTTAAAGCTTTCAGGTATATCATTTTTATCAATTTTTTCTCTTATACCCGCAAGAATTATTATTGCTACAGCAAAACCAACGGCTGTGAATAATCCATTTACAACAGATTCAGCAATATCATAACTCTTTTGTACATTTGTAAGTGCTACACCTAAAACTGCACAGTTTGTTGTTATAAGCGGAAGGAATACACCAAGTGCCTGATAAAGAGATGGCACAGCTTTCTTAAGGAACATCTCAACAAACTGAACTAAAGCCGCAATTACAAGAATAAATACAATAGTGTTCATGTACGCAAGATTAAGGGGTACAAGCACAAAATTATAAATAAGGCTTGTAACAAGAGAGGCTATAGTTATAACAAATATAACTGCTCCACCCATACCTGCTGCCGTATTTATTTTCTTAGATACACCAAGGAACGGACAGATACCCATGAACTGACTCAATACAACGTTGTTTACAAATGCTGCTGAAATAGCTAATAAAAATAAATTCATGAATTACTCCTCCTTTCCTTTACATGCAGCGTTCTGACAATTAGCACAATCTGCAAGTGTACAAAGCTCAGGTTCTTTTCCTGCTTTTTTAGCCTTTACAATATTCATTTTATTTATAAAAGCTATAATAAATGCTAATACTAAAAATGCTCCCGGTGCAAAAACAAATATTGAGATTGTCTCAAAAGATTCAGGAAGTATCTGGATATTAAATATTGTTCCACTTCCTAAAAACTCTCTTATTACACCAATAACTGTAAGACCAATCGTAAAACCAAGTCCCATACCTATACCATCAAAAATCGATGGTATAACTGAATTCTTAGATGCATAGCTCTCAGCTCTACCCAGGATAATACAGTTTACAACGATAAGAGGAATGAATATTCCTAGGCTGTCATAAAGGCTAGGCACATAAGCCTGCATAATAAACTGAACAATTGTTACGAAGGATGCAATTACTACAATGTATGCTGGTATTCTCACTTTGTCAGGTATAACCTTTCTTAAAAGCGATATAACCAGATTACTCATTGTAAGAATAACTGTTGTAGCAAGACCCATACCGGCACCGTTAATAGCTGATGTTGTAACAGCAAGGGTCGGACACATACCAAGCATCTGTACAAAGGTTGGATTTTCTTTAACTATTCCGTTATATAATCTTTCTGTTATTTTTCCCATTCTGCACACCCCCTAGTTACTAAATATATTCACAAACACATGGAGTGCTGCATTTACACCATCAACAACTGCTGATGTAGAAATAGTTGCTCCTGATATTGCATCAATTTGATTATTACCTGTTGCACCTGTTTTCGTATAGCTAAACTGTGTCACACCTTTATCGTAAAATTGACCAAGAAAATCTTCATTTTTTACTTCCATACCAAGACCCACGGTTTCACTTATACTTAGGAAAGATATTCCTTTGATATTACATGCCATATCAATTCCTATTATCATCTGAATATCTCCGCCATATCCATTAGATGTAGTTAAAATTATTATAAGACCATTTGGCATGTTCTCTTTATTTACTACTGCCAACACTTCATTTATAGTAATGCCTTCATAACCTAAATCAGCCAAATCTTTTGTCATGGCCTTATAGGTATTCTCATCTCCAGCCTCTTCGGCATAGCCCATTTCAGGGAAGATTTCTGCATAAGCCTCTTCCTTAGCTTTTATGGTAGCCTCTTCAATAGGAGTTTTTGTAATGTCATAAACCACACCGAGAGCCGCACCCATAACTGCTGTAATAATAAAGATAGCCGCTATTGCTTTTGCTATACCTTTGCCATCCATTTTCGACTTGGCAGAAGATTTTTCCTTTGAAGCTTCTTCAGCAATTTCATCTTCAGCTTTCTCAGTAACCACTTCTTTTTTCTCGTTCCTATTTTCTTTTGTCACATCTGCACCTGCTCCGAAAGATTTAGGTACAGTTACCTTCTCAATAAGAGGAACAAAAAGGTTTGAAATGATAATTGCATAAGATACACCCTCTGCACTTCCACCAAAAATTCTGAGTACAAAAGTAAGTAATCCAAGGATTACACCAAATATTATTTTACCCTTTGAGGTAATAGGTGAGGTTACATAGTCAGTAGCCATAAACCATGCACCGAGCATAAGACCACCACCACAAAGGTGTGCAAGTGTAAACTCAACAACATCATAGTTTTTAGTTACCGCATATATTGCTATACAAACCGCAAAAGTTCCAATATAGATAAGAGGAATCTTAGGACTTATTATCTTCTTAACAAGAAGATATATAGCACCAATCAATAAAGCAGCAACCGATACCTCACCGATTGTTCCGCCTTCATAGCCCATGAACATATTTTTAAGGTTTATGTCTCCACCTGCTTTTAACACAGCAAGAGGAGTTGCACTTGTAACACCATCATAAACAAAGGTTGTCATTGGCTTTGTAAAGGAAAGAAGTAAAAAACATCTTGCTGCCAACGCAGGATTCATAAAGTTCTGTCCTAAACCGCCAAAAAGCTGCTTTACTACAATTATTGCAAATACTGAACCCAAAACACCCATCCATATCGGTAATTCCGGTGGTAAATTAAGTGCTAGTAAAAGTCCTGTAAGTGCCGCAGAAAAATCACCAATTGTAGCCTTTTTGCCAATTAATTTTTGGAATATGTATTCTGACAATACTGCTGCCAAAATACAAGCTATTACTAATATTGCCGCCTTGCTTCCAAACTGATATATACCAAATGCTGTAGCAGGAACAAGAGCTAAAATAACATCAAACATAATATCAGATGTCGTTCCTTTATCTCTCACATGAGGAGAAGCCGAAACTTTTAAATTTAATTCTGCCATTATCACTACCTCCTACTACTTCTTACGGCTGGCAAGAACCTGTTTTCTTGTTCCCGCAATAGCCTGTGTCAAATGTCTCTTGGCTGGACAAATGTACGAACAGCATCCGCATTCGCAACATTCCATACCATTGTATTTCAAAAATCCATCTATATCATTATGCTCAATCAAATCCATAAGTGTACTTGGCATAACTCTGCCAGGACAAACCTCTACGCAACGTCCACACCTTATACAATTGCTAGGCTCATACTCAGCAACCTCATCCTTAGTCATACAAAGAATAGCTGAGGATGATTTTGTAGCCGGCATATCTAATGTATATATTGCCTTGCCCATCATAGGTCCACCTGCAACTATTTTCTCAGGCTCGTTTTTAAATCCACCCGCTACCTCTATAAGCTCCGCATAATTTGTACCCATTCTTACGTTGATATTACATGGGTTTTCTATTGCATCACCTGTTATTGTCATAAGTCTGTCAATAAGAGGTCTACCCTCTCTAACAGCCTCAAATACAGCATATACCGTATCTACATTGTGAACGATACAGCCAGCATCTGCCGGAAGCATCTTAGAATTGATAAGTCTGCCTGTATTTGCATAGATAAGCTGACGCTCCGCTCCCTCAGGATATTTTGTCTTCATGGAATTAACCACTATATCTGTAGCTCCATTAAGCTTTTCACGAAGAAGCTTAATAGCCTTAGGCTTATTATCCTCTACTGCGATAATACCTTTAGCACCTTTGAACAAAGAAAGGACGAGTCTAAGACCTTCTATCACCTTATCAGCCTCATCCATAATTCTTCTATAGTCGGACGTAAGATATGGTTCACACTCGGACGCATTTACAATAATTGTATCAATCTTATCCGGTTCTTTAGGAGAAAGCTTAACATGTGTCGGAAAGCCTGCTCCACCCATACCAACAATACCGGCCGCTTTGATTGCTTCCAGTATCTCATCCTTTGTAAGCTCTTCTATTGGTTTGTTATTAGGAATAAATTCAACAGATTCAAATAAACCGTCATTTTCAACTATAATAGAATTGACCTTTGAACCAGATGCCAAAAGGCGTGCCTCTACTGCCTTGACAGTTCCCGAAACAGAAGAATGAATATTGGCAGAAACAAAGCCTGATGCTTCTGCGATTAACTGTCCCACCAAAACCCTATCACCTTTTTTGACCAAGGCTGTAGCAGGCGCACCTATATGCTGACTAAGAGGATAGACCATATCACCCTTTGGCATATATTCAACTACATCTTTATCCATGGTAAGCTCTTTGCCTTCATAGGGATGTATGCCACCTTTAAACGTAAATTTCATTATATCGACCCCACTAAAAAAGAATAGTATGTAGAATTAAATAAATTTAATTCCACATACTATATTTTAATACAACGACGTAGTTTTTACAACTACATGTTGTAGTTTTATATTGTTTTTCATCAAAAAGTCACATATATATGCTCTTCAATATAATTGAGGCAAGAATGCCTATGAATGTACCTGCAACAGCACCTGTTATACATAACACCAGCATATAATATAAAATATTTGCATTTTCCATTACAACTGCGGCAACAATTATCTGTCCCATATTGTGAGAAACAGCACCACATATGCTTATTCCTGTCACAGAAAAAGCTTTTATTTTTTTTACAATAAACATAACAATTATGCTGAGTCCAGCACCTGCAAGACTATATATTATTATCGTTATGTTACCAAACAGTATTCCTGATAAAACAATTCTTCCAAGGCTAATCAATATTGCCGGCTTCAGACCTAATTTAAACATGGCTACTATAGTAACCAAATTTGCAAGCCCGAGCTTAATACCAGGAACAGCAAAATTAAGTGGAATCAGAGTTTCCAGATAAGAAAGCACAAGGGCAAGAGCGATAAACACGCCACACATTGCCGTCATTTTATTTTTACTCATATTATTCATAAAATCACTCTGCTTTACTCAAATAAATATTCATATAAATCAAAGCATCTGACATTGAGCCACATCTGATTTATTCTTTCATTTCCTTCTTTATCAAAGTAAGCCATTACAACACTTCTCTCCATAACATCCTCTGGAGGATATTGGGCAAAGAGCTGTCTGTTAAGCTGATCCTCATAGGTATATATCGTATATTCTTCTATTGTCTCAGCATCTAAAGTAGCCTCCTCTGCTCCTGTAAAGAAATAAGCTGTAGAATATGGCACCATATCCTCTTCGTCGTCTGATGAATAAAGGAACTCAGCGTACTGGAAAATAGACTCATCCTCTCCACCAGAAATAACAGATGTATAACCTATATACCACATATTTCTAATTGCATTTTCCGGCATTGACAAGAAATTAACAAATGCCTCCGCTGCAAGCTGCTTGTCCGCATCATTACCAATACCATCTTTTAACATACACCAGCCATCAAACCAAAGGTTTGTCGCCTCTTCCGGTGCTGAATAGCAAAGCATTACCCCTTCCTCTTCTGCCTGGTCTAAAGTGTACACTGCATCTCCTGACCACTGCTGATTAGCAACCACCTTGCCCGATACCATGTCAGCTTTACCGCTATCTGTTTCAAAGGAATAAACATTATCTTTTATATCCGAAAGAATATCTTCAACTGCATTAACAGTCTGCGAATCAGTAGCATTTAATACAACTTCCATTTGTTCAAAGTAATCATCTGCATTAATAAATTCATCTGACATAAGTAAATCTTCGTTGTATATACTGTTTCCTGCAAAATACGCGTCTCGCACACTATCTTTAATAGTTACTCGCTTATTAAACTTCTCCATAAGAAGCATATTCCAATGAGATGCCTCTTCCTCGGTCACCTCTTCTGGATTGTATACTATGCCAAGAGTTCCCCACATATATCCAGCTGCATATTTAGAAAGTGCCTCTCCATTAATAGAAAGATCATCATAAACACCTTGGATGTATGGCGAAACTCCCCTTGAGTAATAGTTTTCTTCTATAGTTGTATCATAAAAGTTTTCAGAATACGGAAGCAACATATCCTCTGCCATCATCTTCATAATCATATACTCTGATGGGCAAACCAAATCATAGGTATCCCCCATAGACATCTGATTATATAACTCTTCATTTGTACCAAAGGTCGAATATTCAACCTTAACTTTTTTTCCATAGGTCTCATAGAACCATGCTTCAAAATCCTCTATCATACCTGTCTCAGAACATATAACCGTTCCATTTTCAAGCTCTATGGTTTCTTCCTCATCCCAATCGCCCTCATCTATATATTCTTCCCAGTTACTTACTCTTAAGACAATAACCTCATCCTCACTACTCTCATCACAGCCTGACAAAACAAAAGAATTAGCGAGTAAAAGCACTAGACACATAAGGTATGAAATTATTTTTTTAGAATTAATTTTTAATAATTTCATTATTTCTCCTCTTTCTTTTTCGTAAAATTAAGTCCTACAACATAAAGTGCCACCAATACAAATATAAGGGTTGAAAGTGCCCAAAGAGCAGTCTTTATCTCTGTCTGAGAGCCCTTAGTTGCATTGACTACATAGGTACTTATTGTGTCAAAGGTTGCCGGTTTTGTATAAGTCGTTATGAAATAATCATCTAACGACAATGTTATAGCGGTCATAAAGCCCGAAATTATTCCTGGGACTATCTGCGGAATAATAACTTTTCGTAGTGCCTGCGAGGTTGTACACCCCAAATCCAAAGCCGCCTCATAAAGCTGATGGTCCATCTGTTTAAGTCTTGGAAGCACAGATAAATACACGAAAGGTGTACAAAGGGCAGTCTGGCCTATAACAAGTGGTACAAAGGTCTCCTTGTTTACCTTAAAAAATACTATCATAAGTATACATACGGAAAAACCTGTAACTACATCTGCATTTACAACTGGAATCTGATTAGCAAGTTCTATAGCACCTCTTGCTCTTTTCTTAGAATAAAAGGCTCCTATAGCACCTGTAGTTCCAAGAAATGTAGAAAGAAGTGCCACACCAATCGCTAATGTAAATGTTCCAATTATCATTTCTACAAGCTCAGGTGTAGTAAAAAGTGTAACATAATTTTGCATTGAAAAATTCTTTATAGTTCCAATCATTGTGGAATCTGTAAAGCTATATACCATCAATATGAGAATTGGTGCATATAAAAATAGCAACACAAACCATATACAAATATGCTGAAAAAATTTATTCATCCTTATCTCCATTCTTATGTCCCACAAAATGTGGTGGATTATCGTACTCTCTCAGTTTCTTTATCAGAATCAGTATATCTGTTGGAAATTACCGTTATACCTAATATAATCAAAAGAAGAATAATAGATATAACAGAGCCGTTATGCCAGTCATATGCACTGAAATAGCTTCCGATAAGGCTTCCCATAATGTAAGTACTATTGTAAATCATATCAAGAACAACATAGTTTGTCATAGATGGTAAAAATACCATTGTAACACCACTCACAATACCTGGTACTGAAAGTGGTAAAATAACCTTAAAAAATACTTGTATTTTATTTGCACCCAAATCTGATGCCGCCTCAATAAGTCCATTATCAAGCTTAGTCAGGGAATTATATAGTGGCATCATCATAAACGGAAGGAAATCATATACCATACAAAGTATAGTGTTAAAAAATTGATAGTTAGCAAGATTTCCCTCTATAACTGTAAGTATTTCTTTTAATGCAGTTATTCTGAGCGTAAAATTTATCCACATTGGCAACACAAAAATCATTAAAAACTTAGATTTTTTGCTATATGCACCCTTTGCAATTATAAGAGCAACCGGGTAGGCAAGTAAAAGACAGAATATTGTAGTAAGTAACGCAATCGCAATACTGTATACTAATGTTCCCATTGTCTTTCCATTCTGGAAGAATCTTATAAAATTAGCAAAAGAAGGCTCTCCGTCTCCATTAGTAAAGCCGTAATATACTACAACCAAAAGAGGCAATACTACAAAGAGAACAAGAAATATGGCATAAGGTATTGCCAGGTGTTTCTTTGAAAACATACTATTCTTCATCTTCTTTATCCTCTATTATTCTGTAAGATATTTTATCCTCAGGAATAATTACACCAACATAGTCTTCCTGGTTCCACAAATCCTCGTCATTTACAACGTAATCCTCTTCAGATTTACTACGAACGGTATATCTGTAGTGGTCATCAACATAAATAAACGAGAAAATATTTCCGACAACAAATCCCTGTTCTGCATCATCGGTAAGATCCGCATCAGCCGGTGCAAACGAAGCCTCTACCTTCATTCCAAGTACATCAATAACTTCTCCATCAGCATTTACAACCTCGCCATCTCCCATGGTTGCACCAGTTAAAATTCTTGAAGGTTCAAGTTCTACTTCAAAGTCATCAAACTCAACAAGTAATGTTCCTTCTGTCTGAAGCTTAGTAATCTCGCCGACATAGTGGTTGATGCTACTATCATATGGAATTATATGAATATTGTCAGGTTCTATACAAAGACCAACCTCTTCTCCTAGTTCGTAAGAGTTTAAGCTGTGTATCTCTATTTCATTTTTACCTGCCTGAACTACAACAATGTAAAATGTTCCTTTAAAGTCACACGATAAAACCGAGCCTGTAATCTGACCTTTACTTGCATCTGTTATAAGAATATCCTCAGGTCTTATAACTGCATCAATAACCATGTCCTTCTCATAATCATCTACGCAATCAAATTCTGTTCCACAAAATCTAGCCTTGTGGTATCCAGTCATTGTACCCTTGAATATGTTACTCTCACCTATAAAGTCAGCTACAAAGAGGTTTTTAGGCTCATTATATATTTCTTCCGGTGTACCAATCTGCTGTATCTCACCATCTGCCATAACGACTATCTTGTCAGACATTGTAAGTGCCTCTTCCTGGTCATGCGTTACAAATATAAATGTAATACCGAGCTTTTTATGCATATTTTTAAGTTCAACCTGCATTTCTTTTCTCATCTTATAATCAAGAGCACTTAAGGACTCATCCAAAAGTAAAACCTCAGGCTCATTAACAATAGCTCTTGCTATAGCTATACGCTGCTGTTGACCACCTGATAAAGTGTGTATAGTTCTTTTTTCAAAACCTTCAAGGTCAACAAGTTCAAGAGCCTTTTTAACTTTTTCATCCTGCTCTTTTTTAGACATCTTTTTAAGTTTTAAACCAAATGCCACATTGTCATATACATTTAAATGTGGGAAAAGGGCATATTTCTGAAACACCGTATTAATAGGTCTCTTGTTTGGTGGAAGCATACTTATATCCTGTCCATCAAGCATTATTGTACCCTCCGTTGGAAGCTCAAAACCACCTAAAATACGAAGCATTGTCGTCTTACCACATCCAGAAGGGCCAAGTAAGGTTACAAACTCACCTTTTTTGACCTCAAGATTAAAATCCTCGACGACGACCGTATCATCAAAGACCTTTTTTATATTTTTAAATTCGATTAGTGTATCGCTCATGTTATATACCAACCTTTCTTTTTCAGTTTAACACTTTACCAAGCTACATCATAATATATATTGTGACATATTCCAACTATTTTTTTATTTTTTTTTAACTTTTTTTCTGTTAAAACAACAAGCTAAAAACACTGCAAAATATATGCAGTGTTTTTAGCTTTAAACATAATACAATATTTATATTTTACGCATTTTGCAAATCATTTAATCTCTCAGCTAAATTCTGTAACTCGTTGACAATATCTCCTACTTCATCAACAATTGAAGAATTTTCTTCACTCGACTCTAATGTCTCATGTGAATGTGCAGTTACTTCCTCTGTAGCTGCAGAAATTGTCTGTATGCTTTCTACAATAGCTTCATTTGAATTTGCAAGCTGACCAACAAGCCCCGAAAGCTCTGTTGTCTTTATTTGTATATCTACTGTTCTGCTGGCAATTGTCTCAAAGGTTGAGGCAGTCTCTGTAGCTGCTATACTTTGAAGCTTGTTGTTGTCCATAAGATAATTAATCACATCAACTACTTCTTTTAATTCATTTGAAATATTGTTTATAAGCTCTGTTATATGCTCTGTAGCTTCCTGAGTTTGATCTGCAAGATTTGAAATCTCTGACGCAACTACCGCAAAGCCTTTTCCTGCCTCTCCTACTCTAGCTGCCTCAATAGATGCATTTAAAGAAAGAAGACTTGTCTGAGTTGTAATATTCTCAATTATACTGATAATATCCTGCATCTGATTAGTATATATGGTAAGTTCGTCCAACTCTTTTGATACTTTAGAGCTTGCTTCATCTGATACATTAACCTGCTTAATAAGCTCATCTATTTTTTCTTTTCCAAGCTGAACCTCTTCGTTTGTATCTTCCATGTTTGTCACTATATTTCCTGACACTGATTCAACTTTCTCGATAAACTGCTGAATTTCCTCTGTCATTAGGAGCTGCGACTGAATTGAATCTGCAGTATCGTTTGTTCCATTTGTAACCTCTTCCATAGAGACTTTGGTTTTTGAAACGGAATTCTCAAGTGTTCCCATGCGCTCAGAAACCACTTGGATATCGCCTATCATGTTCTCAGATATTTCCATAATCTGCTCAAGCATAGCAGATACAGTTTCTTTTTCTTTCTCAATTTGAGAAAGCTTTTCCAGGTTATTAAGTATCATAACCTTTGTCATCATAACCATATAAATCGCATATATAATACTGAAGCCTATAACAATCTCAACAGAAGCAAGGTCTTTGCTGGTTATCGCTCCCTGCATAGCCATTCTGATTACATTTATTATATTAATGCATACAAAACCTATGGCAAAAATACGGCTTGTTTTAATATCACAATAACTAATAACAAACAAAGATATTAAAATTGCATATACAAATGCCACCTGTGTCACCGTAGTAAATACTGTGAAACAATACGATATGGCATAAGCTACCATCAAAATATTTTTTATAATAGGACTCTCTTTATCTCTCTTATATGCCGTAAATATCGCAACAAGCGGAATAATTGACAACAATGAAAAAATCAACACATAGCCTATAGTTCTTGAACCTTTAATTACCTCAATAAAGTAACACGCCAAAAGCACAATACTGTATATCGTGTAGCCCCATATAGTAAATTTGTTGTTTTTTGCAAAACCATTTAACCCAGCAAACATACCCTGTTTTATCTCCATGTAATCTCTCCTTGCATAACAATTCACATAAATTTTTTACATAATAATACCATATTTTGTCAAAAAACAAATAAAATCATGCATTTAAACCCGTATACAATTGATAATACTTACCTTTTTGTTCTATAAGTTCATCATGTGGTCCGCGTTCTATTACACGCCCTTTTTCCAAAACCATAATACAGTTACTATTTTTTACAGTAGAAAGTCTATGTGCAATAACAAACGTTGTTCTGCCTTTCATAAGCTTATCCATACCCTCCTGAACGATTTTTTCTGTTCTGGTATCAATCGAGCTTGTTGCCTCATCTAAAATAAGCACAGGAGGATTAGCTATTGCTGCTCTTGCTATAGCCAAAAGCTGGCGCTGTCCCTGACTTAAATTTGCTCCATCTCCAGTAAGCATAGTGTTGTAGCCATCTGGAAGTCTGCTTATGAATCCGTCAGCATTAGCAAGCTTAGCTGCAGCAATAACTTCTTCATCAGTAGCATCAAGTCTTCCATATCTAATGTTCTCCATGATTGTGTCAGTAAAAAGATGTGTATCCTGTAAAACCATGCCCAAAGAACGTCTTAGGTCTGCTTTTTTTATTTTATTTATATTTATGCCATCATATCTGATTTTACCATCTTGTATATCGTAAAATCTGTTAAAAAGATTAGTTATTGTCGTTTTACCTGCTCCGGTAGAGCCTACAAATGCTATTTTTTGTCCAGGTGTCGCAAACAGGTCTACGTTGTGTAGAACCATTTTTTCATCTGTGTATCCAAAATCCACATCATCAAACACAACATCACCTGTGAGTTCAACATAAGTAACCGAGCCGTCCGCCTGATGAGTATGCTTCCAAGCCCACATTCCTGTTCTTTCGTCTGTCTCAACTATATCACCAACAACACCTTCTGTCTTTCTAGCATTTACAAGAGTTACATAACCGTCGTCTACCTCTGGCTCCTCATCAAGAAGCTTAAATATTCTTTCGGCACCTGCAAGTGCCATAACAACAGCATTCATCTGCTGGCTGACCTGATTAATAGGCATACTGAAATTCTTGTTGAAAGTCAGGAAACTCGCCAAACCACCAAGTGTAAAGCCACCAATATTATTTAAAGCAAGGGCTCCACCGGCTATTGCACAAACAACATAGTTGAGATTGCCAAGCTGTGCATTAATAGGTCCAAGTATATTTACAAAGGAATTGGCATTCTTTGAACTTTCATATAACTTGTCATTTAATTCCTTAAACTGTGCCTTACTCTCATCCTCATGACAGAAAACCTTTATAACCTTTTGACCTTCTATCATCTCTTCAATATATCCATTTACGGCACCTAGCGATTTCTGCTGTTCTACAAAATAGCCACCACTTTTACCTACCACTTTTCCACTTGTCAACATAATCAATGCCACCATTACAAGTGTTACTATTGTAAGAGGTACATTTAAAATAATCATACTTATAAGAATACTTACTATAGTAATAACACTTGAAATAAACTGTGGCATACTCTGACTTATCATTTGACGAAGCGTGTCTATGTCATTAGTATAAAGAGACATTATATCTCCGTGTGCATGAGTGTCAAAATATTTTATAGGAAGACTTTCCATGTGATTAAACATATCAACCCTAAGTCTCTTCATAGTCCCCTGAGTTACATACATCATAATAATCGACTGTGAAAATGCCGCTATTATACCCAAGCCATAAAATACAGCTACCCTTGTAATGGCACCCAACAGTCCTGAGAAATCTGGATTTTCAGTTCCTATCATCGGCAGGATATAATCGTCTATAAGTGTTTTAGTAAACATAGTTCCCTGAACATTTGACAGAGTATTTACTATTATACAAATCAGAACAAAAACGCAATGTATCTTATAATTTTCGCCTACATATTTCATTATTCTGGCAAATATTTTGCCGGGATTTTCAACCTTGGGTTTTGGACCTATTGCACGTCTGGCACCCGGTCCGCCTTTTAATTCTCTTACCTTAGGTTCTGCCATTACTGCTCACCTCCCTGCTGGTCAAAATCTCCACTGCCACCAGTCTGTGACTCGTAAACATCCTTATATATTTCGTTAGAATTAAGCAATTCTTCATGAGTACCTATTCCATCAATACTTCCATTATCCATTACAATTATTCTGTCTGCATGCATAACGCTGCTTATTCTTTGCGCGATAATAAGCTTTGTTGTATTAGGTATCTCATCCGCAAAGGCTTTTCGTATTTTTGCATCTGTTGCCGTATCCACAGCACTGGTACTGTCATCAAGTATTAATATCTTAGGTTTTTTGAGTAGTGCTCTGGCAATACAAAGCCTCTGTCTCTGACCACCTGATACATTTGTTCCTCCCTGCTCAATATATGTGTTGTATCCATCCGGCAAGGTCTCTATAAATTCATCTGCACAGGCAAGTCTGCACACTCTTTTACATTCCTCTTCTGTGGCATTTTTATTTCCCCATCTAAGATTGTCATATATTGTTCCACTAAAAAGAACATTTTTCTGCAAAACTACGGATACTTCATTTCGCAAGGTTTCTATATCGTAGGCTTTTACATCAACTCCACCTACACGCACCTGACCTTCTGTTGCATCATAAAGTCTGCTTATGAGATTGACAAGGCTTGACTTTGAGCTTCCTGTTCCACCTATTATTCCAATCGTTTCGCCTGATTTGATATGTAGGTTTATATCCTTTAAAACAGGTTTTGTTGTCTTAACAGCAGGTTCATCTGTATTTTTCGTACGTTTTTTCTCACCAAAGCCCGGTATGTCATTGGTTTTATAGATGTGATATTTAAACTCTACATTATCAAAATCAACACTTCCGTCAGCAACCTCCATAATAGGATTATCTGGATTTGTTATATCTGCTTTTTCATTTAAAACCTCTGCTACACGATGTGCACTTGATAAACTCATAGACACCATAACAAATATCATAGAGAGCATCATAAGGCTCATAAGAATATTCATACAATATGCAAGCAAGCTCATAAGCTCGCCGGTTGTAAGAGCGTCAACAACTATCATATTGGCACCAATCCAGCTTATGAGAAGTATACATGAATATACGGTAAAAAGCATAACCGGACTGTTAAATGCCAAAACTCTCTCCGCTTTTATAAACATACCATATACATTTTCACTTGCCTTACCGAATTTAGCTTTCTCGTAATCCTCGCGGACATACGCTTTGACAACTCTTATGGCAGATACATTTTCCTGAACTGAGGAATTTAAATCGTCGTATTTTTTAAACACCTGTGAAAAATATCTGGTGGCAAATTTTATTATGGTAAATAAAATCACAGCCAAAACTAAAACTGCAACAAGATATATAGTCGCAAGCTTTGGACTTATTGTAAATGCCAGCACCATAGCCACAATAAGACTAAACGGTGCTCTAAAGCACATTCTTAAAATCATTTGATATGCATTCTGAATATTGGTAACATCTGTTGTAAGTCTAGTCACAAGACCAGCTGTAGAAAATTTATCGATATTTGCAAAAGAAAAAGTCTGTATATTGTTATACATCGCTTCTCTTAAATTCCTCGCAAAACCTGTAGAGGCCTTTGCTGCACATCTTCCTCCCATAATACCAGCAAAAAGTCCTGCCAAAGCCAGAAAAATCATTATCATTCCGATTTTTACTATATGACTCATCTCACCTTTATTTACTCCATCATCAATAATAGATGCCATAAGAAGAGGTATAAGCATCTCAAGTATTACCTCAAGAATCATAAAAATCGGAGTCATAATTGATGCTTTTTTAAATTCCTTTATGTGCGTTCCTAACGTTTTTAGCATAATTATTTCCTTCCTATATAACAACTACATGAGTTCTTTTATTTGCTGTACAAGCTTCATGTCATCCGCTGTGACTCTCATATTAGTACATATATTTTTCCCTTCTGGAGAAGTAACTGTTATTTCTATTATAGAGCCTTCTCTTATTTCCTTTGCCGCAGCATTAAAAAAGAGAGGTACCTTAGGATGATTAGCTTTAAATTGATCTCCTAACCCTTTTAGTTTCATAAGTGCCATTGGATTCATATTTTCACCTCTTGTATTATTCTTCTTTGGCCCAGTCAAAAGCATACTTTACCGCTTTTTCCCAACCATTAATTCTTTTTATTCTTTCGTCCTCTTTTATATTAGGATTAAATATTTTATCTGTCTTTACATTTGTTTTTATATCCTCAGTGCTTTGCCAATAACCTACAGCAAGACCCGCAAGATATGCCGCTCCTAAAGCGGTAGTCTCAACACACGCCGGTCTGGATACAGGTACATTAATTATATCCGCCTGTGTCTGCATGAGATAATTATTAGCACTCGCTCCACCGTCCACATTCAAGGTATTTAATGCTATTCCGGACTCCTTACGCATAACATCCAACACATCATTAACCTGATAAGCGATTGAATCCAGCGTAGCTCTAACTATATGATTTTTATTTACACCTCTTGTTATTCCGACAATAGTACCTCTTGCATATTGATCCCAATATGGTGCCCCAAGTCCAGTAAAGGCAGGAACAACATAACAGCCTGCTGTATCCTTTACCTTTAGAGCAAGCTCCTCACTTTCACTTGCCTTTGTAATAAATCCCAACTCATCCCGCAACCATTGTATTGATGCGCCAGCTACAAAAATAGAGCCTTCCAAAGCGTATGTGATTTTGCCACCAAAACCCCAAGCTATCGTCGTCACAAGTCCATTATGTGAATAAATTGGTTTTTCGCCTGTATTCATCAAGAGAAAACAACCTGTTCCATATGTATTTTTTGCATCTCCCTGCGAAAAGCAATTTTGACCAAAAAGCGCAGCCTGTTGGTCACCTGCCATTCCTGCTATAGGGATACTTCCTCCTAGCAAGGTTTGTTTTGTATAACCGTATATCTCACTGCTGGATTTAACCTCCGGGAGCATGCAATGTGGGATATCCAATATTTCTAAAATTTCCTCATCCCATTTTAATTCCTGTATGTTAAACATCATGGTTCTTGATGCATTGGAATAATCCGTGACGTGAACTTTACCGCCAGTGAGTTTCCATATGAGCCAGCTTTCTACCGTTCCAAATAAAAGTTCTCCTTTTATTGCACGTTCTCTTGCCCCCTCAATATTATCTAAAATCCATTTTACTTTTGTAGCGGAAAAATACGCATCTATGATAAGTCCTGTCTTTTTTCTTATTTTTTCTGTCATTCCTTCAATCGATTTTAGCTCATCACAATATTCAGCAGTTCGCCTGCACTGCCATACTATAGCATTATAAATAGGTTTACCTGTCGCTTTATCCCATACTATAGTTGTCTCTCTTTGATTTGTAATACCTAATGCTGCAATATCCTCTGCTGATGCATTAATTTTAGACATAGCTTCAACAGCAACTCCAAGCTGTGTCGACCATATCTCATCTGCGTCATGCTCAACCCATCCAGGTTCAGGAAAAATTTGCCTAAACTCTTTTTGAGCCTGACAAATTATCTGACCTGATTTATCAAACAAAATACATCTGTTGCTTGTAGTTCCGGCATCCAAAGCCATTATATATTTGTTATCCATTTCATATCCCCCATTCTAGATGAGTTTATCTTTTGTTCTCGCAGGTATAATTGCTACAGCCTGCACATATCCTCTGACATTTCTCATTCGGATTATCCGATAAAAGTGCATAAAAAATAACACTCTTCGTAGGTGTCAGCACGCCATATTCATTTGAGATAATCTCTTCTTTTTCTAGTGTATTACTGTTATTATCCTCATAATCGAAAGCATTATAATTTGCAGTTTTTTTGTTGATTTTAAGTTCTTCAAGGAGTCTTTTATTATCCGTAAGCGGTATTTCTTCGCCCACAAAAATATATTTCTTTATATATCTTCTATGATATCTTCCATATTCTTTGTTAAACTCTTCGTACATGTGAAGCAATAATTCATTTGCTATACAGTCTATCATATATGCTTCATCCAAACAGCCCTCTGCGTTATACTCATCCTGTAATTCGTCAACTCCTGAGCCGAGTGTCATAGCGACAACCGCAGCCTGAGAGTCATCAATTGTTCTAATTCCAGTCGCTTTTTGATTTATTCGATAAATCGCATATGGTTTAGCGCATTCTTTAATCTGACCGTATATATCTGTAAGCTTACCTTTTGCCGTTTCATCAAAATGATATTTTGATATAACATTTGCAACAAAATTGCTAATATTGTTTTTTTCAACAGATAATGTCACTCTCATATTTTCTCCATTCTAAAATGAAAATCATATTATCTTTCCATTCTCAACAAAATTATATATATCCATATATACCCTTTTTTTATTCTTTTCATTCAAAATCTCGTGTCTCATACCACCATAAAGTCTGGCAGTAACATTTTCATAACCTCTATTTTTTAGGAAATGAACACTTTTACCAAAATTTCTAGGTGAAATATGGCAAGGGTCTTCTTTGCCGGAAAGAAACAGAATAGGAACGTTTTTGTTGTTCATATACCAATATTTTTTACTATAGCATTCCATCATAAGTTTAAGTAATTCTTTATATCCATTGATAGTAAATGTAAAATTGCAAAGTGGGTCCTTATTATATATATCTACTACTTCTGCATCTGAGCATATCCATGAATGAACAGGCCCCTCGAATTTAGATTCAAAATTCGAATTGACAACTATGTAATCCAAAAACTTTGAATGTTTATTTTCACCTTTAATTTTAGCAATAATATTAGTTAACATAAGTCCCAGCGGCGTTATAGTATATGCAGAAGGACTTCCACATAAAATAATTTTATCTACACAACCATCATATTTTTTCATAAAACATCTGACAGCCAAAGAGCCCATACTGTGCCCTAATAATATATAAGGTACTCCATTTATTTTTTCTTTTATAAGATAATTCATTTGGCGAATATCATCAACTAAAGCCTCATATCCACCCTCATGAAAATGGCCCAAATAGTTCATATTCTCAATGCTTTGACCGTGACCTCTGTTATCATGTATAACCGTCAAATAGCCTTTTTGGGCTAGAAATTCCATAAACGGATAATATCTTTTTCTGTGTTCACACATCCCATGTACTATTTGTACAACGCCAAGAATATTTTTATCTGGAATTATTGCAGTACAATATATTTCTAAACCATCTGAATCTGACAAAAAAGTAAAATCCTTATATGTTACCGACATTAGCTTGCTCCTTCTGTATAAATGTATAGCTATATCATAAAATACAATCCCCTAAATCAATTAAATATGATATACTCTTAAATATTATAACTAAATAAAATTTATAAATCAATGTAACGTTATTATTATTAACAATTTATTCATTAGTTTATTTTATATACAAAAAGGAGTTCACCATGAAGTATTTACTAGTTGCTATAAATGCAAAATATATACATTCTAATCCTGCAATCTATAATCTAAAGGAATATGCCCTTGCAAATATGACTGCTGACATGAAAGACAACAACAAAATCATCATTAAAGAATTTACCATAAATAACCAAATTGATGACATATTAGAAGAAATCTATTCCGAACATCCGGATTTTATTGGTTTCTCATGCTATTTATGGAATATCAGCTATATAAACGACTTAATACCAGAATTATGTAAACTATTGCCTGATGCACATACATGGGTTGGCGGCCCAGAGGTTTCATATAGATCCAAAAGCTATATTGAAGCTTGCAAGAACCAGATTCAAGGAGTTATTGTAGGCGAAGGAGAAGAAACCTTTAGCGAACTTGTTTCAGCATATTCGCACGGCATCAACAGCGAATTATACACAAAATATTTACCATCTATAAAAGGTATTACATATATAGAAAGCAGCATTAGCCAAGACATTAAAAGTACTCCTCTGAGAGCAGCTATAACTATGGACAGCATACCTTTTACTTATAATAATATAAGCGAGTTTGAAAACCGTATCATATACTACGAAAGTAGCAGAGGCTGTCCGTTTTCATGCAGTTACTGCCTTAGCTCTATTGACAAGCAAATACGATTTAGAAGTCTGGAATTAGTGGAATCCGAGCTTAAATTCTTTCTGGAGAAAAAAGTACCTCAGGTCAAATTTATTGACAGAACTTTTAACTGTAACCCCGAAAGAGCTACGCATATATGGAATTTTATAAGCCAGAATGATAACGGTGTGACAAATTTTCATTTCGAAGTAGCCGGCGATTTACTAACAGATGAGCAAATTAAGCTTATTAATTCCTTCAGACCAGGATTAATACAGCTCGAAATAGGCGTACAATCTACAAACACTGATACATTAAAAGAAATACGAAGACATTGTGATTTAAGCACACTCTCAACAAATGTAGCCAAAATAAAATCAGGAAAAAATGTACACCAGCATCTTGATTTAATTGCAGGATTGCCATATGAGGATATTATTTCTTTTAAAAATTCCTTCAATGATGTATATAATATGGAACCCGACCAGCTTCAGCTTGGCTTTTTAAAGGTACTGTCCGGCTCCTTTATGGAGGAAATGACTACAGAATATGGAATCGTCTATAAGAACTATCCACCTTACGAGGTCCTTAAGACAAAATATCTGTCTCACGATGACATTTTATTATTGAAGCAGGTTGAAACCGTATTAGAAATATATTACAACACTCATCAATTTTATCACAGTATAAAAGAACTAATTAAATACTTTGATACACCTTTTGATTTTTATGTAGCACTTGGCGGTTTCTATCATAAAAGCTTTGATACTAAAGCAAAACATTCCCGATTATCAAGATACGTTTTATTGCTGGATTTCTATAAAAATATTCCGTCTGTCACTTTGACTGAAAATGATTTTTGCCAGCTAATGACCTTAGACTTATATCTCAGGGAAAACATGAAGACGCGTCCATTCTTTTCACGTGATTTAAGCAGTTATCACAAAAACATAACCATACTAAAACAAAAATATGATTTATCAAACAAAGAGCATATAGAAGTATTCACAGAAAACAATCAGGAAATATATGTATATTTTGACTATAACAACAGAAATCCACTAACCCATGATGCAACACTGGCAAGGCTTTACCTATAAACATCTTCTAGTTTTAAAACCAAAAGGAGTTTAGTACTTTCACTAAACTCCTTTTTTCTTACAAATATCTTTTATACAACATCTATCGCAGTAAGGCTTCGTTCTGGCTGTACAAACTGCTCTCCCATGATACACAAGCCGGTGACAAAATCCGTTGCCTTCCTCTGGGGGAATAATTTTCCACAGAGCCATCTCAACTTTTTTAGGCTCCTTTATGTTATCCACCAACCCCATACGGTTTGTAAGCCTAATACAATGAGTATCTGTAACTATAGCCGGCTGTCCATACACATCACCCATAATAAGATTGGCACTTTTTCTTCCAACCCCCGGAAGCGCCAACAATTCTTCAAAATCATCTGGAACCTGTGAGTTGTATTTGTCACGAATTATTTTCATGCAGGCGCTGATATCTCTTGCTTTACTTTTTCCAAGTCCACAAGGTCGGACTATCTCTTCAATCTCCTCAACTGCCGCATCTGCCAAAGCCTCAACAGACGGAAACTTTGCATAAAGAATTTTAACAATCTCATTAACTCTCGCATCAGTACATTGTGCTGCAAGTCTTACCTCTACCAGTAGCTTCCACGCCTGATCATATTCTAAAGAACATGTAGCATCTGGATATTCTTTTTTTAATCTATCAATAATCTCTAGTGCTAGTTGTTTTTTTGTCATATCAAAACACCTTTTATGCTAATTTAGTAAATATTCCCTTGCTGCACTATATTTGGCTAGTCTTTTTTCTGTGTTTTTGTCAGTTTTTACAAGTCTACCACTATCACTGTTATGTTCTAAATCTGCAAGTTTAACCTTAGTCGCAATGGGATTAGTCTTAACAAGCTTTATATACTCCATATAATCCTGACCATCTTCTCTAGTTATAACTCTAACCGCATCCACAATTTCTTTCGGAAAGCCTTCTTTTTCTATGTCGGTAATCGTATATGAGGTATCTTCAACTACATCATGCAACAAAGCCACACATATAGAATACTCGTCATCCATCTGTTCTGCAACATGAAATGGATGGAAAACATACGGTACCCCACCCTTATCATATGAACCATGATGAGCCATATAGCTTAACTTCATGGCTTTTTTTGTCAACTCTGTATATATCATCTCTACACCTCGTAAAAATCAACATATCTAAGTATAACACGTTTTTTATATAATGGGAATCAAGTTTATTGCAAAACAAAAAAGCCACTTGGGGATAGCGGCTTTTCGTTGCGTTTGTATATAAACGCGAAGGAGAAATGTGTGTCATATGACACAATATATGAATCTTGGGGGGATTCCATATATATCCATAACAGTTTGGGAAATAACTGTCATGAAATATCAAAGTTAAAATAATAGTCATTTTATCTTACGTTTTATTTTTCTTTGGCGAGGTATAAAACTTTATAACCAAATCATGTAACCGTTTTCTTATGACTATTACATAAAATATAGTACAAAAAAATATATTAATTTTATATCATTTATATGTTTTTTTTTATATATTTGTGTAGTATAATGTAAAAAAAATAAATTTTTTGTCAGAATAGAGGAAAACATGGATATAAAAAAAGAATTAAACCACAAATTATATTTACAAAGAGAATCAAATATAAACCTTCCTGATTATGATAATGAAAAAAATTTTTATCACGCCATTGTTTCTGGAAATATAGATGAAATTGACAAACTAAACAAAATATATTTTCCTCAACGACGTACTTACGGTAGGCAAAACGGAAAATTAGCAGACGATCTTTGTGTAAACAGAAAATATTATTTTATTATGTTGGCATCAACCATTATGAGATTTTGTCTTGATGCTGGCATGGACAGAGAAACCGCTTTTTCACTATGCTCTATTTATATTAACAAAGCCGACAAAATGACAAATATAAATAAAATAGATGCTCTTGAAAACGATATGATTTATGAATTCACAAAACGTATGAGTGAACAAAAAAAACAAAATATTTTCTCAATACACGTATCAAAATGTATGAATTATATATATGACAATCTACACTATAAAATAACTGTCAGTTCTATAGCAGAACACCTACATATGTCACCTACATATTTATCAAAATTATTTTCAAAAGAAGTAAATATGTCCCTTTCCGCTTATATAAAAGAGCAAAGACTCATCGCAGCTGCAAATATGCTTATATATACTGACAATAGCATCTCTGAAATTTCAGAATATTTTGTTTTTTCATCACAAAGTCATTTTACTACTGCATTTCAGAATAAATATGGAATTACTCCAAAAAAATATCGTGATGAACATGCAATAGAAAGAACGCCCGTATTTACATAGCAATACGGGCGAATTCTCATCTACCTGATAAAATTAGTTCTTTTTTTGATTGGTCTCTCAGGTATAGAAATACCTTTTTCTCTAGCAACCTCTATGCACGAAAGTAGCCATGCCATATTATCCGCCAACACCTCCATGGTCTGTATTCCCTCTTCATCCTGTAAAACCTCTTCTGGTGTATTTCCATGAACCTGATTCCAATAGTTAGATGTGACAATCGGCATATTAGAGATAGAAAAGTATTTATTAAGCTGGTCAAACGCAGCAGAAGCGCCGCCTCTTCTACAACTAACTATAGCTGCTCCTGGTTTTCCATCCATAGTCTTTCCAGCCGAATAAAATGCTCTATCCAAAAATGCTGTCACCTGACCACTTGCAGCAGCATAATATACTGGCGACCCAATAATAAGGCCATCCGCAGTTTTCATTTTATTTGTGAACTCATTTACCTTGTCATCAAACACGCATTTTCCTAATTCTACACATTTTTTGCAGGCAATACAGCCAGAAATAGGTTGCATTCCTATATGCATTATCTCTGAATCAATATCATACGTTTTTAATCTTTCTGCAATAACTGTAAGCGCTGTGTATGTACATCCCTTTTCATGTGGACTTCCATTTAATAATAATACTTTCATGATAATTTCCTTTCTTCAATAGCTTTGAACATGATTTTTTTTTGTTTTTATTACTGATTCTTGATTTTTTCAGCTAATTCCTCTAAATACATCCACCTATCCATCTTTTCGGATAATTGCATTGTAAGACTTTCCTTTTCCTCATATAATTTTTGTAGCTTTACAAAATCATTTGTACTTTTTGCTATATCTTTTTCTACCTCATCCAGACGTTCCTCAAGCTTGCCTATCTCTTCTTCAATATTTTGATACTCAATTTGCTCTTTATAAGAGAATTTGATTTTTTTAACTACCTTCTGATCAGTTCCCTGCTTCCAGTTTTTAGAATTATTTTCTTTTTTTTCCTTATCCTGTGTATCCTTTGTCAAAGAATTAGCTTCGTTAGAATATTTTATGCGGTTCTCATAATCCGTATAACCACCCTCACTCTGCATAAGAGTACCATTGGATTTAAAAGCAAATATGCGTCTAACTACTCTGTCAAGGAAATATCTGTCATGTGAAACTACAATCACAATTCCCTCAAAAGTATCAAGATAATCCTCCAATACATTAAGCGTTGCAATATCTAAATCATTTGTTGGCTCATCCAATATAAGAACATTGGGAGCCGACATTAGAACACGGCATAAATTAAGTCTTCTTCTCTCTCCTCCTGACAGCTTTCCAATGAGTCCATATTGATCCTCTCCTTTAAAGAGGAATTTTTCAAGTAAACGAGCTGCTGATATTTTTCCTTCATTAGTATCAACATACTCAGCCTCATCCCTAATATAATCAATAAGTCGCTGATTAGGGTTCATATCTACATTCATCTTTATTTCCTGTGCAAAATAGCCTATTTTGACTGTAGGACCTATTACAATCTCTCCTGCATCCTGTTGATATATGCCAAGAATGATTTTTAATAGCGTACTTTTTCCACAACCATTGCTACCAATAATTCCTATACGGTCATTTTTAAGAAAATTGTAAGAAAAATCTTTTATTATGGTTTTGCCGTCAAAGCTTTTTGAAATATCAGAAAGCTCTATAGTCGTTTTTCCTAATCTGGATGAAAGTGAACCAATCTCTACTTTTTCGTCTCTAACCGGTGCGTCTTGATTTTTAAGGTCCTCATACCTCTCGAGACGAGCTTTTTGCTTAGTTGAACGCGCTCTGGCACCACGTTTTACCCATTCGAGTTCTACACGGAGTATTGATTGGCGTTTACGCTCGGATGCGTCTGCACTTGCTTCCCTAGCTGTTTTTAGTTCTAAAAATCCCGAATAATTCTCTTTGTAGGAATATATATTTCCCTTGTCAATTTCGATAATCCTATCAGATACACAGTCCAGAAAATATCTGTCGTGTGTAATCATGATTATAGCGCCTCTGTATTTTTTTAGCTGTTCCTCAAGCCAAGAAGACATTTCACTATCCAAATGGTTTGTTGGCTCATCCAACAACAAAAGATCTGCATCAGAAAGAAGCACGGAAACTAGAGCAAGCCTCTTCTTCTGACCTCCTGAAAGTGTGCCACATTTCTCATCAAATTCGTAAATACCAAGCTTGGTAAGCATGGTTTTAGCATCACTCTCTACAGTCCACTGATTATCCTCTGTCTTATTATTTTTAACAACTGCCTGTAAAATTGTTTCATTATCTTCAAATTCAGGAGTCTGTGGGAGATATTTTACTGTAAGATTATTAGCCATTTTTACATCACCTTTATCAGGTGCTTCCATGCCTGCAATAATCTTGAGAAGGGTTGATTTTCCTGTACCATTTATCCCTATAACACCAGCTTTTTCGCCCTCCTGAAGATAAAATGATGCTTCGTTAAATATTTTCCTCTCACCAAAGGCTTTTGTGATCTTATCTACTGTTAATATGTTCATTTTTACCTCATTGTCATAAAAATTTGTTATGATATTGTCGTATTTGATAATTTTATTTTATTATAATAATTCCTCTATCAAATTGTTATAATAATCAGAAAACAGATTATCCTTCTTCCATATTGCACAAAGTTCATGCTTTATTTTCCAGCCGGAAATATTTATCTTGTAAAGTGCTCCTGTTTTAAGCTCCTCTTCCACAGATTTTTCATATAAAAAAGCAATACCACAATCACGTGATACCATATCCTTTATTATATGTATATCGTTTACCTCTATTTTATTTTTAAAGTCCTTTATCGCTAGATTCTTTTCCTCAAGAGCTGTCTCTAATATTTCCCTTGTACAAAAGCCTGTGTCGCCTACTATAAGCCTTTCCTTTAAAACCTCTGTAAGCTTAACTGTTTTCTTTGCAAGCTGACTATGCCCACTACATACAGGTATCAGATTCTCAATCGAATACGTGTGATTTTCATAATCCATTTTATTAAAATTACCCTCGAGGATTGCAAAATCTATGCTACCTGATTCTAATTTGTTCAAAAGTATATCTGTACTGTCAATGGAAATTGCTATGTTGGCATCAGGATGCTGAAACATATATGCTTCAAGAGTATCGCCAATAATAAACTCACCAACTGTATGTGTAACTCCAAATCTGAGTTCTTCTCTTTCTTCCTTAGCCTGACTAATCTGATCCATAAGATATATTTCATTGTTATACATGCTTACCATAGCATCATACAACATTTTACCCTCTTTTGTGAGAAAAATCTTTTTACCCTGATATCCGAAAAGCAACGCATCATAATATTCTTCAAGCTGTCTAATATGATTTGAAACTGCTGGCTGGGTAATTTTCAAACGTTCTGCTGCTCTTGTAAAATTCATCTCCTGACAAACTACTAAAAACGTTTCTATGCGGTAATCTAACATAGTTTCCTCCTGTGTAACATTATTTTTATTATAAATATATTTTATTTATATAGTATGATTTATAAGTTTTATTTGTCGATATTTGCTTGTTTATATGATATTTTCATGTCGATTTATTATAACATACTGTTATAGATTTGAGAATATCAATAAGGTGAATTTATGATATATAAGAATTCTTTTATCAAAATATAAGAAAAGAAGAGAAATTGATTAAAATTAGGGGTAACAATAAAGGGAACCATCGTGATATTATGTCAACCAACGATGTTCCCTACATTTTATGGTTTATATAAAAACCATTTATCCTGACATTTAACTGCTATTGCTTCGAAATATTCATTTACTTTTTCATATGGATCATTAGTGCCCAGTAGAGAAAAGTTATATTCATATTTAACAACATAAAAATATATTTTTTTTGCATCCTTTATTTTTATAAAAGTATCTGAATCTTCTCTAATTTGTTCTTGAAGCTCATATAATTCCTTGTCCGTAAAATTTACTTCACTAATAATTTCATATTCACTTATATTATAATCCCAAAAGCCAAAATCATAACCAAACTCAAAATCAACTGGTGGTCTTTGAAAATATATTATAGAGTTTCTATACATACTCTTTTTATCTTCCATTATTCCATCCAAATACATCTCAACTACCTCAGTAGGAGTTTCTCCACCCCCATCTAAAGGTAAAATTTTCAATTTAGTTTCTAAAAATACAAGCAGCACTAGCACTGACACAAAAAATACAGGTACTAAAACAGCAATTGCGATATGTTTATTTCTTTGTCTTATATCATTTTTCATTTTCTGCCTTATCAGTTCAGACTTATCATCAGTCTCAACTTTCGATAAGCGTCCACCACACATACAACATTGTAGTTGAGAATCATCATTATGTGTTCCACAATTTATACAGATTTTCATATTTTAATATTATTCCCTTTCGTCATTTTAAAATTGAAGTAAAAAGATAGCTATCGAAACAGCAAAAATTATAAATGTTAAAATTGGTATCCACTTCTTTTCACCTTTTAACCCTGTTATTGCTCCACAAATAGCAAAAATAATCCAATGTATTCTTAACGACATACCCATCAAAGACAGCACTAGATTCATTAAGGACATTGCAAAAGCAAATATTGAGACATTATATGCCAATCTACTATCAGTATTTTTATTTCTATGCCCTGTATATTCTTGATTATTATTTTCTATACGAGCATATGTCTGTTGATAGTTATATTGCCCATTCTGAGTTTGATACCGTTGAGCATACGTATTAACAGTAACTCCAGGTATATTTTCAATTCGCAAAAGTAACTTGTCTACCATTTCCTTATATTGTAAATCATGATAATATAATCCAGATACAGTATCAATTGGTATTGCTTTATCGGGCGTATATATGTATGCATATATAAGTAAAAAATTGCTTTGTATATAATATTCAAAGCTTCTACACCCATAATTCCCTTGGCTACAATAATACTGATAACCATTTATCTCTTTTAACTCAAAACAATTTATCTGTAGCCACTCCTGTATTATGTTATTCATACTATTTTGGTCAATAGTAAAATAACATGAATATTGTGTTTTTCTTCCCATTTATATCCTCCTATTGTACAATCCCCAACATATTGAAAACATCTTCCTTCGGTAAATTTGTTACGATATGATTTACACTATCAACATCATACCAAATTACGTTAATCTGATTATCTTCTCTATATATGCCAAAAATATATTCATTGCCATCAGCATCATAATATGATTTTATATCTGTATGCTCATTGTCTAACAAAATAGTGCAATTTTTATCATTCCAAATGTCAAATATAATAAACTCTTCACCTTTTTCATAGTATCTATTTATCAATCCCCGACTATCATCTTTTTCAATCAACGTAAAGCCTTCAGGTAATATCTCATCTATAGTATCTTTTGTGAAATTTTTAGTGTTTTCATTAACGGACGCTTCTCCCTCTCTAAGCTCAACATGGTCTGAAAAGCTTTCCATTTTAATGCCTCTCAAATGTTCTCTAACTGCACTTACGCCCATTGTCGATAGTGATATAACTAAAACAATTATTACTATACTTGCCACACGACGAATTTTACTATTTGATAACGGAAAGAATACACTTTTTTCCTTTCTGATTAATTTATTCATCTTTTTTTCAAAGCTATCAGAGAAAGGAAATTCTGGTACATCTTCATGCCTATCAAATTCATAATATTCATCTACTGTTTCGTCCAGTAGTTTACATAATTCTTTTTCTTCCATTTTATTTCTCCTCATATTTTTTTCTTAATATTTCTCTTGCTCTCTGTAAACGTTTATATACAGTATTAATATTTATATCCAAAGACTGTGCAATTTGCTCCCCTGTAAGATTTAGCGAAACCGACATATACAAAACTTCGTAATATTTTTCAGGCAAATTTAGCAACATAGATTTGCTCATTTCTTCACCCACAACATGTTCTTCAAAAATATAATCATCTTTAATCTCTATTTCATCACCATACAAAATAGGGTCATTTTTCATTTTTCTGAGCATATTTATAGCCATTCTTCGACTAAGAATTCGTATGTAATTCCTAGTCTTTTCTTCATTTATATATTGAAAGCTTTTGAAATTTCTCGCCAGTTTAAAGAAGACCTCACTCACCGCATCCTCTGCAAGACTATAATCTTTTAAAATATCAAAGCAAATATATCCTGATAAGTTTTTATATTTATTATATATGTCTTCAAATCTATGCTTATCCTGCTCATCATCAAGCAAATCAAAAAATAATATAATCATAGATTTCCTCCTAAGTATATGAAAGATTCGAGTTTTAACAAAAGAACCCTTCAATAACAATAACACATATTATACAAAAAAGCTGACTTTTTTTTATTTTTTTAGAAATTTCCTATGAATTAAAAAGAGCCATATTATATATAAATATGGCTCTAAGTAAAAGTTTTTAATTAGTATACTCTGCAAGCTTAGCTTGTAGCTTTGCTATTAGAGCATCTTTTTCTTCCAGTGCTTTTTGACTTTCTTGCAATGCTGTCTCGCTTTCCTTTAATGCTGTTTCGCTTTCTTTTAATGCTGTTTCGCTTTCTTTTAATGCTGTTTCGCTTTCCTTTAATGCTGTTTCGCTTTCCTTTAATGCTGTTTCGCTTTCCTTTAATGCAACTTGCTTTTCTTTTAGTTCTTGTTTCATTTTTTCAGAAACCGCTTCCAGCTCTGCATTTTCTTTTCCCAGCTCTGCATTTTCTTTTTCCAGCTCTGCATGTTCTTTTTTCAGCTCTGCATTCTTTTTCTTTAGTTCTTCATTTCTCTTGCTAAACTCATCTACCATTAGCAATTCTGTGTTTTTATCCATTTCGTATAATTCT
>JAZSEO010000100.1:0-1554 GCA_045531735.1 Wujia sp. | reverse complement strand
ATTTTACGACCAACGTAAAAGGCATTTTGGCGGTAAAGGCATTTCGGGTGGGTTTCTTACATTGCTTGCTCCCAATAAACTGAAATGGGAAATAGATGAAGAGATTGGTATTTGGAGTGAAATAGAGGGATGCGAAGATTGTCCGGAAGTGAGTCCCATTGGTTTTTCTGTACCTAATAATGTAGTATTGACAAAGGTTTTGCAGTAAATGTTGTATAAATGCGTAGTTCTTGTATGTTTTATGGGGTAATTCTTATTATGCTATCATTGGTGAACGCTAACAATTAATTGCTTATGAAAAGAATAACATTAATCTTAATCTACAATTTGTGCCTGTCTTTTTTATGTGCACAAACGAATTATTATTTGGAGGATAAAACATTCAATGAAGATGGTTATATCTACCAATGTGATGTTGATGAAAACACTCGTTGGGTAACTTTATATAATAAAGACAATCAATATACCTATGTTGATCACTATGATAGATATACCGGAAAACAAATTTCCATTGAGGAAAATCAAAACGGGGGTGAGCAATTGGAATCTGATGATTGGACAAGATTAAAATGTATTTCGATTATCAATACCTCTTTTTCTGAAGAGGAAAAAGAACGGATAAAGAATCGTGCTATAACGATATTGTTATATGTAAATTCTGATACAGGACGGATTTCTGAAGTGGAATTTCAATTCCCTAATTTCAATCCGTTCGCAACGATTCCTATTTCTGTATATCGACAGATAGAAGTCGAATTGAAAAACAATGTATGGTTTACACCTACAGAAGAAGGGAAAAGACGCAATTATATATTACGTGCTTGGAGACATGAAGTAAGGTGACTCGCTGTATTTACCAATCATGGGAAGCCAAGGACGTTGTTAACAATGAATTGATAAATCTTAATTGCAATTAGATGATGAAACGAATTATATTTATTTTTATAACAATCGTAATTTTATCCAACAATGTATTTGGACAATCGTATACGGTCAATGATTTTGTCGGAACTTGGAGGTATGAGAATAATGATACTGTTTTTACTATTGTATTGAAAAGAGGGAAATACACAAATAGTTATTATGATAATATTACTTCAAAGAAAACATATATATTTGGAGGGTATTCCTTGCAAGTAAATGGAATAATGATAGACAATTATACGTCCGTTAATGATACATTTGATTGGAATTTGGGCAGTAATCCATCTCTTCAGCATATATATATTAATGCGATAAAAAAATATGGTCGTATGGATAAATATGGTTTTATATTTTACGACCAACGTAAAAGGCATTTTGACGGTAAAGGCATTTCGGGTGGGAATCTAACATTGCTTGCTCCCAATAAGCTGAAATGGGAGATAGATGAAGAAGCAGGTATTTGGTTCGAAATAGAGGGATGCGAAGATTGTCCGGAAGTGAGTCCCATCGGTTTTTCTGTTCCCAATAATGTGGTATTGACAAAGGTTTTGCAGTAAAATGTTGTATGAATGAAAATATGAAACATTTTTGGGTTTTATTCTTTGCTTTATATTCATCTTTGTGCTTTTC
>JAZSEO010000080.1:0-81423 GCA_045531735.1 Wujia sp. | reverse complement strand
GTATGATGTTGTTGAGAAGGTTGGAATAAGGCTGATAGATGGAACTATTATTTATACAGACCCAGATGATGATGATTCTGATGACGACAAGCTGTTGGATGGTGAAGAGATAAATCCTGTTCCTAGAAATTTTTATGAGAGCGAAGAAATTTCACCTGGAGTTTATTCTGTAAAAGGATATGGTTTTGAGATGTATTCTGATCCTTCAAAAGCAGATACGGATGGTGATGGTATCAGAGATGATGTTGATAATTGTCCTAAGGATAAGGGGATTTATTTTGAAGAGGAAAACGAGGTTATGGTTGGAAGATTGACCATAGTTTCTAGTTCGTATTTTCCTTTTGGACATTCTTATTTGTTATATGAAAGCTTTGTTGATGATGAATTATATTTAGGTGATTTGGCTGGTGGATATGAAATATGCTATGAAGACGGTGAACTGGTTCATTATAGGGAAGATGCGGAATGGAAGAATATAGACAATTGGGAGTGTATTACAATTGGAGGCACAAGTGTAGATGGGAATGAGAGATTTGGAGGAATATTTGAAACAGCGAATTCACAATTAGATGATGGAGATGAAGCAGGTATACTTTATAATAGAGAAGTTGTTGTTGAAATAGATAAATATTATGATGATATTCAAAAGGGACAAGAATATGAACAATATTATAAAACAAGTTGGGGATACACGATTTGGATAACAGAAGATGAATTAAATGTCCTCATTAACAAAAGTAATGAATTGAATTATTATAATTTAATAACCAATAATTGTGCATCAATCGCAATAGAAACATTTAATGAAGTTGTTGGTTTTGAAAAATTTGAAAGAACGATTAGTCCAGTTGACTTGGCTGTACAAATATATCAAGTTGAAGCTTCAAATGAAATATATCTATTAAAATATTTTGGAGGACAATTATGAAAGGTAAGATAATATTCAAATGCTTATTAGCTACATTAACATATCCGTTATGGTTTATTTTCACAGCAATTTTATCAGGTTTATATGATATGTATTATTTTTCAGATACAATAATTGGATATATCGTTGTAAATATGCAATGGCTATTGATTGGATTGTTTATAGCTTTTATTATAATTGTTCAATATTTTATTTATAAGCTTAAACCTATAGAAAAAAGTTTTGAAAAGAAAATATATTTAAATGTATGTATAGTACTCGATTGTTTTGGCTTTATAAGACACATAATATTACCTGTTATTATTAGTAACATATTATAAAAAATGTGAGATGAAAAAAGGAATACAAATATAGAAGAATTTGTCTAGATGATGAATATATTACACCATACAAGACATATTATGTAGGAGTTATCTGTTAAGTTTGTATTTAACTGATAACTCCTTTTTCTCATAACTAATACTACAGATGATTAGTCAGAAATAAAAATCTGAATATCAAGTTATCCAGCTTATTTTGTCTAAAAACATATTTGCCAGAAAAACCTTTTAGTCGATATTTTTTTGAGGTTTTATGTTTGAGTATTACATCCACAGAGGCTTGTTTATCCTCTGGAATTTTATACATTCTGCTAAAGGCAAGGACCTGTCTTTCTATGTGTCCTTTGTTTTCTTTGCTTTGCTTTAAGCGGCGTTTGAATTTGCCTATAAAAGATGTTGATGCACCTAATACGTTGCCCTGATGCTGGCGGTATTTATAGTGTGCATCTGAGTCATGAATAACTGTTCCAAAACATGATGCAACGAGGTAGAGCCACCAGTCATGCATATATACACCCTCTGGTTTGGCTATCTGAATATTTTTAAGGAGTGCTGGGTTAAATACACAGCCCCCACCTCTTGCGATATTTTCGATTAATGCATTTTTGAAATCAGGGGTAATATTTGTTTTGCTGTTATCCTGACCTTCGTCCGTCAGAGTGTTCATCTCATCGTCTGTGATCACTGACTCACAACAGTATAATGCAGGCAAATCTTTTTCATGGTTATCGTTAAGCATTTTGCAGGCAATGCTTAGTTTATCGCCATCCCAGACATCATCCTGGTCTGATAGTGCGTAGTAATCAGCCTCTGGGTCTGCAAGCTCAAACAATCTGAAAAATGAGGCTACTACACCACAATTTTTTCCTCTAATATAAGATATGTTTTCATATTCTTTTGAATATTCGTACAATATCTGAGGTGTTGAGTCGGTAGAGCCGTCATCTCGTACAAGTATTTTTACATTTACATCTTTTTGTGCAAGTATGCTTTCGATTTGGCTACAGATATATTCCTCGCCGTTATATGTTGAAATTAAAACCTGAACAGTGTTCATAAGTTGACCTCGTATAAAAAAGTTATAGTAAGTTTTCGTAGATTTTTCTCATGGAGTCATGCACTATTTTTATATCAAAATATTTTTTGCAATTGTTATAATTTTCGACACCTAGTTTTTCGCATATTTTTTCGTCGGCTAAAAGAATATTGATTTTTTTAGTAAATTCCTCAATATTGTTTACATCAATCAAATAATCTCGAGATGCCGATTCTGAATATGGCAAAAGCAAATCATTATTTCCACGTATATCTGATGCGATAATTGGCAAACCAGAGGACATTGCCTGCATAATAGAAACAGGTAATCCTTCCTGATGGCTTGTGAATAAAAATATATTAGAAATCTTGTATATGTCTAAAATGTCAGTTCTATAGCCTAAGAAATAAACTTTCTCTTCAATTTTCAGTTCTTTGCAAAGAGCTTTTAATTCTTCGAGTAATGCACCCTTGCCACAAATCACCATGACAGCATCATCGTTGTTTGATTTTGCAAAAGCACGAAGAGAGGCAGATACATTTTTTCTAGGTATGAGCTCTGACACATTGAGAATTATTTTTTTGTTTTGTGGGAGTTTTAATTCTGCTTTTTTGGTATTAATATCAATTTGTGAAGAGTGAATCGCATCTGTATCAACTCCTACACCCGGTACATATTCAACCTGTGTTTTTTTGAATTTTCTTGAGGCTGTTGCATAGTCCTCGTGATTTAAGGTTATAAGCACATCTGTGTATTTAGATAAATATTTTTCAATATTATAATATATCAAATAATTCTTAACAGGGGCACCCTTGAAAAAATGAAATCCATGAGCAAAATATATTACTTTTGTGGTTCCTGCTTTTCTAAAATCCTTTGCAGCAAGTCTTCCTACAACTCCGCCGAAAGGTGTCTGAGTATGAAGCAATGTACAAGGGTTTTCTTTCAAGTATTTTTTCAAAATAGAAATAGAGCGAATTGTTTTTCCTAGTTCATAAACCTTTCTTGGTATAGGCAGGTCTATGATATCAATACCCTCTGCTTCAAGCTCTTTTTTGAATTCTTTAACTCTGGATTTTGAACTGGAATTACCTTCTTTAAAATTAGCCGCAACAGTTATACTGCACCCCATAGAACGCAGTAAATCAATGTTATCTTTATTAAAATGGTCTATCATTGATGCCGAGTTGGCAACCAGCATAACTCTTTTGTTCATAAAAACCTCCGTAACGGCTATCTTGTAACGAGAAAATTATACTATATTTTGCATTTCAAAACAATTATTTATTCCTTTATTTATTTCTATTGTTAGTTGGTGTATGCTATAATATACGCGTACATGGTGCTGACCATTATATAACGTTAGAAAAATAATTTGGCTAGAGGGTGGAAATAATGAAATTTTTACATATAGCGGACGTACATTTAGGAAAACAGCCTGATGAGGGTACAACCTGGCAGGAGGATTCTGTCAGAGAAATTTATGATGGTTTTAACGATTTCATAAACTATGCAGAGCTTAATCCGGTTGATTTTGTTTTTATAACAGGGGATTTATTTGACCATATTCCAGATAAAAATGATTTGTTTTATGTTGATAAACAGTTTTCGCGTTTGAAGGATACAAATATAATTTATATTACAGGAGAGAAGGACTATATTAATCGTGGTTCTGATGTGTGGGATTATAAATTTCGTTCAAGATTTTACCTTTTAAATGGCGAACACTTTAATAATTCTGTTCCTGTTGAAGAAAAAGCTGACAGACTTTTTAGTGATGGAATAGTTGATTGTGTCAGATTTGAAAAATACAATCTTGATATTTATGGTATATGTCAATACAATTTCAAAAATGAGCGAAATGATTTTGATGGTGTTTTTATAAGAAATTTAAAGAGCATAAATATCTTGCTTGCACATGGCGGTTCACAGGATGTGTGTCCGTTTGAACCGGATGAATTAGTAGCCAAAAAATTTAATTATATCGGTGTCGGACATCTTCATAATTTTTATTCTCACAAGAAGAGTAATATGTATTATCCAGGTTCGCTTGAACCGCTTGGCCCTGATGAACAGGGCGAGCATGGCTTTATAAAAGGTTATGTTGATAATCTTATTACAAATGCAAAGCTCGTTTCAAATTCATATAGACAGTATTGTGAAATAAATGTTGAGGCAGATGAGACGATGACTCAACATGATATTGAGAAATTAGTGGAAGAAAAATGTACAGGAAAAAAAGGCTATATTTTTACGATAAACATTAATAGAAAAAGTAATTGTTATACAGATTTTGATTTGTCTAATATTAGAAAAAAACATAGGGTATTAGCTGTAAATGGTGAGAAATTTCCAAAGACTGAGTTGCTAAAATTAGAACGACTTAATTTGGGAAATATATTTGGAGATACTCTGAAAAAGATAAGAACATCAGGTGGTAAAGAAAATTTTTCTGCCATGAAAAAGTATGCTGATTTCATGGCAGAAAAAATTTGGGGTGACGAAAATCTGGGGCTTACTCCTATGGTGACAGAAGCAGAGGTTGCTTTAGCTGCACACAAGGAACTCATGGCTGAGCTTTCAGATGAGGTAGACCGGCTTACAGAAGGTCTTGCTCTCTGTCATAATGAGGGTGCCCGTGCTAAAATGCAACTTGCAAAATATCCTGAATGTACAGGAGAGATTAATAGTGTAAGAGCACGATTAAAAGATAAGAAAAATGATTTTGATGAAGTTAAATTTAAGGATGAACAGGTTAATAAAATATATAGCAGAAACAGATTGAAATTTGTTTTGATGTTTGCTTTTCCGATGGCTATATTTTTTGCAATAACATGTACGTTTGGCTTTCTTGAAGCGTGGTTTTTCCGAGCATTAAATAAGTGGCTTAAATTTATAATCGTTCTTATCATAGTAATGGTTGTAGGTGGAATATTGTTTTATTTTATTTACAATAGTACAAAAAAATTACGAAACAGATTATTTGGAACTCCGATACCTTCGGTAAAACATTCTGAATATGGTACAAAAATGAATTCTATTTCTGTAGAGATAGAACAGCTTGAAGATGAATTATCTAAATTGGAAGAGATTAATGAAAAACATATAGATTTGAAGAGGATATTGGAGGAAACAAAAATCAGGCAGACGAAGATACATGCAAAGCTGGATGATATTAAAACAATTGTAGAGGTATAAGGTTGTATTAATTGACTTTTAGGGGTTAGTATGATACTTTAATTAGTAGTGCTTTAACGTATAAAAGGATTAAAGCTTTAAAGTGTAAATTTATTGATGATAAAATGGAAAGGAACTAAAGATTATGCCAGTTATGGAATATCTGGAGAGAAATGCTAAGCTTTACCCAAATGAAGTGGCTTTAGTGGAGCTTAACCCAGAAGAAAAAGATACAAGAAGAACAACATGGAAGGAATACGAATTGATTCAGCCGACAAGCTTTGAACCATATCGTAGAGAGATTACATGGAGCGTATTTAATGAAAAGGCAAACAGATTTGCCAATATGCTTTTGAACAGAGGTGTTAAAAAGGGTGATAAGGTTGCTATTATTATGTACAACTGTCTTGAGTGGTTACCAATATATTTTGGTGTTCTTAAGACTGGTGCAATAGCAGTACCTTTTAACTTTAGATATGATGCGGACGAGATACTTTACTGTGCAGAGCTTGCAGAGGTAGATATTATCGTGTTTGGTCCTGCATTCATTGGACGTATTGAGGCTAATGCAGAAAGACTTAGCAAGGGACGTCTTCTTATATATGTAGGAGACAATTGTCCAAGCTTTGCAGAGAGCTATATGGAGCTTGTTGCTGACTGTTCAAGTCAGACTCCAGAGATAGATATAACAGAGGAAGATTATGGTGCAATCTATTTCTCTTCAGGAACAACAGGATTCCCAAAAGCAATATTACATAAGCATTTAAGTCTTACACAGGCTGCAGAGATGGAACAGAAGCACCACGAGACAGGTAGAGAGGATAATTTCCTCTGTATTCCACCACTTTATCATACAGGTGCAAAATTCCACTGGATGGGAAGCCTTGTGGCAGGAAGTAAGGCTGTACTTTTAAAAGGCACAAAACCAGAGCATATTTTAGAGGCGGTATCTAAAGAAAAATGTACTATTGTATGGCTTTTAGTTCCATGGGCACAGGATATATTAGATGAAATTGACAAAGGAACTCTTAAGATAGAAGATTATGAGCTTTCGCAGTGGAGACTCATGCACATAGGTGCTCAGCCTGTACCACCATCGCTTATCAAGAGATGGAAGAGCTATTTCCCTAATCATGCTTATGATACAAACTATGGTCTTTCAGAGTCAACAGGTCCTGGATGCGTACATCTTGGCATGGAGAACGAGCATAAGGTTGGTGCGATAGGTGTTCCAGGCTATAGATGGGAATGTAAGATTGTTGATGAGAATGGGACAGAGGTTGCACAGGGAGATGTTGGTGAGCTTTGTGTTAAGGGACCTGGTGTCATGACTTGCTATTATAATGACGAGAAGGCTACAGCAGATGTTCTTAAGGATGGCTGGCTCTATACAGGAGATATGGCTATGCTTGATGATGACGGCTTTATCTTCCTTGTAGACCGTAAGAAAGACGTTATTGTCAGCGGTGGTGAAAATATCTACCCTGTACAGATAGAAGATTTCCTTCGTAAGCATGACAAGATTAAGGATGTAGCTGTTATCGGCCTTTCTGACAAACGTCTGGGAGAGAAAACTGCAGCTATCATAGAGATAAAAGATGGTATGACTTGTACTAAGGAAGAGATAGATGAGTTCTGTATGGATATGCCTAGATACAAGCGTCCAAAGGAAATTATCTTTGCAGATATTCCTCGTAACGCGACAGGCAAAATTGAGAAACCAAAGCTTCGTAAAATTTACGGTGCTGATAGCCTTATTGCAGACCAGAATATGGGTTAATAAAAAAGGACTTTTGTCGCAAGACAGAAGTCCTTTTGTGAAAAGTTGGAAAATAGAGTTAGAGGTAAAATATGTTTACTAGTTACGAAAGAAAGTTACATAAGACAGTCGTTAAGTTTATAAAAAGAGCAAATAAAGCCTATCCGGATTGGAGCGAAAGTCACGACAATGGTGAATGGGAAATTGACTTTGTTGAATTTGACGATATGTGTAACGTTATCTTAGAAATAATTAAGACCATGTCCTGTGATGAAGCTTCGGAGCAAATGCTTGATGATATTTTATTTGGGATAGCAAGGGATAATGAAGGTAGCCTTATTGTAGGCATGTTATTAAAATACCCTGAGTGGTATGCATGCCTATGCAGGAAAGTACTGTCCACCGATTATATAAATGCAAAATGGCAGTTTGCGGAGACCCTAAAGGATTATAATGGTAAGGATGAAATACGGGAGTTGATATTCGATTTTTTACAGGTGGATAACGAATATACACAGCGTCTTGCCTTGAAATCTTTAGCATATCTCTATCCGGACAAGGCAGAGAAGTATGCAATAGATTTTTGGTGGAGAGATAAATATAAGGATGATGCTTATGCATCAGAATACCAAAAGATTATGGTACTTCATGTGTTGTATATTATTCATTCGGCTGAACTTGAAAAATATTTGGACTTGGCGGATGAGAGTGAATATTACTATTTGAAGGAAAATGCCAGAGAAATCAGACAGAATATCTTAAAAGAACAATGATAATTGGGAATGAGGTTTGAAAATGATATTCAACAGCTTGTATCTATTTTAGAACAGATAAAATAAAGATATAAATATAAGACGAGTGAAAAATAGGAGGAGTGTACCATGTCTGTAATAGATAGAAAAGTAATAGATTTTGGACATGAAGATGAAGATAAAGTGACTTTGTGTATTAGCGATCATATTCCTTGGGATGATGAGGTTATAAATGCGCATTTGGTGATATTACAGGAAAAGATCAATGATTATTTGGATTTTATATATTCTGGACAAATATATGAGGAGTTTGGTGGTTTTGGAAAGACTCCCAATATTAAAGTGATATTTTGCTATGAACCAGTGAAAGAGACAATTGAATTTTTAGAGGATGTTAAAGAGCAAATTAGCAGAGAAGGTTATGAATTGGAGTGGCTGTTTCGCCCGATTGAAGGGTAGGATTTTATGGAGAATTAATATGGGGAATTACATTAAATTGAATCTAGACAACATAATTCGGGAAAGCCAGACAATTGCACCGGAATACTGTAATAAGAAATATGTTATCTATTATAATCCTAAAGAAAACAGTCAGAAAGTACGCATAAATACGGATTATTATCAAAACGATAATACAATGATGTTGTGTAAATCTTATGACAGAGGATTGTGCGATACCATGGAGGAATATGAAAAGCTAGATTTAAAGTATATTGAAAGTCAGGCATATGGTTCGTGGATGGATGGTGCCAGATGAAGGACAATGAATGTAGAAGCATTAAAATTGAAAAGGACTAAAACGAACACGGGGATATTGTTTCGTTTCCGAAAGATATTGATGTGAATGCAACAATTTATAGAGGAAAATCATTAAAAGAAAGATGGGATGATGTACGAATCATCTGTATGGGTGGAATTCCAGTAGATGATTACATGAAGTTGAGTGATTAATGATAGAAGCTTTAAAAGTGCTATAAATAGCCTAAAACGGAGGTAAATACAATGAAGGATACAGCGCCTACAATAGAGGAAATGAGAGAGGTCATACATACATTTGAAACATTATCATTTAAAGAATTACAGGCACAGGGTATATTTGATGATAAGAGAAAAATGATAATTACAAAGCCTATGACCTATATCATTATGTCTCATACAGACGACACCAATAAGGAAAAGATCTGGAAGTATTGTAAGAAGATAGCTTCTTTTAGTCATGCGCCAATCAAATTAAAGGACTACCAGAGAATGTTACCTTTTTCAGAGGATGTGGATATCGTAGATGTGATTATGAAAGCATTGGAAGAAAATATGTATCCCTTCTCTGACGGGAAGAATAAAGTGGAACTGGTGGAAGGATATTATTACGCCATAGCGACTATATCACAATCCACATACCGAAGAAAGGAAATTCTTTCACTACTTCAAGTTATTACGGATTATTTTAAGAGTAATCAGCCGGATAAACTATCGCTGCTAAAAAGGAATATGGATGTGCTTAAGAAGGGCTATCCGGACCTTGGAGAGATTGTGTTTTAAAATTTGAACTGGAGAAAATACGTGGATAAAGGAGAAAATTATGATGAAAGGTTTTGAAGACGCATTTACTGATTTACAGTCGGAGTTTGTATCTTTATGTATGGAGTATACAAACGGAAGTGTTGATAAAATATATATCTACATTTACCAGGATACATCACAGAAAATGTTTAATGCCATTTTTGTGAAAGGAAAGGATGTTATACCTGCGGGGAATTTTGCTGATGATGAAGCTTCTGACGAGTTTTTATCAATTGGAACAAAAGATATTAACAAGTTGGTTGAATTGTGCGATAGGTACAGGCAAAAATGTCCCAATGAATATAAGCTGGAATTTGATGTTGCCACCCATAAATTCGATGCATCCTACCGTTATGACAACTATACCAAGAGCGGAATATCACCTGTGTCAGAGCTGATGAGTTGGTATGGAGAAATTAAAGGAAAAGTGGAGCAATAAGATTGGTGGTTTTGAGTATGGTTGCAAAGAAAGGGAAAAGAAAAATAGAATATGAAGGAAATGTATTCTATTGGTTTGTGCGTGCTGATGATAACGGAAACATAAAAATTCATATTTTGTCAGAAGATAAGAAGATAAATCTGGAACAACCACCGTTTGATTCGGAAGTACCTGTGACACCATCCTATATTAGAAGACTATTGGATAATTATTTCATGAATCATACAAGGTGAAACTTATATGCGAAGGGAGAATTGGAATATGTACAAAGAGAATTTACATACAGCCAGTGGCATGTGGGGACTATGGAATTATAATGCATATAAACACATTGACGATTATGATAAATGGGAACCATTGTTTTGCGAAGATGAGGATATTGTTAAGCAAATAGAAAGTCATAATTTTGTTCCGATTTATATATTTGAAGATGGTTGTCGTTCATTTACGGTCAGAGTCGATGAGGGGTTATCAGAAAGAGAAAAAGATTACATTTGTGTACAGTCGGAGGAGTATCTATTGAAATCAACCGGAAAGATTGTTGTATCCGGGATTGATGAGATTAATCAAACACTTTCTTCGGATAATGTGATAGAAATGAATTTGCCGGAGGGATATTACAGCGTAAAAGTATATCTTCTTACATGGGATGAAGAACCGGGTGCATATATGGAGAATGGTGAAATTAGTCCTGATGCTTTATCTGATTTTGTAGTAATAATTATGTCTAATGCTAGTTTGGAGAATGAGTATAGAATACGAATTAACACTTTTTCTGAAGATGACTAGCCATGCGTAACTAACAGTTTATACTAGAGGGGGGGCTTATGAATTACAATATTATTTTTCCTACAGCGTTTGACAGTAGAGGACTTGGATAATGAATTAAAACAATTGTGTGCGAATTGGCATGTTGATGAGAAAATATGCGATAAATTGTTGGAGGCACTTGATGAGAACGTAAAGATGTATAGATGTTGCGATGATTTAGAATATATTTCAAGAGGAAATGTAGCAGACATTTTTAGAATTATAGAAAATGGAGAAGAACGGGTATTAATAGAATTTTTTGTGGTTGATTAGACTGATTTTTTTTGAGAAAATGCCGGGAGAGATGAATATGTATTTGAAACTGAATAATTATGAATATAAAATCACTTCAGCTAACGTAGGCTTCGAGATAGCAGAAGATAACAAGTCATTAATCATGTTTCTTGATATAGACGGAAACCATGAAGGTGAAAAATTGGATTATGAGCTTAGAACCGTTAGATTGTATCATAATAATGGTTTTCATATCGGAGTAAAAGAACCAAATAAATTAAAAGGAAAAAGCTTTGCATGGAACGAGGCTTATAATAAGCAGGGTGAAGAGGCAGGAACTTTGTATGTGCTAGAGCACGAGGACGTCACATCAGGAAAAATTGATATTTTAGATGTTGCGCAGGATATGATTAAGTTGAAGTGGTCCGGTCAGGCGAATGTGTTTTGGAATGATGAATTTGGAGAAAATGTTCCGTTTGAAGCAGAAATAGAAGCAAAAGTGCCATCTGTTCCAAAGGTAAAAGTGCTAAACGGCTTTAAGAAGACAAGGTTAAAAATAGACAAAAATACGGAAATCAAGCTACTTAATTTTTCGGATATGGTAATGGAAGCAGAAAGATGTAAGGAGTTATATCTGAAAAATGACTCGAATGCATGGTCCACTTTTGATAAGGCATTAAAGCTGAAGCTTACATATAAGAAAAAGGAATATTACGGAGAGGCCGTATATCAGGGCTCGGGAACAAAGTGTTATATGACATTTGATGACCAGTGCCCTTTAAATGTGCAAATTACAAAGACTTCCATGTGGCTTGAGAACGAGGAATATAAGTTTTATATTTTGGTAGAGGCTAAAAATGAGGAGTAATCTATGGTTGAACAAAGTAATATAAATATTGTTATTCAGAGTTTGCAGGAATTATCATGTTGGCTTGAGTGCTCAAAGCCAAATCAGGATGAAATTAAGAAAATTATTATTGAATTGGAGAGTTCGGATATTGATGATTTAAAAGTGCAACAATTAAGAATGAAACTGTCAAAGAAAATTTTATTTCATCCTAAATGCTTGGAAGATGTATATGTTCCTGATTTTGTCGGAGATGGCACTCCGTGCGCATGGGTAAATTATCTAAACAATGTTGCGGAAATATGTCAAAAAAAATTATCCGGTAATGTTAAAGAAGAGTAAGGATGTAGAAAAATGATTGTAGATTTTTATGGTATGAAGTGTCATTTCTTGACGGAAGAGGAAATGAAGTCACTATTTTCAGAGTAGAATGGGAGTTTTTATATAGATGTGGAAATATGTTGGGATTACAAGACAGGAATTTGAAGCGATAAAAGATAAAATAGAGAAATACATAGTAATGCTTGGTGGTAATATAGTGGATGTCGATTTACCTTATGAACAATGTACCGTTACCTGTTCAGGAAATGATGTTGTGAAAAACAGCTCTGTCAGACCGGCTTTTGAGTATAATGGACAGTATTATAGAGTGGATGAAGTTTGTTTTTCGGATAAACCATTTATTGTGATAGAGTATGGAACATATGATGAACTTATGAATAATGCTATGGAGGATGCAGAGTCTTTTCCATATGACTTAACTGAGGAAGAGCTATTGAATGAGGTAAAATATTCGTTGGGAATAGAAGTGTGTCCGGGAGAGTATTAAGAAAAATTTATTAGTCGGAATGAAGGGATAAGCTTATGAATAGAATAAAAGATGATTTTAAGCAAGTGGAATACTATCAGAAAGAATTGGAAAGTCTTGAAAAAAGAATTAATCGTTATAAAGATAATCTGAACCAAGAGAATGCATCAAGACTTCGTATTGCAATAGGCTTAAAGCTATTATCTGTTATTTTGATTAAATATCAATTGGGGTATGAAATCGATGAGATAAAGCATGATGTTCTCACATATATAGAAAATGATAAACAGAAGGTTCTGTACTGTGAAGGAAACCTAACATATGACGATGTGGCTAATTTACTCTCATTAGCATATTTGTTTGATGTTGATTCTAAGCAAGTGGATTTTATTAAAACAAAAATGGTTGAAGAAAAATACATAGATATTCGCCTGGATATTATCCGTAATGCATATTTTGAAGGAAAGTGTTATTCTTCCAAAGAGTTTTATTATCGGGATAAGGGGTATTTTGGAGATTTTAGTAAAGAAAATGGAGGGATTGTAGATGTTTACAATGCTCCTGAAGCAGAAAGGACTGACTTGTTTTTTAAGCATTTGAACACTGTAAAGGACAAGCATCACAGAAAGCTCGTAAAGTATTATGAGACATTAGCTGAAGACAGATATACATATACCGGTGCTGTTGATATTGTACTGACAGCAGTTGCGAAAGCGCTAGCGCTTGATGAGTCTGTACTTTGTGATTCGAAATATATTGCTTCAGATTTGTTGTAGCACAAGATGCAGGAGTTACAGTCTGGAAAAGAAAATAGATTTATATAAAGTTTATTGCGGAGGAACAACTATGGATATACATGAAATCTATCAGGAAGATAATAAATTTGAGGGTGAGGAGAGCATATATTACGTTCTTGTTGGAAAAGGTGACTCGTCCAGATGGGACAAGAGTCACATGTATTATATTATTACACGTTCTGCTGTTGCGATCTATGATATAAACGCTGCCAGCATGGTGAAAAAGATAAAGGTTATGACGTGGCCCATAGCGAATGAAGAGCATGATGCACAGGAGAAAAACAGCGGATATTTTAACAGATTTAAAGAGGGTGTAATTTATAAGATAGCAGGAAGATTACAGTATAGTTACTTCGGAGAACTAGCATTTCTGTACATCAGAGAGGTTTTAGAAGAGAATGTATCTGGAACAAAGCTTGATAAAAAGCAGGAAAAGTATCTGGCTCCCATTGTTTTAGAGGATGATGTGCTGGGAAAGTTAGTGTTAGAGAAATCTGATGGTCTGTTTGAAGGTAAGTATGATTTTGCAGGTAATGGCATCACAATTTATATAGAGGTAGAGTGGAGCAGTAAAGCGACTTGGAAAAAGCCTTTGGCTGTTGCCAAAGATTTTGCAACGCATATTGTGTCAAAGGATGAAGCATTTAGACAGTATATTGCATCTGATGAAGAGCTGTTTAATGCTGCATTAGAATGTCTGGAAGAATACGAAGATGAATGCGAAATACATTTTGCCACACCAGAAGAATTTGCGAATGCTTTGTGTGGACGCATGAAATACATATTTGTGAATCAGAATGGCTCATATACTGTGGGATATGACGATGGATATGTGTTTGGCGGTCATGAGATTGATGTAGATGTAAATTCTAAGGGCGAAATGGTGTGTGCAGAAATGCGATAAAAGGGAAATATAGAGTGATGAGTAGATAAAATAACAACCCACGATTTATAGATTTAATATAAATCGTGGGTTTTATGTTTGTTAAAATTCTATTTTCCTAAAGCTGTTTTCTGTTTAACTTCAGTTGTTTTTTCATAGCATGCGAATGCATTATCAACTAGCTCTTTGTCAGGTTTTGGAGTTATAAGGCTGACAATTGGTACAATTACAAGACCAGCCATCATTACTACAGCACCACAGTTGATAGGTGACTGAAGAATTGTTGGGAATGATTCTCTGAAGAAAATGTTTGCAGTCATTACACCTGCACCAAATATAAAACATACCCAGCATGAAGCTTTTGTAACCTTTTTAGAGTAGAGTGAGTAGAGGAATGGAGCGAGGAATGCACCTGCTAAAGCTCCCCATGAAACACCCATGAGCTGTGCTATAAATGTAACGTTGCTCTTGTACTGGATAAGTGCAAGTACGCTTGATATTGCTATAAATACAACGATGAAAATACGGATAACAAATACCTGCTTTTTATCACTCATATTTTTAGCAAAGCTACCCTTTATTAAGTCAATAGTAAGAGTTGAACTTGAAGTAATAACAAGTGATGAAAGTGTTGACATTGATGCTGAAAGAACAAGTATTACAACAAGTGTAATAAGTGCCGGACTTAAATTTGAAAGCATGGTTGGGATGATTGAATCGAAACCATCTTTTGCTACATCAACCTGATCGGAGTAAAGTCTTCCGAATCCACCGAGGAAATAACATCCACCAGCAACAACAAGTGCAAATATTGTTGAAATAATAGTTCCTTTTTTGATTGATTCTTCGTTTTTAATAGAGTAGAACTTCTGAACCATCTGTGGAAGTCCCCATGTTCCGAGTGATGTAAGGATTACAACAAACATAAGGTTAAGTGGATCTGGTCCTAAGAATGAAGCAAATACACCAGGAGTAGTAGATACAGCCTCATCTGTAATCTGTGCAAGACCATCTAAAGAACCCATAAGTCCACCGTGACTCTTTAAGACTGCTGCAATAACAGCTACAATACCAACGAGCATAATAATACCCTGAATAAAGTCGTTGATTGCAGTTGCCATGTAGCCACCAGCGATTACATATATTGCAGTAAGTATTGCCATGATAAGAATACAAACTGAATAGTCAATATCAAATGCCATACCAAACAGACGAGAAAGTCCGTTGTAAAGAGAAGCTGTATAAGGGATAAGGAAGATAAATATAATTATTGAAGCTCCTATTTTAAGAGCGTTGCTTCCGAATCTGCTTCCGAAAAACTGTGGCATGGTTGCTGAGTCAAGATGCTGAGTCATAATTCTTGTTCTACGTCCAAGAATCACCCATGCAAGAAGTGAACCAATAATCGCATTACCTATACCAGCCCATGTTGCGGCAACACCGTATTTCCAACCAAACTGACCTGCGTATCCGATGAATACTACAGCTGAAAAATAAGATGTTCCGTATGCAAAAGCTGTAAGCCAAGGTCCTACTGAACGGCCACCTAATACGAAACCATTAACATCTGTTGCGTTTTTTCTGCAGTAAATACCTATTCCGACAAGTACTGCAAAGTAGAGGATTAAAACTGCTAATTTCATAACGTCTCTCTCTTTCTCATATGTTTTAGTTTAATACTTTATTGCATAACGCTTTAACGCAATAAAGCGAATGAGGATAATATATCACATTTCTTTGTTATGTGCAATACTTATGTTAAATTAATATTATTATTTTTTTAAAAGTAAGTTTAATAAATTGTATGAAAACAACTCTTTTTATTCGCTGAAAAATATGTTAAAATTTAATTAGTTATGTATTCTTTTTAATGATAGGAGGGAGAGCATGAATTACATTATTCATTATGATGTTGCTGGATTTCTACTAGTGTTGGCAATATTATTTCACTATCTTGTAAGAAAAAGAATAAAAACAAAAGTGACAACAGTTTTTCTGATGTTGACTTGTTGCCAGGTTATTGCAACTGTGTTAGATGTAGTTACAGCGCTTATGATTGATGATGTTATAGTAGCATCTGTTCCAGCACTTTATTTTTGGAATATGGTATATTTGATGGCTTGTAATACAATTGCACCACTCTTTTTGTGCTATCTTATATATACTATAAGGATAGATAGAAAAATGTCGTTTCAAGAGCGTATGATGATATGGATTCCTTTGCTTATAGACTATGTTCTTATATTAACAACTCCGCTTACAAAAGCAGTTTTTTATATAGATGCAGAAGGTAACTACAAGCATAATAATTTATTTTTTGTCTTGTATATCATATCTATTATATATTTAATTATTGCGGTAATATTAGTTGCAAAAAACAAAGAACAACTTGTTAATATGCAACAAAATATAGTGTATGTTTATATTGGGGTAACGATAATATCTGTTATTGTCCAAGTATTTATATCTAATCTTTTGATTATACAATTTGCTGCTTCGATTACATTTTTTCTTGTTTATCTTTCCTTGGAGAATCAGGATGATTATGTTGATAAAAAATTAGGTATATATAATCGAGAAGGTTTTAATCTTAGTATGGCAGTTTCTTTGGAAGGAAAAAAGAAATTTAGATTAATTGGTATATATATTCAGGGCTTAAAATTCTTAAATGAAACTATTGGTGTAGAGAACAAACAGATAATTATACATGATATTTCGGAATTTTTATGTGGTCTTAATGGCTCTGGTAATGTATACAGACTTTCGAATACAAAATTTGTAATAAAAATAGAAGATGATTCTGAAAAAGAAAAACAAATAATAGATAGAATAACGGATAGATTTAATGACACCTTTGATGTAAATAACGTAACTGTTCCTCTGGTTCCTGCAATGGCTATTTTATGTTGTCCTGATGATGCTGATACATTGGATAATGTTGTTGATTTGATGGATTATTCTTTAAATGAATTAGTAGAGAATAGTGATGTATTATTGTTGCGTGCCAGTGAAAAATCAGTCGCTAAAAAACAAAGAGAGGGACAGGTATTACAGGTATTAACTAAGGCTATTCATGATGATGGTTTTGAAATGTACTATCAGCCTATTTACGAAGTTGATAAAAAAAGATTTACCTCTGCGGAAGCTCTAGTTAGAATAAAAAATACAGAAATAGGGTTTATTGGTCCTGACGAATTTATACCTCTTGCTGAGAAGAATGGTATGATTCTTGAATTGGGAGAGTTTGTATTTAAAACAGTATGCAGATTTATTAAGGATAATCAAATCTGGAAATATGGAATAGAACATATACATATAAATCTCTCAGTTGTACAATGTATGCAGGAAAACCTTGCAGAAAAATTTATTAACATTATGAAGGAACTTGAACTTCCAAGCGAGCGTATAAAGCTTGAAGTTACTGAGACTGCTGCAGTTGTGTCGAGTGCGTGTTTGAGTATGAACATGAACACTTTGGTGGATCAAGGTATAAAATTCGCACTAGATGATTATGGCACAGGATTTTCGAATGCGGTAAGTCTTATTGAATATCCATATAATACTATCAAAATTGATAAAAGTGTTATTTGGGCGGCAATGGATAACGAAAATGCCAAAAAGGTTTTGAAACACTCTATTTCGATGTTAAAATCTTTGGAGATGAATATTGTTGCAGAAGGAGTAGAAACTTTAGAACAGGCTAACGAATTAGCTGAGATGGGTTGTGATTTCTTCCAGGGATTTTATTATTCTAAGCCTATACCGGGAGATGCATTTATTGAGTTTGTAAAAAAACAGGTTAAGCAGTCATAATTGAAATATTATAAAAAGATATAAATATAAAAGGTTACGTTGGCATAATACCAAGGTAACCTTTTTTGTGGTGATTATTTTTACTTACATTTTTTCATGTCAACGCAAGGAGCAACCTTGTCAAATCCCGGATTAAAAGCGTAAAAATTCTTTTCATCAAGCTTATCCTGTACAAGTCTTAAACATTCACCAAATCTCTGGAAATGAACAATTTCTCTTGCTCTAAGGAATTTTAAAGGCTCATAAACATCTGGATAATCCTTAGTCAGACGAAGTAAATTGTCATAGGTTGAACGAGCTTTCTGTTCTGCTGCCAAATCCTCGTACAAGTCTGTTATAACATCGCCCTTGCTCTGGAACTCACAAGCGTTAAATGGTATACCTCCTGCTGCCTGAGGCCAAAGCCCTAAGGTATGGTCTACATAGTATTTATCAAATCCAGAAGCCTTGATTTCCTCCATTGATAAATCCTTTGTAAGTTGATAAACAATAGTACCAATTATCTCGAGATGTCCCAACTCCTCAGTTCCTATATCGTTTAATGTTGCCATTACTTCTTTGTATGGTGCGGAAAAACGTTGAGATAAATAACGCATTGAAGCAGCAAGCTCTCCGTCAGGACCACCAAACTGACTGATTATTGCCTGAGCAAGTTTTGCGTTGGTTTCCTTGATATTAACAGGACATTGAAGTCTTTTTTCATATACCCACATTAGCAGCCACACTCTCCTTCCCAAGGCCAAGGTTTATTAACCCAGTCCCAATAATTATCTACATTTACATCATATCTGCAAATAGGACCATACATTTCAGTATAGTCTTTAATCGCTTCTTTGCGGATGTGTTTATAGTGATTGTATGCATTTATTGCATCAGGACAATCAGGATGAGTGTTGAGATAAAGTGTTATATCATCTAACATGAAGGAAACCTGATTGATAAGGTCAAAAAGTTCTTTTTTGTTGATGTTTCCCATTACATTTTCCCCCTTGACCCACAGAATATTAGATTTAATTCAGGAAATGCTGTACCCTGACAAATTGCAGTTTCATGGTCATATAAATCTTCCCATTTCTGCATTGGAACATAAGCCATTGCAATAGGCATATGCATCATGTGATGATTGTTGTCGTTACAGCAAGATTCAGTTCTTTCAGAAATAACATTATCTATTGCTGAATGACATGATGAATTGCTTCTTTGTTGATTGTAGTTGCGGTTTGAAGCACATGAGTTTTGACTATAACCGCGAGAATTATGGCCACAGGCAGCGTTTCCGCGACCACATTGACCACGTCCGTAAGCTTTGTATGGTTCCACTTTTTGTACCTCCTATAAGATATAAAAGAATAAATATTCTTTATAATATTTTCTTAAAAACTTGTTTATTTCATTCTATGTGATTTTTGGTATTGTGTTACTTGAGATATAAATATTAAGATTTAATGAATTTTTTTATATGTATTGAAAATAATTAACAATAAGACTAAAATTAGCATACAAAGTTTAGGGAGTATAGCAATGAATGAACTTATACAGGTTGCAGAAAACACATATTATTTAACGGGACCATTTCATGTTGGAGTATATGTGTTTTCCGAAAATAATAATACTGGAAAAAAACAGGTATGTCTTATTGATTCAGGCGTAGACAAGGTAGTCGCAAGAGTTCTTGATAAGCTATTAGTGGAAAAGAATTTTGAGGTTGAGTATATCATAAACACTCATTATCATGCGGATCACAGCGGTGGAAATGCATACTTTAAAGAAAAATATGATTGTAAAATTCTATCTACAAAAATAAATGCCGCCCTTATGTCAAATTATGATATATGTCCTGCTGTAGTTTGGGGAGCTGCTCCTATAAATGAAATAATGAATAACTATTTCTATGCTATTTCTGCAGAAGCCGATGATATAGAAAATTCAGAGTTGCCACCTGGTATAGAATATGTGGAAATAGGTGGTCATTGTATTTCACATATATGCATAAAAACTAAGGATGATATAATTTTTGTTGGGGATGCTGTGGTAAGCAAAGAAACAGTCGAAAAACATCCGTTAATCTATGAATATGAGATAGGGGCATATTTGGAAAGTCTGGATAAGGTTGAAAAAATAAAGGCTTCATTATATATACCATATCATGCAGAACCAGTGAAAAATATAAAACGACTCATAAAAATAAACAGGCAAAATGTATATGATAACATGGAAACGATTAAAAAAATATGTCTTACACCACGAGCTTTAGACGAGATAATAAGTGTTTTTTTTAATGAAAAGGGTCTTAGATTAAGCTTGTATAAATACGCTGTTGAAGGTGGAGTTGTAAGAACCTATGTGACATATTTATATAATAAAGGTGAACTTGTTACAGAAAATATAGACAATTTTATAAAATGGAAAACGGTTATATAAGTTTTTTGCATGCTAGGGGGATTATCGCATATGGAAAACAAAGGAGAAATACATAGTGTAGGCTCAAAACTGAAAAAGAAAAAAATTATTTCTAACATGATTAAGTGGGTTATGATATTTGGCTTGCTTTTGTTTGCATGTATAAAAAATAAGGAATTCATGTACAGTGCGTTCGTGCAGGTAAAGGTTACTCCTATCAATAAAATAGTGTGGTGTCTTATTCTGTCCAATTTATATTTTCTGGCTGAAGGCTGCATAATAAGTAGCATGACTGCTACAGGGGAGAAAAAGCTTACAATATTGCAAGGTATGAGTTGTGCATATATGTGTGCATTTTATAGGTTGGCTACTCTTGGAAGTGGAAATGGCATAGCACAATTATACTATTACAATACAAAGGGGATATCTGTTAGCAGAGGCACAGGCATGGCGTTATCTCAATATACTTTTCAGAAAATTACAATAGGTATAATGGGAGTGCTTTCGTTTTTTTGCCTTGTAATATCGGGGGAAAAAATAATGAAGTATTATCTGCTTATGCTTGCAGGAGTGGTTGTTATTAGTGCGATATGTTTGTTTTTATTTGCGGTTACAGTATCTGAGAAAATCTCACAGATGGTTATAAACTTAGGTAAAAAAATAATTAAGCCAGAGAAGAAATTATATATTCAGATAGAACGCGGTGAAAAAGCCATACATAGTCTTCAGGAACAGGGAAGACTAGTATGGCATAATAGAAAACTGTTTTTTATTGTAGTAATATTAAATATCTTAAAATTTGCATGCTGGTACGCAATCCCTGGAATACTTTTTACAGAAGAGTATTCTGTAAATGTTTTTCTATGTCTTGCGATTATGGCTGTATGTAACATGCTTGGGTGCGTAATGGTAGCACCTTCAGGGGTGGGAACACTTGAATTTGTTTTTGCATTATTGTTTGGTACAATAATCCCACATGGAGAAATAATCGCAGCAGCAATAATAATATATAGATTGTTTACATGGATATTGCCATTTATTATAGGATTAATTCCAGCAACTTTTCTTAAAAAAGAAAGAACAATATAATAATTTACATCATAGCTGCTTTTAATGCCGCGTCTAAATCTGCGATAATGTCGTCCACATTCTCGAGCCCTACTGAGAAACGAACCATTCCACCATCTATACCGGCAGCGACTAACTGTTCGTCTGTGAGCTGTCTGTGTGTTTCGCTTGCTGGATGAAGGACGCAGGTACGAATATCTGCAACATGCACCTCGTTAGAGGCAAGCTTTAATGAGTCCATGAATTTTGCTGCGGCTGGTCTGCCACCCTTGATGTTGAACGATATGACACCACTGGCATTACCGTTTAAGTATTTATTGCAAAGCTCATAATCAGGGCTTGAAAGAAGTCCCGGATAAGATACACTTTCAACGGCAGGTGAGGCTTCCAAATATTTTGCAACTGTCATTGCATTCTCGCAATATTGTTTCATACGAACCGCAAGAGTCTCAAGACCTAAATTTAATAAGAAGGCTGAATGTGCAGCAGGATATACACCGAAATCTCTCATAAGTTGCATTCTTGCTTTGATTATGTAAGCCATTTTGCCATAGCTTTCAGTATATGAAATTCCGTGATATGATTCATCTGGCTCTACTAATTCTGGGAATTTACCGTTTGTCCAATCAAATTTACCACTGTCTACAATAACTCCACCAACTTGAACTGCGTGACCGTCCATGTATTTGCTTGTTGAATGAATGACAATGTCAGCACCGAAATCAAAAGGTTTGCATAAAATAGGGGTCGCGAATGTATTATCAACAACGAGAGGAACGCCCATTTCATGTGCAATATTGGCAAATCTTTCGATGTCAAAAACCTTAAGTGCTGGGTTTGCAATCGTCTCACCAAATACCAGTTTAGTGTTTTCTTTAAATGCAGCCTTTATCTCTTCGTCCGTTGAATTTGCATCCACATAGATGCATTCGATACCCATTTTTTTGAAGGTATAAGAGAAAAGGTTTATAGTTCCACCATAAATTTGAGGAACGCTTACAAAGCTGTCACCGGCTTTACATATATTTAAAATAGAAAGAAGTGTAGCTGCCTGACCAGAGGTAGTACACATGGCACCAATACCTCCCTCCAAAGCAGCGATTTTTTCTTCTACAGCCATTACTGTAGGGTTACCAAATCTAGAGTAGCAAAGTCCTTTTGTAGGGTCGTCGAAAATAGCTGCTACCTCTGCTGCCGAATCGTACACATAGGTTGTACTTTGTACGATAGGAAGAACTCTTGGTTCTCCATTTTTGGGTGTGTAACCTGCATGAAGGCATTTAGTTTCGTCTTTCATGTTCATATCCTCCTTTTATTTAGTTAGTAAGCTTTTAACGGAGTGCTTACTACTTTCGTGTAGATTATATATCCTACAGAGAAAAATAGCAAGCAAGTATAAATTATCTCATTATAATAAATTCTTGTTTAAATTTAGTGGAATATATGATATAATGTTGTTAATTTAGCAGAACGCATGAAAAAACTTAATTTAACAAGGAGGAGCATGGTTTATGAAGAAAAAAATAATGGCGATGATGCTCATACCTATATCGGTTTTAGGTATCATTATTTATGCAGTTTTAGGAACTGTAGTAAAAGACACAATGCAAGAGGATATAGAGAAAAAACTCAAAAGCGTTGTGGTTGCATTTTCAGAGACATATGAGCAGTATGAGGGTGATTACATAATGGATGATGATGGTATTGTATGGAAAGGTGAGTACAATATATCAGCATCAGAAGCTATGCTTGAAAACATTCAGGCTCATTCGGACATAGATGTTACATTTTGCTTCGGTAAAACTAGAAAGGTAACATCACTTAAAGATAAAAACACTGGAGAGCCTATTATCGGTACTGATGTATCGGACGAAGTAGCTAAAAAAGTACTCGGAAAAGGCGAGAATGTATTCGTTAAGGATATAGTTATTAACGATACAGATTATTATGGATTCTATATGCCAGTTCATCAGGCAGGAACCGACGAAGTAATCGGTATGTTCTTTGCTGGTGCGCCAATGGCACAGGAAGATAAAGCATTTGATGCAGTTATGAAGACTGTTACTATCGTAGTAGTTTTAATTGCGATATTATGTATAATTGTTGCACCTATTCTTGCTACATCTATGAGTAGTGCGATAGAGGCTGGTTCAAGAGCAGTTAAAGAGGTTGCTGCTGGTAATCTTAATACAGAGGTTGAACCTAAACACCTTAGAAGAAAAGATGTTATAGGTGATTTGTGCAGAGCGGTTAATAGCATGAAAGAAGAATTACGACTTATTATTGGTGATATTAATAGTCATACACAGACTCTTCTTTCGTCGGCAGGAACACTTGACAACAATGCACAGGCTACTCTTACAACAGTAGATAGCGTTGATAAAGCGGTTAATGATATCGCTGAGGGCGCAACATCGCAGGCTAAAGATGCTATAAAAGCAACTGAGAATGTTTCTGTTATGGGTGATATGCTTGAGGCTACAAATGGTGAAATTTCTAAACTTACAGATAACACTCGTATCATGAAAGAATCAAGTGAGCAGGCAACAAGATCTCTTGAAGAACTTAAAAAGATTAACGAAGAGGTTATGGTTGCTATCGAGCAGATATTTGAGCAGACTAACAGAACTAATACATCTTCACAGAAGATTAAAGGTGCTACAGATATGATTAGCAGTATCGCAGATGAGACTAACCTTTTATCACTCAATGCATCTATTGAGGCTGCACGTGCAGGAGATCAGGGTAGAGGTTTCGCAGTTGTTGCTAATGAGATTCAGCATCTCGCCGAGCAGACTGGAGAGACAACAGAGTCTATCGCAGATATGGTTGGAGAACTTATATCAGATTCAGATACAGCAGTTGAGACAATGTACATGGTTAAAAACATTGTTGAGCAGCAGAGCAGAAATGTTGAAGAGACACAGCAGATTGTACAGGCTGTTATTTCAGCGATAGAAGTATCTGTAAAAGCAATTGCATCTATCGAGGAGCAGAGTGCACAGCTTAACGATGCTAAGAACCAGATTATTGAGGTTGTAGAAAACCTTTCAGCTATATCAGAGGAAAATGCAGCAAGTACAGAAGAGACATCTGCTGCGACAGCAGAGGTTGCCAACAGCTTCAATGAAGTAACTATGGCAGCAGAGACACTTAAACATGTTGCTGATGGTATTGCAGAAACAGTTGCAGTATTCAAATTATAATTATATTATATATGTACAAAACAGCTTGCTTCTAGAAGCAAGCTGTTTTTATTTGATTACATACATACTCCAGTTCCACCCTTAAGGCGGAATTGTTTGGGTGTAATTCCTCTATATTTTTTGAATTGTTTAATCATATGACTACAATCGGCGTAGCCTGTTTCCTGGCTAATATAAGATAAATCAAAATCTGTAAAAAGCAGATAATCCTCTACCTTGCATAGTCTGAAACGCTCTATATATTCTTTACATGAAAAACCATAAATCCTTTTGAATTTTTTTGCAAAACAGGAATAGCTTATGCCACAAAGTGTAGCAATTTCGCTTACCTCCATGGGTTCTTGGATGTGTGCATCAATATATTCTGTAATGTTATCAATATTATAGGAGATGTCTTTTGTGAAAATATCATTTTCAAAAGAGAACCCTGTTTCCTGCCATTTTCTAATTATAAGCATTAATATATTGTATAAATTTGATTGAACCAATAAATCATATCCAAAAGATTTTCTGTCTAACTCGTCAACACAATCTGAAAATAGTTTTTTACAATTGGTGTTAACACAAAAATCCTTATCAAAATAAATCTGCATATTACGATCAGCACCACTTTTTATTATATTTGCTAATTTAGGACTGTAGGATGGTGTCTGGTTTAGTTTGTTTATGTCGAATTTTATCACTACGTAGCTAAGTGGCTTATCATCTACTGGGAAAATAGAATGTATCGATTTGGGATGAAAAAATATAAATTCATTGGCAGAAACAATATACTTATGCTCCCAGTCATACATTTCAGCAGCGCCCTCAAGGACATAAATCATTTCAGCAAAATAATGCCAGTGCGGACGAATAGGAAAATTCTCTTTTTTTGTATCAAATATAAAACACTCAAAAGGTACAGAAAGTGTACCAGTAGGTTCGAAAAGTGTATTCATAAAAACCTCCTGCTGAATAGATTTGTACAATTTTTTGATAGGTCTATTATATCATATGTCATATAGAAATGGTTAAATACTTTTGAAATGATTGTATGGTAAATAAAAATTTACCAATTCTATTGTTTGTGGAGGCGATGTTATGGCTAAGTCAGCAGTAATAAAGGATATGACTTATGGTAATGAGACAAAATTACTTTTACAATTTATGATGCCTATGCTTGTTGGAAATATATTTCAGCAGGTATATAATTTGGCAGACAGTATAATAGTTGGCCGTAGTGTTGGTTCAGATGCACTCGGTGCTGTAGGATGTACAGCCTCTATTACGTTCTTGTTTTTTGCACTTTGTCAGGGACTTGCATCTGGTGCTGGGGTTATCGTTTCACAGTATTTTGGAGCAGGCGAACACGAGAATGTTAAAAGGACAATCGCAAATTCTTTTTATATAGTTATGCTTTCGGGAATTCTGTTAAGCATATTAGGTGTTGTTCTCGCTGAACCGGTACTTGTTTTATTAGATACACCTAAGGTGCAGCTTAAGGATGCTGTTGACTATATGCAGATAGTATGTGCCGGAACAATAGCTGTAGCAGCATATAATTATGTGGCACAGATAATGAGGGCTTTAGGCGATGCTAAAACACCGCTTATATTTCTCTTGATTGCGACAGGACTTAATATCGTGTTAGATATTGTATTTGTCGTATATATGGAGATGGGGGTAAAAGGTGCAGGATATGCAACTATTATTGCACAGGCTCTTTCAGCAGTGGGTTGTTTTGTTGTTGGTTTTATGAAGAATCCGTTTTTTAAACTGAATATGGAACATATTAGAATTGACTTGGAAATTAGTAAACTTTGTTTTAAAGTGGGAATGCCGCTTGCAGTACAAAGTATGACTATAGCTATTTCATGTGTTGTATTACAAAAGTTCGTGAATGGTTTTGAGAAAGACGTTGTAAGTGCTTTTACAGTTACGAGTCGTATTGAACAGTTTGTACAACAACCTTATAACTCGCTTGCTGTGGCAATTTCAACTTTTACAGGACAAAATATGGGTGCTGGAAAAACCGATAGAGTTCGCAGAGCGCTTGTCAAAGGTATTTGGATAACAGCCATAATTAGTGCAATTATGCTTGTAGTGAGCTTTGTTGCCGGAGAAGTGATTGTTGGCTGTTTTGTTAAGGATTCAGCATACGTTATAACTATAGGAACAAAAGGTCTTCATATTATCAGTACAATGTTCTTTCCACTTGGAATTATATATGTAACAAGAGGTGTGTTAAATGGTGCCAATGATACCTTTTATGCGATGATAAATGGTGTTATCGAGGTGTGTTGTAGAGTGGGTTTTTCGGTGCTTTTCGTATATGTATTTCCTATAGGAATATGGTCTGTATGGTTTGCGACAGGCTTTACGTGGGTGGTGACAGGTGTTTCGGCATTACTAAGATATAAGCAGGGAATATGGCTTAAAAGAGTAATAGTTAAATCTTGCCATTCGTAGAAAAAAATGCTTGCAAGATTTGACTTTCTATGTTAATATCTGTGTTTGTGATATATTTATATATATTCCTTGCTTTCGGAGTAAACCGGAGGCCACTAGACCATAAGGAGGTGCAATAACATGAACAAGTATGAATTAGCGTTGATTGTTAGTGCAAAGATCGAAGATGACGCTAGAACAGCAGCTGTTGATAAGGCTAAGGCTATTATCGAGAAGGCTGGCGGTACTGTTACTAACGTTGAAGAATGGGGTAAGAAGAGATTAGCTTACGAAATTCAGAAGATGAAAGAAGGCTATTACTACTTCATCCAGTTCGATGGCAATGCTGACAGTCCAGCTCAGATAGAGTCGAATGTTCGTATTATGGAGTCTGTTATCAGATATCTTTGTGTTAGACAGGACGCAGAGTAGTAGATAGGAGGAATTCCGATGAACAAAGTAATTTTAATGGGTCGTTTGACTCGTGATCCTGAAGTTAGATATTCGCAGGGCACTGAGCCTTTAGCGATTGCAAGATATACATTGGCAGTAGACAGACGTGGCAGAAGAGATGCTAGTGGTAATGACCAGACAGCAGATTTTATTCCATGTGTTGCTTTTGGACGTGCTGGTGAGTTTGCTGAGAAATATTTAAGACAGGGTACAAAGATGGTTGTAACAGGTCGTATTCAGACTGGAAGTTACACTAATAAGGATGGTAATAGAGTATATACTACAGAAGTTATCGTAGAAGATCAGGAATTTGCAGAAAGCAAGGCTTCAAGCGAGAACAGTGGATATAATGCATCGGAGAGACCGGCACCAGCTAGTGCAAGTGCAGATGGTTTTATGAGTATTCCAGAAGGAATTGAGAACGATTTACCATTTAAATAGGAAATATTATGGAGGTAAATGAAATGGCTTACAATAAGACAGAGAAGAGCGATCGTGCTGACGCTCCTATGAAGAGAAGACCTATTCGTAGAAGAAAAAAAGTTTGTGTATTCTGCGCAGACAAAAATTCTGTTATTGACTATAAAGACGTGAACAAGCTTAAGAGATACATCTCTGAGAGAGGTAAAATTCTTCCTAGAAGAATTACTGGAAACTGTGCTAAGCATCAGAGAGCTTTAACAGTTGCTATCAAGAGAGCAAGACACGTAGCAATTATGCCATACGTAGTTGATTAATTAGATATAATATAAGATTTAAACCACAGGCGTTTGTCTGTGGTTTTTCTATATGCGAGAGCAAGTTTACATAACACGTGATATAATGAGCTCCATATATAAACACAAACATACTGCAACGCGCTGACAAACTAACCAGTAACTCAGACTAAGACGCTCAGGAATGCCTTCGCGCCTAAGTCTTTGTAACTGGTGGATTTTGTCAGTCGCTAAATACGCAGTCAAAATGTTTGCTTATTATATATGTAGCTTCTTATATCACGTGTTATGTAAACTCTTTTGTAGGGCTATACAAATAGATATATTAGAATGTTAATATGATATATATGCTTTCTTGTTCTTGTATAATGCGGTTGATTTGTATTATAATAATTATGATTGTAAAAATTTGAAAATATAATATTTATATTAATATAAATGTATTGATAAAAACACATCATAGATTGATATGTTAGATAAGGATATTGTTAATATGGTAAAACGTGAAGAACAGAATGTGATAGAAAATAATATGGAGAATAGCATAGAGAAAAACAATATATATAATGCTGTAAAACAAGAGCCAGTTAAAGAGAAAAAAATCCGTAAGAGCCAGATTAGAGCCGGCTATAACAAAAAGAAGGATTTGAGATGGGAGAAGTTGGATAATACTGCTAATCTCTTTCCTGTTATTGCAAGTCAGAATGTTAGTAATGTTTACAGAGTTTCGGTGACACTTAATGAAGATATTGATGAGGCTTGTCTGCAAAAATCGGTAGAGAAGGTTCTGCCTTATTTTGATGTGTTTAATTATAGACTTAAAAAAGGTATGTTCTGGTATTATTTTGAGACTAATAAAAGAACAGTTCCTAAAGTGCAAAAGGAGGATACATATCCTTGCATGTACATCAATCCGCAGACCAATAATGAATATCTTTTTAGGGTTACGTATTTTGAGAAACGTATTAATTTAGAGGTTTTTCATGTCCTTACTGATGGTAACGGTGCATTTGCATTTCTTAAAGAAATAACATATCAATATCTTCGCTATAAGCATGCGGAGTTTAAGGATATGAATATTAATGGTCTGCAGGCTGATACTTCGCTTGATAAAGAAGACAGTTATGTAAAAAATTATAAAAAGAAAGCTAAGAAGAATTACAAGACAGAAAAAGCTGTTATTGTTACAGGTGATAAACTTCCTGTCAATAATATGGGAATAATTCATGGTTACCTTGACCTTGCAGGTGTTAAAGCTATGGCTAAAAAATATAATGTAACGATTAATCAGCTATTGGTAGCTACTTATGTGTGGTCGGTATATAAGGAGTGTCTTAATTCCATGCCGGACAAAAGACCTATAAGTGTTTGTGTTCCTGTTAATTTAAGGCCATATTTTAATTCGAGCACATTGCGGAATTTTTTTGCTGTAGTAACTGCGGCGTTTAAAGCAGAGAAAGATGCTTATACATACGAAGAAGTTGTGAGTATAATTGCTGAAAGCTTAAATAAACAGATTAACAAAGAAAATTTAGAAAATCTTTTATCGTATAATGTATCAAACGAAAAAAACAAACTTATTCGTGGTGTGCCACTTGTGCTTAAAAATTTTATTATGCGTATTGTATATAACAGGTCTGCAAGAGCCAATACGGGTACTATTACAAATCTTGGAGTTATATCTGTTGCGGAGGAGTACATGCCCTATATTGATAAATTCCATGCTATGATTTCTATGTCTAAGGGACAAAATCTTAAAGCTGGTATATGTTCCTATAAGGATAAACTGGTATTTACTTTTACTTCTTCCGTAAGAGAAACAGCGGTTCAAAAAACATTTTTCCGTAAATTTACCGAGGAAGGCATAAATGTGTCTATAGAAAGCAATGGGGTGTATTATGAATAAGTGCAATAAATGTAATATAGAAGTTTTGGATGATTCCATAATCTGTCCTCTTTGCAGTAGCGTGCTTGAAACCACTTCTAAAATAGAAGAAGAGGAAACTGGAAAATATGATTCACATTCTGTAATGTATCCAAATGTCAGTGAGAAGCATCGTAAAATAAATTTTATTCTTAAGCTTATTGTATTCATATCAGTTATAGTTGAACTGATATTAGTACTTATTAATTATCTTACTTATAAAAAGGTATGGTGGTCTCTTATATGTGGTGCGGCTTTAATATTTATTTGCTTTACGATTGTTCATTCTGTGCAACGCAATACGGGTATAAGGATGAAGCTTTTTGTTCAGATGATAGCGACCATGGTTTTGCTTGTTATACTTGATCATATAATAGGTTATAATGGATGGTCATTTAACTATGGAGCACCTACTATTATTCTGGTTCTTGATGTTATTGTGTTGGTATTTATGATAGTAGATAATTCGAACTGGCAGAGTTATATAATGCTACAGCTTATGCTTTGTATTGCTGGTGTCATTGTAGTTGTACTTGTGCTTACGGATGTGGTTACTAAACCGTTGCTTTCAATTATAACGGCTGTTGTTACAGGACTAATACTTGTAGGTACAGTGTTGTTTGGAGATAAGAAAGCGACTAACGAATTGTTTAAGAGATTTAGAGTATAGCTTGGAGTAAATTATGAGTGATGAAAATAAAATAAGTAGAATTGGTGTTATTGCAAAAGAGGTCATCTCAGGTTTCAATAATAATTCTTTTTTACGTTCGAATTTTATCGAAGAAGATAGAAGCAAGAGCGATATAGATAAAAATTTCAATTATCCTGACCATTTTCAGGTAGAGAGAATTGATTTGGAAAATTTCTCGATGGAATATCTTACATGGAAAGATTCTGAAAGTGATAAGGTTGTTTTGCAGCTTCACGGTGGTGGTTATGTGACAGCACTTAGAAATTCTTATAGAACTATGGCAGGGTTATATTCGGAGGTAAGTAAAGGTGCAAGCGTACTAACAATAGATTACAGAATTGCACCAGAGCATCCGTTTCCGGCGGCTTTAGACGATGCTATTTGCGCATATAATTGGTTGCTTGATAAAGGTTACAAAGAAGAACAGATTGTGATTGGTGGAGATTCGGCAGGTGGCGGACTTGCTATGGCAATGTGTCACTATTTTAAGGATAATAATATGAAAATGCCATTAGGTATTGTTGCAATGTCACCATGGACGGACCTTACTGCAAGTGGTCCTTCGTATGTTGAAAACAAATCTATTGACCCGATTTTCGGACATCAAAACGATATATTTGATAATGACAGTCCATATGTTGCAGATGATTCACCTACAAATCCTTATATTTCACCATTGTTTGGAGATTTTACAGGCTTTCCGCCGATGCTTATTCAGGTTGGAACAGATGAGATGCTCTTTAGTGATTCGGAAGCAGTGGCAAAAAAAGCAAAAGAAGCAGGGGTTAAGGTTAAATTTACTATATATGAGGGCATGTTTCATGTGTTTCAGATGACGGCAAAAATTTTACCTGAATCGAGAAAAGCATGGGTGGAGATTGGTAAGTTTTTTGAAGTATTGGAACGGGAGTAAAATATGATAATAGGTCTTGCTCAGATGCATATTGCATGGGAAAACAAGGAACTAAATAAAATATATATAGAAAAATATGTAGAAAAATTTAGTGAAGCTGTAATTGGAATTGATGATACAGCTATGCTTTTGTTTCCAGAAATGAGCCTGACCGGATTTTCGATGAACACGGAAATTACAGCAGATGAGAATGGCGAAAGTGTTGAGTTTGTAAAAAAAATAGCTGATAAATATAAAGTTTATTTGGGCGTAGGTTGGGTAAAAAAACAGGAAGAACTATGCGAGAACCATTATTCTATTGTGAGTACTGACGGTGAGATGATTTCTGATTATGTGAAAATTCATCCGTTTTCTTATGGCGGTGAGGATAGATATTTTCAAGGAGGAGATAATCTGGCATTATGTACAATAAAAGATTTTGGTATTGGTACAGCTATTTGCTATGATCTTAGATTTCCAGAATTGTTTCAAGCTATGTCTAAAAAAGCAGAGCTTATTATTGTTCCTGCAAACTGGCCTGAAAAAAGGTGTATACATTGGTCGGCTTTGCTTACTGCACGTGCCATTGAAAATCAGTGTTACATAGCAGGAGTTAATTGCTGTGGCGAGATTGGCGGAATAATTTATTCTGGTGACTCTGTATTACATGCGCCTAATGGTGAAATAGTGGCAATGCATGATGTTTTGTCACTTGATTTTGAGGATATGGAAAAAGGATTAAATCAATTATTTATATATAGAATAGAAAATGATGTCGATAAAGAAAGGAGTTCCTTTCCGGTGAAGAATGACAGAAGGGAAGAATTATATAAAAAGTTTTATTGATATTTGGTTATGTGTTAGACAGTTGCCTGACAGTAGGTAGCTGTCTAATTTGATGTTTGGCTTATAATAAAAAAACTGTCTTAAATAATTCTTAATAAATAGAATACTTTTTTCTTAAAAATAAATATGCAATAATTAGACCAAGGAGGTTGAGGAGATGTACAACATATTAGTATGTGATGATGAAAAGGATATTGTAGAAGCTCTTAATATCTATCTGAGTAGCGAAGGATATAAAATCTTTAAAGCGTATAATGGTGCTGAGGCAATAAGTATTGCGAACAAGGAAAATATACATCTTGTACTTATGGACATTATGATGCCTGAGATGGATGGTATAACAGCTATGTCGAGATTAAGGGAAAACTCGAATATACCTGTTATATTGCTCACTGCAAAAAGTGAGGATACGGATAAAATACTTGGTCTTAATGTTGGGGCAGATGACTATGTAACTAAACCGTTTAATCCTGTGGAACTTATTGCAAGAGTAAAAGCGCAACTTAGAAGATATATGACCTTAGGTGGTGGCGCGAAGGAGAAAGCTACAGGGAAAATTTGTATTGGCGGAATTGAACTCTCGGATGAGACGAAAAAAGTGACTGTAGATGGTGAAGAAGTTAATCTTACACCTACAGAATTTATGTTACTCAGATTATTTATGAATAATCCGGGAAAGGTATACTCTCCAAAGGAGATATACAGGTTAGTGTGGGATGATGCTCCACTTGGAGCGGAAGGGACCGTTGCGGTACATATAAGACACTTGAGGGAGAAAATTGAAATCAACCCATCTGAACCTAGATACTTAAAAGTGGTCTGGGGACAGGGATATAAAATGGAGGGATAGAAATGGGAAAATTGAAGAAAAGTCTTTGGGGGAAGATTTTAGCAAGTTTAATATTTGCGGTTTCACTTATTGTTGGCTTTGTGGCTTTTGTAATGATAATAAATTTTTATGAGGAAGATGTATACAATCCGGGTGGAAAAGAAAGAGCTAAGCAGAGTGTGATTGAAGGGATAGTCTATAACTATAATTACACAGCCTTAGAATATTACAGGCAGGAAATTCAGCAGCAACTTGCACCTAGTGAACACTGGGACAATGAGTACTATGAAAATTATTTTGCTGAGGAAAATACAAACTTTTTCTTTACAATAGAACCAATTAACGAGAAGGATAAAGAAAAATTCCCTGTGCTTACCAATTATGAAACAGATGAGTATCAGTATAAGGATGTATACTATGATGGCATTGAAATATATCCTGAGGGTGATAAGTTTGTGTTTTCGCTAGCGGAGTATGATGTTATAGATACCGATGGTGGCATAATATATGAGTTCACGGAAGGAAATGAACCATTCTTTGTACCTGAAGACTTTACAGATGGCGTATATAGACCGAATGAGATAGAAGAGTATGGTTATGTTGAAGAAGATGAGTTCTATGAAGAATATAATGAGGCAACGGTAACAGAAGCACAGTACGACTCTGATGTGACGGAGGAAAATACATCAGAATATGTGGATGATACATTGATAATGCAGTATAGTTCTGAACCTTATGAAGCTACAGAACAAGAATCGTTCTATGATAATTATGTTTATATGGATACTACAGATGATGGCAGATATTCCGTTTATATAAGTGGGAATGGATACCATTACATTGTAAATGATAACAACGGTACAACCATATGTCTTGAAAATAATCAGGATTTCATTTATGCATTTGCTAATTTTACGGCTAGAATGGATGAAAAATATTCGTGGTATGACAGCTATGCATATTATAATCCTGCACTTATGGAATACGTGATTGAGGTTAACGGTGGAAAATACATGGAGGTAAAAATAACCTCAGGAGTTAAATCTGAATTGACTGCTAATGATTATTTTTACTCGTCGTTTTGGATTAAACATATAGAGACAATAGTAGATATTTCATTACCGATTTTTGTTGTGTCAGTGTTCCTTTTCCTTATTTCACTTGTGTATCTTATCGTGTCAGCAGGACATTCAAAAAATGCAGATGGAATAACACTTACTTGGTTTGATAAGATACCGTATGATATTGTGCTTGTTATGTTTGCCATGGCGACGTGCTTGGGACTGATTTTTGTAGATTATAATATCAATACAACATCGGTTGGAAATATAGCTGCCATGTTGGGGCTTGGTTTAATTGCATTGCTTGCATCTCTTGTGCTGTATAGTACATCAGCGAGAATAAAAGCAAAGACTATTTTCAAAAACACTGCTTTATATAAGCTGGGCAGGATGCTTATTGGCTGGGTTAAGTACCTGTGGCAGAATCTTAATATATATTGGAAGTATTTAGGCATATTTGCACTTGTTACGCTGTTTGAGGTATTTTTACTTGCGGCTGGACTTGGTTCCGAGGCGGTTGTTTTGTTGATGCTTCTCGAGAAGGTGTTATATGGAATTATTCTTGCGATTGCTCTTATTAATATGAACAAGCTTAAAAAGGCTGCTACTGAAATTGCAGGTGGCAATACTGCTTATGAAGTAGATACAGAAAAAATGCTTTGGGAATTTAAAAAGCATGGAGAGAACCTAAACAGTATTAAGGATGGCATTCAGATAGCGGTAGAAGATAGAATGAAGAGTGAGAGAATGAAGACAGAGCTTATTACAAATGTTTCTCATGACATAAAAACTCCTCTTACTTCTATAATAAGCTATGTTGATTTACTTTCTAAAGAAGAAATCGAAAGTGAAAAAGTAAATGAATATATCGAGGTTTTAGACAGACAATCAGCAAGACTCAAAAAACTCATTCAGGATTTGATTGATGCGTCAAAGGCGTCAACCGGAAATATGCCTGTTGAGATTACAAGCCTGGATAGCAGGGTGTTGTTGGAACAGGCATTGGCGGAATATGCAGAAAAACTGGATGCGAAAAAACTTAAGCTTTTGATTAACTGCCAGGCAGAAAATACTATGGTAAAGGCTGACGGGAAACTCCTTTGGAGAACCTTTGATAACATAGTTGGAAATATTGTAAAATATGCGCAGGATAGTACAAGAGTGTATATAGATATGGAGGAGACAAAGGTTTCTTTGGATGATGCACCATCTGATAACAGCAAAAAAATGCTTAAGGTTTCGTTTAAAAACATATCTAAGGATGAACTTAATATATCTGGTGAAGAATTGATGGAAAGATTTGTTCGTGGAGACAGCTCTCGTAACACAGAAGGAAGTGGACTTGGTCTTTCTATTGCAAAAAGCCTTATGGAAATCCAAAGAGGAAATTTGGAAATAATAGTTGACGGAGACTTATTTAAGGTTGTATTATTAATAGCGACGGCTTAAATTCGTAGAGTGTGTTTATACAACGGTATAAATGGGTACTCTAACTATTAAAACACATAAGGAGAAAAATATGGACATTTTTAACGTGCTATCTATGATAGGCGGTTTATCCCTGTTCCTTTATGGAATGCATGTAATGGGAGATGCCCTTGCCAAAATGTCAGGTGGTAGACTCGAAAGTATTCTTGAGAGACTAACAACAAACAAATTTGTAGCAGTATTGTTAGGTGCAGGTGTTACAGCAGTTATACAGTCATCCTCAGCTACTACAGTTATGGTAGTTGGTTTTGTTAACTCGGGTATCATGAAGCTTAAACAGGCTGTAGGTATAATTATGGGTGCTAACATTGGTACTACAATTACCTCATGGATTCTTAGTTTAAGTGGCTTGAGTGGAGATAATATTTTTATTAAGCTTTTAAAACCTACATCCTTTACGCCTATTCTTGCGCTTATAGGAGTTATATTCCTTATATTCTGTAAGAGTGAGAAAAAACATGATATAGGAACAATATTACTTGGCTTTGCGGTTCTTATGTTTGGTATGGATGCTATGAGTTCGGCAGTTAAGCCTTTGGCTGATGTTCCAGCATTTACTAACATACTTACTATGTTTGAAAACCCTATTCTTGGTATGATAGCAGGTTTAGTCCTTACAGCAGTTATACAGTCATCTTCTGCATCTGTAGGTATCTTGCAGGCACTTTGTGTTACGGGTGCTATTACCTATGCTAATGCAATACCTATTATTATGGGACAGAACATTGGTACATGTATTACAGCAGTTCTTTCGTCTGTAGGAGCGAGCAAGGATGCTAAGCGTGCAGCAGCAGTACATTTTTACTTTAACGTATTAGGAACAACAATATTTATGGCATTGTTCTATCTTATTAATGTATTTATGCCATGGCCATTCCTTAATGATGTGGCGGGTGCAGCGGGTATCGCAGTTGTTCATACTACATTTAACGTGTTGGCTACTTTGGTACTTCTTCCGATGTCTAATCTTTTGGAATACCTTGCGGTTAAAACTATTAAAGATAAAGCTGGTGAAGAGGAAGAAACACAGGATGCAATACTTCCACTTTTGGATTACAGATTCCTTGACAATGCAGGTTTCGCTATAGCACAGAGCCATAAGGTTGCAGTTGAGATGGCACGTGTATCAAGAGATGCAGTTCTCGAGGCTGTTTCACTTATCGGTAATTATGACGAAGAAAAAGCCATGCATGTTAGACATATAGAAGATAAAGTAGATAAATATGAGGATGCCTTGAGTACATATCTCTTAAAGCTTAGTGGAAGAGATATTTCAAAAGAGGATAGTCATACACTTTCTACATTGCTCCATTCTGTAGGAGATATAGAGCGTATTTCTGACCTTGCAGTTGATATTTTGCTTGGTGTTGAGCAGATGCATAAGAAAGAGCAGGAATTCTCTAAGAAAGCTATGGAAGAGCTTAGCATTTATGGAAGAGCGCTCAGTGATATTATGAATCTTACTGTAGAAGCTCTTGAGAGCAACGACAGAGAAAAAGCTCTTGTGGTACAGCCACTTGAGGACCTCATCGATACTCTTAACAAAGAACTTAAGAAGCGTCATGTTAAGAGACTTAAGAAAGGCAAATGTACAATCGAGCTTGGTATCAGTTTATCAGATATAACAGATACTTACGAAAGAATTTCTGACCACTGCTCAAACATCGCAGTATGTATTATTCAGGTTGACGATGATGAGTTTGAAGCACATGGCTATCGTAAAGAGCAGAAACTTGATGATGAAGCTTGGTTTGCAAAGAAGTATGAAGAATTAGAAATCAGATATGCATTGCCTTCGTAAACTGTAAAATATAATGAAACTAATTTGAAGTCTGGAGATTATTTCTCCAGACTTTTGTATGTGTTAGGGTGTGTTGATATAAAACATAAGAAAAACATTATTAGTTCATAAATTAAACACAATTTAGGGATAATATGTAAAAAAATATATAAGGAAGTGTATATTATGAAAAAAAATAAACAGCATAAGAAGTTGGTTTTTATGGCAATATGTGTCTCTATTATTACCTTTACTGCATGCAATCAAAAGACAAATAGTGGAGAAGATGCGATAGTGGAGATTGATTTGAGTGATGCTCGGATTAATGTGGATGGAAAAGAGGTTGGTAGTAACATATCTGATGCAGTGTATGTAGCAAATGATATTATATATTATGAAGCGGGCAAGGATTTTTATTATGGCGAGGGAACTGAGGCAGATGCTCATGAAAGTGAGGAGAGTTTGAATCACATAGTAGTACATATCACTCAACCAGGGACATACAGGATTACAGGTAAACTTTCTAAAGGTCAAATTGCTGTAGATTTGGGAGAAGATGCAAAGGATGACCCAGAGGCGGTAGTCACATTGATTTTGAATGGTGCTGATATAACATGTCAGGTTGCACCTGCAGTGATTTTCTATAATGTATATGAATGTGGAAACGATGATGTGGATAGTGCCTCAAATGACATTGATACTCAAGCAGCTGGTGCAAATATAATTATTGCAGATGATACAGTTAATACTGTGAATGGCTCTTATGTTGCTAAAATATACGATGCTGAAAGTGTCATATTAAATGATGACGAAACAGAAGTGTTGGATGCGGATAAACTTCATAAGTACGATGGTGCGGTTTATTCCAAAATGTCTATGAATGTGGATGGTGAAGACGAGGATAGTGGCGTTCTTAATATTAATGCAGAAAATGAAGGACTTGACACAGAACTTCATCTTACTATAAATGGAGGAAATATTAATATTAATTCCGGTAATGATGGTATAAATACTAATGAAGATAACGTTTCTGTAACTACTATAAATGGTGGAACATTAACTATATCAGTTAATGGTAAAACTGGTGAAGGAGATGGAATAGATTCTAATGGATGGCTGGTTATAAATGGTGGTAATGTTATTGCACAAGCCTGTTCTGATAGTGCGGATGCTGGCATAGATTCTGATATGGGAATACATATCAATGGTGGGACTGTGATTGCAAGTGGGCATATGTTGGATAGAATAGAGGATGATGGACAGACATATGCTGTGTTTAGTTTTACTCAGAAGCAGACTGGAGGAAAAACACTTTCTTTAAAGAATGAAAGTGATGCTACTTTGTTGGATATATGTCCTGAGAATGAATATTCTGTGTTAATATATAGTAGTCCTGAACTGATAAGTGGCACATATACCTTGTGGAGTGATGATACAAAATTATCCAGTCAAGGTGGTATAGTGGGTGGTTCTGGTATGGAAGGAATGGAGCCACCAGAGGGAATGGAAATACCGGAAGGCATGGAAGTACCGGAAGGAATGGAGCCACCGGAGGGAATGGAAATACCGGAAGGCATGGAACCGCCAGAGGGAATGGAAATACCGGAAGGCGCAGAAGGAATGCAACCACCAGAAGATGGGGCACGACCTGATAAACCCGAACAGGAAATGGGCGATTTTGAAAATACAGATAATACACAAGAACGAATATATGAATTTTATATAAATCAAGGAGCTAATATGTTTAATGGAATTGGCTAATTTTGAAAATGCCTGTAGATATTGCTACAGGCATTTTTGATTTGATGTAAAAAAGTGGTTGACAGATATGTGCATAGAGTGTATATATAAATATATACAGTTTATATACATGGAGGTGAGTTGATGTTATTGAAACTTGATGGCATCAGTAAACGTTTGGGGAAATTTCATATTAAGGATATATCTTTAGAGTTACCAGAGGGTTATATTCTAGGATTGATAGGTCCTAACGGTTCGGGAAAAACTTCGCTTATCCATATTATTCTCGGTCTATATAATGCAGATGCGGGAGAACTTTTTATAGATGGCATGGGATATGATGATAGTGAGGTTGAGATTAGAAATGTTATAGGAACTGTGCTTTTGGACGAACTTTTTGACCATAGTGCATCACTTAGAGAAAATGGTGTTAACTATGGAGCATATTATAAAAATTTTAGTATAGATACTTTGGAAATGTATATGGAACGCTTTGGCTTGGATGGGAAACGAAAATTCAAAAAGCTTTCTAAGGGAGAAAAACTTAAGTTTCAGTTTGCTTTTTCTTTATCGCATGATGCAAAACTTCTTATACTTGACGAGCCAACCGGTAACTTCGACCCTCAATTTAGAAAAGAATTTTTTGTGGTACTTAAGGAATATATTGCTGATGGAACTAAAAGTGTGATTCTTTCGACTCATCTTACAGAGGATTTGGATAAGCTTGCTGATTACATATTATATATAGAAGATGGTAGCACCATATTCTCAGGTGATATAGAAAAACTTAGGGATAGTTACAGACTTGTGACTGGAGAAAAATATAAGATTAATCTTATACAGCCAGATAGAATTATACATAAGGAGGATGGTAATTATGTAACTAAAGCCTTAGTTACTCATAGACCAAGATACACCTATGACAAGGAGCTTACGGTAACGGTTCCAAGTCTTGAAGAGCTTATGTATTTTGTAACTAAGAGAAATAAAGGAGGAAGTAAAAGATGACAGCTAGGATAATAAGAGATTATTTTGCTGCTTTTAGGTGGAGTAATTTCAAGACAAAGGTGGCTAATTCCTTATATATGATAGTTTATTTTGCTGTTATGCTTCCTGTCATTATGGGGATGTATGAGAAAGTACAGTATGCTATTATATATTATTTGATTGCGATACCTACTATACATACAGTTAACTCGGGTTGTTTGCACATTATGAAAATGCCTAAACAGATGTATTTGGTGCCACTTAGTCAGCAGATGAAGAGAGAATATATTGTGAAGTCTGCGATATTTAGAATTTGCTTTTGTACGTTGTTTGGAGCTGTCTGTACATTGCCACTTGTGATATTTGATATGTGTCATGTTATTACTTATGTTGTAATAGTGTATAATATTTTGACGTTTGCTTTGATTTTCTGTGGAATGAACGAACGTTATAATATAGAAGAAAGGGAAGCTTGGCCACAGATAAAAAGCGATACCAGAGGAATTGTGCAGGGAATAGATATAGTTATAACCATTTTTTCGTTGTTTGGAATAGCCTTTTTGCTATGTCAAGACGAGGGTATGAGAAATGTATATGTGAATCTGATATTTATAATACCTGCGATTTTGTTTCAGCTACCACTTACTATTAAGCATATGTCGTATTGGAATAAGGCAGTAGAGAAGGCTATGAACTACGAGATAAGTTATGATAAATAACTAATATTACGTTTGAAATAAAAATACAACTACAAGCACATATATAGAAAAGGTGAAATATGAAAATAGTAATACAACCACAAGGAACTTTAGCAATCTATGAACAGATTGTAAATCAATTAAAAAATGCTATCGTTACCGGTGAACTTTCGGCGGGAGAAGCACTTCCTTCCATAAGAGCCTTGGCAGGTGATTTAAATGTCAGCGTAATCACAACTAAACGAGCCTATGAGGATTTAGAAAAGGAGGGACTTATACGCTCTGTTCCTGGTAAGGGATTTTATGTCTGTGAGTACAACACAGACTATCTTATGGAGAAACAGCTTGTTATGTTAGAAAAGAGACTTGCGGAGATAATAGGCGATGCAAAACAGGCAGGACTAAGTGCAGAGGATATAAAGGAAATGGTGGAGGCGCTTTATGATGCTGGAGTTTGAGAATGTAACAGGAATTAAAGGAAAATTTAAACTTAATAATATAAACTTTTCTCTTCCGGCAGGATACATAATGGGGTTGGCTGGAGCTAACGGGGCAGGTAAGACCACGCTCATAGATTATATTATGAATGAAAAAAAGAAGTATTCAGGAAACATTAAAATTGCCGGATATGATATAAGACAAAATCATGGATATATGAAACAGTTTATAGGATTTGTGTCTGATGAGAATAGATTTTTTGAGGATAGAACTCCTGACCAAAATATGGACATGTATAGCAGATTTTACACAAATTATGATAGGGAAATATACAAGCAGGCAATGAAAGATATGGGTGTGTCGGGAGGTGTTACCCTTAGCAAGCTATCAAGAGGAGAACGAATGAAATTTCAGATGGCGTTTGCAATGGGACATAAACCAGTTTTGTATTTGTTGGATGAAGTTACAGCGGGTATGGATCCTGTGTTTAGAATAGATTTTTTTAAGTTGCTCCATAAGGTTATAGAAGATGAGAGTGCGTCTGTACTTATGACAAGCCATATAGAGTCAGAGATGGAGCGGAAGATGGATTATTTGGGGATTCTTGAAAATGGCAAGCTGATAAAATTTGGAGAGAGCATGGATATAGGAGAAATAGTGTATGGATGCAACAACTTATGAAATAAATAATGCTTTGATGATGAGTGAAAAAGACTACATAAAAAGTCAGCAAACTATTATTGATAGCTTTTATAAGGAGTACTTTACTTATGACATTTCAAATATTGGTTATTGGCTGGTGTCAGGTATATTTACATTTATACAGCTGGTGTTCAGTGCTTTTCCAATGCAGCAGATGATGAAGGAAGGCTTGGATAAGGAATTTTTAGGTATTATGGCTTTTGTGATTACTTTCCCTGTGTTCTTTTATCAGCAGGCTTTTTTAACAGGTAAGGAAAGCTTTGTTGGTGGCTATGGAAGAGTAAATTCTTTGTACAGCATAATTAAATATTTACCAGTATCTTTGGCAGCTCTGAAACTTTACAGATTTAAAAAGATGCTTAATTTTGTAGTTAAGGTGTTTTTTGGTTGTACGATTCTACAGCTTGGAATCAGTCTTTTGGCATTTCATGGAATAACATGGGCAAATCTTGTGTTTCTTTTGGTATATGGCTTTTTGATACCTTTTTTTATAGGCTGTTGTCAGACTTTTTTGGTAAAATAGTAGCCAGTAATAATAGCAAAGTGTAAAATAAAACAAATAAAATGTAAAATATACTTGACATATTGTAAAACAAGTAATATACTCCAAATTGTAACAAGGTAGAGCGTAGTGTGGAAGCTATAATAAATTTTTGAGAAAGTTTCCTTGTGATGATAAAGGAGTGTATTTTATGAGTGATAATTTGTCATACGGTTTAGGTTTTATATTTGGCGTGATTATATTCACAGCAATTATAATGATTCCAATGTTGATAGGAATTACAAAGGACAAAAAGCTTAAGAGAAAATACGACGAGCGTCAGGAACTAATCAGAGGTAGAGGATTCAAATATGCATTTTACACTATGGTAACCATAAGTATGCTTTATGCCATAACTTTGATAGGTCTAGGCGAACTTCCTATAGAAGAAAGCGCTGCAATTGTTATTATAGTTATAATGGGTATTGGAGTTTATGCTTGGTACACTATACTTAATGATGGCTACTTTGCTTTAAATGAAAGAGTGCCACAGACAGTTATAACATTTATAATTATTGCCATAGCAAACTTTATGATTGGAATAAGCGCCTGGTTAGATGGTGGTATGGTAAAGAATGGTGTCATAACCTTCGAGTGTTTGAATCTTGTATGTGCAATTTTCTTGTTGATCACAGTGCTGGTTATACTTATCAAACAACATAAAGATAAGAAAGAGGCTTAGGTGATATCATGAAGAATCTAAGAATAAAGGCCGCCAGAGCAGGATTAGATATATCGCAGGCTGAGCTGGCAGAGAAGGTAGGAGTTTCCCGCCAGACCATAAGTGCCATAGAAAAGGGAGACTACAACCCAACCATTAATCTTTGCATAGCCATATGCAAAGTGTTAGGTAAATCACTAGATGAGCTGTTCTGGGAAGGATAGCTAACAGTACATTAATTAGTTAAAAACTCATTTTAAGGAGGAGAGAAATATATGAAGCTTGAGTTAAAGAACATTAAGAAGAGCTTTGAAGAAAAAGAAGTGCTTCACGGCGTAAGCTTTTCTGTTGAAAGCGGAAGAGCGCTTGGCTTACTTGGTAGAAATGGAGCAGGTAAAACAACAACCATGCGTATCATCATGGATGTATTTCGTGCTAATGAGGGCGAGGTACTCTTAGATGGTGAAAAGTTTAAACCAGATGGAAGTCAGGTGGGATATCTTCCAGAGGAGAGAGGTCTTTATCCTAAGAAAGTGGTTAAAGAGCAGATGATGTATCTTGCCATGCTTAGGGGTATGACTAAGAAGGAAGCTGCGAAGAGCACTAAGAAGTGGCTTGAGAAGCTTCAAGTGTCAGAGTACACAGACAAAAAACTTGAGACACTTTCTAAAGGTAATCAGCAGAAGGTACAGCTTGCAGCAACATTAGTAGGTGAGCCTGAGATTGTAATTCTTGACGAGCCATTTTCAGGTCTTGACCCTGTAAACTCACAGATACTTAAGGATGTAATTACAGAGCTTATCTCTGAGGGAAGAATTGTTATATTCTCAAGTCATCAGATGAGTTATGTAGAGGAGTTCTGTGAGGATATCGCAATCATCAATCATGGTGATGTAGTGCTTTCGGGAAATCTTGATGATATTAAGGAACAGTATGGTAGAGGAAGAAAGATTTTATCTGCAAATAATTATGATTTAGAAGGATTAAAGGCTCTCTGTGAGGATAAGCTTTCTGATAAGGTCAAAGTGCTTTTTGTGACAAAACACTATGTTGTACTTGATGTAAATGAAGGCGTAGACCAGTGGCAAATACTTGATGCCCTTAAGGTATTAAATGTTGATGTTAAAACATTTGGTGCTTATGAGCCATCCCTTAACGATATATTTGTATCCAAGGTTGGAGAAGAGGAAGTAGTAGAGGAAGAGGAAACCGTTGAAGAAACTACTCCTAAGAAAAAAGGATTATTCGGAAAGGGAGGAAAATAATATGAAGAACTTTAAGACTATATTTAAGTTTGAACTTGACAATTATTTCAAGAGCAAATCATATATGATAATGACAATTCTTATCGCCATAATTGCTGCTACACTTATGTTTGTACCTAGAATTATTGATTCTGTAAAAGGCGAGAGCGATTCGGAGGATAAGAACATAGAATCAGAGGTTAATGAAGAGGACTTAAGAAATATAGCTATCTATGACCCAAACGGTCTTGGAGATATGGAAGTGTTGTCAGGATATTTTACTGATGCTAAATTCACCGAAGCTACTTCAGCAGAAGAGGTTAAGTCTTTAGTAGAAAAGGAAGAGGCAGCAGCGGGATTTGTAATTAAGTCAATTACAGAGTTTGATTTCTATGTATTTAATAAGTCCATGGATAATAACGACCTGGAAGTATTCAGAGAGTACATGGGTATGGTAGTAAAGATGGATTATTGTGAGAAAAATGGTCTTTCTTTAGAAGAGTATCTTGCTGTAGAATATGCAGAAATAACTGTTAACGAAAATATTTTAGGTAAGGATGGTATGCAGAACTATTGGTACTGCTACATATTGGTAATTCTTGTATTTATGGTAATTATTGCATATGGTACAACAATCGCATCAGGTATTACTAATGAGAAGAGCAATCGTTCTATAGAGATTCTTGTAACAAGTACATCTACTACAGCACTTCTTTTCGGAAAGGTTTTAGCAGGTGTTGTGGCAGCAGTATTCCAGTTTGGTTTGATCGCCCTTGCTACACTTGGTTCGTATCAGCTTAACGAGGAATATTTACCAAACGCATTAGGAATGTTCCTTGATATACCTGGTGAGGTTATTCTTACATTTGCAATCTTCGGTATTGGAGGATTCTTATTCTACGCATTTATGTATGGCGCACTTGGTGCTCTCGTATCTAAGATAGAAGATTTAAATAAGACTGCTGGTTCAGCGCAGATGATTATTATGATAGTATACATGGTAACATTATTTGGTATTATGGAGCCGGACAGCATACTTATGAAGGTTTGCTCTTACCTTCCAATCAGTTCATATTCAGCGATGTTTGCACGAGTAGCAATGGGCTCGGTTGGAATGGTAGAAATCGTTGTTTCAGCAGTAGTGCTTTATGCATCTGTAGTAGGAATGGGTATAATCGGAGGTAAAATTTTCCGTAACTCAACACTCCGCTATGGAAACCCAATCAAGCTTAGCAATGCCCTTAAAAACCTCAAAAAGAGTGAGTAGTATAAAAACACTTTCGGTTAGTGTTGGATGTAAACTCTATATAAACGAGTCACACGACTTTCTGCATATATATTTACGATGCCCCATTTATACAAGCTAAGTGCCGGCGTTTCCAGACAGTTTTCTTTGTGCATTATATTGTTAATATATGCGGAAAGTCGTGCGACTCGTTTATGTATATGTTTTTATATCCATGCTCCGTCGAATTTGAGGATTTCTCCGGTTAGGTAGCTAGGCATGGCGAGTAGATTTTTGATACAGAGAGCCGCTTCTTTTGGGGTTGCCATTCTGCCATAAGGTATTTCGTCATTTAAGGCAGATACATCTTCGACTGAAAGTTCACTGTTCATATCGGTGTCGATGGCTCCAAATGCTATGGCGTTGACAGATATGTTGCTAGGAGCAAGCTCTTTAGCCAGAGCTTTTGTGAAACTGTTGATTGCACCTTTGGTAGCAGAGTATGCTACTTCACAGGAAGCACCGATGAGTCCCCAGACAGAAGATATGTTTATGATTTGCCCCTGGTGTTTTTGTATCATATGAGGGACAACCAGATTACATGTATTGTATACGGAAGTAAGGTTGGTGTTTAAAATATGGTTCCATTTTTCAGGAGTGACATCAGTGAAAAGTCCTATGGAGGCTACTCCTGCATTATTTATCAGAGTATCAATCGAACCAGTTACTTTTAAAATTGAGTTTATCATTGTGGAACAAAAATTGTAGTCTGCTACATCTCCCAGATATGATAAACATGAGCAACCCTGTGCTTCTATCAGTGCTTTTGTTTCGTTGAGCATAATCTGATTAGATTTGCTACATATTGCTATATGGTTGTAATCTTTGGCAAGTACTAAAGCAGTTTCTCTTCCAATACCTCTTGAAGCACCTGTTATTAATGCTGTTTTCATAATAATACCTCATAAAAATATTTCTTTTAGTAGTATATATTAGGAATCATAATGTGTAAATGGTTGAAATATTTTGTTGTTTTTGTTATACTACAATATACTTGAATTGATTTGTCATATTTTGTAAGGATAAAAATAGATTATATAACATATATTTGAGATTAGGAGGAGTTTTTATGAAAAAACAGACTGTGGCAGGATTGTTCTTTTCGATGTTTTTAAGAGCATCTGTTGTTATATTAGGAATATGTATAGTTGTATTTGGCGTAGTTCTTATTACAAAGGCGTTTAAAGGTGGCGATGACAAAAAAGAAACACCGACTACTGTTAGCAGTAATGTTTTGACGGAAGCAGAGGTTCATGATGAGCTTATTTATAACACTACAACGGCTCCTGTATCGGAAGAGGTTGCCTCAGAAGATACATCTGTAAGTGAACCAGCATATACTGTTACTTCTGCAGATAAAAACATATTAGTGTTAAACAGTACTGATGTATCAGGCCTTGCTGGAAGATGGTGTACAACTTTAAATGAAAATGGCTACAATAATACATTTGCATCGGATTATTTTACTACTGTAGATACAACAAAGATTATCTCTAAACAGGAAGGTGTGGGAGAAGATCTTTTGCAGTTTTTTGAGGGTGCAACTTATGAGGTTGGCGATTTAGATGGTGGTTCCTCTGAACCTACTGATAACTATGATATAATTGTTATAGTTGGTACAAATAATAGTGACCATTAATTTTATTTACAACATTGCGAATAAATAATAAAAAACTCTTCATAATTATTTTATGAAGAGTTTTTTTGATTTTAAGAAATTATTAGTTTCATATATTATAATGATTTTCGGTACTATATTGATGTCACTAGCAGTTATTGTCTTTTTTGAACCGGCGGGAATAGTAACAGGAGGCGTAACGGGAATTGCGATAATATTAAAGCATTTGTTTGATATTCCAGTTTGGGCAGTTAATGCTATAATAAATGTTCCGCTATTTTTGGTTGGATATAAACTGTTAGATAAAGAAATTTGTTTAAAAACGCTTGTATGTACTATAAGTCTGACCACCTTTCTGGCTATAATACCTGAGGTTGGGATTGAGCTTCTTACAGGAGATAAAATGGTGGATATGATAATCGGTTCAGTAGCCATGGGAGCGGGGCTGGGGTTTATATTTCTTAATCACGCATCATCAGGTGGTACAGATCTTTTGGCGACAATGCTCAATTTGAAAATGAGACATTTGTCGGTACCGAAGATTTTGGCAATAATAGACGGTATAATTGTTGTTGTAGGAATGGGTATTTTTGGATTTTCGAGCGGTGTATATGCAATAATTGCAATTTACTTGATAACCAGATTTTCTGATTCTATATTGGAGGGACCGAATAGGGCAAAACTTTTATATATAATTTCTGAACAATGTGGAACAATTTCGGATTATATTGTAAAGGATGTTAGAAGAGGCGTAAGCTATATTGAGATAAAGGGCGGATTTACAGATTTGAGAAGACCTATGATAATGTGTGTTGCGTCATCAAAAGAAATGGTAAAAATCAAACAAAAAGTTTACCAAATGGATGAAAATGCAATTTGTTTCGTTGGAGATATTCGCGAGGCTTTTGGTGAAGGTTTCACAAAGTTTAGGGGGTAACTCCCAGTAACTTTTTAGTAAAATTGAATAAAAAAACACCAAAAAAATAAATCATATACAAAATGTACAATATTTTTTGGGGTTATTTGTTAAATTGTTATATGGTTTTTAACTCTGATTTGATGTAATATTTACTACAGCATTAGTCAGTGAATATTTAACTAATAGGAGGAAAAATTTAAAATGGCTAGTTTATCACTTAAGAATATTTACAAAATTTATCCAAACGGCTTTAACGCTGTTAAGGATTTCAACTTAGAGGTTGAGGACAAAGAGTTCATCATCTTCGTTGGACCTTCAGGTTGTGGTAAGTCAACTACACTTCGTATGATCGCTGGACTTGAGGACATCAGTTCAGGTGAGTTATGGATTGGCGACAAGATGGTTAACGATGTAGAGCCTAAGGACAGAGATATCGCAATGGTATTCCAGAACTACGCTCTTTATCCACATATGTCAGTATATGATAATATGGCATTTGGTCTTAAACTTAGAAAAGTACCAAAGGAGAAAATTGACAAGCAGGTACATGAAGCTGCTAAGATTCTTGATATCGAGCACCTTCTTGACAGAAAGCCAAAGGCTTTATCAGGTGGTCAGAGACAGCGTGTTGCTATGGGACGTGCTATCGTTCGTGAGCCTAAGGTATTCCTTATGGACGAGCCACTTTCAAACCTTGATGCTAAGTTAAGAGTACAGATGCGTGTTGAGATTTCTAAGCTTCATCAGAGACTTCAGACAACTATTATCTACGTTACACATGACCAGACAGAGGCGATGACTCTTGGTACAAGAATCGTAGTTATGAAGGATGGTATCATCCAGCAGGTAGATACTCCACAGAACCTTTACGATAAGCCATGTAACTTATTCGTTGCTGGTTTCATGGGTATGCCACCTATGAACTTCATCGATTGTAAGGTTGTTAAGTCAGGAGCAGACGTATTACTTATGTTTGGTTCTCATTCAATCAAAGTTCCAGATGCTAAGGCTGCTAAGCTTATCGCTGGTGACTTCATTGATAAGGAAGTTGTACTTGGTATTCGTCCAGAGGATATCCATGATGAGCAGTTATTCATCGAGTCTTCTCCAGAGAGCGTAATCGATGCAAGAATCAACATCTACGAGATGTTAGGTGCCCAGGTTTACTTATACTTCACTATTGATCAGTTTGATATTACTGCATCAGTTAACCCAAGAACAACTGCAAGACCTGGCGATTCAGTTCAGTTTGCATTTGACCTTAGCAAGGTACATATCTTCGATAAGGAAACTGAGGAAGTAGTTGCTAACTAATTAAAAACTTGACTTTAAATAGCAAATTGTTACAAAAGTGTGACAAAAATGTGAAAAGTTTAGAGGAAATACATAAAATTATGTATTTCCTCTTTTTTTTTTGGCGAATTTGAGGTAAAATGTAGCATGTGTGGGTATGCTTTGCATGCTCGATATGTCTTAAAATGTTACAGACATATTAACAATTGGTTTTTACGATAAACCAGTTATGAATATAAGGGGTGATAAAATGATTTCAAATCAAATTCTACAAGACACAATTGATGGGATTAAAGCGATAACACGTACAGATTTGTGCGTTATGGATACAGAGGGTAAAAGTCTTGCATCTACAATAAGAAATACAGAAGAGTATGAGGATGCGGTAGTTGCATTTGCTGATTCACCGGCAGAAAGTCAGGTGATGATGGGCTTCCAGTTTTTTAAGGTTTACGACGAGAACGAATTAGAATATATTATTCTTGCAAAAGGCGAAGCAGAGGATGTGTATATGATTGGAAAGGTTGCTTCTTTTCAGATACAGAGTCTTTTGGTAGCATACAAGGAAAGATTTGATAAAGATAATTTTATTAAAAATCTCCTCCTAGATAATCTTCTTCTCGTTGATATATATAATAGGGCAAAGAAACTTCATATTGATACTGATACCAGAAGAGTGGTTTTCATTATCGAAACTAAGAACGAAAAAGAAAACAATGCTCTTGAAACAGTAAGAGCGTTATTTGCAAGCAAAACCAAAGATTTCATAACAGCAGTAGATGAGAAAAACATTATTCTTGTAAAAGAGGTTAAGCCTAGCGAAAATTATGATGATATGAATAAGACTGCAAAAGTGATAGTTGATATGCTTAACACAGAGGCTATGTCATCTGTTAATGTAGCATATGGAACTATTGTAAATGAAATAAAAGAGGTTTCACGTTCGTATAAAGAAGCTAAGCTTGCTCTTGATGTAGGTAAAATTTTCTACAGCGATAGAAAGATTATTGCTTACAGCAATTTAGGTATAGGTAGACTTATATATCAGCTTCCTATTCCTCTTTGTAAGATGTTTATTAAAGAGATTTTTGATGGCAAATCGCCGGATGAATTTGATGAAGAGACACTTACAACCATCAACAAGTTCTTTGAGAATAGCTTGAATGTATCAGAAACATCGAGACAGTTATACATTCATAGAAACACATTGGTTTATAGACTTGATAAGCTAGAGAAGAGCACAGGTCTTGACCTTAGGGTGTTTGAGGATGCCATAACATTTAAGATTGCGCTTATGGTAGTAAAATATATGAAATACATGGAGTCATTAGATTACTAAAATAGGAGAGATAATTTATTATGATAGTTTTAGATCACGTTAAGATGAAATATCCAACGAGTAAAACTTATGCATTAAACGATATCAATATTACTATTGAAGATGGTGAATTTGTTTTCATAGTTGGTTCAAGTGGTTCTGGTAAGACTACTTTGATTAAACTTTTACTTAAGGAATTAGATCCAACATCAGGAAGCATTAAGGTTGCAGATGTTGATTATTCAAAGGTTAAGAAAAGAAATATTCCTAAGCTGAGAAGAAAAATTGGAACAGTATTCCAGAATTTCAGACTTTTGAAGGATAGAACAGTATATGAAAACGTTGCATTTGCACAGAGAGTTATAGAGGTTCCTACCAGATATATAAGAAGACAAGTTCCTGCTATGCTTACACTTGTTGGTCTTGCTGATAAGTACAAAGCATATCCAAAACAAATGTCGGGTGGTGAGCAGCAGAGAGTTGCGTTAGCAAGAGCGTTAGTTAACAAACCTGAGATACTTCTTGCCGATGAGCCAACAGGTAACCTTGACCCTAAGAATTCATGGGAAATCATGAGACTTTTAGAGGATGTTAACAAGAAGGGTACAACGGTTGTCGTTGTTACTCATAACAAGGAAATCGTTAATATGATGCAAAAACGTGTAATCACCTTAAAGAAGGGTGAAATAATCAGTGATGAGCAAAAAGGTGGGTATATAGATGAGGATTAGTTCGCTTTTATACAGTATCAGACAAGGTCTTAAAAATATCAGACGTAATCTTTTGTTTTCACTTGCATCTGTAGGTACTATTGTATCTTGTCTGTTTATATTTAGTGTTTTTTATTGTGTAATAATTAATTTCAGAACTGCTATGACAGAGTTGGAAAATACAGTTACAATTTCTGTTTTCTTTGAAGAGGGAATATCAGATGAAAATATTCAGCTGATAGGTAGCCAGCTTCGACTTAGAGAAGAGATAAAAACTATGGAGTTTATTTCTGCGGATCAGGCATGGGAACAGTTTGCAAAAGAAAATTATGATGATTATGAGGCAGCTATGGAGGCTTTTGCAGGTGATAATCCGCTGAAGGATAGTGCTTCATATAAGATAACTCTTAAAGATTTAAGTACTCAGACAGCATTTGTGCAGTATCTTAAGAGTATGCAGGGTGTACGTAAGGTATTAAGCTCGGAGATAACAGCTAGTGGTATTTCAGCACTTAACAGTGTAGTTACTTATGCATCAATAGGTATTATCATTATACTTTTATTAGTTTCGGTATTCCTTATAAGTAATACTATTACTATAGGTATTACAGTAAGAAAAGAAGAAATTGCAATTATGAAACTGATAGGTGCTACTAATTTCTTTGTAAGAGCACCATTCATTGTTGAAGGTGTTACCATTGGACTTGTGGGTTCGATGATTCCACTTGTTTTGGTATATTATATGTATGATAATGTAGTTAAATACATTATAGGTAGATTTGCAGTTGTTGCTAACTTGTTTGAGTTTGTTCCGATAGGAGATATATTTGCAGTGCTCATTCCTGTTTCGGCAGCTATCGGTATCGGACTTGGTCTTGTGGGCAGTATTCTTACAACAAGAAAGCATTTGAAGGTTTAAGGAGGCGAGTTCATGCGTAAAATGTTAAAAGTATTGACAGCTTTTATTCTTGTCGGTACAGTTTGTACAAATGTATGTGCTTCAGATCTTGGAAGCTTATATGAAGAAAGAAAGGAAGCTGAAAGTAAAAAAGAAGAAGCACAAGCAGCGGTTGACCAGCTTTCTACTGAGAAAGAGAATATACTTGCTGTAATTGCTGAGCTTGATGCACAAGTTGAGGCATATAATACTCAGATTATAGAACTTGAAAGTCAGAAAGAAACATTAAATGCAAATATTGAAACTACAAAAGGTGAGTTGGCGGTTGCTCAGGAAGAGGAAACTGCTCAATACGAGGCGATGAAGCTTCGTATCAAATATGCTTATGAAAATGGAAATGTAGAATACTTAGATACACTTTTTTCTACATCAGATTTGTCAGATATGGTTAACAAATCTGAGTATGTTGAGCAGATTTACGAATATGATTCGGATATGTTGGCTAATCTTATAGACATAAAAAAGAAAATAGCAGATTATCAGTTGGAACTTGAAAATGACCTTGCTGCTGTTGAAGAGATTGAAGCAGAGGTAGCTGATAATAAAGCTGCGATTGAAATTATGATAGAAGGCAAGCAGGTTCAGGCCAAGAATTATAACGAATCTATTGAAGAATATGAGGCTCAGGTGGCTGCTATTCAGGCGGATATTGATGCAACTAATGAGAAGATTGCTGCAGCAGAAGCGGCAGCGGCAGCAGCGGCGGCTGCGTCTGGCAATGCAGTAATATATTATACTGGAGGCTCTTTCCAATGGCCGGTTTCAAATGGTGGTACTGTTACATCGCCTTATGGTCCTAGATGGGGAAGAATGCATCAGGGTATAGATATAGCTTGTTCTACAGGTACACCTATTCTTGCAGGAGAATCAGGAACAGTTATTGCATCAGAATATAGTAGCTCTATGGGATATTATGTTCTTATTGATCATGGTGATGGTGTATCTACAGTTTATATGCATAATTCAGTATTACAGGTTTCTGCAGGTCAGACTGTTGCTAGAGGACAGCAGATTGCACTTGCAGGTAGTACAGGAAATTCAACAGGTCCTCATTGCCATTTTGGTGTGAGAATTAATGGATCTTATGTAGACCCAGCCCCATATTTATATTAATTAGGAGATGTGACATGAAGAAAATATTGTCTTTGTTGCTTGTTATGTCTATTGCTTTGCTTTGTACCGGTTGTGACTCGATATTGGGCGATGTTGTAGGGCAGAATAATGCAAGTGAATCTGTATGGGCGGACAAAGAAGTCAATGATAAAATTGAAGAAATAAATGAGTATATAGATGATTATTTTTACTTCGAAATAGATGAAGAAAAGCAGGAAGAGGCTCTTTATGATGCTATTCTTGCAGGCTTGGATGATCCGTATTCTGTATACTATACAGAGGAAGAGTTTGCTGAACTTCAGGAAACAAATTCAGGAGAATATGTCGGTATTGGTGCAGTTGTAACTCAGGATGCTGATATGATTGTATCGATAGTTCGTCCGGTAAAAAATAGTCCGGCAGAAGAGGCAGGACTCATGGCGGAAGATATTATTGTAGAGGTCGATGGTGTTGAAATTATCGACCAGGAGCTTACGGTAGTAGTAGATATGATTCGCGGTGAGGAAGGAACAAAAGCCAAAATCAAAATTTATAGACCAAGCACAAGTGAATACATGGATTTCGAAGTAGAGAGACGTGTGGTTGAGAATTATTCAGTATCGTATAAGATGCTTGAAGATAATATTGGATATATATTAGTTGAGCAGTTCTATGACAACACTTGTACTGAGTTTATTGAGGCCTTTGAAGATTTAGAGGCACAGGGCGCTAAAGCTATGGTTGTTGATTTACGTGATAATCCAGGTGGACTTTTGACTGCGGTTGTAGATATGTGTGACTATCTTATGAAGGAAGGTCCAATTGTTACAACAGAGGACAAAGATGGTAACGTTACAAATTCGTATTCGTCTACAGATGAAGAGTATACTGAGTTGCCGATGGCAGTGCTTATAAATGGCAATAGTGCAAGTGCATCAGAGATTTTTGCTGGTGCTCTCCAGGATACGGGTGTGGCTGAGATTATCGGAACAACATCTTACGGAAAAGGTATTGTTCAGTCTGTTATACCTCTTTCGGATGGCACAGCTATTAAGATAACAGTTGCAAAATATTTTACTCCAAACGGAAACGATATACATGAAATAGGTATTGTACCTGATTATGAGGTGGAACTTGCTGATGGTAGAACTAATGCAGTAGGTATTGACTATGCAGAGGATTTACAGCTTCATAAAGCAGAGGAAGTACTTAAGGGTATGATGGAATAAATAAAAATGATGAAAAGGACAGAAAAACTTCTGTCCTTTTTTCTGTTTATATAGTAAAATTGTTTATAGATGAAATCAATAGTTTTTGGTGAGGTTGTATGGGTAAAAGAAATATAAAAACGTTAACGGTTATAAAGTGTATATCTGGTATGCTTGTGATGGGGATACTGGTATTTTTTGTGTGGGCTCAGATGACTTTGCCTAGAGAAAATAGAGTGAGTGATGATAATTGTGTGCAGTTTGATTCTGCGTGGGAACAGATTTTGTCTGATGGCAGTAGAGTGCCAGTTAAATTACCAGGAGAAATTGAAGCAGCACAGGGGGAATGGATTACTGTTGTCTCTGAACTTCCAGATGAATATGAGTATACATGTCTTTGTTTTAGAAGTCTGCAACAGGATTATAAAATATACGTTGATGGCGAGCTGAGGCAGGAATATTCAACACTTGATACTCAGCTTTTTGGAAAAACAAGTACTATAGCTTACATTTTTTTAGAACTTGAACCAGAAGATGCTGGCAAAGAGTTACAAGTAGAATTTATGAGTGACTCGTTTTATACGGGAGTTATGTCGGAGATATTTATGGGGGATAAATCTGATGTAGTGTGGTATCTAGTTAAACTATATGCTCCATCAACATTAGTGGCTGCGTTTATGTTGTTGATTAGTTTTGGAGTTATGCTTTCCAGTGTTCTTATTTATTTCTCATATAAACGTAATTCTGAGTTGTTTTTCTTGGGAATGGGTGTTTTTCTGGCATCACTTTGGCTGGTTTGTGAGTCTAAGCTTAGACAGTTCTTTTTACCAAACAGCACAATTGCGATGTATATGGGATTCTTTATAATAATGATTTTACCATATCCATTTTTGATGTTTATCAATAATGTTCAAGAACGCAGATACGAAAAAGCATGCTCTGTAGTTGCTGTATGTGCAATAATTAATTTTATAGCCTGTACGTTGTTCCAGCTGCTTAATATAAAAGACTTTTTCGAGACTATGACCAGTTCTCATATTGTTCTTATTGCAACAATACTTTTTATTATTGCAACAATACTAATAGATGCCAAACGAGGCTATATGAAACAATATCAACCAGTTGCTATTGGGTGTGTTTGTTTTCTTTTGTCAGGAATTGGTGAGGTATGTCAGTCTTATATTACAAATGCAAAATATAATGGAATTGCGCTTTGTATAGGTCTTGTAATATTGCTTATGATGGCTGTGGTAAATGTAGGCAAGGATATACTTAGCATCGAAAAGGAAAAACAGGTGGCGATAGCTTCCAGTGAATCGAAGGCTCAATTTCTTGCTAATATGTCTCATGAGATACGTACGCCTATTAATACGATGCTTGGAATGAATGCTATGATATTAAGGGAAAATACAGATGAGACTATAGAAGAATATGCAAATAATGTTGATGAGGCAGGTAAAATGCTGCTGAGTCTGGTAAATGCAATTTTGGATTTTTCAAAGATTGAAGCCGGTAAGCTTGAATTAGTAAATGATGAATATTTGACTGCTGATATGGTGAAGAGCGTTGCTTTAGGGTTTGAGGATAGAGCAAAGAAAAAAGATTTGAAGTTTGAGGTTAAGATGGAAGATGTTCCTGATGTGCTTTATGGTGATGAACTGAGAATCAAACAGATTTTTACTAATTTATTGTCAAACGCTGTAAAATATACAGAAAAGGGAAGTATAACTTTTTCTATACAGGGAATACATAAAACGGATGGATTCGCTATTGTTGCTTCAGTAAAAGATACGGGTAAAGGCATTCGAGAAGAAGATTTAAAGAGTCTGTTTGATAGCTTTAAACGTCTTGAACTCTCCAAGAATCGAAATATAGAGGGAACGGGACTTGGATTAAATATAGCAAAACAATTAACAGATATGATGGGTGGAGTTTTAAAGGTAACAAGTGAGTATGGAAAAGGAAGCTGTTTTACTGTTGAGATTCCCCAAAAGATAGTTGAGAAAACAATTGATGAGTCTGTTGGTGATACTGGTGTTGAAAATGACAGCAAAGATAATAAAAGTGAGGGCTTATATGTACCTTATGCGAAAATACTAGCTGTAGATGACAACGAAATGAATTTAAAGGTGATAGCTGCGTTTATGAAAAATTCAGGTGCACAGCTTGACTTTGCAGAGGATGGAAGAGTATGTTTGGATATGACCAAACAAAAGAGATATGATTTGATTTTGATGGATCATATGATGCCAGAGATGGATGGTATAGAGGCATTACACGCTATACGTCAGGATAAAGACAATATAAATAACTCTACTAAAATTATTGTTCTTACAGCTAACGCTATAGATGGTGCGGAAAAAGAATATCTAAAAGAAGGCTTTGATGGCTATATTTCAAAGCCGTTTACACCAAAAGAGTTTGAGAAAACGGTTAAGAATAATTTAAGCGTGGCGCTTGAACAGGCATAAAATGAACAAGAATAACATCATAAGGAGGACTCGCATGTACTTAGTTTTTGACGTAGGAGCTACAACTATTAAATATGCATGGATGTCAGCAAACGGAGACATAATAGAAAAAGGTAAAGCAACAACACCACTCCAGCCAGGAGATGGTGTGGACGATTTTGTTGAAACTATAGGTGAAATATATGATGCCTATAAGGGTAAAGATGTAGTTGAAGGAATTGCAATGGGAATTCCGGGACAGATTGATGTTGAACAGGGAATTGTGTATAACGGAGGTGGCATCAAATATTTAGATAAGGTTTGCCTTAAAGATGTCATAGGAAAACGTTGCGGTGGTGTTCGCGTTGCACTTGAGAATGATGGAAAATGTGCTGCATTAGCAGAGGTTTGGATGGGTAATGCTAAAGACGTTAACGATGCTTGCGTTCTTGTTTTTGGAACCGGTATCGGTGGAGCGGTAATTAAAGACCGCAAGGTTGTTCATGGAAAGCATTTGCTGGCAGGAGAGGTTTCTTTTATATTTGAGGATATGACTCGAGAGGATTTTGCTAATCTTCCTAAGGGTGATAGTCTTATGGAGAAAATCACTATGTTTGAGGTTGCAGACCAGCTTCCTTATACATGGGCTACAAAACGTTCTGCAATAAATATGTGTTACAGGATTTCTAAAATTAAAAATTTACCTTTGTCAGAGGTGACTGGAGAAAGAGTTTATGAGTGGGCAAGACAGGGGGATGAGATATGTATTGATATATTGGAGGATACATATTTTAGTATTGCTAAGCAATGCCTCAATTTTTATGTTACATTTGACCCTGAGGTAATTTTAATTGGTGGAGGCATAAGTGCTGAACCAGATTTTATAAAAGGTATTCAGCGTTATATAGATGAATTAAAACGCTTATCCAGCGTATATAAAGATATTCGTATTGATGTTTGCAAATACAGAAATGATTCGAACCTTTTTGGTGCGTTATATAATTTTATGGATTTATATTCGGACAACATATAAAAGGAGATTATAATATGGCATTGAGAGCAGATTTTTTGTGGGGCGGTGCAGTTGCCGCTCATCAGATAGAAGGTGGCTGGCAGGAAGGTGGCAAAGGCATAAGTATAGCTGATGTCATGACTGCTGGTGATAATGTTACTAAGACACCGAGACGTATTACAGATGGTGTTTTAGAAGGTGAGAATTATCCTAATCATGAGGCGTCAGATTTTTATCATCACTATAAAGAGGATATTGCTCTTCTTGCAGAAATGGGCTTTAAATGCTTTAGGACTTCTATTGCATGGACAAGAATATTTCCAAAATGTGATGAGAATGAGCCGAATGAGGAAGGACTAAAATTTTATGATGACTTGTTTGATGAATGCTTAAAATATGGTATTGAGCCTATTGTTACATTATCACATTTTGAAATGCCTTACTATATGGCGAAGCATTATGGTGGTTTTAGAAATAGAAAATGTATAGATTTTTTTGTAAAGTTTGCAAAGGTATGCTTTGAAAGATACAAAGACAAAGTGAAATATTGGATGACCTTCAATGAGATAAATAATCAGGCGGACCCAACCCCTCATCATTTGGTGCAGGAGGGTGCAATACTCGCAAAAGATGGTGAGGATTTAGAATATATAATGTATCAGTCTGCACACTATGAATTGGTGGCAAGTGCGCTTGCTGTAAAAGTAGGGCATGAGATAAATCCTGATTTCAAGATAGGCTGTATGATAGCGATGTGTCCAATTTATCCATATAGCTGTAAGCCGGAAGATGTACTTGCGGCACAGAGATTTATGCAGGGCAAATACTGGTATACAGATGTTCATGTTAAGGGCAAATATCCGAGTTGGTTAGCTAAGAAATATGAACGCAAGGGTTGGAGCATGGATATAACAGATGAAGACCTTGCAATCCTCAGAGAAGGTACTGTAGATTATATTGCATTCTCATATTACATGTCATTTGCCGTAGAGGCCAAGACAGATAATCCATATTATGATTATCGCGAGGCTGATTTTGTGAAAAATTCGCATGTAAAAGCTAGCGATTGGGGTTGGCAGATAGATGCAATGGGACTTAGATATTCTCTAAATTGGTTTGCGGACAGATTTGATGTGCCTCTTATGATAGTGGAAAACGGATTTGGAGCATACGATAAGGTTGAAGAGGATGGCACTATTGACGATGGCTATCGCATAGAATATCTGGGTAATCATATTAAAGCTATGATTGATGCTGTAGAAAACGAAGGGATTGACCTCATAGGATATACTATGTGGGCTCCTATTGATATAGTTTCAGCGTCGACAGGTGAGATGGACAAGCGCTATGGATTTGTGTATGTAGATAAAAATAATGCCGGTGAGGGCACATTGGGAAGAAGTAAAAAGAAATCTTTTGAGTGGTATAAAGAGGTTATTGCTACCAATGGAGCAAATTTATAAAGAAAGCTTGTAACAACTAATAAATAATTCTACACGCCAACTGACAAACGGTTGGAAATAACTGACAAATGGGTTTTATTTTGCATCTTAAATGTAGTATTATATAATGAGTTAAATTGTTATATTTGGAGATGAAAAATGAAGTTCAATTTCGCTTTATGCGATGATAATCATAATCATTTAAATGAAATAAAGAATACTATTTGCCAGTTATCTGAAAAACATGATGTGACGATTACGCTTCACAGTGAGGGTGATGATTTACTCAGATGTATGGAGAATATGAAGTGTAAAGAAAATTCTTTGCCTGATTTTGTTCTTATCGATATAGAAATGCCTGAGATTAATGGCATTGAACTTGCGAAACAGGTTAAAGATTTATATCCAGAGGTATGCCTGGTGCTCGTTACTTCGTACATTGAATATGCTGTGAAAGGATATGAAGCAAAAGCGGACAGATACTTGCTTAAACCTATTAAGTTTGAGGATGTTGAAAGCCTTATTGGAGATTTTTTGCGTGAACAAAATAAGGTGAAGAAGATAATTGTTAAAGATAAAGAGCAGGAGCATTTGATTTTTATCAAGGACATACTGTATATTAGTGCTGAGGATAAATACACTATTCTTTATACTGAACATAATCGATATTTCGATTACAAAAGTCTCAAGGATTATGAAGAGATTTTGGCAGACTATGGCTTTTATCGAATTCACAGAAAGCATTTGATTAATATGTATCATCATAAAAGTCTCAGGAAAGGTTTTGTGACATTGACTAGTGACGTGGAACTGCCACTTAGCAGAAGAAAAGAAAGTCAGTATAGGGAGCAACTATTAAAGACTTTAGGAAGAGACTTATTATGATAGATATTTTATTTGTTTTATTGATAATACTTGTTAATGTTTCAGCAGTGCTGAATGTTTTGTTGATTTTAAAAGTGTTCTTTGGTGCTACTATGAAGTTGGACCAGAGGATACTTTTTATTGTTTCTGGAATATATTTTCTTGTTAATGTTTTGTTTGTGTTGATACCAGGAACTGATGCGTATACGGGGATTTTTGTCTTTGTGTTTATGGTTATAGCCATATCTGTTCTGTCGCAATCTCATCGAATAAAAAATATGCTTCTGGCAATTCCGGCAGCACTTATGTATGTTCAATGGGGTTCCATGTTTAACATGTTAGAACAGCTTTTAGGTCTTGATAAGTTTTCTTATACGTCTTCACATGTGCAGAATGTTACAATAACAACCATTTTACCGGATTTTATTTTATTTGCAGTTTTATGTTTGTTACTGATAAAGGTAGATAAGGTGATAATTTCTGTTAAATTTACAAAAACTGAGGGTGTTATAATTACTATAATTTGTATAGTATATCCTATAGCTGTAGCATTTCTTGACTATGCACAAAATTTTATTACCCATCCATTATTTAAACCAATTTGGCTTGGGATTGCCGTATTAATTAATGTTGCTATAATATATGGAGTTGCTCATAGGAAAAAAGCTGCATATTATAAGAATATAGCTAATCAATATAAAGAACAGTTTCAGACAGAATATGATTATTTTAAAGATTATAAGAAAAATAATAATGATATTATAAAATTCAGGCATGACTGGAATAATCATATGATGCTTATTCGTGAAATGTTTGAAAAAGGCGAGTATGATAGAGCAAATGAATATTTTACTAAGCTTGTCGATTCTTCTAAAACAGAAAAACAGCCTTATGTAACAGGTAATGATATAGTTGATATGATACTTAAATCTAAACATCCGGATATGAGTGAAAAAGGGATTAAATTTGTATTAAAGGGTAGCCTTGTGGACTTGCAGTTTATGGAAGATGTGGATTGTTGCATTTTGTTTTCAAATATTATAGATAATGCAATTAAAGCAAGTGAATGTTGTAATAATGATAAAAGCATAAGCTTGTCGGCAAAGAGAATTAACAATCTTATATATATTGAAATGGAAAATTCTGTTGTTGATAGTGGTCAGAAAATGAAAAAAAGCGCCGATAAGAATGCGGATGGCAAAATACATGGAATAGGACTTCGTAATGTGTCGGAAATAGTAAAAAAATATAATGGCGAGCATAGCATAGAAGAACGCGAGGGCTTATTTGCGATTAAATTTTGTTTTACTGTTGAATAAATTTGCGTTGGTAAGAGTCTGCACTATTGCAGACTCTTTTACGTTCATCGGTTTATTGCTACCACTTATCTGATTTAATGCAAAATATAGAAATATAGTGATAATATGCTTTTATATTTAATAATATTTTAGGAGGAATGTTATGAAAAAGAAATTGCTTATAGCCATGATAGCTGTACTTATGCTTGGACTTACAGCATGTGGTGAGGATAAGGAAAAAGAAGATAAGAAGGATAAGGACGAGGTTGTAGAGTCTGTGTCTGACGATAAAGAAAAGGAAGAGGGAACAGAAGATGCAGAGCAAGTGGATGGTGGCTCTGATGATATGGTTACAAAAAGTGGAGAGTATTATATAGCAAATACCATAGAGTGGGGAGAAGAAAAAGATTTAACAGGTTTAAATTTATATTGCGATAAGCTTACACTTCCTATAACAGTCGAACAGTTGAATACATACTGTGCCCCTTTTGTATATGATGATGAGTACGGATATGATACATTTTATCGTGAAAATGCAACAAGTCTTGATACAATTAGAGAAGAGGATTATGTGTTTGATTCAAGCACAAGCTTAATTCAGATTGGTACTCAGGAATCATGGGATGAGGAAACAAATTGGACGGATTATAATGAAGAGTATGATTGTAACATCACTACTATATTTTTAGGTGATATGACAGAGTCAGGAATGACAGTTTCAGAAGCATTAGATGGTGGTCACTGGTATTTGGAGAAATATGAATACATAGAAGACGCATTATGTATTGGATATGAGTATAGTACTGAGGCTGAGGAGGTATATTCGCTTATTGCTGATAAATTTGGTAAACCAAGTTATATAAGTGTGAAATCAGACTGGTCTGAGATTTTAACCACAAATGATAATGGTTCTCTAATATATACTTTGGTATATGAAAGAGATGATTATACAATTACAATCAGCGTATGGGAAATGATAGATGATGGTAAGTTATATTCGCCTCAGTTTAGTATGTTACACTATTTTTCGGCGGCTATGTGGGAAAATTATAAAGTATCTGATGAGATGGCAGATAAAGTGGTTATAGAGATTGAGTAAAAATAAAATCCTCAAATAATATGTGTACCCTGAAACGTTTTGATGCGTATCCTGTTAATTATATAGGAAATGCATTAGAATGTTTTGGGGTTGTTTTGTTTTATGGGGTGAGTGTTGGAAAGTGGTATGAATTAATATGTTTTATATAAGGTCTGGTATGGGTTATAATATTTTTGTGGATTTTTTTGTAAATAAAAAAATAAAATCGCACATTTTACCATCCTTAAACGTTTATATAATGAAAGGCCTTTTAAACAAAGCAAATACACGAGAGCCAGGAGGTGAAGTTTTGGATAGTAGAGAATATGAGCAGATAGTGAAAATGCATATAGATACAGTTTACAGAATTGCCATAAGTCACACCAAAACTTCGGCAGATGCAGATGATGTAGTTCAGCAGACATTTTTTAAGCTCCTTACAAAAAAACCTGAATTTACAGATAGGGAGCATGAGAAAAAATGGCTCATTAGAGTATGTATAAATGAATGTAATAGCTTGTTTTCTTCCTTTTGGAGGAGAAATGTAGAGTCCATAGATGAAATGGCAAAGGAACCAGAGTTTATGATGGAGGAAAGCAGTGATTTATATTATGCAATCAAAGAACTGCCTTCAAAATGTAAAATAGTAATTTATCTGTTTTACTATGAGGGTTATTCAACAAAAGAAATTGCTGAGATTATACATATCAAAGAAGCAACTGTGCGAACCAGGCTCACTCGTGGAAGAAAATTACTTAGAACATTGCTGAAGGAGGCGTGGGAAAATGAATAATAAAGAGAAAATAAAAAATGTATATGATGATATTCATGCGTCTGATGCGTTGTTCAGAAAGGTCATGAGTATGAATAAGAAAGAATCAAAAACAAGAAATATTATGAAATTTGCTGCAACAGCAGTTGCAGGTTTGGCACTTATGTTTGTAGCATCAAACGGAATCTGTTATGCAGCTACCGGAGAGACACTTACAAGCAAGGTTAGAGTTTTTATCAACGGTGAAGAAAAAGAAGCAGAATTGACATGGACTGAAGATGAAAATGGCGTTTATGGAGAATACCAGATTGAGGTAGATGAAGGTGAAGAGGTGCTAATTGAAATGGTAGATGAGTCAGGAGAATATCCGGATGAAGTTGTATTTGATATTCCAGAAGAAAATGCGGATGTAAATGCCTTTGAACTTGATGGTATGCCAGAGGATATGACTGTTGTAGGGACAGAGGATGGCAAGATATACCTAAGAAAAGAAGGCGTGAAAGTTGATATCACAGAGGATTTTGCAGACGGTACAGCAACAGGAAGTATTGAATGTCCATCAGGAACATACAATTACACTATCACTGGAACAATTGATGAATATGAACTTAGGTTTTCAAATTAATAAAAGAGGCGTTGCAAGATGACAACACCTCGTTGTAGGTAAAAATATGTTAACAGATAAAACTATGGATATATTATTGCTGTGAGAGCAACAATATATCCATAGTTTTTTTATAAATAGCCTTCTAAATCTTCAAGGAGTTCTTCCTCGATATCTATCAATCTGTTACAAATTTCTACTACATCATGTTCAGCATCGGTATAGTCGTTCATATATTTGTGAAGAGATTTTAACCCCATATGGCATCCGTCTGTAATGAGCTCTGCAATGGTTTGGTCGCTTTCGTTCATTGCAATTTTAAAATTGGTTTTTAACCATGACATACTTTTAGCCATTGTACTAGGCTCTTTTTCTTCACTGTTGTATTTATCATGTAATTGAAGTATTTCGTTTTCCAATTTTTCATGATGTTCTTTACTTTCTGAAAGAATCATTTTTAATTCCGGATTTTCAATATAATCTAAGACCTCATCAATTGAACTAATAGCCATTTTTGTTCCAGAATCACATTCCTGCAGTAAATAAATTGTATCTTGGTTTCCCATATTAATCTCCCTTATATAATTGATATTATAGTGTAGTAGTATTCTTGACAGAAGTATATACATTTATTCTAATTATTGAAAATGATAAAAAGTTTATAAAAACTAACTAGAAAGTATTGGAAAAGTTTAATTAAAGGAGTATAATATTATTTAGTTGTTGTGGTATTTTTATGGGTTATAATTTTAAAAATTATATATCTTAGACAGGGGGCGTTACATTGGAAGGTACTAAGATTTTCCCAAATGACATGAAAATGGTTTCAGGCAGGATTGCAAGAAACTACGATAAAAATTTATTGCTTACTTACGACAGAAGCAAAGATGAATTTATATATCCGGCAGAAATTAATGATTTTTTTGCTGGCTCTTTTGGTACCCGCCCAGTGTGGGATATATTGGTAGAAGAGGGAATAACATCATCTGAACAAGTTGAACAGATGAGAGCGCGGTTTTATAACATAATTGAAGCGTGTGTTCCTAGAGTTTCATTTAATGAATATTTATTCAAATCGGTGGATGGCACATGGAGATGGTATACAATAGGTGTAGTTCAAACTGTAAAGGACGCACCTGTTATGGTGACAATTACAGATGTAAACGATGAATTAGTTGGCGAGTGCCACGAAGATCATGTATCTAATTATGATGAGCTTACAGGTTTGTTAAACAGAGATGCATTTTGTGACACTATTGAGCACATGATGAGAGCGGATAAAGAGGGTGTTGAGGCAGGCGAATATGCACTTGTTTATTTTGATGTGTTACGTTTTAAGGCTGTCAATGATTTGTTTGGTATGACAGAGGGCGATAGATTGCTTAAGCACATTGCAAATACAATAAGTACCTCAGTTAAAGAAGGCGATGTAGTATGTCGCCCAGGTTCTGATAGATTTATTATATTTACTCATACCTCGGGAGAAGAATTAACTAAATTTATTGATAAATTACTTGTTGATATTACAGATTATAACATCCCATTCCAGATTACTTGTAATGCTGGTATTTATATCGCAAATGGAAGTGTTAATAATGCTGATTCAATGATTGACCGTGCGGTTTTGGCACAGTCTTCTATCAAGGGAAGCTTTACACAAAAATATCATTTTTATACTGAATCTCTTAGAAATGATATGTTAGGAGAGCAGGAGATAGTGGGCATGATGTCTACAGCACTTGCAGAAAAGCATTTTGTTGTATATTATCAGCCACAATATAATCATTCTAGAGGTACATTACTTGGTGCAGAGGCTTTGGTTCGTTGGAAACACCCAGAAAAAGGACTTATTTCTCCTGGCGTGTTTATTCCTATATTTGAAAAAAATGGATTTATAACAAAACTTGATTTATATGTTTTTGAAGAGGTATGTATTTTCCTTAGAAAATGCATGGATGATGGTATTAATGCTGTGCCTGTATCTTCAAATTTCTCGCGTCATGATATTTTTCAGCAGGATTTTGTAGAAAAGCTTGAGCAGATAAGAGTAAAATACGACATACCTGTTAATTATTTGCGTATTGAGATAACAGAATCTGCTGTTATGGGAAGCAGTCAGCTAATTAATGAGGTGGTTCGAAAACTTCATTATCATGGCTACATAGTTGAGATGGACGATTTTGGAAGTGGATATTCATCGCTAAATGTTCTTAAAGATATTGACTTAGATGTCATTAAACTTGATATGCTCTTTATGAATGAGAAATCAGATACTAATCGTGGTGGTACTATATTAAGTTCTGTAGTACGTATGGCAAAATGGCTTGATATGCCAGTTATTGCTGAGGGTGTTGAGAATATTAGGCAAGCAGATTTTCTTAGAAGTATCGGTTGCGATTACATACAGGGATATCTTTATTCAAGACCAATACCAGAGGAAGAATACATTAACATACTGAAAGAAAGTTCTATTGGTAAAACCGTTCCACAGATGCACTTGATTGATACTATGGATGCTGGAGAGTTTTGGAATCCTGCTTCTCAGGAAACATTAATATTTAATAATTATGTTGGTGGAGCGGCAATATTCGAATATCATAATGGTAGACTTGAGGTATTGCGTGTTAATAAACGCTATCTTTGTGAATTAGGTTCTCATCTTTATGAAAAAGACTTAATTGATGGAAATCCATTCCGCTTTTTTGATGATGAAAACAGGACAAAGTATATTGATATGCTTGAGAAGGCGATAAAAACTATGGAAGAGCAGGAATGTGAGACTTGGCGAGAATATATAACTGATTCTGGTGATAAGGATAGAATGTGTGTAAGAACAATTGTGCGATTAATTGGAAAAAGTGATGGAAACTATTTGTTCTATGCATTGGTTAGAAATGTAACACAAGAAAAACAAAGTTATATGGAATTAAAAAGACAGAATGATGAGCTTCTGTTACAGTTAAATAAAAATATATAATTACAAAATAACACCAGTTAGCACTTGATGTACTAACTGGTGTTGTTATTTGTATGATTAAAAAATTAAATATTAAAATACTTATCAAACTCTGCTGGATGAGGTATTTTAGAGAATTCAAAGCACTCTTTTCTCTTATTAGCGATAAAGTTCTTGATAAGGTGCTCTGGGAATACGCCACCTGCTGTAAGATAGTCATGGTCTGCCTCGAGAGCATCAAGAGCCTGATCAAGAGATGTTGGAAGCGACTGTAATTTAGCTTTTTCCTCATCTGATAAAGTATAGAGGTTGAAATCGTAAGGGCCCCATCCATTAGCATGTGGGTCTATTTTATTTTTTACTCCATCAAGACCAGCCATAAGAATAGCTGCATATGCAAGGTATGGGTTACAAGTTGCATCAGGATTACGAATCTCAAAACGTCTTAAGTTAGGAGTTTTTGCGTATGCAGGGATACGGATAACGGCACTACGGTTAGAAGTTGCGTAACCAACTGTAACAGGAGCTTCGAATCCAGGAATAAGTCTTTTGAAAGAGTTAGTACTTGGATTAGTGAGTGCACAAAGTGATGAAATATGCTTGAGAAGACCACCCATAAAATAGTGAGCTGTTTCGCTTAAGTGAGAGTAGCCATTGTCATCAGAGAAAACAGGCTCACCATCTTTAAGTAAAAGCATATGAACGTGCATACCGTTACCAGCTTCACCGTAAACAGGCTTTGGCATAAATGTTGCAACCTTGCCATATTTAATTGCAGTATTGTGAATAATATATTTAATCATCATAGTGGCATCAGCCATTTTAGACATCTGTCCAAGCATAGGCTCAATCTCGAACTGGCCACCTGCACCAACCTCTGGATGATGATATTTAATAGGAATTCCAGCTTTTTCCATCTCGAGACACATTTCTGAACGACACTCGTAAGATGTATCAAAAGGTTTAGCGATGTGATAGTTCTTTTGGTGAGGAACTACGCAACCTTTTCCTTCGATGTCACTGTTCCAATATGCCTGCTCAGCATCAACAGTAGCACTAATGTCATTTGGCTTAATTGACCAGCCAACATTGTCGAATAAATGAAATTCAAACTCTGGGAGTATAAGCATAGTATCTGCGATACCTGTATCCTTCATATACTGCTCGGCAGCCTGAACTATATTTCTAGGATATTGATCAAGAGGTCTGTTCTCTGGATAATCAATAATCATAGCATTACCTGTTACAGATAAAGTAGGAACTGCACAGAATGGGTCGATAATAGCTGTATCCAAGTCAGGGATAAATACCATATCACTTTTTTCTACTACAGCGTAGCCATAGTTTGATGCGTCAAAACCAATACCATCTTTTAATGTCTCAGCAGAGAACTGCTTTGCTGGGATGGTAACATGACGATACTGTCCATTGATATCAACGATTTTAAAGTCAATCATCTGGATATCATTTTCCTCAATAAAACTCATAAATTCTTCTACAGTTTTAGCCACTATTTTATACCTCCAATATAAAAATTCTTTTGTAGGAACTGTGTAGTCAAATACACTAACCCCTTATATATAGAATAAAGGAAAATGGACAAAAAAACAACTTAAATTAAGAGATATTTTTGTTTAATAACTTAATAAAATAAAAGAAGCATCATCCTAAAAAATGATGCTTCTTATTTCTTATATATACAAGATAATGTATTAAGCTCTGTTAAGAATTAATTTAGTTAACTCAACTGGGTCAACAATCTTGCCATCCTTGTAAACTCTCATGTTACCAGATGCGATTTCATCGATTAAGATAACCTCATCATTGTTGTAACCGAACTCGAACTTAATATCCCAAAGGTCAAGACCGATAGATTTTAAGTCATCAGCAACAATCTTAGTGATTTTTAATGTCTGCTCTTTCATGCTCTCAAACATATCTGGAGTCATAACGCCTAAAGCAGCAAGACCTTCACCTGTAACAAGTGGATCACCAAGTGCATCGTTCTTAAATGTACACTCAACGTAACCGCCTTCTAAAACAGTACCATCCTGAATATACTCGCCATATCTGCGGATAAAGCTTCCTGTAGCTACTAAACGGCAGATAACTTCAAGACCGTGACCAAATACTGTTGCTGGAAGAACTTCCATAGTAGCATTGTCAACATCTGCACTTACATAATGAGTTTTGATGCCTGCCTGCTTCAATAATTCAAAATAGTGGATAGAAGTTTTGAGGTTTTCTTTGCCGATACCCTCGATAGTTAAACCAACGCTGTTTTCACCTGGATCAAAAACTCCATCTTTTCCAGTACAATCGTCTTTGAACTTTAACATAACGTTTCCGTTCTCAAGGCTATAAACGTCTTTTGTCTTACCTTCGTAAATCTTCTTCATGTTTTAATCTCCTTTTGGTTCGTGTGTATATTTGGAACAATAAATACTTTATCACAAAAAAATGCATATGAAAATATTTTTCTTTATGAAAATAAAATTTTATTAAATTTTAAAAAAAATAGATAAAAAAATAATTTTTTTTTGGATAATTTAACATTATTTTTCGTGGAAGTCGAGGTGGTAAAATAATATTAAACTGTTATGAATTATTAATTTATGTTATACTAATTTTAAATTTAATAAAGAAAAGGAAACAGATATGACATTCAATGACATTTTAACAAAGCTCAACGATGTAATGTACTCTTATGTGCTTATAATCATGTTGGTAGGTGTAGGAATTTATTTTACGATTAGAACAAAAGGTGTTCAGTTTAGATTATTTAAAGATGGAATTAAATCTATGCTTGAAAAAACTGACACAGATGAGGATGGAAATAAAAAAGTTTCGTCATTTCAGGCTCTCATGATTTCAACAGCATCAAGAGTTGGTACAGGAAACATAGCGGGTATTGCAACTGCCATAGCAGCAGGTGGTCCAGGGGCAGTATTTTGGATGTGGATTACAGCATTGATTGGTGGTGCTTCCGCATTTATAGAAAGTACATTGGCACAGATATATAAGGTCAAGCAGGATGGACAGTTTCGAGGTGGTCCTTCGTATTATATGGAGAGAGCATTAGGAAAAAGATGGATGGGTATTCTGTTCTCTATTCTTTTGATTATCTGTTTTGCTTATGGATTTAATGGCCTTCAATCATATAACATGTCTTCTGCATTGGAGTATTATATAGAAGACTATCCAAACACAATCTGGCCTATGGTAGTTGGAATTATCCTTGCAGTTGCTACAGCGTTTGTTATATGGGGCGGTGTGCATAGAATAGGATTTATTTCATCGGTAATAGTGCCTGTGATGGCTTCGGCATATATTTTGATTGGATTTGCTACAATGCTTATAAATATTACAGAGTTACCAAGAGTTTTTAGGGTAATATTTGAAAATGCATTTGATGTTAATGCTATAGCAGGCGGTTTCGCAGGTAGTGCAGTTGTTATTGGTATTAAACGAGGTCTTTTTTCAAATGAAGCAGGTATGGGTAGTGCACCTAATGCATCGGCTTCCGCTGATGTTGACCACCCTGTAAAGCAGGGACTCGTTCAAATTATTTCAGTGTTTATTGATACTTTGCTTATTTGCTCGAGTACGGCTATGATGCTTCTTGTATCTGACGTTGAAGGTATAAGTGGTACATTAGATGGTATTCCTTATGTACAGGCTGCGATTAGCTCAAATGTAGGACATTGGGGTATACACTTTATTACATTTTCTATATTTGCATTCGCATTTAGTAGTTTGATTGGTAATTATTATTATGCAGAGTCAAATATAATGTTTATTAAGGACAGCAAAATACTTTTAAACATATTTCGTGTGACTTGTGTTGTTGCAATTTTCTTGGGGGCACAGGCCGATTTTTCATTAGTTTGGAATCTTGCAGATGTTACCATGGGATTTATGGCTATTGTTAATATTATAGCTATTTTCCTGTTGGGAAAGGTTGCGATAAAAGTATTAAAGGATTACGAGGCACAGAAAAAAATGGGTAAAAATCCTATATTTAGAGAGGAAAACATAGGACTTTCTGGAACCGTGTGGAATGATTCTGAAATGGGCAACTAGCACAAAATAAAAAGGAGTGTGGTATTATGGGTAAACAATTAATCATTTCTTTAGGAAGAGAGTTTGGAAGCATGGGGCATGAGATTGCCGAAAAGCTGGCAGAACATTATGGTCTTACATTATATGATCATAATATGCTGGACAAACTGGTGGAAGAACATCAGTTGGATTTCTTTGATGTTGAAGAAATGAAGGAACACGAGGAGAAGAAAAATAATTTCGTTTTTTACAGGAATGTAAAAGGTCATAGTAATTCGCCTGCTCATAATATTGCACAAATGCAATTTGAGTACATGAAGAAGAAAGCAGAGGAAGGAGAATCCTTTGTTATTGTAGGCAGATGCTCTGAATATATTTTGAAGGATTACGATTGTATGATTTCAATATTTATTTTGGAGGATATGCAGGATAAGATAAAGCATATTATGGATTTTTATGATATGCCAGAGAAGAAGGCAGAGAAGCTTATAAAAGATAAAAACAAAAAACGTAAAGACTATCATAATACATTTTGTGATGGTAAATGGGGTGATTCGCGTAGTTATGATATTTCCTTGAATTGTAGTAGAATGAGCTTGGAGGAAGCTACAAAATTACTCATTAATTATATAGATATAAGAAGAGGAGAGCAATAGTAGGGGGGTTGATTCATGCAGGATAAAATTCTTGAACTTGAAAGAAAAATAACGGAAGACAAAAAACTCCTTAATGATATGTCAAAAACTGTATATGAGGGGTATGCTTATAATGCTGATTTTATAAAGGCAAAGCTAAATAATATGCAGTCAGACATAGAGTATATGGAGCAACAGATGATTATTTTGAAGCGGGATGTTGAGGCAGGGGTAAATACGCAGGTGCAGAAATCTGCTCAGCCAGTTGTAAGTACTGAACAGATACAGGTTCATCAGATGTCACCAGTTATTCACCAGACACCACAACAGGGAGACATGAGCACCGGTTGGCAGGGGCAGAATATGTATGCAATAGGTCATCAGCAAGTCCAAGACTCGATGTATGTGCAACAATATCAGCCTATAACACCACCTCCTAAACCAAAGGACATGGAGGCAGCAGTCGGTAAAACAATTATGGGTATCGCAGCATCTGTTCTGATATTTATAAGCTTTATCCTTTTTGCAATGCTTATAATACCTCAGCTTACAGATGGTATAAGACTTGTTTTAATGTATGCAGTCAGTATAGGAATAACTACGTTTGGTTTGCTTAAGCTTAACAAAGCAAGAGATAGTGTGTTGTTCCTTAGCGTAAGTGCATGTGGTGTTGGCTCAATATTTATATCACTGTTTTTGAGTAACATTTACTTCCATGTTATTAATGAATTTGTGTTGTACATATTGTTACTTGGATGGGCTGCGGGCGTATGCGTATTGTCAAAGCTTCGCTCAGAAGTATTTTGTATAATTGGTCATATCGGCATATTGGTTTCTGTTTTCTTCGGAACAATATTCTGTGCTGAAGGTGGAGACATAAATAAGATGGTGGTCATTTCGATTTATTTTATTGTCGGAAGTCTTATTTTCTATTTTACACATAACAGTAATCAGAATAATTACATAATAAACAGTATATTCAATTTGATTTGCGTATATATACTATATGCAGGTATTCAGTCAGTGCATTGGGAGTATCAGGTTGATGATATTGATGCGCCTGGAATATATTTTGTGGCATTTGGAATTTTGATGACATACAGTATATTTAAACTTATTTTACCTGTTTTTTGGTCAGGACTTGATAAAGAAACAAGCAGGTTTACTCTATTACAGAAATATGCGGATGCAACAGGCATGATAAGTGCTGGATATTATTTCGCGTTTAGTCTTTTACTAGATGGACTTGTAAGCGATGAATTAATGTTTTTTGTAATTACATTGATTATAGCACCAATATATTTATGTATTATAGAATATGTTAGAAGAAATTACACTGAGACAGCAGGTATAAATGTATTATATTCATTCCTGACTATTATGATGATTTTTTCTGTATATAACCTAAGTGGCGTGGAAATAGTGTTTGGTGTGTCGATAATTGCTATTCCATATATCATATACGGTTTCATTAAAAATAAGAGGATATTCAAATATCTTGCAATATTTTTGATGTTCTTATTTGTTGTAAATGAGGGCACAAATCTTGCTATGACAATTATACTCGGGCTTATAATGCTTGGTGGCACGATGTATTTTATTTTTACTAAAAAAGAGCAGTATAAGCAGGTGCTTAAAAATATTGTGCTTGTACTTTCTCTAATATTTGTGATTTGTATAATGAATCGTATATATTATGATTTAGATGTAGAGTCAGTTACAACTAGTTGTATAGAATTTATTATTTTATCTGTTATAGCAGGTGTTGCAGCTAAGACAAAATATATTCAAAATCCTATAACCGGTGTTGTTGAGAAAGAAACAAAAACATTTGTAGACATTATAATTGCTTGTCTTATGTTTGCAGGTATGGGAGGAATTTCAAGTGCAGGTGAGGATTATTTACTACCTCACATTATATACATAATAATTACAATAGCACTTTTCATGCTTAACGCATCTGAACAGCTTAAGGATGAGGAGAGAAAAATGTATGGACCATACGTTGGTCTTAAGTTTACCGTACTTATGGTTGTAATACTAAGCTCGTTTAATGCAGAGAATTTCCTGATAAGTATATTCTGTTTCTTGTTTGCGATACTTAGTGTTGCAGTCGGATTTATTGTAAAACACAAGGGACTTAGAATATACGGACTTATTCTTTCGCTTATAAGTGTAGTCAAGCTTGTTATGATAGATATAACCTATGACAATACATTAGGCCATGCATTAAGCTTTTTCATAAGCGGTGTATTGTGCTTCGTGATAAGTGCGATATATACGCATGTAGAGAAGAAAATGCAGGACGGGGAGTAGATTAGTTAGGATATAGCAAACAGCAAAAAATATAGTAGCCCATATAATATATAGAGCAAACATTTGAACTGTGTTTTTAGCGATTGACGAAATCCAGCAGTTATGGAGACTTAGGCTCGAAGGCATTCCTGAGAGTCTTAGTCGTAGTTACTGCTTAGTTTGTCAACGCGTTACAGTTGTTTGCGTTATATTATATGGGCTACTATATTTTTTGATGTTTGTTATGAAGATAAGCTCATGGCGCCGCGGATAAGGTAAGAAAGCAGCAATGCCAATCTTACGGACTCGCAAGCTCGTCCATAAGCTCATGGCGCCGCCATATAAGAATAAAAAAAGAGAACATCTCTTGAAAGTAAACTTTCATCGATGTCCTCTTTTTTTATTCTTGCATTGCTGCTAGTCTGTAAAGTTATCGAAGTATCCCTGAATGTGAATGATTGGTGTACCCTTATCGCCTGAACCACTTGTAAGGTCACAGAGTGAACCGATAAGGTCTGTAAGCTGTCTAGGAGTAGTACCCTGAGAAGCCATGTTACCTACAAGGTTTGAATCCTTCTCTTTGATGCTCTTAGAGATTGCTTCTTTAAGCTCTGCTCCGCTTAAGTTCTTGAAATCATTGTCAGCAAGATATTTAAGCTTAAGCTCGTTAGGAGTACCAACAAGACCACTTGTAAATGCTGGTGAAACAACTGGGTCTGCAAGCTCCCAAATCTTACCCTGTGGGTCTTTGAAAGCACCATCACCGTAAACCATAACTTCTACATGCTTGCCTGTTTTATCAAGTAAGCTTGCCTGAATATCCTCAACTAAGTCCTGACACTCTCTAGGGAATAACTTAATTTGGTCTTCTGTAGATTTGTTTGAACCAAGTAAACCATACTTAGTATTATATCCACTACCGTTAACTGAGCTTGTAAGAATATCATCCATACCGCAAACTGCTTTAGCTCCGGCAGCCTTTAAGATACGCTTAGTTCTTGCCCTGGTGTGAATGTCGCAAGTCATAACACAGTCTGTATAATCAAGAATAGTTCTTGGATTGTTAGCAAAGATAACTTCAACCTCTGCGCCTGTGCTAGTAATTATATCTGAATAGTACTGAACATAATCAACGCCTGTGAATTCGTGTTTGTTTTCTCCAAATAACTCACGATATTTAGCAAGTGTTAAAACGTCGCTGTATGGATTGATACCAGCTTCGTCTAACTGATCATAAGTTAAGAGTGCATTTCCAACCTCGTCACTTGGATAGCTGAGCATAAGAACAACTTTCTTTGCTCCCATAGCTATACCTTTAAGACATATAGCAAAACGATTTCGTGAAAGAATAGGGAAAATAACACCTATTGTTTCTCCACCTAATTTTGCTTTTACATCAGCAGCAATTGCTTCAACTGATGCGTAGTTACCCTGAGAACGAGCAACGATAGACTCTGTAAGAGCAACAACGTCTCTGTCTCTAAACGAGTAGCCTTCGCTTTCGGCAGCTTCAAGTACACTTGTAACTGCGATGTCTACAAGGTTGTCACCTTCTCTGATGATAGGGCAACGAATTCCTCTTGAAATAGTTCCTACTTTTCTTTCCATGTTTTTGCACCTTCATTCTTAAAATATAGTGCATTCAGGGACTAATCTTTAGTCCAGAAAAAATGCAATCTAATTATACATGGAAGTTATTTATGTTGCAAGAAAATATTTTAAAATTATACATGTTTTGTAAAATATGTTTTATTTTTTTTTGAATATGATGAATTTTTTGTGCTAAAACTAAAAATTACAGAAAAATTTATAAAAAAACTTTTCTACAATAAAATTTTATATTATAATCGAAAAGTACTGCGATAAACGGCACATTTGCCACGCAGTAGAAACTTTAAATTATTCATAAAATGACAAAGGAGAGTCAAAATGAAACAGGATTTAATTGTTATACTCGATTTAGGAAGTACAGAGAATACTGTTGTTGCAAGACAGATTCGTGACATGGGCGTTTACAGCGAAATTCACCCACATGATATTACGCCTGACCAGTTAAACGCTTTAGACAATGTAAAAGGTATTATTCTTAACGGTGGCGAAAACCGCGTAGTAGATGGCGTTGCAGTAGATGTTGATCCAGCAATCTATGGCCTTGGTTATCCTGTTATAGCTATTGACCATCCAACAGCAAAATGCGAGCAGAAGTTTGATACACTTCCTGACGACGCAACTATGAAGTCATTCTTATTTGATACATGTAAGGCAGAGGCTAACTGGAACATGAAGAATTTCATTGCAGACCAGGTAGACCTTATCCGTAAGCAGGTTGGCGACAAAAAAGTGCTTCTCGCATTATCTGGTGGTGTAGATTCATCAGTTGTTGCAGCACTTCTTATTAAAGCAATCGGCAAACAGCTCGTATGTGTACACGTTAATCACGGTCTCATGCGTAAGAACGAGTCTGAAAATGTTATTGAGGTATTTAAAAATCAGCTTGATGCAAACCTCATCTATGTTGATGCAACAGACCGTTTCTTAGACAAGCTTGCAGGTGTAGCTGACCCAGAACAGAAGAGAAAAATTATTGGTGGAGAGTTCATCAGAGTATTTGAGGAAGAGGCAAGAAAGCTTGAAGGTATTGATTTCCTCGGACAGGGAACAATCTACCCAGACATTATAGAGAGTGGAACAAAGACTGCAAAAGCAGTAAAATCACACCACAACGTAGGTGGTCTTCCAGAGGACCTTCAGTTCGGACTAGTAGAGCCATTAGCACAGCTCTTCAAAGATGAAGTACGTGCATGTGGTGTAGAGCTTGGACTTCCTGCTGAGATGGTATATCGTCAGCCATTCCCAGGACCAGGACTTGGCGTACGTTGCCTTGGTGCAATCACTCGTGATCGTCTCAATGCACTTCGTGAAGCAGATGCAATCCTTCGCGAGGAGTTCGCAAAGGCAGGCCTCGATAAGAAGGTATGGCAGTACTTCACAGTAATCCCTGATTTCAAGGCAGTAGGTGTAAGAGATAATGCAAGAAGCATGGGATACATGGTTGTAATCAGAGCGGTAAATACAATAGACGCAATGACAGCAACTATTGAGAGATTAGATTACGACTTCTTAGAGAAGGTTGTAGATAGAATCACAACTGAGGTTCCTAGTGTGAATAGAGTGTGCTATGAATTGACTAAGAAGCCGGTGGCGACTATAGAGTTCGAATAATTAAAATTGTATATGTAGTATCTTACATGACAGGTAGTCTATATGATTGCCTGTCATTTTTATATTATTATCAATATGCATATTATAGTAAAAAATGAAACCATACCAAGAGGGTTGTATAAATAAATTGATGCTTGCGATTATAATGAACAAAAAGTATAATAAATAATAATTGGGGTATGCTTTTGCGGAGGCATACTTAAGAGAGTCGGTCTATATCTGGCTCTCTTGTGTATATACTTGTTAGAATCCAAAAATATTTTGAAAAATCATCAAATATTATTGATTTTCTAAATAAAAATGCATATAATAACAGTAACAGAACCCAACACGCCTCTCAACGATGCGGACCACGTTGGGTCTTTTAATTTAAGGAGAATATTGTATGGGAGAATTAAAGCAACATCAGCCTCCTATGACAATTGATGAACAGGTTGAAAATCTTAAGAGTATTGGATTGATTGTCAATGACGAGGAATATGCAAAGAAAATACTTAATGATATTTCATATTTTAGATTGGTAAAAGCGTATAGTCTTAATCTGAAACCGAAGAATGGAAACTATGATAATAAAACCACATTTAAGGAGATAGTGGAGTTATACTTGTTTAATGCGAATTTTAGACAAATCATATTTCCTGAGATAGAAAAAATAGAAATAAACGTTAGATGTAGAGTTGCAAATTACTTCGCTGAACAGTATGGGGTATTGGGATATTTGGATGCAGAAAATTTCGCAGAAGAAGAATATCATGCGGAATTTTTAGAAGATATAGAACAGGAGGTTGGAAGAAATTCTAAAGCTCCTTTTGTAAAAAATTTCAAAGAAAATTATGAGGGTGGAAATCTTCCTATTTATGCATTGGTTGAGGTGTTTAGCTTCGGTACATTATCAAAGTTTTTCAAAAATATGCATAATAAGGACAAGAAGGCTGTAGCAAAGACTTTCGGAGTAGGTTATACATATATTGAAAGTTGGCTTGAGAGTATTTCTTATGTTAGAAATATATGTGCACATTATGGGAGACTATATAATGCAAAATTATCAAAAACGCCTATTTTGTATAAGGAGTATACACAGGTGGGTATAGGTAATAATAGGATATGTGGAGTGCTCTTATGTATGAAGCATTTACTAAAAAATGATTCCCATTGGAATTTGTTTGTTGATAATATTGAGTTGCTTTTTGATAAATATGGAAGTGTCAAAATCCAAACTATGGGCTTTCCACAAAATTGGAAGGAACTTCTTGAAATTAAGCCATTATGAGTTGATAGGTAAGGGATTGGTTGTATATTATCAAGTTATAGAATAAACGGGTTAGTGATTTATCTTAAAACTTGTTGATAGATAAATTAATGTTAAACATTGATGATTTTTTTGATTAAGGAGATGATAGATTATGTACTTAAAAAAAATAAATCAGAAATCTCCAGAATTATCGATTAAAGATTTTTCTCGAATTCAAGCAATTTTTGAACAGAAAAATTGGCCTATTAAAGATGATTTCGATGATAATGTTTTTGATAATTTTTGTAATATGTTGGTTGGTTTAGATGAACAACAAATTGATTTAATTATAAATTTAACAGAGAAGTTTCTGTGGATACAAGACAGTGCATATATAAAGCATTTTGCTACTGCATTCGATTCTTTTATTACTTCGTATGATTTTGCGCGTGGTAAAAAGGTATACATATGTCCGCTTCTACCCGAAGATGATTTTGGAAAATCTAAAAGTTCGGTGGCGTTGCTTTATTTGGTAAAATCACACTTTCAAGCAATTCAGCGAAAATATCCGGAGTTCTCGATAACTTATGCTGATTCACCTAATACGGTAAAACTTGATTTGGTAAAAGAAGGTTATACCTTATGTTTAGTGATTATGCTAACGGATATTCGGCAAAGGCAGAATAAACTCATCAGTCAAAGATATTTACCAACCCATTCAAAAAGGATTAAGAATCAGTTGTAGTTAACATGATTGTTTGTCATTTTTTCTTTTATACATATTATTCTTCTCTCCCCCATTAACTGCTAACATTCATTCTGTTAATGAAATAAACTAATTGCTATGATATAATCTTTAATATGAGAAATCACAAATTAATTCCATAAAGCTACTACTAGGAAGGATTACTTTATGCTAAAACTAAAAAAACTTGGAAAGATATTAAAATGCACCATTACAATTACATTTACTCTCTTATTGCTAGGCCTTTTGACCATATTTGTAACAAATAAAATACTATTGGCAAAAGAAAAGAAAATGCTTGAAGCAGAAGAATATCTTAACCTAGTGTCTGTTGGCGACCATTCCTTAAATGTTTATGAATACGGCAATAAACAAGGAAAACACACCTTGGTATGCATATCTGGGCAGGGCGTACATGATTATAGCGTTACTATGAGTAAAGTAACTGACCAGTTGGCAGATGATAACCGAATCGTATATATTGACCGTGCAGGATATGGGATGAGCGATGATACCAAAATTCCACAAACAAATGAAAATATAGTAAATGATTATCGTACAGCCTTGAAGAATGCTGGTATTGAAGGACCCTATATTTTGATTGCACATTCCTTAGGGGGAGCTTATGTTACATATTGGCAGAGTAACTATCCTGATGAGATAGAAGGCGTTGTACTAATTGATTCCACACAGCTTAATGCAAATGTACAATTTGATGATGAAACATCATCATTGATGTCGTCTACACAGACTGTACTTTGCAAGCTGGGGGTATATCGATTGGTAGTTGACTATTATTATGGTCCTCTTCCGGAAGGGTATAGTGATACTAAGCGGGACATATCCCGTGCATTAAATTTGCACCATGGATGGAGCAATGCTCTGGCATCTGAAGAAAAGTATGCATCAGAGAATTGTACCTCGGCATTTACCAATTGTGTGACAAATGATATTCCTAAAGTCTATATATGTTCATCAAATGCACATCTTACTAAAGAGTGTATTTTAGAGGAAGTTGAATGGTCAAACAAAGTGCTTGCAAAAGGGGAGGAACCAGTTTCCTTAGATGACGAATTCATAGCTGAAAGACTAAAAGCTGAAGAGGAACAAAGGGAGAAAGAAATAATGCCATATCTGGAGAAAATGGGTAATTGTGAACTTGTTTTATTAGGTGGACATCATGCTATATATGAGCAGAAACCGGATGAAGTGGCGAGGATTATAGAGGAATTTATTAATGAGTTCGAGTAATTAAAATTGTATATGTAGTATTTTAGATGACAGGTAGTCTATAAGATTGCCTGTCGTTTTTTTATTATATGTATTATTTGTTTTATGTAATCAAAATGCTACCATTTGTTATATTGATGAAATATGCTAATTGATATGATATAATCTTAG
>JAZSEO010000050.1:0-1667 GCA_045531735.1 Wujia sp. | reverse complement strand
AACAAGGCTTTAGCAATGAGAAAACAAAAACAAGCCTTAGAGAACACAGACAGCAAATAGTCACGCGATGCAGCGCAGAATGTGATGCCGCGTGGGGTGCGAAAGGGCTGTGTTCTCAAGGGCGAAGGAGAGAGAGATAATGGAAGCCTGCGAAAACAAGGCACTGGCGATGAGAGGGTAAATAACAGCAAGAATATAGCCATAAAAAATGCTCACAGTGGGCTGTGAGCATTTTTTGTTGATAGCATATTATACACATAAGTTATAATCTAGACTCCCAATTTTCACAAAAATCTTCATATATCCACTCTGCCGCCTTACCTGCAACTTTAGCAATCGCAGTTCCTGCGCCGGAAGTTTGCGTAATAACATATGCTACCGCAGCATTAATTCCAGTTTTTACAACTCGCTTACTCCATTTACCACACACAATTTTATACAGTTTCTCATTATTATCCCTATCAATATACTCCTGTGCAATTGAAATACTTATACATTGCTGGGTATTATCATCTTCGATACCGTATGAGCCCCCTCCGTAATTAACAAGATATACACCATCGTATAATTTTGTCCTATGCTGCGCATTCACCGCAGAACTACACAAAGCAAAAATTGCGATTGTAAATAATAATATCTTTTTCATAGTAATTGCGTACTTTTTTAATTAAAAATATACTATAAATTAAAATAGTAGATACCTCCTGCAACAAATTGATATGCACCCCTCTTACCAGATTCACCATATTCAGAGTTGTACATTACCTTATAATTACGGCCGTCTACCGTGAGAGTTTGTGTTTCTGAGTCATATAATCCTTTTTTACGAGTAACAGAAACCACGCTGCTTCCTTTAATCATATAAACATTCACAGACTGTTCTTCTGGAGCAACACAGACTGGTTTAGAATTTAATGCAGTAGCTTCATTTACACCTGCATTTACAAAAGAAAAGGAAACTGTGAATAACAGCAATAATACAATCTTTTTCATAATATTTTATTTTGATTAATAATTATCTTCATCCAATAAATAACCGGCGACACGACCTATACCATAGCCAACATCATAAGCCTCATCTGCAGTCATATTTGACAAGGCTCCACACGAAGTAACACACAATGCTGTCAGAACAACAGCGATTAAATTTTTCACCTTTTTCATAGTATTTAACGTTTTGATTTTTTTGCAAAGGTGGTAACAAATTCTATTGTAAGGCTCTATTTTCCGTAAATACAATTGACGGTTCAGTATAAAAATTATACGGCACCAAAGACGAATTCCGAGTAATATTGGAAGAAATCTTTTTTCAGAGCCTGGGATATGCGAAGAAGCAGGTCGGTATTTATAGACTCTTGACGGAAGATATAATACACATTGGGACGTGCGCAGTTTATCTTGCGCGCAAGCCACGCAGGAGTGCGCTCCTGGCGCAGCATCTCTTCTTCGATTAACTTACCGATGTGTATCATAAAAGGCGGAACTGCTTGTTGCAAATCTTCAACTGAGGCACCGCCAAGCGCCGCGACACAGATAAGCACAAACAGTTCACACCTCGAGGGTATGAACTTTTGTCGTGCCTATTCCCGTGTCTCTGTAAATTGGCGGTTTTCAGTCGATGGAATAGAGCAAAAAGCCCAAATTTCAATTATTTATTTATCTAAAAA
>JAZSEO010000025.1:0-1603 GCA_045531735.1 Wujia sp. | reverse complement strand
AACAGAGAAGTTAAGCTCACTAACGCCGATGGTACTGCCTATTTAGGTGGGAGAGTAGGTAGCCGCCTCTTCAAGCCGAGTTGGATTATTCCGACTCGGCTTTCTTTTTGTGCATAGCGGAGCGCGATAGTTATGTAGTAGTGCATACTGCCGATTATACCATATAGAGCCGAGTCGGAAAACCAACGGCTTTAAGAGGCGGCGGTGCCGCTTATATTGACATTCCGTTTGCATTTAATCATAATTTCAATATTAATTTTATCATATTATCTATCTTGACGACATATTTTGTCGTGATGGTGTGTTATCTTTGTAAAAAATAATTGAAATGGATACAGTAGCATTAATTAAAAGGATTGTTAGAATTACTAATAAATTTAGTTCCCCCAATACCATATTGAGCAAGGATGAATTGTTGAAATTTGTTTCGCAAGGCTTTGGCGGTAATAATGCTGGTATCACGCTTCGAACATTACAACGAGATTTTGATGTAATATATGATATTTTTCAGATTAGAATTGGATATAGCAGAACTCGTAAAGGCTACTGTGTTATAGATAGAGGTATAATGGCTCACGAATATGAAAGGTTACTACAAAGTTTTGAACTATTAAGTCGTATAGATGATAATGCTTTGTTGAGTTGTGTGCAGGCGGAACATAGATTGCCTCCCATTGGTGATTTATTCTATGAAATATTATGTGCTATTCGGAATAGATGCATAATAGAAATTACTTACGAGCATTATCGTAATGCAAATAAATTGGGAGTACACATATTATCTCCTTGCCTATTGAAAGAATCGCAACATCGCTGGTATGTTATTGGGTATAATGATGCAGACGAATTAAGAGTATATGCTTTGGAGCGAATAAAGGGTGTTAATATCTTTGAACATCGTAAATTCAAATCCAAACCAATAGAGGAGATAAATCAATTGTTTGCGGAAAGTTACGGAATATGGGTTGATAATAAGCAGGAGGTTGAAGATATAGTTATTAAATATGATAAACTTGATGGCTCATTTGTGAAAAGTCTCCCCCTGCATCACACTCAGCGAGTCTTAGAAGAGAATGAAGATTCGGTAACTATTGGATTACAACTGCGAATTACTAATGATTTTGTTATGGCACTCCTTGCACGTAGTCGCTCAATAGAGATAATTAAGCCAACGTATTTGCGACAACGTATATATAAAACTTTATGCGATGCGATAGAAAGAAATAGAGTGTAGAGTATGGAGAAGAAGAATGAATTATGGAATTTAATATCTTTTTCGTGGTATTTTGTAAAGCCCTTTTTCTATGCAGTGATGTTATATGCTGTTATTGCTATCGCCTATGATGAATGGGCTCGGCTTCAACCGTTGTCGCTAAAACAAGAGTCACATTGGATAAATTATGATTCCTCTAAACGCGCGGAAGACGTTGCAGAGTTGGATTATAAGAATAGAATGATTCGTTATCGGGTATATCTCCAAGCGGACGATAAAGATGCGATAAATAGGATTAATCCAAAAGTCTTTATTGACGATAAGGGTTACTATGATTGGTACGATATATCGGACTACTACGATTTATATGAATATTATCACGACTAAAAT
>JAZSEO010000021.1:0-18532 GCA_045531735.1 Wujia sp. | reverse complement strand
ATACGGAATTGTTATGTCATCTGATGAAAACAAACTTTTTGGAGGTAGAATGGGCGAACCTAAAGTTGCAATTTGTCCAGCGTGTGGTGAGGTGTCCATCTATGTGGAAGACCTCGACAAACTGAAGTAAATACCAAATTTTAGGTTTACGCAGTACTCGCCATGCCGACAGACTCGCAAGCAAGCTTGCTCGTTGTCGCGGCGTTCGCCGTATTGTCCACTGTCTAAATATGCTCTTACGTGTGCAAGCACCCGACGAGCAGTATTTAGCCACTGTCCAGCATGGCTCATTGCTCGCGCAACTTTCAGGTTTCTGGTGAGTTTGGAAACTAGCAAGAATTTGAAGTTGATAGTATCTTATTGTTGAACGGATTTAAAGTAAATATTGACTGATTTATCTGTAAAATTCTGATAAAAAATCTAAAAAAATACTATAAAGTCAATAATAATACGGAGTAAAAAGAGTAAATGCGAATAATTATCCGTATAGAAGGATGATTGTAGTATAAAAAGAGTATGCAAGGTTATAAAAAATACGGATAATTTCTATGTGTCAAGTAATGTATCTGTATGGGCTTATATATGATCCATGTCGACACATCGCAACGTTTCACGTCGCTCAGTGTCGCGGCATTCGCCGTATGCATCTTTGCTCGAATGTGCCTGCCTGTGTGCGAGCACTCGACAGTCACCTTCGGCTCATCTGCGCATGTCTCATCGCAACGCGCAAACTTTCAGTTTCCTAAATAACTAAATAAATCTATAACAATTGAAAGCAGAGTTCAAATACTCTGCTTTTTTGTATAATATTTCAAAATTTACTAATAATATCTTCCAAGAAAATATAAATTTATTTCTATGGAGGATATTATGTGGGGATTGATTGTTGCACTTATATCGGGTGCTTTGATGAGTGTACAGGGTGTTTTTAATACAGGAATTACTAAACAGACGTCCACCTGGCTTGCCTCTGCCTGGGTAGGTTTTTCGGGATTTGTTGTTGCGTTTGTTTTATGGGCTATATTTGAGAGGCAGCAGGCTGGGATAATGAGTTTAACAAAAGTGGATAATAAATATATGCTTTTGGGTGGTGTGATTGGTGCTTTTATTACATGGACTGTAATTACCAGTATGGCATCACTTGGACCAGCTAAGGCGGTGCTTGCTATTGTAATCTGTCAGCTTCTCGTTGCTTATCTCATTGAGCTTTTTGGATGGTTTGGTGTAGAAAAGGTTGACTTTGAGTGGAGTAAACTTATTGGTATTCTCGTGTCGATAGTAGGATTTATAATATTTAAATGGGAAAAGTGACGATTTTACATTTAGCCTATTGTAATATTTCTGTAATTTTTGTAAAATGGATTTGTGTTTTGCTGTGACATTATGAAATACTTTATTTTGAAAGGAGTATTTCTTATGTTTAAGCATATTAATAAATTAAATATTTTTTATATAAGCTGCGCTATAATAGTTTTATTTTTATCAGGCTGTAGAGATGATAATTCAATGGTTGTTTTTACAGAGGAAACTGTTTTAACAAAGTATGAGGAAGATGCAGAGACTGAGACATATGATGTGTCTGAAACAGAAGAAACTGTGACGGGTACAGAGAAAGTTGTAGTTTACGTGTGTGGCGCTGTTGTATCACCAGGAGTATATGAGCTTGAAAGTACAGACATAAAAGAAAAAGCTCTTGAGATGGCAGGCGGTTTTACAGAGGGTGCAGCTATTAATTATGTTAATCTTGCAGAGCCTGTTGAGGCAGGAGAAAAGATTTATTTCCCATACGAATCCGAACTTGAGGCAGGAGTTTTTTTGGAGAATGTTAATATTTTAGAGGAAGAATCCGATAAAATAAACATTAATACGGCTACAAAAGATGAACTTATGACTTTGTCTGGTATTGGAGAGAGCAAAGCTGAAGATATAATTACCTATCGAGAAGAACATGGTGGCTTTAAAAATATAGAAGAAATCATGAATATAAATGGGATAAAAGAAGGAGTATACAATAAAATTAAAGATTCTATTGTAGTGAATTGAGGTGGTATAGATGAAGAAAATTTTAGTAGTAGATGACGAGAAGTCCATAGTAAAAGGTATCAAGTTCAGTCTTGAACAGGATGACAATCAGGTGGATGTTGCGTACGATGGAGAAGAAGCACTTGAAAAAGCAAAAGCTAATGAATATGATTTGATTCTTCTCGATATTATGCTTCCTGGATATACTGGCCTTGAAGTTTGTCAGATGGTAAGAGAATTTTCTGATGTGCCTATTATCATGCTTACTGCAAAAGGCGAAGATATGGATAAAATTCTCGGTCTTGAATATGGAGCAGATGATTATATAACTAAGCCTTTCAATATATTGGAGGTTAAGGCACGTATTAAAGCTATCTTTAGAAGAAATTCTAAAGGAGCAGTGGAAAAACAGGATACTAAAACCATTGAAGCAAAAGGCATTAAGATAGATGTAGATGGCAGAAGAGTATACATAGAAGATAAAGAGGTTAATCTTACTGCTAAAGAATTCGATTTAGTTTATCTTTTGGTTTCTAATCCTAACAAGGTATATTCCAGAGAGCAGCTTCTTAAAACTATATGGGGAAGCACTTATCCAGGGGATGCGAGAACAGTTGATGTTCATGTGAGACGATTAAGAGAAAAAATAGAGTCTACGCCTGCAGAACCAAAATACATTCACACCAAATGGGGTGTCGGATATTACTTTCATCAGTAAATAAATTAATACAGAATTAAAAAGGTATTTATATAGTCTTTTTAATTCTGTATTATTGTTCTTATATTCTATATTAGTTTTAACAGATTATTCTTTATGTTATCATCAGCAAAAGAAATCTCAACACTATTTTTATATAGCTTAATAATTTCTGTTTCGTTTATTCCAAAGTGCTTAGTAATAAACTCTAGTTCTTTGGCTATTGTTGTATCGCTTACTGTGCGGTTGTCAGTATTTACGGTAGCTAAGAGTCCGTTGTCAAGAAAACTTTTAAGAGGGTATGTATCTTCGGGAGTAACCGCTCTTGTCTGGTAATTTGAGGTTGGGCAAAGCTCCAAGCCAAGTCTTGCAGACTTGCATTTCTCCATTAGAAGTGTGTCTTTTGCAAGGGCGATACCGTGTCCTACTCTTTTGGCTCCGTATTCAAGTGCCAGTTGGACATTTTCTGTGCTTCCACATTCTCCTGAATGTATTGTGAAAGGCATGCCAAGTTTTTTTGCATAAACAAATAACTCCTCGAACAGTTTGTTGTGAAAAACGGATTCATCGCCGGCTAAATCTAGGGCACATATTCCATAGTTCAGGTAATCCATACTTGCATGAAGCATTTTCGTATTTGTTTCCAAGTCGTGGTGTCTCATTGCACAAACGATGATGTTTGAATCTATATTATAGATTTCTTTGCCTTGTTTGCATCCCTCTATAGCTGCTTCGTAAATATCTCTGTAATCAAGATTTTCATTTAGGCTACATGTAGGGGCAAAACGTAGCTCGATATATTTTACGTTTTCTTTTTTTACAGAAGAAATAATATCAAGGATTCCGTTTGTTATGTTTTCTTTTGTTTGAAGACATTTGATTGGAAGGTCAAATTTGGTTAGATATTCTGTAAGACTATTGCAATTTTCGGGGGCTTTAAGCATTTTGGTGATGCTGGTGTTATCCTCTGTTAAGCCAAGGGTATTTTTTACAAAAGAGGTTGAAAAAGAACCATCAATATGGCAGTGTAAATCAATTTTCGGCATAGAATTTATAAATTGTGTAATAATGTTTACAGTATCCATAATAATCCCTCCTTACTTAGTTTTATTTTATCAGTACAACCCACTTTTAACAAGTATCTTGAATGGTTAAAATGGGTGTGTTATTATATGGGAAGTGATTATTTTGAATGGAGATGCCAGTGTGGAAAAGGAAAAAACATTAAAATCACAAATAAGTCTTGCTGCATTTATCACGATAGTATTTATTGTATCTAGCGCAATAATGCTACTTACGTATTCATATCTTTCGGACAAGGCTCACTATGAGGAATCACAGGAAGAACTTGTGAAAGATATTAAATTACAATGTGAAATGTTAGAAAAAAATCTTGTGGCAAATGACTTTATAATAGAAGAACCTGTGGATTTAAGTGTGGCAGTAGATTCTATTGCTGCGTTTTTTGATGGCAGGGTTATGGTTGTTAATTCTGACTATCGTATAATAAAAGATACTGCAAAAACCAATCAGAATTCGTTTATTGTAAGCGAAAAAGTGATAAATATTATGACTGGTATTGAAAAAGAGCTTCTCATAGAGGAAAAGGAATTTATCCAGTATATATATCCTGTGTATTCTGAAGGAGAAATTAAGGGTATTATAATGGTTAATGCATCTACAGATAGTATAGATGCAATTTCAGGAGGAGCAGGAAAGAAAGGCACATTAGTATTTGTTGTAATAATGTTATGCTGTGTGATATTTGCTTTTGTGTTTGGAAGAAGTAGTGTAAAAAGTATTGATTTTATTAATCAGCATATGGAGATTACCAGAGAAGGTAATTTTGGCAACAGAATACCTGTTAAAGGCTTCAAGGAATTTAGATTATTGACAGATAATTATAACTATACAATGGCAAAACTTGCAGACATTGATTCGAGCAGACAAGAGTTTGTTTCGAATGTGTCACATGAGCTAAAAACACCTATTACATCAATGAAGGTTTTAGCAGATTCCCTTATACAGAATGAGGATGCGGATCTTGAGATGTATAAAGAATTTATGACAGATATTGCGGAGGAAATCGAAAGAGAAAGTGAGATAATAAATGACCTCCTAACTCTTGTAAAAACAGATAAATCTTCGGCTGAAATGAATATAGAAGAGGTTGATATAAATCAGCTTTTAGAGGTTATTATAAAACGTGTTAATCCTATTGCAGCTAGCAGAGGAATTGATATAACTTATGAGAGTTATAGAGATGTTGTTGCGGATGTAGATTCTGTTAAGCTTAGCCTTGCTCTCACAAATATTGTAGAGAATGCAGTTAAATACAATGTAGATAATGGTTGGGTTAAGGTGACACTTAACGCGGACAATAAAAATTTTCATATTAAGGTTGTGGATTCAGGTGTTGGTATACCTGATGATTGTAAAGAACAGGTATTTGAAAGATTCTATAGAGTTGATAAGGCTAGAAGCAGAGATACAGGTGGAACGGGCTTAGGTCTTGCTATTACCAGAAATGTTATTCTTATGCATAAAGGTAGTATAAAATTATATAGCGAGTCAGGCGAGGGAACAACATTTACGATTAAGATACCAATAAAACGAGTGGAGAGTTAGTTCTATGAAGAAAAAAATAAGATTGTCAGTTATTTTAATATTAGCTTTTCTGCTTGTAGGATGTGAAAATAACGATAAGGAAGCAGAATTAACAGTTATTGAGAACAGTGATGCCAATACTATAAGTATATATTATCCAGAGGGAAGCGTGGTAAAAGAAGCAAAAGAAAAATATCAGCTTAAACAACCGGATTCAGTGTCAGCGTCTGTTGAAGAGGTTATGGCTGTTATGGCGGGAAATTTTGGCGAGACTGTTCAATATCACACTTACATGCTTGATGTTGATAACAATGTTTCACTGGACTTTTTTGTGAATGATGAGCTTTCCAAAGAATATAAGCTTCTTACAAAAGCTTCTATTGCAGAAACGTTATTTCAGATAAATGGCATAAACAGCATTAAAATAAAGTTTATGGATCAGGACGGAAATACAATAGAAGATGGATTGTATTTGCCAGAGTCATTTTATTTCTATAATTAATTCCATATAAAAAGGTAAGCCAAATGAAGAGAAAATTACTTTGGGTTGCAGTAATGTTTGCACTTGGAGAGGTGACATACATATTTGCTGACGGAGTAATTCAAATAAGCATAATATTTATTATGCTTATTTGTTGTGTAAATAAATTTGAGAAAATATCTCTTAAAGAAAAAGTATTGCTACTGCTTATGTTTTCTCTTAGCATATTAAATATTTATCTTAAGGATAATGAAAATATTATTAAAAACACTTTGTATGATGGACAGCTTGGATATTCCATAAAGGAAGAAAGAGATGATTATTATATAGGGTGCTATCCTAAAACTGAAAAAAGAAGCTATTTTATGACAGGAAAAATACTTGTAACAGATAAAATGGAAAACGGGCAAGGGCATAATTATGTGGTGCAATTTTTGTATATGCAAGGTGAAATTGGTAAAACAGCATGTACAAGTAAAGCAATTATATATAGTGCTACAGAAAAACTTGTGCTAGGTGGCGAATATTTTTTTATGGGAGAAGTGTGCCTTTTTGAAAGTGAAAAAAATCCTGGTGGATTTGATGCATTTACATATTACAAGGCAAACGATATAGATTTCTATTTAAAGGATTATAGCCTTGAAATAGATGATACTGTAAAAAATGTTCCATTGTTTTACAGATATAAAAGTATTTTGTTAGATATAGGTAAACGGTTGGGAGATAAGCTTGAAGAATTTGTTTCTCCTGAGAATGTTGGGGTGTATAAAAGTATATTATTGGGAGATAAAAACGCGCTTTCAAAAGATTTAAAAAGCCTGTATCGCATAAATGGAATAGCGCATGTTCTTGCTATATCTGGGCTTCATATTTCTCTTGTCGGTGGTATGATATACAAATTATTTAGAAAATTAGGCATAGGTTTTTTGGTATCGGGTAGCATGGCTATATTTATTGTTGTTAGTTATGGAATAATGACCGGAGGGAGTAATTCTGCGATAAGAGCAGTTGTTATGCTTGCTTTGTCTATTGTAGGGGAGATTTTGGGAAGGAATTATGATATGTTAACAGGAATGTCACTTGCTTTTATTGTGCTCATGCTTATAAATCCATATAAGCTATATGATGGTGGCGTTATATTAAGCTTTATGGCTTGTGTGGGCGTGGCTGTCGGACAGTATATATGTAGTATAATATTTAGCAAAGGGAAAATGAAAAAACTAAAAAAGAAAAAACGATATATATTTAAATTGATTAATCTATTTATTATATCTATATCTGTTAATCTTATAACAATCCCCGTTATTATAAGCCTTTATTATGAAATATCGTTATACTCTGTATTTGTCAATATCATAGTAATTCCATTATTTACTCCTGTTGTATGTCTAGGGATAGTTGCGCTAATAGTTTCGTTTTTTGATGTTAGTTTGGCAAAATTAATAATTATACCTGGCGAAAATATAATTCATTTTTATGAAAAAATATGTAATGTTTTTATAAAACTACCACATTGTAGTGTAAATACAGGGAAAATTAATATTGTGCATATATTGCTGTACTATGGATTGATACTTTTATTGCTTTATATTATTAAGCCAGATTTGCAAAGAAAAATTCGCGAGCAAATATACAGAAAGACTGGTAAATGGTTAGAAAATAAAATATTAAGCGGATTAATCTTTGGGATATATATAGTTTTATTAATTGCTATATTTTTGTTTTGCTTCTTTTGGAACAAAGAAAGTCGAAATGAAATTGTGTGTTTTTTAGATGTTGGCCAAGGAGATGGTATACTGATACGCAGTCAGGATGGAATTAATATTATGATAGATGGAGGTTCGTCCTCAGAAAAGGATGTGGGAGAGTATGTTGTTATGCCGGCTTTGAAATACATGGGAATGGCAGAGGTTGATTATTGGTTTGTTACTCACGTCGATTTAGATCATGTAAGTGGTTTGATATATATATTGGAAATGGGAGAAAGCTCAGGAATAAAGGTTAAAAATATAGTCTTCTCCAAGTATATTTATGAGGATGAGCTTTTATACGAGGTGATAAGGCTGGCAGAGTTAAATCAGGTTAATATTATGTACATAGATGAAGGTGCATGCTTTGTCGGAAAAGATTTTAAGATGAAGGCTATGTTTCCTGACATGAATTTCGAGGCGGAAGATAAGAATCAGGCGTCTCTGGTGCTTGAATATACTTCGGAGTGCATGTCAATGCTGTTTACAGGTGATATTGACACATTTGTATGTGAGAAAGTATACGAAAAGTGTATTGAAGAAAATATAACGTCATATGACGTTTTAAAAGTGCCTCATCACGGCTCAAAAAAATCTATTTCCACTAATTTATATTCACTTTTTACAAGAAAATATGCTGTGATTTCGTGCGCTGATAATAATATGTATGGACATCCGCACGAGGAAACACTGAAAGCTATAAATGATGAAGAGGTTAATATATTAATGACAAAAAGATATGGTGCGATTATTTTTGGCGGATATTAGAATACAAAGTTTGATTATAACGGGGTGGCAAAAATATATCTTTTTTGATATACTGATAGCTGTAACTGATTATTTGATTGATGATTTTATAGGGGAACGAGCTATGGCAGAAAAGGATGCAATGTCATTAATTAATTCGCATATAGAAAAATCTGAATTTTCTCAGATATATCTTTTGGGTGGTAGCGAGAAGTATTTGCTGTCGCAATATAAAGACAAACTCATAAAGGCATTGATTGATCCTTCGGATACTATGAATTATGTGGTCTACAAGGGCGAGAATGCGAAAGTTGAACCGATAGTTGATTTTTCAATGACAATGCCTTTTTTTGCTGACAGGAGAGTTCTCTTGGTCGAGGATAGCGATTTCTTTAAAAAAGGCAATGATGATATTGATGAGCTCGTGGGACAGTTGCCTGAATCAACAGTTATAGTTTTTACAGAGACAAATATTGATAAAAGATGTAAATTATATAAAACGGTTTCTAAGCTTGGGACAGTTGCCTTGTTCGAAACACCAGACGAAAGAACTTTGCTAGTATGGCTTAAGGCTTTGTTTTCTAAGGAAAATATTAAAATAGATGACAATGCAGTTTATCGTCTCTTGGAAGGCGTGGGGATGGATATGACCACTCTTTATAACGAAGCAGAAAAACTCAAATCCTATTGCTTCGAAAAAGGTATTGTTACAACAGAAGATGTTGAGGTGCTTAGCATAAATCAGATAGAAGGTAAAATATTTGATATGATGGACGCTCTTTCGAAAAAAGATAAGAAAACAACGTTGGATTTATATAGCGATTTACTTATGCTTAGAGAGCCAGCTATGCGACTTTTATATCTTATCACCAGACAGTTTAATATTCTATTGAAGACAAAAATAGCATTAGAAAGTGGTAAAGATAATTCGCAGATTGCAGCAACTGTTAAAATACCGCCGTTTACAGTAAAAAAATACATTGCTCAGTGTAATGGCTATAGTAAAAGTGAATTGCTGGAAAGAGTCAACTGGTGCCAAGAGGCAGATAGTGCAATAAAAACAGGTGCGATGAAGGATAATATGTCTGTAGAAATGCTTATTATTAAGCTTTTGCAGTAAAATAAGACAAACAAAAAGGAAGCATAAGCTTCCTTTTTGTTATATAGAATTTAATTAAGCCATCTTGTTTACAGCGAGTGTTAAACGAGAAATCTTTCTAGCAGCGTTGTTCTTGTGGTAGATACCCTTAGAAGCAGCTTTGCTGATTTCTGAAGTAGCAACCTTAAGACTAGCTTCAGCAGCAGCCTTATCGCCAGCAGCGATAGCAGCCTCAACCTTCTTAACCATAGTCTTAACCTTAGACTTAATCATCTTGTTTCTTAATGTTTTAGTCTCGATAACGAGAATTCTCTTCTTTGCAGATTTGATATTAGCCAAATCAGACACCTCCATACAAAAATAATGTTTATAAGTTATATAATCATCACTTTGGTCAAGACACGTACAACTCACCCACACCACTAGATAAGCTGGACCATCGCGAATTAATCAATCGTACAATAAACGCACGCAAGACATAGAATAGCAAAAACGTCAATTATTGTCAATAGTTTTATTAAAAAACAGACAAATTATCTTCTTATCTATAAGGATGCATTATCCTTAATAAGTTTATCGTAGTCAGCGATAGGCATAGGCTTTGCAAAAAGGAAACCTTGACCGATTTCGCAGTTGATAGATTTAAGCATTTCTAACTGCTCAGGTGTTTCAATTCCTTCACTGACAATGTGTATATCAAGCGCGTGTGCCATATCGATAATACTTTTTAAGATGCAGATAGCATTTTTGTCATCATCGGCTGAACGAGATAGGAAATCATGGTCAAGCTTTATTACATCAATTGGCAAATCTCTTAGTAATGTAAGAGAGTTATAACCAGTACCAAAATCGTCCATACTGATAAGGAAATCCATGTCCTTTAATGTTTTTAATACATCAATCATCTGGTCATAATTTTCAGAGAATATGCTTTCTGTAATTTCGAATTCCAGATAATGATGTGGAATATAATATCTGTCTACAATATCCATAACCTTGTTGACAAAGTTAGGTTGAGATAAGGTTATACGCGATATGTTTACTGAAAATGGTAATACATATATATCGTTATCCAGATATTTTCTTAACGATTTACATGCCTCCTCCAACATGAAACAGTCGATATTGTAGATAAAACCGTTTCTCTCGAAGGATGGGATAAAGGAGGCTGGCTCGAGGAATCCTTTTGATGGAGAAAGCCAACGTACAAGCAACTCTCCACCGATAAGTGAATTTGTGCTGATGTCATATTTTGGCTGAACGTATGCACAGAATTCGTTGTTTTCTAAAGCGGAATGCATGCTGTTTTCGATTTGAGCCTCGTTTAATACCTTTTTGTGGTATTCATCGTCATAGAATGCATATGATATACCAGTGCTCTGGTCGATAGATTTACCAGCCATCATAGCTCTATCCACGAGTCTGTTAATGCCATAGGAATGCATGTTTTCGTCTATTATAAGAATACCGGTTGTAAAGTCTATTACAAATCTATCCTGTATTACGCGACAGGCATCGTGAACTTCATTTTTGATGTTTTTAAACGTATCCATAAAACTGTCTTGATTCTTGTAATGAATCAGCATGATATAGGTGTCGTTTATAACTCTTGCAAATGCTTCACCCTCGCATAAATATTTGTTCATTACACCGGCGACAGTTTTAAGTGTTAAGTCACCAATGTTATGTCCGTATGTCTCATTAATATATTTAAAGTTTTTGATATTAAAATAGAACATAACATAATCCTGTTCTGGATTATTGTTCAGGATTTCCTGAGCATCAAGTTTGAATTTTTCGTAGTTTCCAAAGCCTGTTATAATATCCCTGTAGGATGCCTCTGCAATACGTTTTTCGATGGCGATGTTTTGCTCCATTTCTTTTCGTATTCTCTCGGATTTTGTTTCCTTGTGTGCAGAAGTAGCCATAAGGAAGGTGTTGCTTCCGGTATTCCATTTGATTGGAGTGATATATATATCAACCATATCTTTGATGTAATTGTTTTGCTTAGTAAATTTAACTGGCTTGCCTTCTGTCATTTTATGGAGTGGACAATCCTTACAAGGTGAAGATTCCTGATAAATACAGCTATGGCATTTGCCATTAAGCGAGAGGTTTGGATAGTAGTCGATAGCGACATCATTAAAGTACATGATTTCGCAAGTGTCCTTGTCAACTATGACAATAGGATCCTGAACTACATCAAAGGCTCTTATTGTGTCTTCTCTTAAGAGCGACAGACTTTTCAGGCTCTGTTTAGCGCATACTGCCTCACCCAGAAGCTTGAATAAAAGCTTGAATGTAGAGAGTGTGGTTGCATTCCAGGTTTTGGTTGAGTCCTTTGAGTAAAAACTGATATATCCAATAACCTTTGTGTTCAAAACAATCTGAGATTGTATAAGTCTTTTTATGCCCTCAGCAACAGGGCTCATGCTTGAAGAGTTAAGCTTAATAAGTGAAGTGTCAGACGAATAAACAATGCCGTCTGCCCCCATAGAATTAAGCTCCTCAAAAATAGTGGCAGGAGTGTGCTGTTTTATTGCTCTGTCGTTAGTTATACCCTCCTTACACCATTGATGAGTGCAATCTACGAAGCTTTTGTTGAAGCTGTATTCCCATATGCTGATTTTATCAATATCAAATTTGCTTCCAATAAGTGTAAGTGCTTTTTCTATTGCACTGTAGGTGTTTGTACTACTGAAAAGTGAAGACAAAAGTTCATTGATAACTTTTTCTGACTCAGAGGTTTGCTCACCTGTTTTTGTACGTGAATTTTCGTAGTTGCCACGTTTCATGTCTTCCTTATAGCAGTAGTAACAGTTTTTGCCATTGAGTTTTGCCTGGTATAGTGCAGTGTCTGCGTTCTCGAGAAGAATATTGTAAGGGATTTGCTCGTTAGTAGCAGCAATACCAATGCTAAGTGTGACCTTGCACGAATCACCGCCAGGATAAAGCTCTCTCAATCTGTCAGCTATAAGTGTTGCTTTTTCACAGGCAACCTGAGTATCTAAAAGATTACTAAAGAATACGCAGAATTCGTCACCACCCAGACGACCTGCTAAATCGTATTCACTGGTAATATCCATAAGGGCTTTGGCAATATCAATAATTACCTCATCACCCTTCAAATGTCCGTATGTATCGTTAATGTTTTTGAAATCGTCAATATCAACCAGCATAAGAACATTGTAGTTGTTACCGTTAAGCTCTCTTAAATGCTGTTTGATTTTGCTCTCTGTCGTAGCTTTGTTTAAAAGACCTGTCATGAGGTCAGTCTCTGCTTTTGTAAGAAGCTTTTGCTGTTCAACCTTCTGCGTGTGAATGTTTCGTAAAAGTCCGACTACACGAAGAGGATTCCCGTCATCATCATAGATAGTCGAGAAGGTAGAAAAGTACCATTGATAGCCTCCGTTTTTAGTGTTTAATTTGAATTCTGTAGAATGGTATTCTGTTCCAGCTCCTGCAAGATAGAAAAGCTCCTCTATGGCTTCTTTGGTGTCGTTGGAAACAAGTCCTTCTTTGACCATGTTGTTTGCAGGATTAGTAATAATGGCATTGCCCTCAAAAATATGGTTAAATTTCTCGGCAAAAGTAATGACATCTTCCTCTATGTCATATTCGTAAGGGAGCTCTTCTGAAATATCAGAGATAATGAGATATTTCTGCTCCTCCAGCATAGCCTTCATCTCGGCGATTTTAAGATTTGTAATATCAGACATAACAAGGTTGACAACTGGGAAACCGTCTGAGATTTCACCGGCTCTTGCGAAAATCGCATTAACCCATTTGATGCTTTCGTCTGCGCATTTGATACGGAAATTAAGGATTTTAGAGTTTGACTCTTCTGTGAGGTCAGCCAAAGCATCTATTACTAAAGCTAAATCCTCTGCGAGAACGATAGGTAACATGTTTTTGCCATACTGCTCGTTGTATTCTTTTGGAGTATATCCGCACATGTCGTAAAAATAATTGTTAGCCCATGTGAGAGTAAGATTGTTATCCAAAAGATGCTTGCTTATTCCACTAGGAACTGTGTTGGAGAAAATTTCCAAATCAGTCTTAGCCTGAGCAGTTTCGTTGGCAGCAGTCTCCAAATTGGTAATATCTGTGAAAACGCACTGTAATACGTCACGACCATCATTTAAAGAAAAAGCCTGACCATTGCAAAGTACAGTAAGAATATTGCCGCTTTTTGTGACAATTCGATGCTGCATGCTTATTAGGTTTGAAATGCTCAACTGGTAGTTTATTGAAGCGATTGCCTCTGTGAAATCTTCCACATAAAGAAGATTGTCCAATGTACATATTTTTTTGGATAATTCACGAGGTGAATATCCTGTCATAGTACATAGACCCTGATCGAAATCTAATATATTATATGGTGCATCTGTCTCTAAGACAAAGGTTGCAACGTCATTGCTGTTCATGAAATTAGATGATGCCATATTATTTCACCGCCCTTTACAAAATATAAGGGAAAATATCCCATAAAACCCTAAAAATATATAGAAATATTATATTCTAAAACAAGGTTTATATCAAGTAAAAAACATACCAAAGCTTTCTTTACATAAACCGTTAAAAATGGTACAATATCAGAGTATGTGAAGTTTTTTGAAAGAATAAGGCAGAATACTGCTTGGATAAGTTTATGGATAGATTTACGAAATACCAGATAATCGCCAGTATATGTGTGGCTTTGTTTATAACCAGCACAGCTATGTGTATTTTGGCAAAAAATAATACAATATATAATCGTTGTTATGAACAATATTATGAGGAAACACATCAACAAATAAAAGGGTTTCCCATAAAAAGCCCTGCGGAGGTAGCGTTATATTATAAGCAACTATCAGAATCTTTTACAGATTTTTTTGAAAAGGGTTATGATATTTCAGGATATGAATTAACAAAAGAAAACACACAAAAGCTTAATGCTATAAAAGTGTACTATAAACTGGCAGTAGTTGTCTTAGTAGTAACTCTTATAGTCGGATGCTATGCTATGTGGTTTATCTCAAAAAGACGAATGTATATGCCTCTTGTATATGGTGGATTATTGGCGGCACTTTTTACATCTGTCAATTCCTTGTTTCTTATCTTTGGTGACAATAAGGTTTTTTCGGGTGTGAGAAATATGATTTTTGAGATGGATTACGGATATTTTTGCGAGGGAGATATATTGCAGGGACTTTTTCCACCCGAGTATGCGAGATGGCTTTTGGTAGCGTATGTTATATTAGTTCTGATTTTAATTATTTTTATGGTTTTACTTAGACAGTTTATTGTGTTTCTGGGAAGACCACATAAGTTTTAAATTTATGCAGGCTTGCCTGTAAATATACAAGTTACGATGGAGGTAAAGTATGAATTACAGACTTAAAAATTGGGTTAACTGGGTTTTATATGATGAGCTTATTAAAGGTGAGCTTAATGCACCTAAGCATCTTCTTGGTATCCATGATTACGGTGATGGACAGGTTATTACAGCTTATAAGCCACATTCCAAAAAAGTATCAATCACTTCTGTGGCAGGTAAAAATCCTGTTGAGATGGAGGTGCTTGGAGAAGGCTTTTATGGAGCATATTTTGATAAGAAAAAATATAAAGGAAACAAATATCGTTTCCAGACAGAATATCATGATGGGACAACAGTTACATCTGCAGATTGCTATGCATTTGATTCACTTATTTCAGATTACGACGTATATCTTTTTGCAGAGGGTAAAAATTACGATATATATGAAAAATTAGGTGCACATCCTATGACAATAGATGGTGTTAAGGGTACATACTTTGCTGTGTGGGCTCCTAATGCAAGAAAGGTCAGTGTTGTTGGTGATTTCAACATGTGGGACGGAGCACTTAATCCTATGCAGATTCATCCGGCATCAGGTATTTATGAGCTTTTTATTCCTGATGTTATGCCAGGAGCAGTATACAAGTTCCAGATACTTACAAGAGATGGAGATATACTATATAAGGCTGACCCATATGGAAATCAGACACAGATGAGACCTGATAATGCAAACATAGTTGCAGACTTAAGAAACTTTAAGTGGACAGATGCAAAATGGGTTGAGGAGAGAGATAAAACTGGCAGAGTAGACAGAATGAAAAAGCCTATGTCTATTTACGAGGTTCATCTTGGTTCATGGAAAAAAGAACATGAGGATTCGGATTTTGGTTTCTATAATTATCGCGATATGGCCAAAATGCTTGGTGATTATGTTGTAGATATGGGATATACTCATATAGAGGTTATGGGTATCGCAGAATATCCTTTTGATGGTTCATGGGGTTATCAGGTAACAAATTATTATGCACCTACAAGCAGATACGGAACTCCAGAAGATTTCATGTATTTTGTTGATTATATGCATTCACGTGGAATCGGCGTAATTCTTGACTGGGTTCCTGCACATTTTCCACGAGATGCACACGGACTTGGAAGATTTGATGGTATGCCACTTTATGAGCATCCAGATTCAAGAAGAGGAGAGCATCCAGACTGGGGAACATATATTTTTGATTATGGTAGAAAAGAGGTTGCAAACTTCCTTACTTCTAACGCACTTTTCTGGGTAGAGAAGTTCCATGTAGATGCACTTCGTGTAGATGCGGTTGCGTCTATGCTTTATCTCGACTATGGAAAACAGAGTGGACAGTGGCTTCCTAACAAAGATGGAGGCAATGAGAACTATGATGCAATAGAGCTTCTTCAGAGCATTAACACAGTTATGGAGGAGAGAAATCCTGGAGCATATCTTATTGCAGAGGAGTCTACAGCATGGGCTGGTGTTACAGCACCTGCATCACTTAAGGGACTTGGTTTCCTGTTTAAGTGGAACATGGGCTGGATGAATGACTTCCTTGAGTATATGAAGCTTGACCCATACTTTAGATCATTTAACCATAACAGGCTTACATTTAGTTTGACATATGCATATTCAGAGAACTATGTTCTTGTTATCTCACATGATGAGGTTGTACATTTGAAGTGCTCAATGTTAAATAAAATGCCTGGTCTTGAGTTTGATAAGTTTGCTAACTTAAGAACTGCATACGGATTTATGTTTGGCCATCCGGGCAAGAAACTCCTTTTCATGGGACAGGAATTTGCGCAGCTTAGAGAGTGGAGTGAGGCAAGAAGCCTTGACTGGTTCTTACTCGACCAGCCACTTCATAGCAAGATGCAGAACTATGTAAAAGCATTAAATCATATGTATACAAGATACGATTCACTTTTCTATAACGACAATGAGGTTATGGGATTTGAGTGGATTAAGTGTGATGATGCAGAAGAAGGTATAGTAGCATTTATCAGAAGAGGAAAGACAGCTAAAGAGCAGTTATTATTTATCTGTAATTTTGTTCCTGTTGAAAGAACAAATCATCTTATAGGTGCACCTTGTCTTTGCAAATATGAGGAAATATTAAATTCTGATGCAGAGGAGTTCGGTGGAAGAGGTACTTCTAATGGTATTGTTAAGGCTGTTGCACAGCCATGTGACAGAATGCCATATGCGATAAGCGTTAATGTTCCACCACTTTCTGTAATGGTATTCAAGTATGATTATGTAGAGAAAAAATAATCATTTAAAAATTTTTGATTATAATATAGATATGTCCCGGCTGTGATATGTTTGGGACATATCTTATTGATTGGATAAATTTTATGAAAAAGTTTTTGAAAATTATAAAAAAGATTATGGTTGTTTTGTTGATATTAGCTTTGGCAGCAGGAATATTTGCGGTCGGAATAAACATATATGTTCGCGGTAAAGTTAAAGACCGGATTATCTCATTAGAAGAAGCAGTGAAAATGCAGGATGTTGACTGTATAGTTGTGTTGGGAGCATCTGTTGTAGATGGTGACACCCCGAGTCTTATGCTACAGGACAGGTTGGATAAAAGTATAGAGATATACTATGCAGATATCTCTCCGAAGCTTCTTATGAGTGGTGACCATGGCGGCTTATATTATGATGAGGTCAATGTCATGAAGAATTATGCTATGGATGAAGGTGTTCCATCTGAGGATATCTTCATGGACCACGCAGGTTTTTCTACTTATGAGAGTATGTATAGAGCTAAAGAAATTTTTCAGGCAAAAAAGGTTATAGTTGTAACTCAGGAATATCATTTGTACAGAGCACTTTATATAGCTGATGCAATGGGCCTTGAGGCTTACGGTATACCGGCTGAGGAGATTTCATATAGAGGTCAGACCTTGAGAGATATTCGTGAGGTGCTTGCCATAACTAAGGATTTTGTAAAATGTATTTTCAAACCAGAGCCTACAATGATGGGAAATCCTATTGACCTTAAAGGTGATGGTAATGTAACCAACGATAAGGAATAAAATTGTTAAAATAGGGATTGAAAAAACAAGTCTATTCATTTATTTTATATGTATGTAATGTATTAAAACATTTATATAATATTTACTCATTATTACAAGTGGAGGAAACAAAAATGAAAATGTTATCTTTAGAACAGGAATTAAAAGAGAACTCATATCCGGGCAGAGGTATCGTAATAGGTAAGTCTGCTGACGGAACAAAGGCGGTAACAGCTTATTTTATTATGGGAAGAAGCTCAAACAGTAGAAACCGTGTGTTTGTTACTGAGGGCGAAGGTATTCGCACAGAGGCATTTGACCCATCTAAGCTTGAGGACCCAAGTCTTATTATATATGCACCAGTAAGAGTTCTTGGCGACAAAACCATCGTAACTAATGGTGACCAGACAGATACTATCTATGATGGAATGGACAAACAGCTTACTTTTGAACAGTCGTTAAGAATTAGAGAGTTTGAGCCAGATGGTCCTAACTATACTCCAAGAATTTCAGGTGTTATGCATATAGAGAATGCAACATTTAATTATGCTATGTCTATTTTAAAGAGCAATAATGGTAATCCTGATGCATGCAACAGATATACTTTTGCATACGAGAATCCTGTTGCAGGAGAAGGACATTTTATTCATACATATATGCATGATGACAACCCACTTCCAAGCTTTGAGGGAGAACCAAAGTGGGTATCTATTCCTGATGATATAGATGAGTTTACTAATCTTGTATGGACATCACTCAACGAAGATAACAAGGTTTCACTTTTTGT
>JAZSEO010000015.1:0-2695 GCA_045531735.1 Wujia sp. | reverse complement strand
AGGATCATAGTCGACTGCAGTCGCATAAATATCTGTCACCTGCTGATAGAAATTGCGCTCACTGCTGCGGATATCCCTGATACGCTGCAAAAGCTCACGGAAATACCTGTTTCCGCCCTGCTTCAGCCTCTCATCATCCATAGCAAATCCCTTCTGGATATACTCATGAAGCCTCTGCGTAGCCCACCTACGGAAACGCACAGCCACCTGTGACTGAACACGATAGCCAAGGGCTATGATCATATCTAGATTATAGTGAGCGACGTTACGCTTCACCTGACGGGAGCCCTCTTCGCGAACTAGTAAGAAATCCTTACTAGTTGACTCCAACAGCAGCTCTTCATCGGCATATATATTCTTTATATGCATTGTGATATTCTCACGGCTTGTGCAATAAATCTCCGCCAACTGATTCTGTGTCAACCACAAATCCTCATCCGCAAACCTCACCGCCACCCGAGTGATCTCGTTGTCGTCCTGATATAATATGATTTTGTTTTGGTCCATAGCCAACATTGTATGGGTTTATATCTAGTTATCTTCTGCAGACTATTTTGCTTTCAAATTATTTATCTGATTTATAATATCTGCCTCAAGAATCTGATACCTCGAATATATCTGTAGTAGTGCGTCATCAATACCCATTCCGTATTTATTATAATGATATCTAAGCGCCTGAATAAGAGTAGCCGTTATAAATTGAGCTTTATATGCATATAATTTAATCTGGAACTCAGGACAAACTGCATTATGAACAATCATATTCCTCAATCTATATATTATTGTTATGTCACCACATACAGAATGCCAAAACTCTTTAATAGATTTCTCATTATCGTAGAACTTCTGAACTTTTTGCAAATCTCTTTTGAATATCTCATCATTCATTTCTGATATCATTGCTGGTAGTTCTTTAAAGAAATACGACAACTCTAGACACTCACCTTGTTTTAAGTTGAGTCTAGCTCTATCTATTGTTTCCACCGTGAAATCATAGTAATTATCATTCATTTGTGTCACCCTTATCAAATATTGGTAGACATTTGACGCATAAGAATAAAACTTATTCCTAGTCATTATACAAGCACAAATGATTTGAGCAACATTATATGAACTATTCTTCTTGGGAGAGATGTTGTTTTTAACATCATCAGATACTTTAAAAAGACTTTCCAATGCAATCCAACTATATAATAATTTATCTTCATGCTTTTTTGCAGATAGGGCTTTTCTATACCAATGAGTTGACGTTCCTATTTTCCTAAAAGTATCATTATCTATGTCACGCCCCCCGGAAAATTCTTTTAACCAGTTATTTATATTCTCATTATATGGAGTCAAGTCAAACGCTGTTAAATCCCTATATTGGTGCATATAGCCTATATCATCTTTTACAGAATCGTAAGATCCACATAATTCACCGTCAACCACAATAGCAGCGAATTGTTTACTGATTGAAAGTCCTTCTTCACATCTAACATTAAATGACAAATAATCCAACAAACTATCTAGACGCCGTACTGCAGACCGTATTGAAGTATTAAAATATTTATGCTTGACCTTTACTGCTGCATTAACAAATTGAGACGTATTAGTTCTTTCAATTTTGCTAATACTATTTTCAGGAAGGTAAGTTTCCCTATCTATAGAATATAAATGTATATCTTTAAAGCGATAACTGATACTTCCTCTTACTCCTAACAATCTTAGTATCACATATCCATCTTCTGCCTCTTTATGAAAATGTCGTAATATATTATCAACATATTCTTTAATACAACGAGATTTATAACGTTCACTTACATCATGATAATATTCTCTTTCTGATTTGTAGTTTTCTCGCTTTAGCTCATAGAACGAGTCTCGACAGAACAAGACTTCACCATCTTCTGCTATTGCAAACTCATCTTCTTCAATAAACTTATCAATATCTTTAACATCAACCCCCAAACAAACTAATTCTTGAACAAGGAGGTCTGTCCAAAAAGAAATTTCATCTTTCAACTCATCATTCAAAACATCCTGTTCCTCAATGACATGTTGTATTTTTTGTGCTAATCTTTCGAGGTAACTACCCTCATCCATAGACTGCAATATTTCGTCACATATCGTCCTGACAACCAAAGGGGATGTATCCCAATTCTTTAAGACAACACCAATCCCCACTTTATATAATTCTTCAAAAACCTGATCTTGTCTTCTCGCCTTGCCCAGCAAATCTTTAAACAACGACCTATTCTCATTGTTTCTAAAATCATTATATTCTATTTCTGATACGATTTCCTTAAGTAAAAAATGTGGGTTATCAACACGTATGTCATAAATATCTAAATCGCATAATTCTTTTATATAGTTATGCCAATATTTCAACCAGAACTTTAATGGAGTATTTGTCGGATAACCCAAAATCTCTCTTAACCTATCATTCATAACACTAATAAAGTTGAATATCAAAAACTCTTAGTAGAAAACTACTCCATAGGATCAATCTTAGCCTCAATAAATGCAATTTCTGCTTTTGTCATCTTGTATTTATTGTACAACTTTGCATCAGTCCAAGATTTTGACCAATCTTGTATAGGGACAAAGCGATATACATCAGCATGTGCATGCTGAGTTATCTTAATCGCAGAAACCAAGAACCGTACAAATCTTGTCTTTAAATATGACAGGATATTTTGAGCCTCTTTCTCAC
>JAZSEO010000111.1:0-97439 GCA_045531735.1 Wujia sp. | reverse complement strand
AATTTAACTGACCATATTATTACGCTTGAGGATCCTATCGAGTATGTACACAAGCATAAGAAGTCAGTTGTTAACCAGCGAGAAGTTGGTATGGATACACTTAGTTATGCTAACGCACTTAGAGCTGCGCTTCGTGAAGACCCGGATATAATCCTGGTAGGAGAGATGCGTGACCTTGAGACAATTTCTACAGCTATTACCGCTGCCGAAACTGGTCACTTGGTTTTCTCCACACTGCATACTATCGGTGCTGCGTCTACTATCGACCGTATCATCGACGTATTCCCTACACACCAGCAGCAGCAGACAAGAATACAGCTTTCCATGATACTCGAGGGTGTTATATCACAGTCGCTCATTCCTACTGCTGATGGCAATGGACGAGTTGCTGCATTCGAGGTAATGCTTGCAAGCCCTGCTATACGAAGCCTTATCCGTGAAGCTAAGACACACCAGATACAGTCTACTATACAGACAAGTAGAGCACAGGGTATGGTTACTATGGATGATTTCCTTATGGAATTATACAGAGGTGGCAGAATTACTAGAGATAATGCTCTTATTTACGCTCAGGATCAGGCTGCTATGAAGAAACAGATGTAATTCTTTGTGTAAAATTCACAAAAAATTAAAAATTTATTGAACTTTATTGCAAAAAATATAAATCTAGTGTATTATCAATTAGGATACATATTGTTAATAATTTGTTCATTTTTTAAAATTATGGGTCGGAGGAATAATAATGGCACAATATAATTACAAAGTTATGGACAAAAATGGTAAAAACAAAAAAGGTACCATTGAAGCCATAAGCGAGGACAAAGCCAAAGAGAAGCTTAAGTCGGAGGGCTATATTGTTCAGGAGATTAAAGAACAGGGAGCCGGTGGACTTAAAGTAGGTGGTAAAAAAGTTAAAGATAAGGACCTTGCAGTGTTCTGTAAGCAGTTCGTTTCAGTTTTAAATGCGGGTGTTACTATTATCACAGCTCTTGACATGATGGCAGAGCAGATGGATAACAAAACACTTCAGAGAGGTGTTAGAGAAGCACAGGCTTACGTACAGAAGGGTGGTACTTTGGCAGATGCCTTTAAGCTCAATCCTAAGATATTCCCACCTATCATGGTTAACATGGTAGCAGCTGGTGAAATGTCAGGTAACTTAGAGATAAGTTTTGAGCGACTCACTACTCACTTTGAGAATGCTAACAAACTTCAGTCTAAGGTTAAAGGAGCTATGACATATCCTATCGTTATCTTAATAGTAGTTATCGCGGTAGTTATAGTTCTTCTTATGACAGTTATTCCACAGTTCGCAGAGATGTTTGAGGATTTGGGCTCAAGTCTTCCAAAACCTACACAGATGCTGGTTGATTTATCAGAGTTCTTACAGACTAAGTGGTACATAGTTATTCTTATAGTGGTTGCTATAGTGTTTGCTATTAAAGCTTTCAAGAGCACAGAACCAGGTACTATGTTATTTGCAAAGATAGGTATCAAAATGCCTCTTTTCGGTAACTTAACTATCAAATCTGCTGCTGCAAGCTTTGCAAGAACACTTAGTACTCTTATGGCATCAGGTATTCCTCTTATGGATGCTATTGAGCAGGTTGCCAAGATGCAGAAAAACAAGATTATAAGAGATGGTCTTTTAGATGCCAAAACTCAGGTTGCAAAGGGTGTTCCTCTTTCAAAACCTATTAGAGATATGGAGATATTCCCACCTATGTTACCTCAGATGATTAAAATCGGTGAGGAAACTGGTAATATCGAAGACATGATGGATAAGGTTGCTGACTATTACGAGATGGAAGTTAACAACGCAGTAGATGCTCTTACAGCTATGTTAGAGCCTATGATTATCGTACTTATGGCAGTTGTTGTTGGTGGTATCGTTATTGCGATTTACTCACCTATGCTTGGTATGTACGACGCTATCGACAGCTACTAGGATTTATCCGTTACATATTTATCCTATTTGGATATACCCTGTTGGGCGAGGACGACAGGATAATATCATATATAATTAAAGAAAGAAAAAAGAAAAGGAGAGAAAATTATGAAGAAAATGAACAACAAAGGTTTCTCATTAGTTGAGCTTATTATCGTTATTGCGATTATGGCTATCTTAGCAGGTGCTATTGCACCAGCACTTATCAGATATATTGATAAGTCAAGAAGATCTAACGATGTATCTTCAGCAGATACTATCGAGACTTCAGTTAACACAGCACTTGGTACAGAGTCTATCTCTGAGTACCTCACTGCAGCTGATACTCTTATCGAGCTCACTCCAGCTGGTAAGTTTGCATCTACTTCTGCTGCTGCAACAGGTTATACTGCTACTGGTTCAGCTAAGGCTATCAAGCTTTCAGGTGGTGCAGAGACAGTTTCTGGTTGGACTTCAAGTTCAGGAAAAGATGCTACTGCTGTAAAGGATGCTCTTGTTAACGAGCTTGGACAGTCACTTAACGGTGCAGTACCTAAGATTAAGTACAAAAAAGACGCTAAGACTGGTAAGGGTGAGTCATCACAGAGCTACTATGTATTCGTAACAACTACTGGTTCAGTAGAGGTTTATATTGCTAAGTCTGGCAAGACTCTTGCAGAGTTCCAGAAACTTACTGCAGCTTCTATCATCGATGGAGAGAACGGTATCTTCGAAATCTGCCCAGAGGTTTGCGAGTGCTACCAGTAAGATTTTATATTTAATAACAGTTCAAATTCCACCTGATTCGCCAGGTGGAATTTAGCTGTATATTTTACTATTTTGACTTGGAAGGGATATCGGACTTATGTTTGATGTAATTGATCTTATTTTTTCTATATTGTTTGGTCTTTATGGAGTTATTATTGGCAGCTTTGTCAATGTTTTAATCCTTAGACTTCCTATTAGAGAGAGTGTGACCCTGACCAGGTCTCATTGTATGAATTGTGGTCATACCTTGGCTTGGTATGATTTATTTCCATTATTTAGTTATTTATTTTTAGGTGGAAAGTGCAGGTACTGTAAAGAACATATATCTGCCCAGTATCCTATAGTCGAAGGACTTAACGGTTTGCTGTACATAATACTTTACCTCGTAAAAGGTATTACTTTGGAGACAGTCCTTTACTGCCTGTGTGCTTCTGCCTTACTTGCACTTAGCGTCATTGACTGGCGCACGCATGAAATCCCAGTGGGATTCAACATTTTTATATTACTTTTAGGACTGATTAGACTTATTACTGATATAGGTAATTGGAGTCAGTATGTAATCGGTTTGTTTGCAGTCAGCGGTTTTTTATTCTTACTGTTTCTTTTTACAGGAGGCAGAGGTATAGGAGGCGGCGACATAAAACTTATGGCAGCAACCGGCTTACTATTGGGCTGGCAGCTTAATATTATAGGATTTTTGATAGGATGTATCTTGGGTTCTATTATACATCTTACTTTAATGGCTATAAAAAAAGCTGACAGAGTGTTGGCTTTTGGCCCATACCTTTCTATGGGCGTATTTATAGCGATGATATGGGGTGAGCAGCTCGTGAGCTGGTACCTGAGTATGTGGGCTACCTTTTAGTCCTTAAAATTTATTAAATCACTGATTAGCGAGGGAGGCTATAACGAATGGCAAAGAGCAATAAGGTGTTATCTATTGATATCACAAACGAAAGTATTACTATTATCGAACTTACTGCTTCACAGAAGAAGCAGACTAACATTCACAATGTTATTATTTTTGAAACACCAGAAGATTCTTATGAAGATGGTGTAATTAAGGAGCCGGAGAAAATAGCAAATGCTATTAGAGAACAGCTCGTATCAAGAGGTATTTCTAACAGAAACGCAATCTTCGTTCTTTCATCAACTAAGATTGTAAACAGAGAAGTTATTATACCTTTCGTAAAAGAGAACAAAATCAGAGGAATCATCAACCAGAACTCTTCAGAGTATTTCCCTGTAAATATAGAAGATTACGTGGTTTCTCATTCAGTACTTGAAACAGTTATCGATGAGCAAAACAACAAGCAGTTAAGAGTACTTGCTGTAGCAGCACCTTCACAGATGGTTAAGTCATACTACGACCTTGGTATTTTAGCAGGATTAAACGTAGTTTCACTTGATTACATCGGTAATGCTATGCTTCAGCTTATCAAGACTCAGACAGCTGCAAACGCAACAACCATGGTAATCCAGTTAGGAAGTGAGTCTACTGTACTTAATATCGTACAGGGTGACAATCTCCTTCTTCAGAGAACAGTACCTTATGGTACAAACTCAGTTGTTAATGTAGTAATGGACGATAAAGGCGTTGATGCTACTACAGCTATGACATTACTTCAGAATGACAGACTTATTACTGTAGATTTCGATGATAACGAAGCTACAGGTGCATTCAGATATCTTATCAACAACATTGGTCGTGTTATGGACTATTATGCTACTAAGAACCCTGACAAACCTATCGAGGATGTTTTCCTTACAGGTGACGGTGCTTTAATCAGAGGTATTGACGGACTCTTCAAGATTCAGTTAAATGTAAGCACACGTATCATGGACAGCTTATACAACATTAAGTTTGACCCAAGCATTGACCTTAAGGTATACAACCCTGTATATCTTGTAACTCCTATCGGTGCAGCTTTTGCTCCTATGAATTTTGTACCACTTGATGCCGCTAAGAAATCAGGCAAAGAGGGTGGTGGAAGCATTGCTCCTTATGTAGCAATCTTTATCATTGGTGCTATTGCAGCCGCAGGACTTGCATTCTACTCTATTCAGGAGAAGAACAAGGCTCAGGATGAGGTAGATGATTTAGAGAGAGAAATCGCAGAGATTAAAGATATCGAAGATATTATTACTGAGTGGGAAGCTGCTCAGGCTAAATTCGTAGATGCAACAGCTATGTTTGCTTCTACATACCACTTAAATGAAAATGTTAGCACAGTAATCAATCAGTTAGAAGAGAAAACTCCAGCAGGTGTTGTACTTACAGGATTTTCTTCTAATGATGCGGGTGTAACACTTCCTGCTATCGCAAACAGCTATGAGGATGTTGCTGAGTTTATTATTCAGCTTAAGACTATCGAGTGTATAGATGACGTATATATCGGAAGTCTTTCAAAGGATGTAGATGAAGCTTCTGGCGAAACTACATTCAATTTCTCAGTTACAGCTATATATGTTTTACCTGTTGATGATACAGCAACAGAAGCAGCAGCAGAGTAGAAGGATAGAAGGAGGGTTTGATTATGTCTAAAAATAACGCAAAAATAATTTTATTTTTACTTGCCGTACTCCTTGTAGGTGCTTCATACATGTATGTATTTAAGCCAAATCAGGAGGAGACAGATGCACTTAAATCTGAGGCAGATACACTTGAAACTAGATTAAATGAATTAAGAGAAAAAGAACAGAACAGAAAAATGTACGAAGAGCAGATAGTTGAGTTTAACGAGGCCTTTGATGATATGGTAGCATATTTCCCAGCTACACTTGATCAGGAGCTTACAGTTATGTTCATTAAGGGCTGTGAGGATGCTCACGAGGGTGAGTTCTTAATTAGTTCTACTGGTTTAGGTAAACCAGAGCAGTTCTATACATTAGGTGGTTCTGTTGATGAGACAGGAGTAGCTACTGGTGGATATTCTTGCTATCAGTCATCACTTCCTATTTCATATGAAGGTACATACGACGGTGTTAAGGATTTTGTAAACTACATTATGGCATATAAGTATAGAATGAGCATCAGCTCAATCAATATTGCTTATGATGAGACTAATGAGTCATATTCAGGTTCTATTAATATGCATGCATACTGTGTATCAGGAGAGGGCAGAGAGGCTGATACTCTTAACCTTGACGTAGAGACTGGTGTAGATAACATCTTCCACGGTGGTGCAGGTGCTCCATCTGCTAACACTTACGAGTATGACACAGATGACGGAGCTTCTATTGTAAGTGACCACGACATCAAAGTAACTTTAAACAATGCTAACAACGATGCTACAGACGGAGTTATTGTTTCAGCAGGTGGTTCAGATACTTATGTTACTTTTGGAGATAATGAGGTAGCAAATCTTGCTATTAAGGTATACGAGGAAGACGGAAAGAATTATGTTTCATACACTATCGGTGATGAGTCATATTCTATGGAAGTAACTTCAAAGGATGTTACTGTATATGTAGAGTCTGCTGAGAGAGTAGATTCAGATGATGCAAACGGAGTAAAGGTAACAGTTGATAACGACACAACTGTTCCAGTATTCTTCAAGGTTGAAGGCGATGACGCAACTTCACCAAGATTTACTATGGGAAGCAAATCAGGTACAGTTAAGGTATACTAAGAGAGGATGGGATTTATGGCAAGAAACAAGAACAAAGGTTTCACATTAATCGAAGTCGTAGTAGCCATAGCCATATTAACAATACTTATCACACCTGTTTTAAAACAGTTTGCTTCAACAATGTATACTAACCGCAAAGCTAAAGAACAGCAGCATGCTAATGAAAATGCGGAGTATTTATTGGAATATTATCAAAAATCAGATTTAGCAACTTTGGCATCCACAGACACAAGTCTTACAGTTCACTGTACAGCCGCTCCGGATGTCAATACAACAAGAACCTGCGAGGTGTATTTATATGACCCTGCAACAAATGAGGTAAGTGCAGACCCTGTTAAGGTATATAATGACGCTACTAAGATGTTTGATTTAACATCGCTTACATACACTACTAGAACATATTCTCTTAACGATGCAGAACTTCCAGGGGCAAAAAACACATACACAAGAACAGTTATTCTTGATGATTTAAATAATAAAATCATGGCTGCTAAATTTGAAGGTGACAAGTCTTTGCGTATTGCATACGAGATACCGGATGATGTAGGCGAAGCAGACAATTTTAAGAAAACAAGCGAAGGTAGTTATGTTAAATATGATGCAACAGGAACTTATGTAGAAGCTATTGTATGTAGGGATGCAGGCACATATGCTGATAATCATGTGGCAGACCCTAACGAGATTAACCTCGGTAACATGCATGACTTAGATGCGACTAAGGTTCCAATCATAACAGGTAATGCGACTAATTTTGATAATCAGGCAGAGAAAGACCTCTACGCAAAAGCAATGGAGCGTATGAAAGAGGCTGACCCTAAAAAATGGGAAGCTCAGATGCTTGGACAAAACACTGGTTACCTTAATACATACGGATATATTAATGGACTTAAAAAGCTTACTAAGATTTATGTAGATGAGGGTACAGATGCCTCAGATGGCAGAGAATACTTTATCGTTAAGGTAGATGTATACTATGAGAATCAGGTCCTTACAACAGTTTCTTCAGATGAAGAGGTAGATGGAAGTAAGAACGATAAGCTCACTTACAATGTATTCTCACAGAAATTCTACAAAGATGAAATTGGTGATAATTGTCCTGACATCTATATGGAATACCAGCCATTCTCTACTACAAAAACAGGTTCAAATGTATTCTATGCAGAAAACGAATACATTGTTATTGACTGTAATGTAGAGAATACAGTTGATGGTGTTAAGCAGCCGGTTAAGATGTTTTTATACAAACCACAGATGGACTATTCTAATGCAGAGTTAGCTAAGCTTGGTATTGATGTATCAAGCAAAGACCCTGTTTATTATGTGAATAATGCAACAGAGGATAACAAGGTTTGTATTCATATCAATAAGGCATCTCAGACAGAGACAAAGCCTATAGATATATTTACAAATCTTCCAACTGAATTAACAGAGTTGGATATAAATGTAACAGATCCACAGTTTTCATGTGCACAGTTCAGCGTATTTGATTATGTTATATCAGATAAGCCAAATCTCTCTAAGGTAAGAGGCGCATATGACCCTGTGAATATCAAGGATTTATCAGAGGATGTTTATTTAGAGGATAGACTTTTTACAGTAACTGTAAAACTCGACCCTAATAATGACAGATATAATACAGTAATTCTTACTGGAGCAAAGGGGGTTAATTAATTGAAGAAAATTAAAAAGCTTTTCAAAAAATTAAATAACCGTGGTTCTAGTATAGTAATGGTTATTGTATCACTTGCATTTATCGGTATCGTAGTTGGTGCTTTGCTTTCAGCAGCCGGCTATGCATATAAGCTTAAAATGCAAAATTTAAATGCCAGAGACAACTTCTACTATGTAGAGCAGGCGATGGAAGAAATCTATGCAGGCGTTGGCTCACATACGGTAGATCAGTTGAAAGAGGCTTATAATTACACTATTGAGAATATGGTAAGATATGATTTAACATTAAAAACATATACTACTATATCTGATGAAGATGCCAATAAAATGTTTAAAGACAGATTTATGGAGAACATCAAAAATAGTGCATATTTCAAGCAGGGTAGTGCTGTTTTAGCAGACTCTCTTGAAAACTTTATCTCAAACGAGACAGTTGTTTTAGATAAGAATAAAGTTGTAATAGATATAACAGAAAATGCGATTACTATTAAGAATGTAACACTTACAAGAACTCAGGAATATGGCACATCAGGAGGAGGAACATTTACTCAGACTCTTTCTACTGATATTGTTATTGGTAAACCTAATTTCGAGGTTAATTTCAACAACCTTACATCAGACTATTCAACAATCTTTGATTTTGCAATGATAGCTGATATGGGTATTGAGATTTCACAGGAAGGTAATCCTGTTACAATCGTTGGTAATGTTTATGCAGCATCAGATTATTACAACAAGGATTATAATACTGCTGCAGCAGATGCAGATATGACTTTTAAGAAGACATATACAGTAGAAGGTTCAGCAGAAGGAGTAACTTTTGAATTTGACCATTCAAGTGTTACATCAAAATATTATGACACAGCTATAGATAACAATTATGAAAACCTCTATTTAAAGGATAAAGCTGGTAAGAGTGCTAAGTTTGACGGTGAAAGCCTTAACAGTATGTACTCAGGTCTTTATATCGATGATACACAGGTTTCAATCATGGCTGAAAATATTATCGTACCAGGCTCTATAGCGGTTATGGATTCATCAGACCTTTCTATTTATGGTAAGGACGGTGGTTCAAATGCATCGGCTGACGTATGGGTTGATAATATTATTTTAGATGGATACAGCAGAATAGATGACGAGGGCAAATTTGAGGGTCCTGTAGCAGTAATAAGAGCTAATCTTTTTGTTAAGGACGATACAGAAATCAATGCTGCCGGTTCATCATTCACATTAAAGGGTGGCTATTACGGATATGGTGATAGCACAGAAAAAGATAACAGAACTTTCGTTCCAACAGTTAATACTGAGAACTTTACAGTTCCTGTATATGATAAGGATGGAAAAGTTGTTACAGTTGATGATGTAGTTGTTACTGAAAACAGAGGTCACTACAACAGTAGTGCAATTATCGTCAACGGACAGCAGTCAACTCTTAATTTGCAGGATGCAACAGAGATTTATCTCGCAGGTCGTGCTTATATAGAGATGTCAAAGAAAAATGTCAGTGTTGAAGAAACTATTGAGGAAACACCAGAAGAAGGAACTACACCTGAAGAGGTTGATGTAATTACTCAGACTTATTCATATCAGCCAACTGAGACTGTAACAGTAGGACCATTGACTGTTACAAGTTACATAAGAGATTATAAGACAGGTGAAAGTATTTCGGTTGCAAGTTCGCAGCTTGCTTACATACCTGTAGCTAAATCATCTAATGTTGTGTCTGTTACAGTAGGCGAGAAAACATTTATTGGTATGGAGTTAGCAGATGAGTTTGCTGGTGTTGATTTCTTTGGTGAATTCTTCCCTACATCAGTATTTGGTGATTATGTACCTGTTATATCTGAGCGTGTTTCAGGTAAAATGTATTACTATTATGATTTTGCTACAGCTTACGATGTAATTAAAACTAAATCTGCAACAGATACAAAGGCTGCAAATATTGTTAATTCTTATGCTAATGCAGATGAATATGCAACAGGATTTATTGTTGCATACTATGAAAAAGCAACAGATGAAGAAGATGAAACTTTTACTACTATAGTTGATTATCTCAATGGTTATGATGATTTCAAAGTAGCAGATATCAAGGTTCCAACAGTAACAGGTAATATCTACTCTAGTGGTGCAATCACTGCTAAGGTAAACAATGAATTTACTATGGTTACTAAGAATGATGAGACTGTTATCAGCAATTTGCTTGGTAACAGAGATTATGACCAAAATGTTACTACAAATGTTACTGTTCCTAATATTGAAACAGATGCATTAATGTTATCTAATGACCTCGAGATGGAATACAACTTTATGAAGTGGAATCTCGACCATTATGACCAAGCATTAAATCTTGAAAAACAGTATGTTAAGGATTTAGTGGAGGATGAGAATTTTGGTGATACAGTTATTACTCCTATCAACAAATATCTTATCATGAGCAATATCACTACAAACGTAACACCAGATAATCTTGCACTTACATCAGGATATAAGGTGTGGATTAATGATGGTTCAGAGACTCTTGTTATTAAAGGTGATAGCAATATAAGAGGTATGATTATTACTAAGGGTGATGTAGTATTTGGTGATGATGTAACATCTTTCGAGGGACTTATTGTTGCCGGTGGTAAGATTTATATCAGAAATAAGGTTACAAGTATTACTGCCAGCCCTGAGATTTGTAGAAGTATTTTAAGAGAATGTTTAACTTCAAGTGATACATTATGTGAGAAAGTTATCAGTGTATTCACAGAGTACAAGAACTACAATCCAGCAAATAATCAAGGTAATGCGGGTATAAACGTTAACCAGATTAGCTACACAGATGTTGTAAGTCTTGAAAACTGGATGAAATATGTAGAATAGAGGTGGCCTGAATGAAGAGAAGATTTATGAAAAATAACAAAGGCTACTCTATGGTAGAGATGATAATATGTATCGCAATTATCGCAATTCTATCCGGTATAGCACTTGTTACATTATCGATGATTAATTCTGCAAAAGCAAAAGATGCAGCGGTGAGCTTTAACTCTGTTTTGGCAGACACAATGTCTAAAGCAAAAGGACAGATGTGTATTGTCAGTGGAGTAGAGCAACCAAATTATAAAAGATGTATGTACCTATATCTTGAAACCTCTAGTGGAAGATACTATGTTAAGACAGGATATTATGATGATGCAACTGATCAGTATTACTTCGAGAATTCAGAAAACAAAAATGGAGGAAAGGGTACAAACCTTTCTTCCAAGGTTATCATAAAATATGAGAATGAAGCAGGTACTGTAAAAACTGTTGATTCAACCGGTGTATATATTGTATTTAACAAAAATGGAACTTGTTCAAAGGGAACTGGTTTATACGAGTTCTATAATAGTAACGGAAGCCTTGTTGATGAAGTAAGACTTAAGGCGAACGGTAGTCATCAATTATATTAGGAATAGGAGTGATAAACTGTGAAAGAAAAAATTAAAAGTAATAGTGGCTTCACTCTTATAGAGTTGATAATTGCCATGGCGATTTTAGCATTTTTGATGACAGCAGTTTGTGCATTCATGGGTTCCAGTGTTGCGAACTACAAAAAGTCTAAAGCAGACATTACAGTTCACAACTCAGCACAGGAAACATATGATCAGATTACCGATTCAATTATGCAGGCTACAGATGTATATATATTAGGATATATGGAGCCTACATCAGGTTCAGATGTGTTAGATTTTGAGTTTAGCGAAAAAGATGTTCAGGATCCTACAGTAGAGCTTACTTATTTCGTTAAAGATTCAGCTCATGAGAGTATTCTCACGGCTATGCCAGAATACAAGTCAGGATATCCGATAGTATATTTTGAGAATATTCCTGATGGAGCATCAATATACGTTGAGCAGCTTATTATTGACAATTCAGTTGCTATTGATATGGATTTTGTATCAGAGTATACACCAGGTAAGACAGAGTTTACAAATCATCTTACTGGAGAGGTAGACAATGTAATTGTTCAGGCTACTGCAACTGATGCAGCAGGTGCGACAGTGGATGTTGTATCTTCAACAGGAAACACTGTATACACTACCAATGACACAGTTAGAAATATTTATACATTTGATGAAGAAAATATGTACTATGAAAGAAAATATGCTTATATGACAGCATTAAATGATTACTATGATAGTACAGATGCTGATGACAAATTAAACTTTTATGTTTATAGCAGTTCATTCAGTTATTTAAAATTTGCTGATGGTTCAACTGTCAGTGGATGTACAGTTGTTATTGATGATGAGAATGGTTCAATAGGTGTTGACCTTAACTTCTCAGACAGAAATATGACCTATACCACTTTAGGTATGGTAAACATCAGAAACTCGTATGTATTAAAGGTTAAGAAGTAAGAAGGAGGTAAAAAGCTATATGAGATTAAATAAAAAGATAATGTTATCAGCTTTATCAGTGGTTCTTTTAATGGCTATGGCTGTTACAGCTATTACCTTCTCGCTTGCAGATGATCCTGTACAGCAGGGAACTGATGAAACTTTAGTAGCAGCAGCTGGCGATACAGTTGCTACTGTTAAAACTAATATTGATTACATTATTGAAAATTCACGTGATGAAAGCGGAGATGTTGACCCATGCTACAGAATTGTAGAGATTGGTTCAGGTGCTACATCTCCAAGCTTACAGGCTATGGTAGAAGATGGCAGTTTTAAAGATTTTGTCATCAATGGAAACAGAACTATAGATGAGGAGATGGAGGGTGCTGACAAGGTTGTCTACAATTACTTTAAGGCATCTGATGTTAAGGATACTGATGAGGAAGCACTTAAGATTATTTCTCAGGCAGATTTCATCTATGTAAGTCAGGATCCAAATAATAAGTATTCGACAACTAATGATATTTGTGAAGAGGTTTACAACATCCTTCATACTTTTGCAGTTGGAGATTACAAGCCACTTGTTATTGACAGTCCAAACGATACTGGTATTGTAGTAGATCCTACAACTACAATAACAATGCAACAGCTTGCAAATGATTATTTCTTTAATTCAGGACATTACTACTATACCTTTGAGTGGGATACAACATGGAGTGATGGCACTAGAGATAATATCAATTATTTCTTAGATGGTTCGATTGGTTCAGAGTCCATGTATCTTCCTATTGATGGTTCAGAACGTTCTTCTCATTGGGAGAAAGTTACATTAGGTGATGAAACTAAGAACATGGCTAAGTTCCTTGTTGTTAGTGCTGATGGTAATGCTATGACTACACCGGATTCACTTGGTGACCGTATGTTTAGTCAGACTCAGACTGGTGTTGTTGAAGAGCCAACTGGAACATATAAGGATACAGAGGGCAATGACCTTTCTAATGTATATACTGTTCCTGCTGATTCTATAATGAAGAAGAAAGCATACAACCAGAGATTTACAGCTCCTGATTGTATTCATGTAGAGGAGTATGTGCTTGCTGCTCTTGAGACAGCTGATCTTAATTTTGACGACTATGATATGGTTATCATAGAGGCAAATTGTGCATCAGAAGATATTTCAGAGACTCTTTATAAGAAGTTTGTTTCTGCAATGTATGGTAATGTACATATTACTTATGCAACAGGACTTGGAACAGGCGGTTCAGGTGGTTCAGGTGGTTCTTCAGGACCAACAGGCGATTATAATGAAACTAACTATTCAGAGATATTCTATATGGTAGCAACTGATAAAGAAGTTGCAAGATACCAGAATATCATGGTTACTAATCCAACAGAGTTTGGAATTATTGCTACAAGTAAGAGTGCAGGTACTTGTAAGGTAATAGCAGATGTGATTAACGCAGCTTCTTATAGAGGAATTGGTGGTCCATCTTCTACATCTACAATGTTTACTGTACTTGAGATTCAGCCTTGTTATCCTGTTGATACAGACCTTGCAACAGCTCAGAATGGCAATTATTATACAAAGCCATCTGATGTTATGACAGGTGTATCGAAGGAAGAGATTCCTGTCGGTACAGAGTACTACGCTTGGGAGCTTACTAAGGCTAAGATAGCTCATGCACTTAATATGGATGCATCAGCAATTAACCTTGTACAGATGTCATCAGAGGAGTTTGCCGCTGATAAGGTAGATGTACTTGGTACTTATGATTTGGTTTATATTGGTGGTAATAAATCTGCGTTGAAACCATTAGAGGATTATGCAAGTATTGTTGACCTTGCAGGTTGGAATCAGTATGTTGGTCAACAGCAGGGTGTTATGGATAACATCACTAAATTACCTATATATACTATGTATGCTCACGCAGGAGATTTTACAAGTGTCGAGCTTGGTATGACAGGCTCTTCCGGTGGTCCTGTAAAGAGTGGTAAACCTATGGCTGATGTTATTTATGATACTGATTCATGGGATACTGGAACATTTGCAACATTAAATGGTAATGATATTACTTATAATGGCTTACTTAGACTACAGAAATATGTTGATGCAGGAATGCCACTTTTGGTAAGTTCTGAGGTAAATGATGTAGTTGATATGATGAGGCAAATGAGAACTGCTAAGGCAGGAGATGAGTATCTACAGAACTCTATAGACCCAGACTCTAATATGTTTAAGTTTTTAGATTATTGTAAGGGTATGGATGACCAGACAAATATATGTTGGGATTTTATGGTTGATGATGTGAAAGAGATACCAGCCGAAAAAGATTATGGTACATCACTTACAGGTAGCGTTACTGTTTGTGGAGATACAGCAAGAACACAGTTATATGATGTGTGGAAAGATAGTGAAAAGAGACCTAAACTTGCGGTAACAAGTATGCCGGCTACATATAACTTATATGATGAGTCCACTAAGCTTGAGGATAAAACTATCAAATTTAAATTTGATGTAACAGGTGTATCAAATGATTATACCGTTAATCTCTATATAGATGATAATGGAAACAGTATTTTTGATGTACCGGGTGAAACAAGTACTGAGGATGAGTGCTTCCAGACTGTTAATAGTACTGATCCAGGTTTTGCTAATTCTCTTAGCTTTACTGTAGCTGACAGCTTTTCGGGTCCGCTTTACTGGAAACTTGAGCTTATAGATAATGAGTCGAAATCTGTTGTAAGTACAACAAGTATTTCGTACATTAAGGCTACAGAAGAAAGCAAAAAGCAGGTTTCGGTGTTACAGATTGTTCCGGGTGTAAAACCTGCATCACACAAGACATTAGCACTTGGTGAGGGTGCAAACAGTGGTTATAATTCACTTTATTTCTGTACAATATGTCAGCAGGCATATAAGCAGTTGACTTATAACCCAACTCATGATGCTGGAGACAGACTTGCTGATATAGCATTATACAGTTGTAATAATAATGATTTAAAGCATACTGAAAATGGTTATAGCTATGGCTATTACATGGGATTACATGAGCATCAGTTTGGTATTGTAAAATACGACAGTAATTTAGCAAGAACTGATGGAAGTGGTCTTCTCGGTAGAGACGACTGGGATCAGAACTTAGCGGATGAGGTTTCTGACCTCTATGACTTTGACATCACTATCATGTATAGAAGTGAGTTTGAGGAGATGTCACAGGAAATCTATGACGCATATGCAGGACTTACCCCAGAGGAGGTTACTGCTAAAAAGGCTGAGTATAAGGCTATGGCGGATGCTTACGGTGCTCTTTATGATGACAATGCAGCGGATGCAGCAGAGGAAGAGGAAGATCTTAGAGAGGTTATTCAGGAGCTTGTTGACGAGACAACTGATGAATTTAAGAAATCAGAATTGCAGAGACTTCTTGATGAGAAAGCATATTGGGATTTCTATAACATAGGTAACAACTTAGCTGCATATAATGCTAACTATGGTTTAACTGCTAGTGGTAAGAATTATAATGATTATTATGCAGATTATGTTAAGATTAATGACCAAAAGATTCTTAACAAAGAGCAGTATGATTATTATATGTATCTCTACTATGGAAGTGCATGGTTAGAGGAGGCATTTAGTACAATTATTATCGGACCTGCCGAGGACTTTGCAGGTGATGATATTTCTAATCCATATGCTTTAGCTGATTTAGCTTATTATATTGAGGAAGATGGACAGGTACTCTTGTTCCATGATACCTTGACAAGATTTGCAAATTCAGGTTCTGCTAATCTTACTAAGGCTTTGAGAGGCTACTTTGGTATGGACAGATACCGTATGGTGCTTGATACAGCTAATGTTGGTACAGGAAAAGATAGTTATTATCTAAACTATACTCTTGACCCGAATATTGCGGCGACTGAGTTAAATGCTGAAAAGAAATATTTCATGATGAATTTATCATATAAGCCTGCTACAGATACTACGAGATTTGCATCATGGCTTGCAGATATGAGACAGTTCTTTGGTGCAACACCACAGAAATATTACACTAATGTTCAGTATACTGACGGACTTTTAGTATCTACACATACATTTACAGATTTTGTTATGCCATATGAATATGCTACATTCCAGTGGAATGAATCTGCTAAATGGAATAATGATGCTGGTTCGACAGAGGTTATTGGTACAAACAAAGCTTCTCAGAACAATGAGGGTATTATAACACTTTATCCATTTACACTTAGTGACCAGCTTAATATTTCAGGTACTCACTGTCAGGCTTATGCCTTAGACCTTGAGAGCGAGGATATGACAGTTTGGTATTCGCTTGCAGGTGGTACATCTGATAAAAAGGTAATGTCTTCTATGTATGCTGCATCACCTAACGATGGTATGGATTCTTACTTTATCTACTCTTATGGCAACATCAACTACTGTGGTGCCGGTCATGCTAAGGTTACTGGTAAGGGTAAGGATAACAACGACGAGCGTAGACTTTACATCAATATTATCTGTAACTCAGTAAGAGATAGTGTAAGACAGCCTGTTATCGAGGTATTTGACCACGGTACAGAAGAGAATAAGCTTATTGTTAAGGATAAAGCAGCAGGCTTTGGTTACATCTATGAGATAGATGGTGAGAAGATTTATGATGACCCAGAAAGTGAGTTAGAAGGCAAGCTTCAGGGTGACAACTCTTATCCAGAGTTCACATTTAAAGTAACTGTAGATAAGGAAGCTACATTAGAGTATGTAAATATCTATTATGATTTAGATTTTGGTACATCTGGTGACAATAAGTTTACTAAGGATGTTGATGTAATGATTGCCCAGTGGGGTCTTGATACTGATAAGACAGTTTCAGCAGGTAAGTACATAGATGTTACAATGTGGGATGCAACTCTTAACAGACTTGCGACTACAGATGAAGACAAATATGACTACTTCAAGGATGACACAGGTGCTTATGTATCATTTACACCTACTGCACTTAAGCTTGATCCAGCTAAGGACGGTTCATACTTCGCACCTTACGGTGGTAAGTATACATACATCGTTATAGAAGCAATTGATTCAAAGGGTAACCATGTATACCAGAGAATTAAGATTAAGATTAAAGATCATTTATTCAATTTAACTTAAAATCTTATATGATTTTTACGAGGCGAAGAGAAATCTTCGCCTCTTTGTATAATGGAGTAGTTTTATGAAAAATAGAATTAAAAGATTAGAAAATTTAATTGAAAAAGAAAAATTAGATGGAGTTATTTTAACTGACGGTTATAATATTCATTATTTGTCGGGATATAAAGGGCATACAGGATGTATGCTTATGATGAACGGAGAAAAAATTATTTTAACGGATTCGAGATATACAGAACAGGTAGGTATTGAAGCGGCTGATTTTGAATGTGTTGATATAGGTCTTGATGGATATTCAAAATGTATTAATAATATTATTCAAAATAATTTTAAAGAAAGTAATAATTGTACATCTGATGAGATAAATAAATTTAAGCTTGGCTTTGAAAACGAGAATATTTCATATAAACAATATAAGGCTTTTTTTGATGCTTTTGGAAAGTCTGTTGAGTTTATTCCTCTTGATGATAAGCTTAACAAGCTTAGAATGGTTAAGGATGAGGAGGAGATTAATTGTATTGCTGAAGCGGAACGTATAGGTGATGAGGCGTTTAGTCATATGCTTGAGTTTATTCAGGCTGGGATGACAGAAAAACAGATAGCGCTTGAATTGGAATATACGATGAAGAGTCTCGGTGCAGATGGTTTAAGCTTTGATACTATTGCAGCAAGCGGTCCAAATTCTTCTTTACCTCATGCTGTTCCTACAGACAGGGTTCTTCAGGATGGAGACTTTCTTACTATGGATTTTGGATGTATCTATAAGGGCTATTGTTCTGATATGACCCGAACTGTTTTTATAGGAGAGAATCCAACAGAGAAGCAGATGGAAGTGTATACCGTAGTTTTGAAGGCACAGCGCGAGGCATTAAAGCTTGTTAAACCTGGTGCAAAGTGCTCTGATATAGATGCATGTGCGAGAAAAATTATTTCAGATGCAGGCTATGGTGATTATTTTGGACATGGCTTGGGGCATAGTGTAGGTCTTTATATTCATGAAGAACCTAGATGTTCCAGAAAGTGTGATACCATTCTTGAAGCAGGAATGACAATGACTATTGAGCCGGGGATTTATCTTCCGGGAGAATTTGGTGTCAGAATAGAGGATTTAGTTGTTGTGACAGAATATGGATATAGAAATCTTGCAGCTTCAGAAAAAAATCTGTTTTTACTTGCTTAAAAGTGTTTATATGTATGTTAATTATAAGTTGATAAGCTGTTTACAAAAAAACCACCCGTCGAATTGTGTCGACGGGTGGTTTTTTATCAACATATATATGTTTGTATTATGTTGATTCTATGTGGATATTATACTCTTGAGAGATATTCTCCAGTTCTTGTATCAATCTTTATTGTGTCGCCCTGATTAACGAATAATGGTACGTTAAGAGTAGCACCTGTCTCAACTGTACATGGCTTAGTAGCACCTGTAGCAGTATCACCTTTAACACCTGGCTCACACTCAGTAATAAGGAGCTCTACAAATAATGGTGGCTCTACAGCAAATACAACACCGTTGTGTGATGCAATCTTACACATTTCGTTTTCTTTGACGAATTTGAGTGCATCGCCGATAACTTCCTGATTAAGAGCAATCTGCTCGTAAGACTCCATATCCATGAAGTTGTATAAATCACCATCTGAATATAAGTACTGCATTTCTTTTCTGTCGATGTGTGCCTTAGGGCATTTTTCTGTTGGGCGGAATGTTTTTTCTACAACACCACCACTCTTTATATTTTTAAGCTTTGTTCTAACGAATGCTGCACCTTTACCTGGTTTAACGTGCTGGAACTCGATAATCTGATATACGTTTCCTTCTAATTCGATAGTTACGCCATTTCTAAAATCGCCTGCTGAAATCATAATAATCCTCCTTAAAATCGCATATACCTAATTTTAATATATATGATGCTATTTTTCAACTGTTTTTTCCTCAGATAACCAATTATATATAATTTTAATGTTTTAGTGTCATACATTTTCATGACTCGCATATATATAAATTAGGGGTGGAAATTTGAATAAATGTGTTTATGATTTGCTATCACAACATATCAGAGGTATGGTGTATAAGTTTGATATAGATTATAAAGAATTGATGGAAATTAGACTTAGAGTTAATGAGCCTTTAATTTTTGTTTTTTCGCAGGGGGATTATTTTATTTCGCCTGTAATAGGTCTTGTTGAGCAAAAAGAGGAGGCATATATAGTTACGCCATCAGATGTAAAGTCAACACTAGATTTTATATCTGATTATTCCTTGTACGCATATGAGGATGAGATAAGGCAAGGCTTTATAACTGTAAAAGGTGGTCATCGTGTTGGGTTGGCAGGACAGGTTGTATTAGATAGAGGGAGAGTAAGAAGTGTGAAGCATATATCGTTTATTAATATTAGAGTTTCTCATCAGGTCAGAGGCTGTGGAGAAGAGGTTTTACCTTATTTGATTAAAAATGAAAGACTGTTACATACACTTATTATATCGCCACCCGGATGTGGAAAAACGACGTTGCTCAGAGATGTTATAAGGCTCCTTTCTGATGGGAATTCCTATGCAAAAGGTATGAGTGTAGGTGTTGTGGATGAAAGGTCTGAAATTGCTGCCTGTCATATGGGTATACCACAAAATGATGTGGGTATAAGAACAGATATTTTGGATTGTTGTCCGAAGGCAGAAGGTATGCTTATGCTGCTTAGGTCTATGAATCCGAGAGTTATTGCTGTTGATGAGATTGGTGGAAGAGAGGATATTGATGCCATTTCTTATGTTATTAACTGTGGTTGTGGGATTTTAGCGACCGTTCATGGTGATTCTATTGATGATATAAGAAACAAACCTGTGCTCCGAAAATTAGTAGAGGAGAAGGTTTTTTCAAGATACATTGTATTAGGGAAAAATCCAGAGGTTGGAAGTATTGAGAGTATTTTCGATGAAAGGGGCAATGAACTATACATACATTCATATTCTGTTGCAAATTAATAGGCTCCATGTTGATTATTACTGGCTGTCTTTTGCTAGGGATTTATTTTGGAAAAAAATACAGACAAAGATTAGATGAGCTAAGGGAACTGGAGCGAATACTTAATTATATTCAGGGTGAAATTAAATATAAACATTCTATTCTTTCTGATGCATTTTTTAATGTGTCAGAAAGATGTAGAGAACCTTTTAGAAGCTGGCTTTCTTTACTGGGGGAGGAGCTTACGAAAAAAGGCAACAATGAATCTTTTTTTGATTTGTGGGAGGGTTCTATTGAATATCTAAAGAGAAATTCTGCTTTAAAGGATGCTGACTATAAAGAACTTTTTGCTCTGGGACAGGCTTTTTCTAATGCTGATATAGAAAGTCAGGATAAATCTGTTTGCTACGAGAGAGAAATTATTCATTCTAGAGTCACAGATTTGGACAAGGACATGGGTAATAGAATGAAAACCTCCGTTGTTTTTGGCGGACTTACGGGTATTCTTATTGTTGTAATCCTTTTGTAAGGGAGTGTTTTGATGACGGTTTCGTTGATTTTTAAGATAGGTGCTGTCGGAATAATTGTTTCGCTTCTTAATCAGATTCTAAAGCATTCTGGAAGAGATGATCAGGCTTACCTTGTCAGCTTGGCGGGTTTACTTATCGTTCTTTCATGGATAGTGCCATATGTATATCAATTGTTTCAGGACATTAGCAGATTGTTTGAGTTTTAGGAGGAGTTATGGATATAGGTGTAGTTATGGCACTTATTATAATTGCAATCATGCTTGCACTTAGCCTAAAAAGTCGTTCTCCTGAGATTAGTAGTCTGGTTAGTGTTGCTATTTGTATTGTCATAATTGGATTATGTATTACAAGAATCCAGGCAATTGTAGAGTTATTTAGAAATCTAGCCGGCTATATATCTATAGAAAATACATATATTTTTATCCTTTTAAAGCTTATTGGTATTGCATATATATGTGAATTTGCTTCAGGCATCAGCAAGGATGCAGGATATAGCGCGGTTGCCTCCCATATTGAACTTATGGGCAAGCTTACAATGCTTATGGTCTCTGTTCCTGTTCTTCTTGAGGTTGTTGAATCTATTTTGGGGTTGAGTTTTTAAAGTATGAATAAATGCATTTTGATGTATACGTCATTGTTTATACATTTTTTTTTAGGAATTAATATGGAAAATAACATTGTCATTCATGAGACAGAGGTTTATGAATATACGTCTGACGAGGAGGAAGAGATTTATGAAGATATATATGAGTCTCTTGGGATAGATGAGATTGAGGAAAGTCTAAAGTCAGCAGATATAGGCGAAAATATTGATTTTTCAGGGCTTGTAAAGGATATTTCAAGAGGTAACTTTACAAATGTAATAGCAACATTTAAAGAGAGCACACGCAATATACTTTTTGGCGAACTTGCTTCCAATAAAAAGCTAATGATTCAGCTTATTGTGGTAGTATTGCTAGGCTCTATTTTTGTTCATATTTCAGGTTCATTTGGTAGTGGATTTATAGGAGAAAATGGCTTTTATGTTACATATTTAATTATCACGTCTTTATTGCTAACTTCGTTTTCTTTTGCCCTTGATGTGGTTACAGGTGCCATTGAAAAAATTCTTATAACAATAAGGATTATAGTACCTATATATGCTGTTGCTATGAATTTTGTGGGGCATGGCTCTGTGTCGATGGGAATGTATAATCTTATTATGGTCGGTGTTTGGGTTGTACAGGCTGTTATTTTAAAATTTATATTGCCTATGATTAGATTTTATGTAATTCTCTCCTTTATCAATAATCTGAATAAGGATTCAAGCTTTTCTAAGCTGTGTCAGCTCATTAAAAATGCTGTTACATGGCTTCTAAAAACTATAGTAGTTTTTGTTGTGGGACTTAATATTATAAAAAGTCTTATTGACCCACAGATTGATGCATTAGGGCGTAACTCAGTTAACAAAATTATTTCTGCTTTTCCAGGTGGTGGCATGATGTCTGTTTTGACCGGTACATTTCTAGGTGCAGGTATGATAATTAAAAATAGTATTGGCATTGCAGGTATAATTATTTTAGGTATTATTGTACTTTTTCCGATAATTAAAACCTTTCTTATTATGCTTACGGTCAAGCTTGTTGCGGCTATTGTGCAGCCGGTATCAGAAAAAAGATATGTTAGTGGAATAGAAACCTTATCACAGGGAATTAGCCTTTTGCTTCAGGCGTTGGGGAGTTCGGTTGTTTTGTTTGTTCTTACCATTGCAATTATGGCGTTTGCAAGCAATGGGGTTGGAGGATAGGAGATTTAGATGATTTATAATTGGATGAAGAATGTGATTATTTATCTTATTCTGTCAGGAATAATTATTAATGTAACGCCTAACAGTAATTATAAGAAATACATTAATTTTTTGTCGGGGCTTATTGTGATTATTATTTTGGCAGAACCGATTACATATATTTTTAATATTGGTGGAGGGGATATAGATAAGTTGTATGAGGAGGCTAGTTTTTATATAGAACAAAACAGCATTTTCGGGCAGTACACTGGTGAAGAGCATATTGATTATTATGATATGAGCTTAAATGAATCTATTTTAAGTTATCTGGAGGGACTGGGCTATGAGGTTAATCAGATTTCAGTGATAACAGATAGTGAAAATAATATTACTGAATGTATTGTTATGACAAAAGAACCAAAGGAAATAATAATCGAAATAAAAAATGTTATTTCAGAAGTCTATAATGTTGATGTTGATAGTATATATATAGTAAAACGGTGAATTATGGGGATTGAATTTAAAAAAAATGACAAGCTGACTAAGATAATTACAGCAATTTTAGTGGGGATTTTATTACTTGTTGTTTTTATTCCGGTGAATAAGAACAATGGCATGAGTAGTACCACAGCAGAGACGATGAATATTGCTGATTGTACGGATTTTGAGATGTATTCAGAGTATTATGAGGCAAGATTGACAGAAATTCTGGAAGATTCTTATGGTGAAGGAACAATGAATGTTATGGTTAGAATTTCTGCATATAACAATCAGGATACTACATATATTTCATATAATGATAATAATGAGGTTACGGTAGATGGTGTTTTAATTGTTGCAGATGTAAAAAGTGAGCAGGCTGTTTCAGATATTACATTTGCAGTATGTGCGTTGTTCGATTTGCCAGCTCACAAGGTGGCGGTAATGATTAAAAATTAGGAGGATTTATTCTGGTATGAAGAAAATATTTAAAAAAAATCAGGTAGTGATTGCAGCCCTTACTGTGTTGCTTGGAGTTGCCGGTTATATTAATTTTTCAGGTAATACGGTTGATCTTGCTAAAGGTGATGAGAGTAATGAAGAATATACAGAGGTTGCTTTTGTTGAAACAGATATGGAGGAAGGCGCAGGAGAGGTTACATTGGAGGATATTGAGGCAGAGGAAAATATTGAACTTAATTCTGATGAGGAGGATATTGGAGAAGCCGTTTTTACGTCTGTTGACAGTACCCCGGTCAGTCTTATTAATATTAAATTAAACAGAGAGCAGACACGCTCAAAAAGCAAGGAATATTATCTTGAAATTATAAATGGTGACGGAATGGATGAGGTGGCTGTTCAATCAGCAACTGATGCATATATGAAGATGACTGAGGATATGGAGAAAGAGTCAGAGGCTGAAACTTTGTTAAATGCAAAAGGTTTTACTAATGCAATTGTTTCTATTGGAGAGGATTCTGTAGATGTTGTAATAGGCAAAAATGAAATAACAGATGTTGAGAAGGCTCAGATTGAGGATATCGTGGTTCGAAAAACAGGCTGTAGTGTTGATGAGATTATTATTACTACTGTTAATGAATAATTCTTAATTTGTTGCATTATCATAAAGAATTGGGTATAATTATCATAGTATTTTTTATGATAAGGAGGCATTTTCAGTGGAAGATAAATTAAAAGAACAAACTACATTTGGTAATATCAGCATAGCTGATGATGTTGTTGCTTCTATCGCTGGGATAGCTGCAATAGAGGTTAAAGGAGTTTCCAAGTTAACAGGTAATATATCAAAAGAATTAGTCAGCAAATTAGGCAAAAAAAATCTTGCAAATGGCGTTAAAGTTGAGATAGTTGAGGGCGCTGTAAAAGTAGATATTTCTGTTGAAATCAACTATGGCACAAGCATTAAAAAGGTTTCAGAGGAAATACAGGTTAAGGTTAAACAGGCTATCGAGAATATGACCGGGCTTACAGTTAAGGTTGTAAACGTTGTCGTTTCAGGGATTAAACTCGAGAAAAATTAATCAGAAAGCAGGTTTTTGTGATGACTAGAAGAGCTCTTAGAGAAAGTATTTTTCGTATTTTATTCAGAGTAGAATTTAACAGCATAGATGAGATGAAAGAGCAGATTGATTTTTCAATTGATACTATTGATGGCATTGAAGCTTCTGATGAGGAATATATTGTCCATAAGACTAATAAAATAATTAGTCTTATGGGTGATATTGATAGTGTTATTGAGAGTATATCAGAGGGATGGCATATTGACAGAATAGGCAAAGCTGAGCTTGCCATTCTACGTCTTGCTATCTATGAGATGAAATATGACGAGGACGTACCTTTCAAGGTTGCTATTAACGAGGCTGTTGAGCTTGCAAAGATTTATTGTAATGAAGATGCAAAGAGCTTCATTAACGGACTTTTAGCAAAAGTTAAAGAATAATATATGAAGGTTTTTAGTGTAGGACAGGTTAACAACTACATAAAGAATATTATAACCCAGGATTATATGCTTAAGAGCATCACCATAAAAGGTGAGGTGTCTAATTGTAAGTATCATAGCCTGGGACACATTTATTTTTCCCTAAAGGATGAGACAGGTTCTTTGCCTGCGGTTATGTTTAAAGGTAATGTTGGCTCGGGACTTGGATTTACATTAAAGGACGGTCAGGCTGTTGTTGTATCAGGAAGTATTGGTGTATATGAGCGAGATGGCAGATATCAGTTGTATGCATCAAGTATAAAGCTTGACGGTGCGGGAAAACTATATGAAGAATTAGAGAGACTAAAATATAAGCTTAATGAAGAAGGACTTTTTGATTTTGACAATAAAAAGCCTATACCACAGTTTCCTAAAAAGGTTGGTATTGTAACTGCTAAAACCGGAGCTGCAATTCAGGATATTATGAATATAGCAAAAAGACGTAATCCGTATGTTCAGCTTATTCTATATCCCGCAAAGGTTCAGGGCGAGGGTGCGGCAGATACTATTGTCAGAGGAATAGAAGTTTTAGATTCTATGGACGTTGATACTATAATTGTAGGTCGAGGCGGTGGTTCCATAGAGGACTTATGGGCTTTTAACGAAGAAAAAGTTGTCAGAGCTATTTACGTGGCTAAGACACCGATTATATCGGGTACAGGGCATGAGGTGGATATTACTCTGGCTGATTATGTAGCAGACCTTAGGGCTCCTACGCCATCAGCGGCATGTGAGCTTGCGATTCCTGATATTATGACGACTATAAATACGCTTAACAGTATTAATAATTCTTTGTATACCAATATTACCAGCAAGCTGTCTTATTCTAAAATTAAGCTTGACGGTTTAGAGGCTAAGCTTAATTTACTTAATCCTTCATATAAATTAGAGCAGCAAAGTCAGTATCTTGCAGATTTATATGACCGGATGAAACTTGCAATTACAAGAAAATTTGAGGATAGAAGCCATAGGCTTGAGCTTTTTACGGCTAAGCTGGATGGCCTTTCTCCTACAGCAAAGCTTATTAATGGTTTTGGTTATGTGGAAACGGATGAGGCTCCTGTTACAGGTGTAAATTCTGTAAACAATGGCGACATGATTCATATTACTATGCATGACGGTAAGATTCATGCACAGATTAAAGAGGTAACAAAATGAGTGAAAATAAAAAAGATAGTTTAGTTATAGAGGAAGCATTTTCACGTTTAAGTGAGATTACAGCTCTCATGGAAAAACCGGATATTGGCTTAAAAGATTCTTTAGATTTATATTCTGAAGGAGTGAAGCTTGTTGCGGCTTGTAAAGAAAATCTTGAAGGCGTTGAAAAGGAGATTCAGATTTTAAATGAAGTATAGTACTGAAGACATTGAAAAAATTATATATCCCTATCTTCCTGTAGAGGAGGGTTATCCTGAGACGGTAATTACAGCTATGAATTACGCTTTTCGTGCAGGTGGAAAAAGACTTAGACCGATGATGCTGAAGCTTTGCTTTGATTTGTTTTCAAAAAACGCAGAGGATTCTTCTGTTGTGGGTCCTTTTATGGCTGCTATAGAGATGATTCATACATATTCTCTCATTCATGATGATTTACCAGCACTTGATAATGATGTTTTAAGACGTGGACTTCCTACAGTGCATGTTAAATTTGGTGAGGATATTGCTATTTTAGCCGGTGACGGTCTTCTTAATTATGCGTTTGAGACGGCTGCAAAGGCTTTTTTGGTTAAGCCAGGAGATATAAATATTGAGAAGGCATTTATGTTGCTTGCCTCGAAGCCTGGTATATTTGGTATGATAGGTGGACAGACATTAGATGTCGTTATGTCCGGCAAAAAAATTGATGATGAGCAGTTAGAATATATTTATTTAAATAAAACAGCTGCTTTGATTGAGTGCTCTATGATGATTGGTGCGATTTTAGGCGGAGCAGAGGATGATACTGTAGAAAAGATTGGTCAGGCAGCCAGAGCAGTCGGTATGGCATTTCAGGTTCAGGATGATGTTCTTGATGTGTTAGGCGACGAGGCTACTATTGGTAAGCCTGTTTTAAGTGACGAAAAAAACGAGAAATACACATACGTTACAATTTATGGTATAGATAAAGCCAAAGAGTACGTAAATAATATGTCGGATAAGGCTAATAATATTATTGAGGACTTAGAGTCCTGCGATATGGAGGCAAAAACAGCACTTCAAAGTCTTGTTAAGAAATTGATAGACAGGGACAGATAATATGAATCTATTAGACAAAATACAACAGGTAAATGACATTAAAAAAATAAATAAAAAGGATTATAATCATCTTGCTTCTGAAATACGTTCTTTTTTGATTGACAAGGTTAGTGAGAAGGGTGGTCATCTTGCGTCTAATCTTGGTGCTGTAGAGCTAACTATGGCTTTACATCTTTCGATGAATTTTCCAGAGGACAAGCTTATTTTTGATGTTGGACATCAGGCTTATACCCATAAGCTGCTTACAGGTAGAAGAGAGGGCTTTGATTCACTTAGAGAATTTGGTGGTATGAGCGGTTTTCCTAAAACAAAGGAAAGCGATAGTGATGTTTTTAATACTGGTCATAGCTCTACAAGTATTTCTGCAGCTATGGGCTTTGCTGTGGCAAGAGATTTAAAACAATCAAACGAGAAGGTTGTTGCTGTTATTGGTGATGGCTCGCTTACAGGAGGTATGGCTTATGAGGCGATAAACAGTCTCTCGCAGACAAGAACCGGTTTGGTTATTATTCTTAATGATAATGAGATGTCTATAGATAAAAATGTAGGAGGATTATCAAAATACCTAAACAATATTCGTGTTGGTTCCGCTTACAATGATTTGAAGTTGGGTGTAGAAAATAGTCTTTTAGGCAGTAAGACAGGTGAGCTTGTTGCTAAAACAATTAAGCGTTCGAAGGATTCAATTAAGCAGCTCCTTGTTCCAGGAATGTTTTTTGAAGAGCTTGGCATAACCTATGTAGGTCCTATTGATGGTCATGATATTCCTACTATGGTATCTACATTTAATAAAGCTTTTAAATTAAACAAACCTATTATCATACATGTCAAAACAACCAAAGGAAAAGGCTACAGATATGCTGAGAAACATCCGGATTATTTTCATGGTGTTTCAGCATTTGATGTTAATACAGGTAAAGAATTGGTTAAAAAGACAACCAGCTCATATACGGATATTTTTTCAAAGCATCTTGTTGAGCTTGGTGAAAAATATAGTAATATGACGGCTGTAACCGCAGCGATGTCTATTGGTACAGGGCTTCATAGATTTTCAGCAAAGTATCCTGACAGAATGTTTGATGTCGGAATAGCTGAGCAGCATGCAGTTACATTTGCAGCCGGCATGGCGGCGGCAGGAATGCTTCCGGTTGTTGCAATATATTCTTCTTTTTTACAGAGGGCATACGATCAGATTTTACATGATGTGTGCTTACAGAAGCTTCATGTTGTATTTGCCGTAGATAGATCCGGGCTTGTCGGTCAGGATGGCGAAACTCATCAGGGAATATATGATATTTCGTATTTGACACATTTGCCTAATATGGTCGTTATGGCACCTAAGAATAGATATGAGCTTGTTTCCATGATGGATTATGCTATGGAATATGATGGTCCAATCGCAATAAAATATCCTCGTGGAGATGCGTATAAGGGTTTGTCGGAATACAATGCTCCTATTGTAGAGGGTAAGAGTGAAATTATTTATAGTGGTAGTCAGGTGGCAATACTCGCGTGTGGAAATATGATGGAGGAGGCTGTTAAGCTTATAGATATGCTTAAAGTTGATGGCATATCTCCGTCCCTTGTTAATGTGAGATTTGTTTCTTGCGTTGATAAAGATGTGTTGTCAGAGATTATGATTAATCATAATATTATTGTTACAATGGAGGAAAATATAACAGAGGGCGGTTATGGTGAGATGGTAGCAGCCTGTATGTTAGATATGGGAATTGGCAACAATCTTAAGCACATCAACGTATCAATAAAAGCTGGTGCTGTTGAGCAGGGTAAAATCACTACCTTGAGACATGAACTTGGAATTGATGCAGAGAGTATTTATAAGCTTATTAGAACGGAGTTATAGTTATATGCAGGAAAAAATAAAAAAGGAACGATTAGATGTACTTTTAGTCAACAGAGGGCTTGCTACTTCAAGAGAGAAGGCTAAGGCAATTATTATGTCTGGTATAGTTTATGTCGAAGGCAATAAAGAGGATAAAGCAGGCACCACATTTCCTGAAAATGTAAATATAGAGGTTAAAGGAAATACCTTAAAATATGTAAGCAGAGGTGGACTTAAGCTTGAAAAGGCTATGGAGGAATTTGGTCTTTCTCTGGATGGTATGGTTTGTATGGATGTGGGCTCTTCGACAGGTGGTTTTACAGATTGTATGCTTCAAAATGGAGCTGTAAAGGTTTATTCTGTTGATGTCGGGCATGGTCAGTTGGACTGGAAACTTAGAAATGATGACAGAGTAGTTGTAATGGAAAAAACGAATATTCGTTATGTGACACCAGAGGATATTGAGGATGTGCTGGATTTTGCATCTATAGATGTTTCTTTTATTTCACTGACAAAGGTTCTTTTGCCGGTAAGAGAACTACTGTCAGAAAACGGACGTATAGTTTGTCTTATAAAACCGCAGTTTGAGGCGGGAAGAGAAAAGGTTGGAAAAAAGGGTGTTGTTCGAGACAAAAAGGTTCACGAGGAAGTGATTGACATGGTTGTTACATATGCAAAAACAATAGAACTTTATCCTGTTATGCTTGATTTTTCGCCTGTTAAAGGTCCGGAAGGTAATATTGAATATTTGTTGTATTTAACAAAGTCAAAGCAAGATATGGAAGCATTAGGTGCAGGTTCACCTATTGATATACATGAGGTCGTTGAGGCTTCACATGTTACTCTTGATAAGTAAAGAATAGGAAGAGGCGTATGAATAGATTTCTTATACTTACTAATACTGAGAAGGATATAGATTTAGCTCTCAGTAACAAAATTTCAGAGTATTTATCCAAACATGAGGCAGAGGCTATTATTATCAGCGATATGCTTAATGATGTGGATGAAGAAAGAAAAAAAGAATATATGAAGGGTGTTCAGGCAGCTATCGTTTTAGGCGGCGATGGAACTATGCTTCGCGCAGCTCATTGGATAGATTCCTATGAGGTGCCATTATTGGGTGTAAATTTGGGAACAATGGGCTTTTTAACAGAGATTGAAGAGTCGAATGTTTTTCATGCACTTGACAGACTTATGTCAAACGATTTTAAGCTTGAAAAGAGAATGATGATTGAGGGGAAAGTAAATGAAAAAATATATCATTCTCTCAATGATATTGTCATCACCAGAGCGGGATTTTCCAGAATTATAGGTCTTAATGTTTATGTTAATGGTGAGTTGCTTGATACATATGAGGCAGATGGTGTTATTATTGCAACGCCTACTGGCTCGACAGGATATAATTTATCGGCGGGGGGACCTATTGTAAGTCCAAAATCAAAGGCTATTGTTGTTACTCCTATATCGCCACATTCGCTGACTGCAAAAAGTGTTGTTTTTGACAGTAATGACAACATAAAAATAGAGATAGTAAAAAAGAGAAAAACTCAGGAAACAGAAGCTATTGTATCCTTTGATGGTGGTGATAGTACAGAGCTTTCAGCGGGTGATGTTGTCACTGCAAATATATCAGCTAAAGAAATTAGCTTAATTAAGATGTATGATGTAAACTTTTATAGTGTACTTCGCGAGAAAATCGGAGGTTGAGTTATTTGAAAAGAGAAAGACAGAACGCTATCATACAAATTATAACTAACAATAATGTTGAAACTCAGGAAGATTTACAGGCTTTATTGCGTGAAAAAGGCTTCGAGGTTACGCAGGCAACTGTATCCAGAGATATGAGAGAATTAAAAATCACAAAAATATCTTATGATGGAAACAAACACAGATACTCTGCGAATCCTACTGTAGATTCAGGAACAAAGGCATCTTACAAGCATGTTTTGGGAAATTGTATTTTGTCTATGGACTATGCACAAAATATTATTGTGATAAAAACAGTTGCCGGTATGGCTATGGCTGTTGGTGCAGCTATTGACCATCTTAACATTGATGGTACAATGGGATGCATAGCAGGTGATGATACCATTTTTCTTGCAATAAGAGACAGTAATATGGCTGAGGATATAATTGGAGAAATAAAAAAATGTTATTAAATATGCATATAAAAAATATTGCTCTCATTGATGAAATTGATGTAAGCTTCAATGAGGGTTTAAATATCTTAACAGGCGAAACTGGTGCCGGTAAATCTATTATTATTGGCTCATTAGGTATTTGTCTGGGTGGTAAATTTCATAAAGATTTACTTAGAGATGAAAGCAAGGATGGATTGGTTGAGCTCATGTTCTCTGTGGACAATGAGCATATTAAAACTATGCTTGCTACACTTGAAGTATATCCTGGTGAGGATGATGAGATTCTTATTTCGCGACGTCTTAATCAGTCGGGCAAAACGGTTAATCGTATTAATGATGAAACCGTTACAGTGAGTAAATTAAAGGAAGTTGCAGATATTCTTATTGATCTTCATGCTCAGCATGAGCAGCAGACTCTTTTGAAAAAGGATAAGCATTTATTTATTTTAGATAGCTTTGGAGGAGAAGAAGTCGCAAAGCAAAAGACTCTTGTTTCAGAGAGCTACAGAAGATATATTGCTATTAAAAATAAAATTGAAAGTGACTCCATTGATGAGGCCGAAAAAAACAAGCAAATAGATTTTCTAAAATATCAGATTAATGAAATTAAATCAGCTAATCTGGTTGTAGGAGAGGATGAGGAGCTTGAGACAGCATATAAAAAGGCTGTTAATTCGAAAGAAATTTTGTCCACTGTAGATGAAGTTCATAAGATTACAGGGTATGACAGCTCTATTTCGGCAGGTGATATGGTAGGTCGTGCACTTAATCAGCTTGGCAGACTTGTTGAGCTCGATGAGGATTTATCTGACATATATAGTATACTTGGAGATATTGATGGTATGCTAAACGATTTCAACAGAGAACTCAGTACTTATATGAAATCGCTGGAATTTGATGGGCAAACCTTTGTGGAGATTGAGCAGCGTCTTAATTTGGTTAATACGTTAAAATCTAAATATGGGAATTCTGTAGAGGCTATTTTGAATAGCTGTGATGAATATGAGAAAGAATATAATAAATTGCTTTCGTATGAAGAATACATACAAAATCTAAAAAATGATTTAGATAAAGAGGAAGCTTTATTGTTAAAGTATAGCAAGGAGCTTACAAAGCTTCGTATGGATACAGGTGAGAGGTTGTCTTCTCTAATTAAAGCTTCGCTTATGGAATTAAATTTTATGACGGTTGAATTTGATATGAAATTTAATTCTCTTGACAGATATACAGCAGATGGTATGGATGAAGCCTGCTTTATGATTTCCACAAATGTTGGAGAGCCGATGAGACCTCTTTATGAGGTTGCTTCCGGTGGTGAGCTTTCAAGAGTTATGCTTGCTATTAAATCATGTATGGCTTATGAGGATGATACTCCGACACTCGTATTTGATGAAATAGATGTAGGAATAAGTGGTATAACTGCTCAGAAGGTTGCCGAGAAGCTGTCTGTTATAGGAAATAAGCATCAGGTTATATGTATTACGCATCTGCCACAGATAGCTGTTATGGCGGATTCACATTATATTATTGAGAAAAATGTGGAAAATAGTAAAACATTAACCAATATAAGACAGTTAACAAAAGAAAATGAAATCAGTGAAATTGCTAGACTTTTAGGCGGAGAAAATATTACAGATGCAATCATCGCGACTGCCAAAGAGATGAAAGGATTGGCAGATATGAAAAAATTATACTGATTATAAAAATTAATAATTTAGATACTAAGAGTACATGGATATTACGTGTACTCTTTTTTATTTATAGGAGGTAATGTTATGAAGAAAAATTCATATAGAGCCGTTTTATATGCATTGCTTTCTTTAATCAGTGTACTTTTGGTATACGCCTTTATATTATATCGTGATGAGAGTAGTCAGACAGGGAGCTATGATAATAGCATAGAGGTCGAATTAAATAAAGCAGAAAACGAACGAGCTGTAATATACAGCGAGACTTTTGGTAATAGTGAAAATGATGAATATATGGTTATGCCGTCTGGCGAGACTATAGGTATTTATGTGAAGGCAGATGGCATAATGGTGGTTGATGTCGGAACAGTTATGAATGCTAACGGTGAAAGTATTTCACCGTGCTATGGGGTACTACAAACCGGAGATTATATTGTAGGTATAAACGGAAATGAAATTGATGATAAAAAAACACTGATAGAAGTGGTTAATTCTTGTGCAGGGAATCCTGTAGAGATAACGATATTGAGAAATGATATTGAACAGGTAGTAACAGTTACTCCGGTATTAAGTGATAAAGGTAGTTATATGCTTGGTGTATGGGTAAAGGATGACATATCGGGTATCGGAACACTAACCTTTGTAGATGAAAATGGTTTTGCTGCGTTGGGGCATGGCATTAATGATAATGATACGGGAAAGCTTTTTAAGATATGCGATGGAGCGATTTATAAGACAAATATTATTAATATAGTCAAAGCAACTTCTAATCAACCAGGCCGCTTGGAGGGTATGATTGATTATTCAGCTTCTAATGTTATGGGAAGAGTTGAGGATAATGACAGTTACGGAATAAAAGGTTATATTACAAAAAATGGTGCATCTAATATTGTTGGAAATGAGTGGATGCCCGTTGCCGAAAAAAATGAGATTCACATGGGAGATGCATACATTTTATCCTGTGTTTCGGGTGCTCCTCAATATTATAAAGTTGAAATAACAGGAATAGACTTATCCATGTCAGCAGGCAATAAAGGAATTGAGCTAAAAATAACAGATGAAAAGTTAATAAATTATACAAATGGTATTGTGCAAGGGATGAGCGGTACTCCAATAATTCAGGATGGAAAGCTTATTGGTGCAATTACACATGTGTTTGTAAATGATTCTACAAGAGGATATGGTGTTTTTATAGAAGAAATGCTCAAATAATCATTGAGAAAAAGCCTCCAAAGTGTTAAAGTTATATTATGGTTTTATAATCATTTTATAATAATTACGTGGGTGAGATTTCATGGAGAATATAACAATCAAAAATGGTGATGTAATCGCCAAAAAAAATGACAAAGTAAATTATTGGTATCTAATTCAAGAAGGGGAAGTTATTCAGAAAATAGAAAATTCTGAGGTGCGTTTAGGGAAGAATGCAATTATAGGTATCCTTGAAAGAAATATATTTATTTGCGATTATATTGCAGGAGCGGATACTATATTGACTCCATTTTCATGTGAGAATGCGGATGATTTAAAAAAGATTCTTAATGGAAAAGAAAAGATTAGAAATATTTTTTTAAAGGCTGCAATAGAACAGCGTCATAAAATGCTTGTATTATATAATGAATTATATAATAAGGCACGTCAGTTTCATTCCTTTGTTGAAACTGTTTATAACGATTATACGAGTATGTGTAGCAAATATAAAATACCAGAGATGAGCTTTTCAAAAATTGAGTATTTTGACCCGCTTATTATGCAGCATAAAGCTGAAGACTGGGAGATAAATAATAGTGTTAGTCTTGTCAAAAATTATGTCAATGAATATATAAAGGTTATGGAAAAAGATGACAGCCTTACAGTTGGTGTTATTATGGAGGCTGCAGCTCAGATGCGAAGATTTACCCTGGGTATAGGTGAGATGGATAATTATCTCAATTATAATAAGGATATTTTGCTAGGGGAGTCATTCTTTGATATATTCCGCTTATATTTTGAACTGTCAAAAAGTATGATCCTAAAGAAATACGATATTTCGGGTGTTAAAGAGAAACTTAATCTTATTTCTATGTTTGCAGATAAGCTTGGAATATATAGCAAGAATTTGATTACAAAAAGACTTAAGGATGTTAAAGAATATAATTATGACGGAATAGCGAATACTAATACAACAAATAATGAAAATGATGATTTCTTAAATATTACAAAAGGTAATACTGTTATATCTATATTAGAGTATGCAGGTTATGGAAACGAAGAAATAGAAGAAATATCTGAGGCTATAAATAAATATCATAATTTACCGGATATGTTTTCATCTGATAAGGATGTCTATGCACTTAGAAAAAAAATATCCTCGCATTTTTATAATATTTATTCAAAAGTCTTTCTTAGAGCTGTTGATGATGAAAAAAATTTATCACCAATAATTAAAATGTTTTTGAACTTTGGCTATATGGATGTAAAATATGTGGGTGAAGATAACTCTAAAGCATTGTATGATTTATGTGCACATATTGATATATGTACTTCTGAACATATTTACACTATATATGAGTGGTTAAAGGCTGTATATTATGGAGAAAAAGAACCATCCAAAAATGAATTCGATATGAATTATAGTGCTTATCTTGCCGATTTAGTCAGAAACGGAAAAATAACTGAACAACAGCAAAGAGATTACATTACAAACAAAAAAATGCGTGTTGACTTTGAAATTAAAAATATGTTTGCAAGTGTCAACAAAACAACCTATGGTCGAGTGACAACCTTCTGTCCGGTACTTTGTGCAGCTAATTTGATTAATTCTATTGATAAAATGATTGTTACTGCTGAAAAGCTTGACAATGCATTAAATGAAATACGAAATATTGATTATTCTGTATTTTTTAGAGAGTTTCCTTTCTCTGAACCGGAATATGGTGTTAATAATGAAAAGATATTTAGAGAGGTTTTACCTGATTTTATTCTTATGCCAAATGCAGGTTCAAACGCTATGATGTGGCAGGAAACATCAGGAATAAAAAGTAATACACCTGCTAGAATTATGTTTCCTATATTCACAAGTGTTGATGTAGACGATTTGATGCTTATTGCTATTGGTCGTTTTAGATGGGAAATGTGCCGAAAACTTGAGGGTGTACACTGGAATGACATAAGGGAAAACTCGTTAACCGCAGAATATTGCTCATACATACAGTTTTATAAGAAAAATAATGACTTATCACCAGAGGCTAAAGAAAAGTTAAAGAGTGCTTTAGTTAGTGCTAAAAATAATTTCAGAGAGGTGTTTGTCAAAGATTATGCGAATTGGATTAAATTCGAATCTAAGGGAAGCTTTCGTGTCAATAAAGTGGCGAGAGATATATTAGTAAGACATTGTCCTTTTCCAAAGGCTATTCGTAATGATTTAAAAATTAATCCAATGTATCAAGCCTCAATATCAAGATTCGAGACTGAAAATACTAAAAAGCTACAGCGTTCAATTGGTATTTTAAATAAATATGAAAAGGCTGGAGGCTATCACGGCGCAGAACTAAATGAAAATATTATTTTTTACGAGATGTAGTTCTTGCAAAAAGAGGGAAAAGATAACAGTTTATTATCTTTTTCCTCTTTTTTTGTTATTAAATTTTACAAAACGACAATTTTTTTTATGCAAAAAATGTTGGAAAATGTTGTCATTTTTTACTGTCGCAACTTGCGTATTGTTATATATTGCCCAAGCCAAAATGCGATTATATAATACAAAAGAACAAAGGCATAGAAGATACCTGAGTGAAATAAATTGCAAAAGTCGGGAGGAGGAAATTATGAAAACGAAGGTGCTTATAGTCAAGCATGACACAAAAAGCATGGAAGAATTAAAGACTGTTTTAGGAAGAAGAAATGATATAGAGGTGATGACAAACGTTAGCGATGGATACATAGCGGTTAATACAATAAAGAAATATAATCCTCATGTTATATTAATAGATTTATTACTTCCTAATATGGATGGTATGGCAGTAATGGATGAAATAAACAAGCTGGGAGACAGAGGCTACAAGTTTATAGTCAACGCAAACAGTTCTCAGATAAGGTTTATGGAGAATGCATATAAAGGAAAACTTGGAAATATTTTTGTGAATATAATTGATGATAGTATTGCGGATGTTGATATAGTTCAAGAGGTTGTAAATACAAATCTTAGTAAGCTAAAGGATGTATACGTATACAAAAAGGACAATACAGGATTTTATACTCAGAATGAACTGGAAGTAAAGGTAACAGAGATAATTCATGAAATTGGTGTGCCAGCACATATAAAGGGTTATCAATATCTAAGAAGCTCTATTATGATGGCAGTAAATGATATGGATATTCTTAATTCAATAACAAAACAGCTTTATCCGTCAATTGCGAAAGAACATTCAACAACTCCATCCAGAGTAGAACGTGCGATAAGGCATGCGATAGAGGTTGCGTGGGCAAGAGGTAAAACAGATACAATTAATGAATTGTTCGGATATTCAATTAATTCTGGTAAGGTGAAGCCTACTAATTCGGAGTTCATTGCTTTAATTGCAGATAAAATTCGACTGGAGACCAAGGTAAAAAGTGCATAAATTTGTATTTTTTTGTCGAAAAAAATCTAATTATAGTTGAAAAAAAATCTTTTTATTTTTTAACTTGACAACAAATATATAAAAATATATCATCTTCGTATGGTTTGTTTTGACTTATGCGTGGATGAGGCAAAGGAGAGAGAATATGTCAGAACAAAAAGTTCGTGTTGTTATTGCTGATGGTAACTACGAAATATTATCAAAACAATTAGTGGGTAATATGGAAAACAAAATTGATATAGTTGGTGCTACGGAGGATGGGGCCAAGGTATACGATATGGTGCGTGAGTTAGCACCAGATGTTTTATTGATAGATGTTTTCCTATCTAATGTTGATGGATTGGAGATAGTAGAGCAATTAAGAACAAACGATGAATTTAATGGGACGAAGATTATATTTCTGACAAATGTGGGGTCGCCTAGGATAATAAGCATGGCGTTTAATTTAGGGGCAGATTACTATATAATGAAACCCTGTGACTTTAAAATATTGGGGAAAAGAATAATTCAGGTAGCAGATATTGATGTAATTGATTCAGATAACATTGCTGAAGAAAAAAAGCAAACTAATATATATGAAACTGGAGCCTTAGAAAATGATGTTACAGAAATTATCAGGGAAATTGGTATACCGGCACATATAAAAGGTTATCAGTATATACGAGAAGGGATAATAATGGCAATAAATGATATGAATATGCTTAATTATATTACTAAGCTTTTATATCCAAGTATTGCTAAAAAATATAAAACTACATCTAGTAGTGTAGAAAGAGCAATCAGACATGCCATAGAGGTTGCTTGGGGCAGAGGAAAAATGGAAGTTATTGAGGAAATGTTTGGTTATACCGTTAGTGCGGGTAAAGGTAAACCTACAAATTCAGAATTTATTGCACTTATTGCTGATAAATTAAGAATAGAATATAAAATGCATGCCTAAATAATGACAAAATAAAAAAAGTATACAAAATTAACAAATAATTGTTGACGAATATTAAAACCTAAAATAAAATATAGAGGTTGAATAATATTTATTCTTATTATTTGAGAGGAGATACAAAAGTGGCAACGCAAGGAACAAATGACAGTGGTTCCAATATGAACAGAAACAAAGGTGGAAGCTCGTCAAAGGCAGGAAATGCTGGAAAGAGACAGAATTTTGGAGAAAGAAGGGGCACTAAATCTGAAAGTGGTTATGGTTCATCAGGAAGATATGGAAAGCCTGACGGTAACAGAACAGGCAGACCAGAACAAAGATATGATAAACCAAAGACATATAATAATGCATCTAAATTTTCGGGAAAAGACGAAGATGATGAGGATAATGGCAGAAGAAGCAAGCCTTCGCGCCCAAAAGAGAGTAAGCCTACTGTTGCGATTCCTGATAAAAACAAAACTATGCTTCGTATAGAAAAAGAACAAAAAACAATGAAAAAGAAGCAGCAGAGTAAGAAAAAGGAAAGCAACAGACCACAGCCAAAGGTAAAGAGAGCTAATAATGTAAATTATACTCGTAACTATGCTAATGGTGATTATGATGATTACGAAGATTATTATGATATGTAATAAAAAAATCTGTAAGACAATGTCTTACAGATTTTTTTATTTCTAAAATGTTGGAATGCTGAAACATTATATCTTATTCTTCAATAGAAAAACTACCTGTTTCATCATCATTAAATACGTAGTATGCCATGTTTTCTTCTGGCTTAACATAAAGGTTTAAAGATGTAAGATCTGCAACCTTTTTACCACTTTTTGTCCAGATAGCTTTTGCTTTTTTGATTAAATCAGCCTCTTCAATCTGTTTTCCGTAGTATTCAATGTAGAAATTAGATTTCATAGTTTCACCTCCTATTATATATATGCTTATACCCCGTACATTAATATAATATATCAAGGTTTGGCAAAAAGCAAGATACATAAACAATTTCTTGTTAATTAAAATATTATATGTTATTATTATATCAATTATGTGCTGATAAAATTGCAAATACAATGCTCATAGGTACTTTGGAGGAAACAATGGACGAAAATTATCTTGATGACCTTTTAAATGAGGTCTCTTCAAATGGAAAACAGAATAAAAATTTTGATAATAACGTCAACAGTGATGCCAGTGTAGATATAGATACTTTAGATTTAGATGATATTTCATTGGATGAGTTAGATGATTTTGATGATTTGGACTTAGAGGATTTTGATTTAGGTGATTTAAGTCTTGACGAATTAGATTTTGATGATGTGGACGTTACAAGCTTGGAGGTTAATAAGCCAGAGCCTGTAATAGAAACTCCTGATGATGACTTTAGCTTGGAAGAATTAGTTAATGAACAAAGTGAAGTGGAGCAGGAGATGCCAATTGAATCAGAACCAGAACCGCAAGAGGAAGAGCCTTTAAATACTGAGTCGCAAGAAAGTGAAATGGGATTTAATTTAGATGATTTATTTGGCGAAAGCTCAGAGAGTGAAGATGCACATTTTGACAGTGTATTTAATGAAGCCAATAATCAGGTGGCTGAGGATACAAGCTTTTCTGAGGATGCATTTGATGTTTCAGGTGAAAATTCAGGTGGAGACGGATTTGATTTGGATGATTTGTTCTCAGCATTAGGTATTGAGGATGAAACTCCGGCAGAAAATTCATATACTGCAGGTCAGGATGAACTAGATGCGTTGTTTGAGTCTACATCTGTGTCTTCTATGGAGTTGGGCGAGCTTGATGATATAGAAGAGCTTCCAGAAGCAGATGGAAAAAAGAAAACTAAAAAAGGTGATAAAAAGAAAAAAACTCTTTCGGAAATAGTTTTTGGTGAACCGGATGAGGATGATTTTGAAGAGGAAGAATACCTTAAAGCCAGACAGGAACAAAAGAAAGAGAAGAAAGAAAAACAAAAACTCAAAAAAGAAGAGAACAAACAGAAAAAACAAGAGAAACTCAACATAAAAAAGGCTGAAACTAAGAAAAAAACTGACAAGAAGAATCAGAAAAAATTTGCTAAGCAGGAAGAGCTAAGACTTGAGCTTGAGGCAGAAAAGGGTACAAAGAAACTACCAACATCAGTTGTTGCAATAGTACTTTTAGCATTTGCTGCATTTGCGGCAGTTGTTATTTTGGGTTCAAAAGAGTTTGACTATGCTCAGCTTATAAAGAAGGCGGCTGATTATTTTGAAAGACAAAGATATAGACTAGCGTATGATGAGGTTGCCGGTGTTGAAATAAAGGAAGATGATGTGCCTCTTAGAGACAGAATATATACTGTTATGTATGTAGAGAGATTGTATGAGTCCTATGAAAATAATTATTCTTTAGGAAGATATGATAAAGCCTTAGACGCATTGTTAAGAGGTCTTGAAAAATATGATGAGCATTATGATGAGGCTGTAGAACTTGATATTGTAGAGGATATTGATTATTGTAGAGAAAAAATAATTATAGCCTTAGATGATGTATATGATATATCAGAGGTTGAAGCTTACGATATAATGGAGCTTGAGGGACAGGAATATTCTATTGCCTTGGATGAATATTGTGACATTTCAGAATAATACTTCGTAGGAGAATATTATGATTGCTATTTTAGATTATGATGCAGGAAATATAAAAAGTGTAGAAAAGGCATTGGGCTTTTTGGGCGAGGAGGCAGTTATTACTAAAGACAGAGATTTGATTATGTCCAGTGAGAAAGTAATTTTGCCGGGTGTTGGCTGTTTTAAGGATGCTATGGATAAAATTAAAGAGTATAAGCTTGATAATGTTATCTATGATGTTGTTGACTCAGGAAAACCTTTTTTAGGCATATGTCTTGGATTGCAACTTTTATATAAAACAAGTGAGGAGAGTCCGGGGGCTACAGGACTTGGCATTTTAGATGGAGAAATAATAAGAATACCTGATGCACCAGGACTTAAGATTCCACAGATAGGATGGAATTCTTTAAATATTTCACCAGATGCGAAACTATTTAAAGGCATAGAACAAAATTCATATGTATATTTTGTGCACTCTTATTATTTGAAGGCAAAAAATATAGAAGATGTTGCAGCTACAACTCATTTTTCTGTGGATATTCATGCATCAGTAGAGCGTGATAATGTTTTTGCGTGTCAGTTCCATCCGGAGAAAAGCTCTGTGGTTGGACTAAAAATCTTACAGAATTTTATCAATTTATAGAGAGGATACATATATGCATACCAAAAGAATTATTCCCTGTCTTGATGTTAATAAAGGTAGAGTTGTAAAAGGTGTTAATTTTGTTAATCTTATAGATGCAGGTGACCCTGTTGCGATAGGGGCAGCTTATGATAAAGCGGGAGCAGATGAACTTGTATTTCTTGATATTACAGCTTCCTCAGATTCTAGAAATATCGTGATTGATATGGTTAGAAAGGTTGCTGAGACGGTTTTTATACCATTTACAGTTGGCGGTGGAATTAGAACTGTTGAAGATTTCAAAGCAATATTAAGAGAAGGTGCTGACAAGGTATCTGTTAATTCGGCGGCAATTGATAATCCGCAGCTTATAAGTGATGCGGCAGATAAATTTGGTAGTCAATGTGTGGTTGTTGCTATTGATGCCAGAAGAAGAGAAGATGGTTCAGGTTGGAATATTTTCAAGCATGGAGGTAGAATTGATACTGGCATTGATGCAGTAGAGTGGGCTATTAAAGCTAATAAGCTGGGTGCTGGAGAAATTCTTCTTACAAGTATGGATTGTGATGGTACAAAAGCTGGTTATGATGTAGAGCTTACAAAAATGGTATCAGAAAATGTTTCAATTCCTGTCATTGCATCAGGTGGTGCGGGAACAAAAGAACATTTTTATGATGCTCTTACAGAAGGAAAAGCTGATGCAGCGTTGGCAGCATCGTTATTCCATTTTAAAGAGCTTGAAATTATGGATTTGAAGAGCTATCTGAGAGATAGAGGATTATCCATGAGAATTTAGTTAAATATTGAGGCATGAGAAATGATTACATTAATTAAGAATGATATTTCAGAAAAGGAATATCTTTATCTTAGAGATAAAGTTGGCTGGGTAAAGCTTAGTAAAAAACAGACAGAAGCAGCGATAAAAAACAGCTTATATATTGTGAAAGCTGTTGACGAAGAGGGCAATATAATTGGTATGGGTCGAATTGTCGGAGACGGAGCTGTTATATGCTATATTCAGGATTTGGTCGTAATCCCAGAGGCACAGGGCAAAGGTGTAGGTTCTTTAATTATTAATGAGCTTGTTGCTTATGTAAAAAGTATTAAAGAAGATGAAACAACAATGATGCTTTGTCTTATGTGTGCTAAAGGTAGAGAAAAATTTTATGAAAAGCATAAGTTTATAGCAAGACCTACGGATAAACTTGGACCTGGAATGATACAATATTTGTAGAAATAAAAAAACCGCTTTATGCGGTTTTTTTATTTCTACAAATTATTCAGCTAAGTATGGCTTAAGTGCTGCCATGATATCCTCAGTCTCATCCTCAGTATGGATGTTAAGATCAATAGGTTTTGATATATCCAAGCTGAAGATACCCATGATAGATTTTGCATCAATTACATATCTTCCAGAAACCAAATCAAACTCTGCGTTGAAACCGCTGATATCGTTTACGAAGCTTTTTACCTTATCAATTGAATTAAGTGATATTTTAACTGCTAACATCGTAAAACCTCCTTGTTTACATTTTATTATTATGTATGATACTATAATATAAGTTTGAAAAGTAAAAGTCAATAATATGACAGGAGTTTTTTGGTAAAATGTACGTAAATTTATATGACAAAAAAGTTGCAATATATACATTGGGATGCAAAGTTAATCAATATGAGTCGGATAGTATGATGGATGTATTAAAAAAAGAAGGCTGTATTATAGTACCTTTTTCTGAGTTTGCAGATGTATATATCATTAATACATGTTCTGTCACTAACATGGCTGATAGAAAATCACGACAGATTATTCATAGAGCAAAAAAAATCAATCCTGATGCGGTGGTTGTTGCTGCCGGGTGTTATGTTCAGGCGGCACGAGAGCAGCTTGAGAAGGATGAGGATATAGATGTTATCATTGGAAATAATAGAAAAAACGATGTCGCACGTCTTATTTCCGAGTTTTATGAAAAACAACAGGTTGAGGATAATTTCATAGATATTAATGCTACAAAGGATTATGAAGATATGTGGCTTGTTAAGCCAAGTGAACATTGCAGAGCTTATGTTAAGGTTCAGGACGGGTGTAATAATTTTTGTACTTACTGTATAATTCCGTATACCAGAGGAAGAATAAGAAGCAGAGCTATGTCAGAGGTTTTAGAGGAGATAAAAGGACTGGCAGAGGAAGGGATAAAAGAAGTTGTATTAACAGGTATCAATTTATCCTCGTACTGTGATAACGAAGACAATAATCTACTTGGACTGATTATGGAAGTTTCTAAAATAGAGGGAATTATGCGTATTCGTATGGGGTCTCTGGAACCTCGCATTATTACAGAGGAATTTTTATCGGTTATAAGCAAAGAGCAAAAAATCTGTCCACATTTTCATTTATCCTTGCAGAGTGCATGTAATGATACTCTTAAGCGCATGAATAGAAAATACACTATAGAGGAATATAAAGAAAAATGTGACCTGATTAGAAAGTATTATGACAGACCTGCTATCACTACAGATGTAATCGTAGGATTTCCAGGAGAAACGGAAGATGAGTTTTTGGTTACGTATGATAATTTGAAAAAACTCAATTTGTATGAAATGCATGTTTTTAAATATTCAAAACGAAATGGGACAATAGCGGCAACTATGCCAAATCAGATTACTGAGGATGTAAAGACTAAGCGAAGTGAGCTTCTTATGAAACTGGCAAGAGAAAATAAGGAAGCATACGAGAAGACTTTTATTGGTGAAAGAATAAAAGTCTTGATAGAGGAATATGATAAAGTAGATGGAGTATGTTTTGCCAAAGGCCATACAGAGAGATATGTTTTGTGCAGATGGGAAAATAGTGAAGAATTCTGCAAAAAACATATCAATGAAATAGTAGAAATAATAGGTGCTTAAAAAATTTTGAAAAATTTTAAAAAAGTACTTGCATTTATTCTTATTGTTTGTTATACTGACAAAGGTTCAAACGTGGTTCGTTGGTCAAGCGGCTAAGACGTCGCCCTCTCACGGCGAAAACAGGGGTTCGATTCCCCTACGAACTGCTAAGATAAGCAGAGATATTTCATCTCTGCTTATTTTTTTGCTTTTGTACAATACCTACAATATATTGTGTGTAATATGACGAAAAAACACTATTTTTAGTTAAAATACTTGAATAATTCAACTGAATAAGATATACTTACTCTATCTTTTTGTAATAATACGGAGGTTAGTTATGGTTGATGTAGTATGGAAAGACAGAAAACGTATTGTTTTTGGTCTTCCGTGGTCCTTTACAAAATATGGTTTATCTGAAGATAGAATTTTCATTGAAACAGGACTGTTAAACTTACAGGAAAATGAAGTTAGATTATATAGAATTATGGATGTGTCGCTAGACAGAAAGCTATGGCAGAGATTTTTTGGCTTGGGAACCATAACCTGTTATTCATCTGATAAGTCCATGGGAGTTTTTCAGATAAAAAATATTAAGAAACCAAGTGAGGTTAAAGAGCTAATTTCTTCATATGTTGAGGAGGAACGTTCGAGAAAACGTGTTACCAGCAAAGAATTCATTGTTGATGATGGCTTTGGTAGCGATGATGATGGTATGGATAGCGAGGAAGCTTTATAAAAGAGTAAGGGGGAGTATTTTATGAGAGCATGCCATAAGTGTGGTGCGTATATTGATGACAAAGCACAGTATTGTCCAGAGTGTGGTGCTACAAATGTAAAAAGTAGTGGAAACTTTAGTTTGAAAGCACAAGAAGAAGTCAAGAAAAAAGGAAATCCTATGGGAACAACCATTAGTACTGGTTCAGGTTTTACTGATATACTTAGAGCTGAGGACAATGGTGAGTTGGATGACAGTTATTTTGGTGGCGGTCCTGTTACATTTACAGACCCATATGCCAATGATGACTATGTTGCCAAAAAGAAAAAGGATTTAAGCGTACCAAAAACTATATTCAAATTAGTTTTACTTTGTGCAGCGGCATACTTGATATTTCACGTTGTCAATAATGTTTTCCTAGCAGAGGATAAAACCTCTACATATGAGGGAACCTTCCAAAAATACATAGAAGCGGTAAATGACAAAGACGCAAGTGCTATGCAGGACATAGTTGCACCGTATATTGTTAATCGCTCTGATGTAGCACAGGAGCTTGTTGATGAGATGGAAGGTGTTGAGTTTTCTGAGTGCGAGATTACATCGGCGGTAGCCTTTGATGTAAATCAGGAAAAAGCATTACAGCAGACTATAACATTAACAGGTAAATCTTTTGGAGTTCAGAAGGCGTATACGGTTAAAGTGACTTTTAAGGGAACTGTAAACGGTGAACAAAGAATGATAGAAAATATTGAAATGGTATTTGTCAAGGGAGATCATAAGTGGTATTTAGATCCTACATCTTATGAGAATCCTGTGTTTACAGATAACAAATAAATTTAAAGAGGGTGTTCTTGAATTGTTTTATGATTTTTGAACTCCCTCTTTTATATTTCTTTAAAAATTCACAATTATTCTGCTATTTTTGTGACGCCTACATATATTTGCGAAATCTTATACCAGGTAGGATAGTCAACAATTCCGGATACGGGAAGGTTAAATACTCGTTGGAATTCTTCGACTGCATTTGCTGTTGCCTCTCCATATATTCCGTCAGCCGATATTGTTGGCAGAGCAGGATAATTTCTTGCAATTCTGTTTAATTGCTGTTGTATTTGAATAACAGCATCGCCACTGGAGCCTATTGTCAGGTTATATCCTGGAAAAGAGGCTGGTATACCTGATATAATTTCTGCTGTGTTAATATACATATCATTTCCATAGTAGTATCTTATTATTTCACTGGCTGTTAAGCCATCATCTCCTAAGGCTTTAGAACCCCATTGACTCATCCAGTTTGGACATGTTACCCTTTTTCCATCGCAATATTGAGTTAAGATAGGTTGCTTTACATTAGGACGTGACAGGTAGTTGTTATATAAGCTATCAACAACTTGTGACACCTTAGTATAGATTGCTTTGCCATATATCCATTTGTGGTCATAGGCAGTGGAAGATGTTATTGTGAAATTATAATTTTTGTTTCTATACCATTCTGTATAGACGCGATTTAAAGTAAACGACATAATGGCAAGAACGTTTGCCTGGATTGTTGACTCTGGCCAGGTTGAATATATCTCACAGCACGCCACATTTTTTATGTAGTCAAGATAAGGTATATAATAATCTCTTGCTGTTGTGTCGCTTGGGACACCGTCATGAACAACGATGGTTTCAGGTATAACAACGCGTCTTAGAACTATCTCTCCAGATTCGTTTTCAGGTTTTATTTCAGGCTCGGCTATTTTGGGAGGATAGTATTCCCAAAGTGTGTGACCTCCTATCACAGTCGGATTATATATATCTTCAAAGGAGGTTCTTAGATTTAACTTGAAATCCTGTACACCTGTTTCGCCGGACAGTATTTGTGCTCCTGAGATAATTTGTTCCTCGAAATCTGGAGCGGTAATCCTTATATTATATTCAGAGTAGGGTTGGTTGTCTGATGGGCTCATGCTATATTCTAATGGTGGAGCAGGAAGCTCGATGGTTTCTGTGTTGCCATTTGAGTCTGTTTTTAATGTTTCTAATATTAGGTTGGGGTTTCCTGTGCTGGAAATTTCTATTGTTGCATCAGGAATTGGAGAAAGTGTTTGGTTACTTACGGCATTTATTCGCAGATAACCTCTGTCGCCTAAGGTTTGATTGTCCATTATAGCACCTTTTATTTTATGTTGTTAAAATATATGCAGAACATAAAAAAATATACAATAAAACTTTTTTCCTTTGTCAAGAAAAAATACTTGACATATCAAAACAAATATTATATTATACTTAGGGTTGTAAAGGGAAAAGACTTTACGTATTAGGTGGTGTTTTTTTGGAAAAGATAGTCAGGCAGTCGCTGCTCTATGATTTTTATGGTGAGCTTTTGACTGAACATCAAAAAGATATATATGAAGATATTGTTATGAATGACTTATCTTATTCAGAAATTGCCAGATTAAACGGAATTTCGAGACAGGGAGTTTATGACATGATAAAAAGATGTGATAAAATCCTTGAGGATTACGAATCAAAACTTAAACTAGTGGAGAAATTCGTAAATGCACGTAACAAAATTTCAGATATTCAAGAAAGTATAGAAGAACTTAAGTCTAAAAATCAGGATAAAGCTCTTGATAACATGATTACGGATATTGATGAAAAGACATCTAAGATACTGGAGGATTTTTAGAAAAAGGAGGTATTTGATGGCTTTTGACAGTTTAACAGACAAACTACAAAATGTTTTTAAAAAGCTTAAAAGTAAGGGTATGCTTACGGAGGCTGACGTCAAAGAGGCTATGAAGGAAGTCAAGCGTGCATTACTTGAGGCGGATGTTAACTTTAAGGTTGTAAAACAGTTTATTAATTCTGTCAGCGAAAGAGCAGTCGGTGAAGAGGTCTTAAAGGGACTTAATCCCGGACAGATGGTTATAAAGATTGTTAAAGAAGAAATGGATAAGCTTATGGGCTCTGAGACTACAGAGTTAAAGCTTCTTCCTTCAAATGAAATCACAGTCATTATGATGTGTGGTTTACAGGGTGCAGGTAAAACAACAACTGTTGCAAAGCTTGCAGGACAGTATAAAAATAAAGGTAAAAAGCCTTTGTTGGTTGCATGTGACGTATACAGACCAGCGGCTATAAAACAGCTTGAGGTCAATGGTGAAAAAGTTGGTGTTCCTGTGTTTACTATGGGAGATGCCCACAAGCCTGTTAACATAGCGAAAGCGGCTATTGAGCATGCATCTAAGAATAATTTAAATCTTGTATTTATTGATACAGCAGGACGTCTTCATATTGATGAGGATATGATGGCTGAATTACAGGAAATAAAAGATAATATTTCTGTTACATATACTATCCTTACTGTCGATGCCATGACAGGACAGGACGCAGTAAATGTTGCCACATCTTTCAACGAAAAGATTGGTATAGATGGCGTTATTTTAACTAAGCTTGACGGTGATACAAGAGGTGGTGCAGCTCTTTCTATTAAGGCTGTTACCGGTAAACCTATTTTATATGCCGGTATGGGTGAAAAACTCACAGATTTAGAGCAGTTTTATCCAGACAGAATGGCAAGCCGTATTCTTGGTATGGGTGATGTCGAGAGTCTTATCGAAAAAGCCCAGAACGCGATAGATGAAGAAAAAGCCAGAGAAATGGAACAGAAAATCAAAAAGGCATCTTTTGATTTTAATGATTTACTCGACCAGATGGAACAGATGCAGAAAATGGGTGGCATGAATGATATTTTAAAAATGCTTCCTGGTTTTTCTTCAAACAAGCAACTTAAAAATGTGGAGATTGATGATAATGCGATGAATATGCCAAAGGCAATCATATTATCTATGACCCCACAGGAGAGAAGCAATCCTGACATTATAAATCCAAGTCGCAAAAAAAGAATTGCAGATGGTGCAGGTGTTCAGGTGAGCGAGGTTAATAAGCTACTTAAGCAGCTTGAACAGTCCAGAAAGATGATGAAACAAATGTCTGGACTCATGGGTGGCAAAAGACGTGGAGGCTTTAAGCTACCATTTGGATTTTGATAATAGGTTTTAACTATTATAGATATTTACATTTTTAAGGAGGTGAAACTGACATGGCAGTAAAAATCAGATTAAGAAGAATGGGATATAAGAAGCATCCTTTTTATAGAGTAATCGTAGCAGACTCTAGATCACCTAGAGATGGTAGATTTATCGATGAGATAGGTACTTACGACCCAAATCAGGAGCCAGCAGCTGTTAAGATTGATGCAGAGGCAGCAAAGAAGTGGCTTTCTAATGGTGCTCAGCCAACTGAGACAGTAGCAAAGTTATTTAAGCAGGCAGGTATCGAGAAGTAAGACAAGGGAGGTGCCGGTAATGAAAGAATTAGTCGAAATTATTGCAAAATCCCTCGTTGATAACCCTGACGAAGTTGTTGTAAATGAGACAGTCGAGGAAGATACTATTACAATTGAACTTAAAGTTGCACCAGATGATATGGGTAAGGTTATTGGTAAACAAGGAAGAATTGCCAAATCCATAAGAACTGTTGTTAAGGCAGCAGCCTCTAAGGGTGACAAGAAGGTAATTGTAGACATTAAATAATTCTGAATTTCCCCGGTATTAATCGGGGAAATTTTTCTTTTTAACTATGGTTTTTTGATAGGAGAATTACATGGAAGATATTTTTAGAATTGGAGTTATCACTTCAACTCATGGTCTTAAAGGTGAGGTAAAGGTTTTTCCTACAACAGATGATGTAAACAGATTTAAAAAACTTAAGAAATGTATTTTGAGAACACCTAAAGGTGATATTGAGGTAGAAAAAAATACTTGCAAGTTCTTTAAAAATATGGTTATTTTGTCCTTTAAAGAATTCAAGGATATTAATGAAGTAGAAAAATTTAAGAATTGTGAGCTTTATGTTACAAGAGAGAATGCAGTTCCTCTTGATGAGGATGAGTATTATATTGCTGATGTAATAGGAATGGAAATATATGAAGAAGAAAACCGACTTGGGGTTCTTTCGGATGTTATGCAGACAGGCGCCAATGATGTTTTTGTGGTTGATTTAGGCGATAAAAAGGAACTTTTAATTCCTGTTATAAAAGAATGTGTTCTTGATATAGATTATGAAACTAGGATAATAAATGTTAAGCTAATGAAGGGAATGCTTGATTAATGAATTTTCATATTATGACGTTGTTTCCAGACATGGTTAAGAATGGATTATCAGAAAGTATAACCGGAAGAGCCATGGAAAAAGGAATAATAAATATTAATACGGTTAATATAAGAGATTTTGCAGGAAATAAATATGGTCATGTTGATGATTATACTTATGGTGGTGGTGCAGGTATGCTTATGCAGGCGGAACCGGTATATAAAGCTTATCAGTCTGTGCTTGCAACTGTCGATAATGATGCTGAAAGAAAAACACCAAGAGTTTTATATATGACTCCTCAGGGAACACCATTTAATCAGAAAATGGCAGAAGAGTTATCAAAGGAAGAGGATATAGTTTTGTTATGTGGACATTATGAGGGTATAGATGAAAGAGTTTTAGAACTTATTGTAACGGATAATGTTTCTATAGGCGATTTTGTCCTTACGGGTGGAGAGCTTCCGGCAATGATGATAGTAGATGCTGTATCAAGATTGGTTCCCGGTGTGTTGGGAAGTGATGAAAGTGCTCTTTATGAATCCTTTTATGACGGTTTGCTGGAGTATCCACAGTATACAAGACCGGAAACTTTTATGGACATGAAGGTTCCTGAGGTTTTACTTTCAGGGCATCATAAAAATATTGCGGATTGGAGATATGAAAAGTCTCTTGAAAGAACAAAAGAGAGACGTCCGGACTTATATGAAACATATATGCTGGAGCATGGCGAAGAATATAATAAGTACATGAAGCGTAAGAAGAGATAACTTGTTTTCTTTCGGTATATGATGTATAATATATTTTGTTTAAGAGTAATACAAATATAAATATGGGAGATAAAACATGAAGAAAAAAATATACATTTTATCTATGGCGATAATATTATCTGTTGCTTTATGCGGATGTGGCAAAAAAGATAAGGATAAAAAAGATACAGTATCTGTAAAGGATGACGTTGTGGAGTTTGTTAATGACGAGCTTGCTCCAATTGAAGCTGACAGAAACAATGCAATAGCAATATATAATTCATATTTCACAACAGAAGATGCCGACTTAGAGCTTTTTGTTACTAACATGAAAGATAATGCTATTCCAAGTATGGAAACATATATTAGTAATCTTACTGGGATTGAAGTGGCAACAGATGAAGTTACAGGCTTAAAAAATATTTATTTGCAAAGTGCACAAAAACAGCTTGATGCCATGAAAAAGGTTGTTCTTGCTATAGAGGAACAAAATCCGGAATATTTAACAGAGGCAGAAACACTTATTACAGAGGCAGAAACAGGTATAAGTCAGTATGAAGCACAGTTGAAGCTTCTTGCAGAAGAAAATGACATTGTAATTCAAAATTCGGTTTCTGAATAGATAATTAAAATTATGGGACGACAACAGTTTTTCTGTTGTCGTTTCTTGTATAATAAGAATAGGAGGAGGTCATATGGCTTACAAGGGTAATAATATAGTAGATGGATATATTTTTAAAAACATACAAGAAGCTGAGAGGGCAAAAAAAGAGCTTGCGAGTATAAATAAAATAAAAGCTGAAATTGATATAAATAATGGCGATAAAATGGAACAACTTTATAAAAAACTTGTCGATAAGAGATGCTATGTTACGCCGGTAGGGATAAATTTTTTACATGAGATGAGAGAATATATTATAAATGAACTTTGCATTTACGATATACCTCCTGTTCCGGCATCATTTATTGTGAAAAAAAATACACATGATAAAGTAGATGCAGATAAATTTGAGCAGGTAAAAAATGAGTTAGAAAAAGAGGTGGGCATAAGGAAAAAACTTACAATTTTTCTTGTTGCTTTTGGCGTAATTATTATTGGAATGTTTTTCATAATAGTTACAAATGATAATCTTGGATATTTTAATGCTGAGGAAAAAGTATTGGACAAGTATTCTGCATGGCAGGAAAGGCTTGAAACGTGGGAGTTAGAGCTGGAGGAGCGAGAGGAAATGCAGAATAATAAACAATAAATATGAATCTTTCACAGTTTAAACAAAAAATAGTTGTATAATAATCTATATTTTGATTACATATTGGATTATTTGGAGGCGTTATTATGGATAATATGAAAATATTAGTGGTGGATGATGAGAGCAGAATGAGGAAACTGGTTAAGGACTTCCTCGTAAAAAGTGGATATATAGTAATTGAAGCAGTTGACGGAGAAGAGGCTGTTGATATGTTTATGTCTACAAAGGATATTGACTTAATCATTCTTGATGTTATGATGCCAAAACTTGATGGCTATGCTGTTGCAGAGGAGATTAGAAAAGTATCCTCTGTACCGATAATCATGCTTACAGCGAAAAGCGATGAAAAGGATGAGCTAAAGGGCTTTGAGCTTGGCGTGGATGAATATATTACAAAACCGTTCAGTCCTAAAATTCTTGTTGCAAGAGTAGAGGCTGTACTTAGAAGAACGAAGTCAGATGATGAAGTTAAGTTACTGCAAGTAGGCGGAATTGAGATGGATTTATCTGCACATATAGTTAAAGTTGACGGAACAGCTATTGAACTTAGTTTTAAGGAATTTGAATTACTTAACTATTTCCTTGTTAACCAAGGTGTTGCTTTATCCAGAGAAAAAATCCTAAACAATGTATGGAACTATGACTATTTTGGTGATGCAAGAACTATAGATACCCATGTTAAAAAACTCAGAAGTAAGCTGGGAGATAAGGGTGATTATATTAAAACTATATGGGGTATGGGATATAAATTCGAGGTATAATTTATGAAAAGTTCTATTCGCATGAAAATTACGTTAAGCGTGGTAGTTTTTACCGCTTTTGTTGTGGGTGCCTCGTGGATAATATGTAATTTTTTTCTAAGTGGAGTTTTTGTTGAAAATCTCAAATTAAATATGGAGGTTACCTTTGATTCGTGTAACACATATTTCTCTCAAAATAGAAATTTTGATATTGATGATATCGAAAAAAATATTGTTAATCCAAGTAGCGCTGCTGTAGTAATTTACGACAGCGTTAATCTTCGTGCTTATACATCTATAAGTGTTGAAGGACAGATGATGGACAGTATTACAAGTATGATTGAAGATATGACGGCTCCTGAAAATATAACTAAATACGAAGCAGGAGAGTATTATATTGCGAGAAATAAGGATTCAATATTAAAAACAGAATATTTTGATTTGATAGGTATGCTGGATAATGGCTACCTGATTATAATAAGAGCTCCAATTTCTCAAATAGAATCTGCTATGGTAGTGGTGACAAGGTTGTTTTACTTTGTTGCCGCGGGACTGCTTATATGTGGATTTATGTTTATGTTTGCATTTAGCAATATATTTTCTGCTCCTATAAAAAGATTGTCGCATGCCGCTAAACGCATGACACAACTTGAATTTGATGTCAAGGTACCGGTTTACACAAAGGATGAAATTGGTGAATTGGGTAAATCGATGAATGAAATGTCAAGCAAGCTTGAAAGTACTATTTCGGAGCTTAAAGCAGCTAATATAAAGCTGGAGCAGGACATTCAGGAAAAACAGCAGATAGATGATATGAGAAAAGAATTTTTGTCACATGTTTCTCATGAATTAAAAACACCAATTGCGTTAATTCAGGGATATGCGGAAGGCTTGAAGGATAATCTTTTTGATGACCCTGAAAGCAAGGAGTTTTATGCAGATGTAATTATTGACGAGGCACATAAGATGAACAGCCTTGTAAAAAAATTGCTGGATTTGAATGAGATTGAGTTTGGTACAGCTCCGTTAAAAATAGAGAGATTTGAGCTGGTAGGATTTATAAATGATATACTTAATGCTTCCAAAATATTGATTGAAGAGGTGGGAGCAGAGGTTGATTTTAAAGAACAGACTCCTGTTTATGTATGGGCAGATGAATATATGATAGAAGAGGTTTTTACGAATTATCTTACAAATGCTGTTCATTATGTGAATAAAGGTGGAAAAATTAAAATCAGCTTTGAAAGAATTGAAACAGATATAAGGGTCAATGTGTATAACGAGGGCAATCCTATTGCTCCTGAGGATATTGATAAATTATTTATAAAGTTTTATAAGTCTGATAAGGCGCGAACAAGAGAATATGGCGGTAATGGAATAGGTCTTTCTATTGTTGCGGCGACAATGCAGGCTCATGGAAAAAAATATGGCGTATATAATTCAGATGATGGAGTGGTATTTTATTTTGATTTAGATGCTAATATGCCTTGCTGATAAGCAAAAAAAGTGGTAAAATTATAGTGTTAATTATAGTTTGATATGGAGGCTGAATATGAAAAGGTTTTTTGCCGTATGTGGCATTATGCTCCTGTCACTTTTTGCTGTAGGATGTACAAAAACAATAGAGCTTTCTGATGAGGAAAGTAAGCTCATTGCTGAGTACGCAGCTGAACTGTTAATGAAGTATGACAGAAATATAAATTTAAAATATGATGAAGCTCAGCTTGAGGCTGCAGAGGCTTCCACTGCCGAAGTTACTGAAGAAGAGATTGTTACTGAGGAGACAACCACCGAGGAAGCTACGACAGAGGAGGTTACTACCGAAGAACTGTCAACAAATACAGATGCACCATCTGAGGAGATTGTCACAGAGGAGGTAGATGACGAAGAGGTATTATCGTCGGATTATGATCTGGCTGAGTTTGTAGGAGAGACAAATACCTCCATACATTATCTGTATTATATGTTGGTAGACCGTTATCCATCCTATGATAAAGAGGGCATGTATATGGAGATAGAAGCTCCGCTTGGATATAAGCTTTTGGTTCTCAAATTCAGCGTAGAAAACAAAACGGATGAAGAGCAATACATAGATTTATATTCAAAGGATATTAATTATAAGATTATCTTAAATGATAGCAGAGCTGCTAATCAGATGCTTACTATACTTATGGATGACTTATATACATATCAGAGTACACTTGAGGGAAGTATGTATGAAGAGACTGTACTGTTATTCCAGCTTTCAGACGAGATAGCTGAAAGTGTGACAGACCTTAAACTTCAGGTTGACGATGGAACTAATCAGATAGTTATTCAACTGCAATAATATTAATCACTAAACAGGAGGGTATACATATGGATACAAATATTTTACTTGAAAGCGGAACTAACGAACTTGAGGTATTGGAGTTTGTTATAAATGGAAATCATTACGGCATTAATGTAGAAAAAGTTAGAGAAATTCTTACATATCAGGAGGTTACTCCTATACCTAATTCGCATCCATGCATAGAAGGTATTTTCATGCCTCGTGGAGATATTATTACAGTTATTGATTTGTTTCAGGCATTAGGATTTGAAAATGATAGCAAGAAAAACAATTTCTTTATTGTAACTAATTTCAATAATCTTAATATCGCGTTTGATGTTGAAACTGTATTAGGAATAAACAGAGTTTCATGGTCAGAGGTTGTTAAACCAGATGCAACTGTAAGCGGACCGGGTACAGGCGTTGCGACAGGAATTATCAAGAAAGCGGATAGTCTTCTCATTATTCTTGATTTTGAGAGAATAGTTGAAACAATTTGTCCGGAGACAAGTCTTAAGATTTCACAGGTTTCAGAGCTTGGTGACAGAGAGAGAAATGAAATTCCTATCGTAATCGCAGAGGATTCAATGATGCTTTGTCAGCTTATAAAGGATGCGTTAAATACAGCGGGATATACTAAGCTGACAATCAAAAATAATGGTCAGGAAGCATGGGATTATCTCATGAAGCTTAAGAAAAATAATGGTGTAGAGTACGGTGCAAAATGTCTTATTACAGATATTGAGATGCCACAGATGGATGGACACCGACTTATCAAGCTCGTAAGGGATACAGAAGGACTAAAGCATATACCGATAGTTATCTTTTCATCACTTATTAATGATGATATGAAGAGAAAAGGTGAGCTTTTAGGAGCTAACGCTCAGATTAGTAAGCCGGAGATTGGTTCTTTAGTAAGCATACTTGATAATCTTATTGGAAGCCAGATTTATGGCAAATAATGTAATATACAGTGCCGGCAGCGAGTTGCTGCCGGCATATAAAATTTGAGGTGAGGATTATGAACTTAAAGGATACAGGAAAAACAAAAGAAGAAATTAAAGAATTATATAATACATATTTTTACGAGACATTTAAAAGATTTGATTTTATTGCTGATAAGGGTGAAGGCTCTTATATTGTTGCAGAGGATGGAAAACAATACCTTGATTTTATGGCAGGAATAGCTGTAAACAGTACAGGACATTGCAGTAAAAGAGTTACAGAGGCTATAGCAGCACAGTGTAACACAATGATACATGCATCTAATTATTGTTATACAGTTCCGCAGGTAATGCTCGCAGAATTAATATGCAAAAGCATTGGTATGGAAAAAATATATTTCCAGAATTCCGGTGCCGAGGCTAATGAGGTTATGATAAAGCTTGCAAGAAAATATGGAAAAGATAATTTCGGCCCAAACAGATACAAGATAGTTACAGCTCTTAATAGCTTTCATGGAAGAACCTTAGGAACACTTGCAGCGACAGGACAGCCGGGTTCTGCCATTCAGAATAATTACGACCCACTTATTCCTGGTTTTTCGTATGCTGAGTATAATAATTTAGAATCCTTTGAGGCTGCCTGTGATGATGATACTATAGCAATTATGGTAGAACCAGTTCAGGGTGAAGGTGGTGTAATTCCTGCTACTAAGGAATTCTTACAGGGACTTAGAAAGCTTTGTGATGAAAAAAATATGCTTCTTCTTTTTGATGAGGTTCAGACAGGCTGGGGTAGAACAGGAGATTTAATGGCATTTATGGGCTATGGGGTCAAACCGGATTGTGTTAGTATGGCTAAAGCAATGGGCGGTGGAATGCCTATAGGTGCGATGTGTACAAGCAGTAAGCTTGCACTTACCTTTGGTCCAGGTGCTCATGGAAGCACCTATGCAGGTAACCCTGTTGCATGTGCTGCATCACATGCTCAGATTAGTGAAATTATCGATGAGAAGCTTTCGGAAAATTCTTATAAGATGGGTGAATATTTTAGAGAAAAGCTTGCTAAATTACCTGCTGTTAAAGAGGTTAGAGGCAAGGGACTTATGATTGGTGTAGAGTTTACAAAGGATATTGCAAATGATGTCAAATACAATGCCGCTGATGCAGGATTGCTTATTACTGCGGTAAGACCTTCTGTTATAAGACTTGTTCCGCCTCTTAATATTAATACAGAGGATTGTGACAAAGCATTCGAAATTCTCGATAAAGTTGTATCAGAGCTGGTTTAAAATTATTTATTAATGGCTAATATATAAGGTAAATATTTATTAATTTAAGAGGTAAATATATGGATAGAAAAAATGCATGGACAACATATAACAAAAAACAGCTTAATGAACTTGACAAAATATGCAAGGAGTATCTTGATTTTCTTGATAAAGGAAAGACAGAGAGAGAATGTGTTAAGGTTATTGTTGACTTAGCAAAGAAAAATGGATATATGGATCTTGCAGAGGTTATTAAAACCAAGAAAAAGCTTAAGGCTGGAGACAAGATTTATAATGTTTGTATGGATAAAACCATTGCAATGTTTAACATAGGAACTAAGAAACTTGAAAAAGGTATGAATATTTTAGGAGCTCATATTGATTCTCCTAGAATGGATGTAAAGCAGAATCCATTATATGAAAATGGCGATTTTGCATACCTTGACACTCATTACTATGGTGGTATAAAAAAATATCAATGGGTTACGTTGCCTCTTGCAATACATGGTGTTGTGGTTAAGAAGGATGGCAAGGTTATTGATATATGTATAGGCGAAAAAAAGGATGATCCTGTATTTTGTGTGACTGATTTATTGATTCATCTTGCGGGAGAACAGATGGAGAAGAAGGCAGGAAAGGTTATCGAGGGTGAAAATCTTGACATTCTTTTTGGAAGCAAAAAATTAAAGGATAAAGATAAGGATGCTGTAAAAGAGGGAGTTTTACAGATACTAAAAGAAAAATATGATATCGAAGAGGAAGATTTTATTTCAGCAGAATTAGAAATAGTCCCTGCCGGTCATGCCAGAGAAGCTGGTATAGATAGAAGTATGGTTATGGCATATGGTCAGGATGACAGAGTTTGTGCCTATACTTCTCTTATGGCTATGCTTGCTGTAGAGGATGTAGAAAAAACCACTTGTTGCCTGCTCACTGATAAAGAAGAGATTGGAAGCGTAGGAGCAACTGGTATGCGCTCAATGTTCTTTGAAAATTCAGTCGCAGAGATTATGAATGCTATGGGTGAGTTTAATGAACTTTCTCTTAGAAGATGTTTATCTAAATCATCAATGCTTTCTTCTGACGTAAATGCGGCATATGACCCTCTTTTTGCAAGTGCATTTGAGAAAAACAATGCATCATATTTTGGCAGAGGTATGGTGTTTAGTAAATTTACAGGTTCAAGAGGTAAATCAGGTTCAAATGATGCTAATGCTGAATACATTGCAAGAATAAGAAACATGATGGACAATAATAATATTTGTTATCAGACAGCAGAGCTTGGTAAGGTTGATGTTGGCGGTGGTGGAACCATTGCTTATATACTTTCTTTATATGGCATGGAGGTAATTGATTGTGGTGTAGCAGTTCTCAATATGCATGCACCATGGGAAGTTACGTCAAAAGCTGATATTTACGAAACATTAAAGGGCTACAAGGTATTTTTAAGAGAAGCATAATATCGAATAGATGAGGATTACCACCTATGAAAAAATCAAATAGATGGACAAAAAAAATAATATGCTTACAGATAATGGCTACACTTTTAGTGGGCCTTTTTCTGGTGCCTGAAATACCTGCTATAGCAAAAGACACATTTATGTCCAAATATATACAAACCGTATATAACCAAAATAATGGAATAGGAAGCAATGAGGTGAACTGTATTTATCAATCATCATCAGGCTATATTTGGTTTGGTACAGATGGAGGTTTATATAGATCTAATGGTTCGAGCTTCCAGAGTATTAATCTCTGGGATACAGATAGGTCTGACGTATATACTATTAATTGTATTACTCAGGATGCTACAGGCCGTATGTGGATTGGTACTGATAATTATGGCTTGTTTTATATTGAGAGTGGTGAGACTTATCATTTACAGGACGAGTATTATAATGGTATTAAACAGATAAATGATATATGCGAGACCTCTGATGGTTTGTTATATGTGGCTACATCTCAGGGACTTTTTACCTGTGAACAAAATGAAATGGGCGAAATGGCATTAGTGGCTTATTCAGATGCTGAAGCATCAAATAAGGAATTTAGTCATATTGAGTATTTTAAAGATAATATATGGGCTATGCATGGAAATGATATATATATCTTAGATACTTCTGAGGTTAGAAGCATAGTTAAGACTTCAAATTTTATGAATGAAGATTTAACTTCTTTGGATGTTCAGGGAGATTATCTCTATATTGGTTCAAATGGACAGACAATTCTCAGATATAGCAATGTTGGAAAATACATCAAGCTTAATGCAGGAGTCGAAGGCATAAATACAGTTATGCAGGATAACAACGGTTATGTGTGGGTTTGTGCAGATAACGGAATAGGGTATTTTGTGTCAGATGGTACCTTTGTTAAGACTAATGATTCAGAGATTGATAGTTATTTATCGGATATGATTCAGGACTACGAAGGTAACTATTGGATTTCTTCAACCCGTATGGGAGTACTTTTGTTGTCCAGAAGCAAATTTACAGATTTTAACATGTATGTGGGTATGCAGGAGACCATGGTTAATGCTGTTCATATCTACGGAAATAACAAGTATATTGGAACGGATGATGGACTTATTATATATGACTCAAATAACGAGCGTATAAACAATGAGCTTACAGACATGTTAAATGGTATAAGTGTACGCCATATTACCAATGATGCAAATGGTAATATCTGGATAAGTACATATCGTAAATATGGACTTGTAAAGGTTGCGTATAGCGGAGAGATTACAAGCTACGGCAGAGCACAGAATTTACCTAGTGTGGTTGTAAATTATTCGCTTGTATTAAATGATGGTAGCATTGCTGTTGCGACAGAGTCTGGTGTAGGTATTATTGGAACTGATGGTAAAGTTACTGCGACCTTTGGAGAGGAAGAAGGTATTAGTTCTAATATCAATTATCTTTATCAGAGTGATGATAATACACTTTATGTCGGTACAGACGGTTCTGGGCTTTATGCTATAACACTTGGTGTTGAGCCCAAAATACAAAACTATACTACTGAAGACGGACTCAATTCAAATGTTATTACAACTATTGTAAAAAATAGTCAGGGACTATGGATAGGAACAGATAATGGTCTCTGCTTTTACAAAGATGTATTTAGAAGTATAAGCAATATAGAATATTCAAACAGTATATATGATATTATTCAAACAGAGGATTCAATATGGATAATAGGTTCGTTGGGAGTTCTTAAAACGACAGAGGAGGAGCTTTTGGGAAGTCAGGGGATATCCGGAAGATATTTTGATGCAAACGACGGACTTTCCAAAACCTTGAATAGTATAAGTAATTCGACAATAGATAAAAACGGTGTGTTATATATATGTTGTAATAACGGCATTTACACCTTAGATACAAACAATATCTCATATAATACAACACCACCCAAAATAAAAGTTACGGCTATAGATATAGATGGTGTGACCTATGAGTTCGATGATTTGGCAGATGGACTTAGAATTAAGAGTGATGTATCCAGAATTATGATATCGTTTGCGGTATTTAGTTATGGAAACAGAGATGATATACAGGTTCAGTATTCTTTAAAAGGCTTTGATGCAGAACCTATCGTTTTATCTGGAAATGATATGATGCAGGCAGTGTATACAAATCTTGATGGTGGAGTATACGAATTTGAAATTACAGCTTCTAATGGAGATGGAGTGCTTTGTGAGAGCGTTGTGTCGTTTATTATAGAGAAGGAAAATAGTTTTTTTGAGAATCCTGTAGCTAAAATAGCTTTACTTGTGATAGTGCTAATAGTTTTGTCGCTTATGATATTTGGTTTTATTATGCTACAGAAAAAACTTGCAAAGAATAACATTGCATTAGAACAGCTTTCTAAAGAGCATGAAGAAGCAGTAAAGTCAAGTAGTGCTAAAAATGATTATCTTGCCAATATGAGTAATGAGATAAAAACCCCTATCAATGCTATGATGGTTAAAGCAGAAGAGCTTCATAATCTGATTGGGGATAATGAAGAGTATAGCGATATTATTAAGAGCATATATACTACCGGTAGTGATATTATAGGTAAGGTTGATGACATTATACTTCTTGCCAAAATTGAGGCAGGAAAAATGGATATGATAAAGGCTCCTTATTCTATATCTACTATGATGTATGAGCTTTCTGAGGAGGCAACAGAAAGAATAGGAGATAGAGCCGTTAAGTTCTTTGTTGAAATAGGTGAGAATGTAACAGATACAGTTATTGGTGATTCTGAAAAAATAAAGGATATATTAAAACGTATTTTAGATAACTCAATAAAATTCACAAAGGAGGGCTCGATAACTTTATCTGTGGATTGCTATGAATATAGTGATAAGGCTCATAATGATATTATAAATGTTGCATTTACGGTTTCTGATACAGGAATTGGAATTCATGAAGATAGACTGGATAGCTTATTTGAGGTTTATAATATAGCTGACAATGTAAAAAATAATCCTCATTCTGGAAATGGAATAGGTCTTGCTATTGCCAAAGGCTATGCCGATTTGATGGATGGAGAAATCGAGGTTGAAAGTGCATATGGTGCAGGCTCTACGTTTACATTTACCCTTAATCAAAAGGTTACTGACAGATTTAGCCAGGGACATGTTGTTTCTAAAATTGAGGGAATTGTATCAAAAGAGATTGCGGATAAGCTTTGGCTACCTGAGGTTAATGCACTTTTGGTCGATGATGATGAGGTAAGTCGTGAGGTGTCATTAAAAACATTGTCTCAGTTTGAAATGAAGATAGATGTTGCATCATCAGGAGTAAGTGCGATAGATATGGCACTTAATAACGATTATGATGTTATATTTATGGATATTGCCATGCCGATTATGAATGGTCTAGATGCTATGATGGAGATAAGAGAGCTGGCGGATGACAAATTCACTATGCTTCCTATTATTGCGATGGATACAAATGCCATTGAAGAAAACAAGGAAGAGTTTTTAAGCTCAGGATTTACTGATAGTGTGCTTAAACCTATGGACGTCAAGAGAATAGCAGCTATATTAAAGGATTGTCTTCCAGAGAGCAAGATAAAGGAAAAGGCAAATGATATAGAGCAGTATATACAAGGCTCCAGATATGGCGAGGGATTAAATAAGCTAAGAGAGCATTTGGAAATAGAGGCGGCTATAGATAAAATAGGTGGTAGCATAGATGTTTTCAACAAGCTTATTAGGTCTTACTATAATCAAAACTCACTTGCTATAGATGAGTTATATGATAAATTAAAAAAAGATGTTCGCGGATTTAAGACCAAAATACATTCTTTGCGTACGACTAGTATTAATATAGGAGCGTATGATTTTGCGCATCAGGCTTTGAAGATAGAGGCAGCGATTAATATAGGAAACAGAGAATATATTGATAATAACATTGAAGAGCTTATATGTGAACTGTCTGGAATTCTTCTTGCTTTAGAGGATTACATTGCTTTTATAGAAGGTCAGGCGACCGTAACAGATGAGGAATATAGACAGAGAAAGCAGGCAGAAAAAGAAACAAATAAGAGTGAAAAACAGATTATTGATTTTTCCGTATTAGAGTCTATAAAATATTCTTCGCTGGAAAAGGATTTTGAAGAAGTTGATAAATATATGAGCAAGCTTCTTGAAATTGATGTTAAAGGTGATGATAAGGAATTCTTAACGGTTTTAAAGGAAGCTGTAGAAAACAGAAACATAGAAGTAATTGATGAATTGGTTACTACTTATATGGATTTAAAAATGTAAGATTTGTTCATTGCTAAAAAATCTTGACATTTTTCGTTAAGGTAGTATAATCAAACATATTAAAAACTTTATAATTAAACCGATGATGTGGAGATAAAAATAAACAGGGCACTTACAGAGAGTTGGGATTGCTGAGAACCGACAGAATGCTATTTATTAAATGGACCACGGAGGGCATGGTCAAAAGAATTATATATTCTGAGTATTCCATGACGCGAGAGCATGCGTGAGTTGCTTGGAATATGTTAGTATTCTGATGAGAGTGTGGTTTTCACAAAGCAAGGTGGCACCGCGGTACAAAGTATTTACCGTCCTTGATGACAGAAAAAGTCTGTCGTCAAGGACTTTTTTAATTCATAGGAATATAAGTTATTATACGGAGGATTAAATTATGGAAAAAGGAAGATACGGTATACATGGTGGACAGTATATTCCGGAAACTTTAATGGATGAAATTAAAAAGCTTGAAGCTGCTTATGAATTTTATAAAAATGATAAAGCCTTTAATGATGAGCTTAATGCATTATTAAAGGAGTATGCCGGAAGACCATCGTTACTTTATTATGCAGAGAAGATGACTAAGGATTTGGGCGGTGCTAAGATTTATTTTAAGAGAGAGGATTTAAACCATACAGGCTCTCATAAAATTAATAATGTTTTAGGTCAGGCTCTTCTTGCCAAAAAGATGGGTAAAACAAGAATAATTGCGGAGACAGGTGCAGGTCAGCATGGTGTTGCGACAGCTACGGCAGCAGCTTTACTTGGTCTTGAGTGTGAGATTTTCATGGGTAAAGAGGATACAATAAGACAGGCACTTAATGTATATCGTATGGAACTTCTTGGCGCAAAGGTTAATGCAGTAGAGTCAGGAACAATGACTCTTAAGGATGCAGTTAATGAGTGTATGGGAGAATGGACTAAAAGAGTGGATGATACACTTTATGTTTTAGGTTCAGTAATGGGACCACATCCGTTTCCTATGATTGTAAGGGATTTTCAGAGTGTTATCAGCAAAGAGGCGAGACAGCAGATTCTTGAAAAAGAAGGCAAGCTTCCAGATGTAGTCATGGCATGCGTTGGTGGTGGAAGCAATGCTATGGGTATGTTTTACGAATTTATAAAGGATGAATCAGTTCAGCTTATTGGTTGTGAGGCTGCTGGTCTTGGTATCGATACGGATAAGACAGCGGCAACTGTAAATACAGGAAGTATTGGTATTTTCCATGGTATGAAATCATATTTTTGTCAGGATGAATATGGTCAGATTGCTCCAGTTTATTCAATTTCAGCAGGCCTTGATTATCCGGGTGTTGGACCAGAGCATGCATATCTTAATGATATAGGAAGAGCAAGCTACGTACCTGTAACAGATGATGAGGCTGTAAATGCGTTTGAGTATATTGCGAAGACAGAAGGAATTATTGCAGCTATTGAAAGTTCGCATGCTGTAGCACATCTTATGAAGATTGCACCTAAGATGGATAAGGAGCAGATTATTATATGCTGTTTATCTGGAAGAGGAGATAAGGATGTGGCAGCAATTGCCAGATATAGAGGAGTTGATTTACATGAGTAAGATTAGTGAAGCATTTAAAAATAAAAAATTATTCGTTGGTTTTTTAACAGCAGGTGACCCATCTCTTGAAAAAACAGAGGAATTTATTATTGAAATGGCAGAGGCAGGAGCAGGATTAATAGAAATTGGAATTCCATTTTCGGATCCGATTGCAGAAAGCACTATAATTCAGGAGGCAAATGTAAGAGCTTTGTCTGCACCAAATGGATGTACAACTGATATGGTGTTTGATATGGTTGCTCGAGTAAGCAAAAAGGTTGATGTTCCTTTGGTTTTTGTTACATACTTAAATCCTGTATTCAAGTATGGATACGACAATTTTTGTAAGAGATGTCAGGAGACAGGGGTGAGTGGAATAGTCATTCCTGATATGCCGTATGAGGAAAGCAAGGAAATTACTTCTGTAGCAGAGAACTACGATGTAGATATTATCTCAACAGTTGCTTCTACAAGTATGGATAGAGTCAGAATGATAGCTAAAGAGGCAAAGGGATATGTTATGATTTTATCCTCTGCAAAAGCTTTTAGAGAGGATGAGTTACCAGAGGATATACTTGATGTCTTAGATAATATTAAAGCTGTTACAGATACACCGATAGTTATGGGTTCGGGTGTGAAAAATCCTGAGCAGGTGTTAAAATATGGTCCACTTGCAGATGGAATTATAGTAAAAAGTGCTATAGTAAAAATTATAGCCAAATATGGCGAAGAAGCAGGACCATATATAAGAGAATATATCAAGTCTATGGCTATTTTATAAGAAACTTTTATAGTGTGTGCTTATATACCGAAGAGATGCTTTATGGCATCTCTTTTAATTTGGTTTCTTGTTAGTTGACAGGATTTGAAACAAGTGTCGCCATAGTAGATTGCGTTTACTAATGTTTTACTGTATTATAAATATAGGTTGATTGGAGGTTTGATATATGAGTGGTATTAATCTTTCGAAGAATATTACAAGATTACGCCATGAAAAAAAGATTACGCAGGAACAGTTGGCAGATTTCGTGGGTGTTACTAAAGCATCTGTTTCGAAATGGGAAACGGGACAAAGTATGCCAGATATACTGATATTGCCACAGCTTGCAGCTTTTTTTAATATTTCTATTGATGATCTGATGGGATATGAGCCAAGTCTTACAAAAGAACAGATTGATAAGATTTATACAGGTTTGTCTTCTGATTTTGCAACATTAGAATTTGCAGAAGCAATGGAAAAAAGCAGGAAGATGGTTAAGCAATATTATTCCTGTTATGAATTTTTGTTCAATATGGCTCTTCTATGGCTTAATCATTATATGCTTGCTGATAGCATGGAAGAGCAACAGAAAATTTTACAGGATGTATATGATATATGTCAGCATATTATGGATAACTGTAATGATATGGAGATATGTGGAAATTCTTTGCCGATAAAGGCTTTAGTAGCTTTACAGATTGGAAAAGCAACAGAGACAGTTGATATGCTGGAGGAACAGCTTAATCCGTTAAAGCTTATCAATCAGAGTGAAGCGACTCTTGTTCAGGCGTATCAGGTTTTAGGGGAGAATGAGAAAGCAAAAAAATATACACAGATATGTATATATAGTCATTTGATACATTTAGTAGGTAATTCTACAAATGATTTAGCGTTAAATTTTGATGATTTTGAGCGATGTGAAGAGATTATAAGAAGAATTGAAAAAATAGTTGAGGCTTATAATTTATCACAGTTAAATCAGGATGTTACGGGTATTTTTTGGTATCAGGCGGCTATCATGTACTCAATGCATCAAAATAAGCAAAAGACCCTTGAAATGCTTGGCAGATATGTTAGTGAGATGGAGAGAATATTTAAAAGTGACATTAAATTTGGGTTCAAAAAGGATGATTATTTTACTACAGTTGATACATGGTTTGAGGATACAGATTTAAGAAGAGGCATGCCAAGAGATATTAAGGTTATTTGGGAAAGCGCGATGTCTGTTTTTTCTAACCCGGTGTTTAGTGCATATGCAGAAGATGTGGAGTTTTGTAACTTAAAAGCCAGATTAGGTGGTTTGAAATTATAGGTTTTAAATTTATTTTAGATAAGAAAACAGGAGGATAAAATTATGTTTGCAGCAGATGTTATGAATCAGTTAAAAGAAATGTTACCATTTTTAATTCCAGTTGTTATAATAGAGATAGTGTTACTTGTGTTAGCACTTAAGCACATTCTTACACATGACACATATAAAAGAGGAAATAGAACACTTTGGCTTGTTATAACAATTGTGTTTATGAATTATGTTGGACCTATTTTATATTTTGTATTAGGAAAAGAGGATTCTTAGAATGGAAATACTTAAGATTAGTAATTTAAGTAAATCATTTGGAAGCAGGAAAATAATTGATGATTTAAGCTTTTCGGTTGAGGAGAATAAGGTGTTTGGCTTTATTGGACAAAACGGTGTAGGTAAAACAACGACTATGAAGATGATACTTGGATTGCTCAAGTCTGATAGCGGAGAGATAACTGTTTGTGGCGAAAAGGTTAAATTTGGGCAGACTGAAACGAATAAATATATTGGTTATTTGCCGGATGTTCCTGAATATTATGGTTATATGACACCTATGGAGTATCTTATGCTTTGTGGTAATATAACAGGCATTGAAAAAACAGAATTAAAAAACAGAGCGGAAGAGCTACTTGATATGGTAGGACTTTCTGATGCTAAAAAGAGAATACATGGTTTTTCCAGAGGTATGAAGCAGAGACTTGGCATTGCACAGGCATTGCTCGGTAGACCAAAGCTTCTTATATGTGATGAGCCTACATCGGCCTTAGACCCAATAGGAAGAAAAGAAATTCTTGATATTTTGTCTGAAGTAAAAAAAGAAACTACAGTTATTTTCTCTACACATATTTTATCAGATGTAGAAAGAATTTGTGATGAAATAGCTTTTTTACATGATGGGAAGATAGCTCTTAAAGGTTCTCTTGAGGAGATAAGAGCAGCAAGAAAAGGTACTGATATAGAGATAGAGTTTTTTAACCAGGCAGATTGTGATGTGTTTTTCAATGCTTTTCCAGCGGCAAAGTCTATTGGAAAAACAAAGCTTGCTTATGATAAAAAGACAGATGAAGATATGCTTGGCATAATGAAGTATTTGCATGACAACAATATGGCTGTACAGCGTATTGAGATGCTTGAGCCTACATTGGAAGATTTATTTGTGGAGGTGGTAGGTAAATGAGACAGCTTGTTACATTCACAAAAAAAGAATTTATGGAATTAAACAGAACAAATAAGCTTCTTATATTGGGAATAGTTTTCCTGCTGTTTGGAATTATGAATCCTGGTATAGCAAAGCTTACACCTTGGCTTATGGAAACAATGGCAAGTGAACTCGAGAGCTCTGGACTTTTTGTTAAGGAAGTAACAGTTACGGCTCTTGATTCATGGATGCAGTTCTTCAAAAACATTCCAATGGCTATTATTGTGTTTGTCCTTATGTTTAGCGGTATTTTAACTAATGAATATCAGAAGGGTACGTTGATTAACATTGTTACCAAAGGTCTTTCAAGATGGAAGATTATCATTTCAAAGCTCATCGTTATGCTTGTTGCATGGACACTTGGCTATTGGATGTGTTTTGGCGTGACTTATGTATATAATGAATATTACTGGGAAAACAGTATTGCTTCAAATCTTGGTTTTTCTGTATTGATGGTATATATACTAGGTGTATGGTTTATTACTATGATAACCTTACTTTCAGGTGTGTTTAATTCTAATACCTCTGTTGCCATTGTCACAGCAGTAGTATTTGGTGTGATGTATGTCCTTAGTATGCTTCCTGATGTGAAGAAGTATTTACCTGTAAAGCTTATGGACTCATCAGCTATGATTTATGGTGACGGTAAACCTGAGGATTTTATGATTGCAATAGTTGTTACAGGTGCATGGTGTGTGATAAATGTAGTAGTTGGAATTGTTGCATTTAATAAGAAGAATTTGTAAACTTATTGTAAAAACACTTCTAATAGAATTGACAGTGCAAATGAAAAAACATTACAATTATAACATATTTATCGAAATTAATGTGGGGCGGATAAAATGTTAAAAAATAAAGTACTTATTGTGGAAGATGATGAGGCAATTGCCAATATGATAGCCATGAATCTTAGGGTGGCGGATTATGATACTACGATTTTTTATGATGGAATGGCTGCTTTTAAGGATATAAGTAATAATCATAATTATGATATTGCAATTCTTGATGTTATGCTTCCCGGTTTGGATGGGTTTTCTTTATTGCCTGTTATTAGCTCGTATAATATTCCTGTTATTTTTCTTACTGCAAAGGATGATTTGGCATCAAAGCTACAGGGACTAAAGGGCGGTGCAGAAGACTACATAGTTAAACCCTTTGAGATGCTTGAGCTTATGGTTAGAATTGAAAAGATTCTGGCTCGTACAAATAAGCTTTCCAATACCATAAATATACTTGATTTGGAAATAAATTTTGACGAGCATACAGTTAGAAAAAATGGTACAGAGGTAGTGCTAAAGCCTATGGAATTTGAGCTTTTGGCTGTGCTTGCAAGGAATAAAAACATTGCCATTTCAAGGGAGAAGCTTCTTAATATGGTTTGGGGTATGGATTTTGTTGGAGAGACAAGAACTGTTGATGTCCATATTGGCCAGTTAAGGAAAAAATTAGGCTTAAATGAGCATATTAAGACTATTTCCAAAATGGGCTACAGACTGGAGGATTAAAGCAATGAAGCTAAAATCTAAAATACAGATAGTAACAGGTCTTACAGTTTTTGCAATAACATTAGTTTGTAATATAGTGGTAATGTATTTTGTAGCACAAAACTCCATAGAGGAGGCTCAAAAAAAATCCTTTCAGGAAGCGGTAAGTTGTTTTTTTAATATAGAAACAGAAATTAACAATGTAGGTGAAAGAAATAATGATATAGTCATGAAATATATTTTTAAAACCGTGGCTGATGATTATTTGCTTTGTCATACCTCAATGCAGGAATATGGCGAGGATGATTTTATTTATAATAATACGGTATTAGAGCTTACAGATTTAAAAGATAAAAAATACACTTATCAAGAATATAATGGTTTAAATGGCATACAACTGGTAAAACTTGACTATGGCAATAAAAACTATTATATGTATAAGACTGTTTTTGAACCGGATTACTATGTATATAAGCTTGTTGATGTTACGTATGTAGGTGACAGGCTTAGGCTTATTGGTATAGTACTTATAATACTGACAGTTGCGATTACCTTTTTATCTCAGATTATAATAACGGCTATATTAAAAAAGGTTTTAAAACCATTGGACGAGCTGAATAAGACAGTAAAAAATCTTACACTAGGGGAATATGAACAGAGAATAGAAGTCGCAGGTAATGATGAAATAGGTGAGCTTGGTAATAATTTCAATATAATGGCGGATGCGATTTGGGAACGAACAAAATCACTGGAAGAATCCGAACGTAAAAAAACGCTTTTAATAGGCGATTTGACTCATGAATTAAAGACTCCGCTTACTTCTATTTCAGGATATTCAAAAACCTTACTTACGGTAAAGCTATCAGAAGAAGATAAAGAGAAAGCGTTGTCTTATATTTATAGTGAGAGCTGTAGACTTGAGCGACTGTCTAAGAAGATGCTTAGCTTAGTTTTGCTGGATGAGGAAAAAGAGATAGATTTGGTTGAGACAGAGGCTAAAGAATTATTCTTACGGGTAGAAGAAAGCTGTCATAAGCTTCTTGAACAAAAAGAGATAGAGCTTGTTACAGTAGTTAAAAATGAGAAGTTTTTTGTTGATGTTGATTTAATGACAGAGGTTTTAATTAACCTTATAGATAATGCAGTTAAGGCAAGCAGTCCTAAGAATAAGATTATATTATCAGCCTCTGATAATACTATAAAGGTGCAGGATTTTGGTATAGGCATACCAAAAGAAGAGCAGGATAAGATTTTAGAACCATTTTATATGGTAGATAAATCGCGCAGTAGAAAAAATGGTGGTGCAGGCTTGGGGCTTGCCATAACAGCTATGATATTGGAAAAGCATAATTGTACTCTTACTATTGATAGCGAAGAGGGAGAGGGTACTGTTATGAATTTACAATTTGTTTAAATTTTGATGAATACTTGATAAAAGGTTCCATGTTACTATAAACGCAACATGGAACTTTTTTTATTCATTGGAAATACAGAGAAGCAAAAGACTTTTAAGAAGGAGAAATACTATGAGAAAGAAAAAAATGATTGTACCTATATTGACAGCTATGTGTATGTCACTTACTGCATGTGTAGAAAATCCAGAGGAAGACATTGTTCAAAATAAGGATTTTGATGTGATGATAGAGGAAGCGGAAAATACAGCAGAGGATGCTGTATATTATGATGATGTCGTTAAAGAGGTAATTGAAAATGCGGAAGTCTATCAGACTGAGATAATTGATGAATCTTTGGGGGTAGAGGTTTATGTGGATGCGGATATTATTATACCGGAGGTGGAAAAGCTTTCTGTATACAGGGTAAGTCAGCAGGAGATAAGTCAGGAATTTCTTGATAAGGTAAGGGAGACTGTTTCACCGGGAGTAAGCTATTATGATGGAAGTATTATGAATATAAGAACAAAGGATAGTATTGCTGCGGAGATACAAGATTTCAAAGAGTTTATGGAGGAATGTGAAGACGAATCTTTAGCTGAAGAATATCAGCGTGATATTGAAGAATTGGAAAGGTTATACGAAACTGCACCGGAAACAATTGATATTATGGCATATCCTTCAGATAATTTAATTCATTCTGTAGAGCAAAAATATAATAGTAATCCGGAAGATGATTATTATTCTTGGCAATATAGCTTGACTCCTTCTGCGAATGTATTTTATGGAATGAGTGATGGGGCGGATGGGCACTGTAGAACATTATATCTTCAGAATAATAGTGATTACGGAAATTGTATAAGATATGAAAGTACAAGAAATGGTTATGCTTTTGCGTCAGTTGTTGTGGTCGAAGATGGTATAATAGATGAATTAAAAGGGGACAATGAATTACCGGAACTGGAGGATTGGCAGGTAGCAGATGGATATTCTGTATATTTATATGACAATGAAAGCTTGTCAATATCTGAATCGGATGCACGGGTTAAAGCTGATAAGCTTATAACAGATTTAGGTCTTGCGGAGTATGAATATTATGATGGAGGATTATATTTTGAAAATCCTGATATGCGTTTTAAGGACGGAGAAACATATTCTTTTGATGGAACGATAGGCTATCGTGAGATTTATGAATTTGTGTATATGAGAAAAATGGATGGTGTATTTGTGGATAATACAGCAGGTGCTAAGCTTACAGATGGATGGGTTGAGGATAGTTATGTAAAAAAACTCTGGTCTGGTGAGGCTGTAGTTGTCTATGTAAATAATGATGGGATAGTTGGTTTTAAATATCTTTCGCCTATAACTGTTAATGAAACTATAGTAGATAAGGCTAGTATTAAGTCTTTTGATGAGGTTAAGGATATATTTGAGCAGATGGTGGTTATTGATAATGCACCAGAAAAGGGAAGCGTAACAATCGAAGTTGACAGAATTGAACTGGTATATGCAAGAATTAGCGAAAAGGATAGCTTTGATACGGGTGTACTTGTACCTGTATGGAATTTCTGGGGTAAAACTACAGATGAGAGTGGTTGGGTAACCGAAGGAACAGTTTTATCAATAAATGCTATTGATGGTTCAGTCATTGACTGGGAACTTGGGTATTAAATATGAACAGCTTTGAGTCGGATTTAAAAAGAGCACTCATAAATTTTAAATTTTTTATTGGAATATTTGCTCAGACTTTTATTCTTGTTAAATATGGTATAGAAGCTGAGCAGTATTCAATATGTCTGCCTGTTACGGTTGCTTTGCCATATTCAACAGCCTGGATAAATGAATATAGAAATGGATTTATAAAGGAATATCTGCCCAGATGTGGAGTTATGTCATATATAACAGGTAAATTTTTTGCCTGCGTTTTGTCAGGTGGCTTGATGTGTGTTGTGTCATGTAAAGCAGCTCAAATTATTAATGAAGAGTTTGTGTATGAACAGTATAAGCTTATTTTTTGCTGTGGCATGTTATGGGCTGGTGTGGCTTCGGTAATGGCAGCAGTATCAAACAGTAAATATATAGCATATGGTGGCTCTTTCGTAATATTTTATATTCTGGTAATTATGTATGAGAGATATTTTAAAGGCTTATATTGTCTGTATCCTGTTGAATGGTATTTTCCAATGCATACGTGGGTGTTTGGCGAGGCAGGAATAATTCTTATGTGTGCCGGATTTTTGGCTGTTCTTTGGTTAGTGTATTATGAGGTGTTAAGGAGACATATAAATCATGCTTAAAATAAGACAGGTATATTATGTTGTTACATCAAATTTTAGAAGATGGAATAAAAATCCTCAGATTATATTATGTTTTCTTTTAGGATTTATTTTTTGTTTCTTATTGTCTGATAAGGTAATGGACTTTGCTGTGCAGCATGATACATATTTGCAGGGGTTGGAAGCGTTTATATGGACATTTGGAGATGCACAGTCAATTCTTAGTATCTCTTTGCTTTTGTTATTGCTGTTTGCAGATATACCTAATTTATCCAATGATGTGCCGTTTTTTATGATTAGGACAAAAAGAAGTGTCTGGCTTCTAGGGCAGATTATATATCTTATAAGTGCCACCTTTATTTTTGTAATATTTATACTACTTTCTACCGTTATATTATCGGCAACGAGAGCGTATCCGGCGAATATGTGGAGTGAGACAGCAGCGATACTTGGATATTCAGACATAGGGCAAAATATAGCAGTTCCTTCTTTTGTTAAGGTTATGGAGCTTACATATCCATATCAATGTTCAGTTCATATTTTTTTACTGGTAATAGGTTATTCGCTAGCAATGTCCAGTATTATTCTATTTTTTAATCTTTGTAAGAGTAATCTGGGGATGATAGGAGGCGTGCTGTTTAGTGGTTTTGGCATTATATTAAATCCTACTATGGTGGCAGAATTATTTGGTATATCGTATGAGCGGATAAGATATGCAAATATTATTTTTGGCTGGCTTTCACCTTTAAATCATGCAACATATTACATGCATAATTTTGGGTATGACAACCTGCCTAAGCTTTGGATGTCGTATTTGTTTTTTTCTCTGTTTAGTCTGGTTTTTTTTATAATGTCATTTTGGAAAATAAAGAAATACTCGTTTGATTTTACAGGCACGCAGAGATAGAGGAGAAAATATATGAATAATACGGATTATGGAATAGAAGTGGAAAATGTATGTAAATCCTTCGGGAAACAAGAGGTTTTGAAAAATATAAGTATTAAAATCCCGAGAGGGAGTATACATGGAGTTGTTGGAAACAATGGAAGCGGAAAAACAGTTCTTATGAAATGTATATGTGGATTCATGCATTGTGACAAAGGAAAGGTTATGGTTAATGGAAAGCAGGTAGGAAAGGATGTAGATTTTCCAGAGGATATAGGAATTATAATAGAAACTCCCGGATTTATATCAAACCTGAGTGGATATAAAAATTTGAAAATTTTAGCGGCTTTAAAAGGAAAAATTGGAAAAAAAGAAATCAGGGAAACTCTTATAAAGGTTGGTCTTAACCCAGATATGAAAAAGCATGTGTCAAAATATTCACTGGGTATGCGTCAAAGGCTGGGGTTGGCACAGGCAATAATGGAAAATCCAAGCGTTCTTGTGCTTGATGAGCCGTTTAATGGCTTAGATAAGTATGGAGTTCTAGAGATGAGAAATTTGCTTAAATCTTTAAAAAAAGAGGGGAAATCTATTCTTTTGGCGAGCCATAATGCACAGGATATAGAGGAGCTGTGTGACTTTGTATATGATTTAATGGAAAAGGACGAGGAAAATAAAAATGAAGAAATATAAAGGATTTAAAACCATTATTATATTGCTTTTAATGATTTTTGTGTGCATGGGATCAAGCATGAGGTTACATGCAACGGATATATCCGACGATAATACAACGACTGAGGCAGGCAGTGATACAGTAGGAGAAGATATTGATATGGAAGGACAGTCAGAACCGGATGTAGAGTCTGATATAGGAGCTGATGATATAAAGGCTGATGAATCGGTAAGTGATGAGCCGACAAAAATAAATACAAAGCTATATATTGATAATCAAAACATATACGAGGGAATGAACAAAAGCTATTCAGAAGGATATATTCCGACTATTGAAAATGGAAGTGTACTTGTGGTAATTCCATTAAAGGCGAATAATATTATAAAGGACAGTACTATAACTGCAAGTGTGGATTTAGGTACAGGTGAAACAATCCCTTTTGTACAAAAAAATTATGAAAAGGATTTTGGAATTGGAGCTTTCTTAGTAAATGGTGGAGCAAGTCAGTCTGAAAGCTATCTGGTGAGATTTAACCTTGAGCTAAAGCAGGAAAGGTATAATGGAAGTTATCCTGTAAATATAAATATCTCAGCATACGCAGAGGATGGAACAGAAATTAACCAAACATTTATTACATATGTGACAATAACAGATGGTAAATCCTTAACTCCTGAACCAGAGGAGATAGTGGATGAAGAGGATGCACCTGTATTTACTCCTAAAATTTTGGTTTCTTCTTATAGCTTTTCTAACTCGGAGATAAAGCAGGGTGACACGGTAACTGCTGAGGTTGTCTTTATTAATACAAGTAAGACGGACAGTGTGAAAAATATGACCGTAGCTTTATCTACAGGAGAAAAATTGGAGCTTGTAAGCAAAACAGATAGTATATACATAGAAAGTGTAGGTGCAAATGAGACATTTACGGTATCCTATGATTTTAAGGTTGATATGTCTGCTGCCGAAGGACAGTATAATATGACATTTTCTCTAGACTATGCGGATTATGAGGGACGCACATATACATCCACCAGTAATATAAAGATAAATGTTGGTCAGCTAATGAAGGTTCAATTTGATAATCTTGTCATTCCTGAAACCGTAGAGGTTGGACAAACTGTGGAGGGAACAACACAGGTTATGAATATGGGGAAAGGCAAGATATACAATGTCAGAGCCGAGCTTTCGGTAGATGGTTTAAAGACAGATAAAACATTATTTTTAGGGAATGTTGATTCAGGAAGTGCATTATCAGGAAGTATGGAGATAACGGCTATAGGTCGCTCGGGGAATTCATATTATGGAGAGACTGAGGGTGTACTAACATTTTATTACGAGGATGAGTCTGGAAATGAGTTTAATCAGTCTGTAGATGTTAAGACTAATATTGTAGCTCCAACATATAGTGAAATGAACGTAGAAGCAAAGGATGAAGCAGGACAGTGGTGGATTATTATGGCTGTTATTGTTTCAATAATTATAATAATGTGTATTGTAATAGCATTTAGAAATGTGAAGAAAAAAAGAGATGAATATTAGTGAGTTTTTTAGATTAAGAAGACAAAATGATATAGTCAAAATTGCACTTTTGTACTTTGCGTTTGGGATTGCTCTGCTTATAATAACAATCGTTAATGCCATTAAATTTTATGTAGCAATTAATGAGCCTGCAGAATATAGCGTGTCAAAGTCAAGTGGAATATCGAATGAGGATATAAATAGCATATCAGGCATGGAAGATGTTTTATGTGTAAGCAGAAGTATAAATGAAAGTGTAAGCATAAAATATCAGGTAGAATCTTTAAGTATGCCTTGTGCTGTTGTATCGAAGGATTACATTGAGAAAATATTTAATATAAAATGTGATACTAATTCTAAGACTTTCTATGTGAATGAGTTTACCCTTAACAAGCTTAAGCAGGAATTTAGAGTTAATAATGACAGCAATATTATATCTGTAAAATATTCTTTTGACAGTGAGGCTGGTACAGAGTATAAAATTGCAAGGATAGTAGCTGTAGAGGATTCGTTACATACGAATGAAATAATAGTTTATACATATGATACAGATTTAAGGTTGCAAAAAGAGGCTACAAAATTACACTTAGTGATTACAGAGCATGATTTGGACGGCTCATTAAGAACAAGGTTTGATAATCTAGGATTTACATTTACTGATGATGTAGAGCTTATCAGTTGGAAATATGAATTAGAAATATGGTTACTAAAGCTTAAATCTGGAATATTGATATCAGTTATGTCCTTGTTAGCTGGAATTGTTATGTATAAAAGAGAATTGAAGACATTAAAAAATTCATGATATATGATGTGTGTATAATTAAAAAACCTTCCCAAGTGGGAAGGTTTTTTTAAAATATAAAATTTGACTAGTGAACGTCGTTAGGGTCACCAACCATAGCATCTGCTGGAATCTCGCCTTCTTTTGGAGCTTTAACCAATATAAGTGAGAGGAGTAAAGCTACAATGTAGAGAACAACAGTTGCATATAATACATACTGATAACCAGTTGGGTTAACAATGTTACCGTCGATAGTTACTTCTTCACCGAATGTCTTAACAATCCAAGCAGCCATCTGATTTCCAGTAAGACCTGCAAATGCCCAAGCAGAAAGTGTAATACCATGTAATGCACTTATGCTTCCCATACCATAGTGGTCAGAGAGAAGTGTAGGAACATTTGAGAAACCACCGCCGTATCCAGCATTTACCATAAAGATAAGTGCAAGAACTAATACGATAAGACCTGTGTTTCCGTTACCGTTCTTAATACCGCCTGTGATAATAGTAGCAGCAGTAAGTACGATTGAAATAGTAAAGATTAATTTGTAAATTGTGTTTCTATCCTTCATGCTATCTGCCCATGCAGAGAAACCGAGTCGTCCACCTGCGTTGAAGATAGCTGAAACAGTTGAGATAATACCAACTGAAGCTGCGAGTCCGAGACACTTAACAATCATTTTCTCCTGAGAGATAAGTGCAAGACCACAAGTAATGTTGATGTAGAACATTAACCAGATACCAATGTAGTTCCCGATTTTTCTTGTTTTAATAACAGAGAAAATGCTCTTCTTAGCATCCTTGCCCTGTGGCTCAACCCAGCCTTCTGGTTTATGTAAAAGAAGGTGACCTGTAAACATCATTACGAAGTATACACATGCTAAAATCCAGAACATCTTGTAGATACCACCCTCGCCGAGGTTCTCAAGTAATGACTGCATGATAGGAGATGCAATTGCCTTAGCAGCACCGAAACCTGCTACAGCAAGACCTGTTGCAAGACCTTTTCTGTCTGCGAACCAGAGCATAAGAGTTTTAACTGGTGAAAGGTATCCTGTACCAAGACCTACACCCATGATAAAACCGTAGCATACGTAAATACCTGCAAGTGCTAATGTGCTTCCCTGGTGCTGTCCACCATAGTAGATGAAGAAGCCTGTACCAGCCATACCTGCTGCGAAGCAGATAGTAGCGATAAGAGAAGATTTGTGAATATCCTTCTCAACAATGTTTCCAAGGAATGCTGCTGACATACCGAGGAAGAAGATTGCAAAACTGAATGCCCATTCAGTTGCACCCTTTGAGTGACCAATGTAGTCTGCAATTTCCTGACTAAAGATTGACCAGCAGTAAACAGTACCGATACTGCAATGGAGTAAAAGTGCAGGGATTGCTGCGCTGACCCATTTGTTCTTTGGTTTTCCCATATAAATCACCTTTGCAAAATGCACAAAAAAAATGTGCGTCGCCTTTATTAAATTTTAAGACTGAAATGTCGGCGACTGCATTATCCTTTCTCCATTTACGCATTTCAGCCTAAACAATCTTTTATATATTACTCCTATTTTCGACATATTTCAAGAAAATATTATTAAATTTTAAACTTATTTTTATACAATTAATTGCATTTAGAAAAAAATTTTAATATAATAGTTAAAAATTAAATTTTAAATACGAATTTTTCTGCCGCCGGGTAGGAGAAAGTTGCGTCAGACCACCATCGTTAGGCCTTAGAAGATGGAGGGTGCTGGCGTTTTTTGATGTGTTTTAGGTATAGTTGTCTAAAATTTCTCATTTTGATATGTAAGCTTGTGTGGTAGGTTAATTAATAATATATATGCAAACATACTGCAACGCGCTGACAAACTAACTAATAACTTCGACTAAGACGCTCAGGAATGCCTTCGCGCTTAAGTCTTAGTAATTAGTGGATTTCGTCAGTCGCTAAAAGCGCAGTTCAAAATGTTTGCATATATATTATTAATTAACCTACCAAACAACCCGACATATTATGAAGTGTATTCAGACAAACTATGCTATAAAAATAAAAAAACGCCAGTATCCTCTGGTGGCTATAGATGGATAGGAATAGAGTGTCAGTAGGAGAATTAATATGGATAAGAGTAGATGTGTACGAGAGTTTTTTAAATATAGTGTTTTTAGTGCTTTGGGGACTTTGGGGGTGTCTTGTTATATTTTGGCGGATACTTTCTTTATTTCGAGAGGACTCGGTGTAGATGGTCTTGCGGCACTTAATCTGGCGATACCTGTTTATAATTTTATTTATGGAACCGGTCTTATGCTTGGTATGGGTGGTGCAACTAAATTTTCTATATGTAAGAGTCAGGGCGAGACGAGAAGGATGGATGAGATTTTTACTATAACATTTTGGCTTTCTGTTATTCTTTCTGTTTTGTTTGTGGCTGTGGGAGTTTTTGCACCAAAGCAGCTTGCATTATTGTTGAAGGCTGATACAAATTGTGAGGTGCTTTCTATGACAACGACGTATTTAAGGTGGTTACTTACATTTGCACCTGCGTTTATTATCAATCAGATTTTGCTTTGTTTTATTAGAAATGATGGTAATCCTAAGCTTGTTATGGGAGCAATGCTTGTTGGTAGCTTTTCAAATATTATTTTGGATTATGTTTTTATATTCCCAATGAATATGGGGATGTTTGGTGCTATTCTTGCGACAGGACTTTCTCCTGTTATTAGTATTCTGGTTATGGCACCACATTGGCTCGGTAGTAAAAAAGAATTTCATATAGTAAGAACGAAATGGAACAGCGATATTATTAAACAGGATATATCTATTGGTTTTTCGTCATTTGTAGCGCAGGTTTCAGCAGGTATTGTCATGATAATATTTAATATTCTAATATTAGGACTGGAAGGAAATGTTGGTGTTGCTGCGTACGGTGTTATTGCTAATATTGCACTTGTTATTGTAGGAATATACACAGGACTTGCTCAAGGAATTCAGCCCCTTATCAGTACCGCATATGGTAGAGGGGACGAGGTCTATATAAAAAGAATATATAAATACGCGATTGCTACAATGACTGCATTTTCTGTAATCGTCTACATTTTATTGGTGTTTTTTGCAACGCCTGTAGTCAATGTTTTTAACAGCGAAGAAAATGCTATGCTTCAGGAAATTGCTGAATTGGGTATATTTATATATTTCACATCAAATTTATTTGTTGGATACAATACAATAGGAGCTACCTATTTTGCATCTGTCGAAAGACCGGTGCAGGCACAGGTTATCGCTTTGCTCAGAGGCTTTTTCCTTATTATACCACTCGCATTTATTATGTCAGAATTTTGGGGAATGACAGGCGTTTGGCTTGTATATCCTATTACAGAGCTTATAGTTGCTATTATATGTTTGGCAATAAAGCGTGGCTATGATAAAATATCTATAGTTGGGGATAATAATTAACAAATTAAAATAAGAGGTTTATATGCAATATTTCATAGCATTTTTAGAAGGGATAATTACATTTATTTCTCCGTGTTTACTTCCTATGTTGCCTATATATATTTCGTATTTTGCGGGAGGCAGGGAAAGAAAGCTTAGCAAGACATTAAAATGTGCCTTTGGCTTTGTATTAGGTTTTACAGCTTTGTTTGTTATTATGGGAGCTCTTGCTGGAACAGTAGGTAGTTTTCTTAAGCAATATCAGAGTATAGTAAATATAATTACAGGTCTTATTGTTGTGTTTTTTGGCTTAAATTTTATAGGTGTGCTTGGTTTTAATTTGTTTAAGGGTAGCAAGAGAAATATTGATACAGATAATATGGGATTTTTCTCATCATTTGTATTCGGTATGATTTTTTCTATAGGTTGGACTCCTTGTGTGGGAGCTTTTTTGGGCTCGGCACTAATGCTTGCATCACAGCAGGGGAGTGTTATTACTGGTATGCTTATGCTGCTTTGTTATTCTTTGGGACTTGGAATACCATTTATATTAAGTGCAATACTTATTGACAAGCTTAAGACAACATTTGATTTAATAAAAAGAAATTATAAGGTAATCAATGTTATATGTGGAGGATTACTTGTTATAATAGGTATAATGATGGCTACAGGAACATTAGGGCGACTGTTAGCCATGCTTAGTTAGGAGTATGTATGAACAAAAAGGTTGGATTAATAGTAATAATAATTGTATTTATTGGTTTGATAGTTGGAGCAAGGGTTTTATATAATAAGCTGAGTGAGGACGAAAAGGGTGGAACGCTTGTCTCGCAGGAAAATGAGGATGAAGTTTCAAAAACAGAAGATAGCACAACTGAAATAACAGATGCAAATGATACAACAGAATCCACAACAACAGAGGAGCAGGAATATAGTCCGGCACCGGATTTTACAGTAGTTGATGGTGAGGGCAATGAAGTTAAGCTTTCTGATTTTTCGGGTAAGCCTGTTGTACTCAATTTTTGGGCTAGCTGGTGTGGACCATGTCAGATGGAGATGCCGGATTTTAATTCAGCATATCTTACTTACGGCGAAGAAATTGAGTTTATGATGATAAATCTTACTGATGGTATGAGAGAAACTATGGATGTGGCAAAAGAATTCATAGCCGGTACAGAGTATGAGTTTCCGGTATATTTTGATACGGAGCAAAATGCTGCATCGGTGTATAACACATATTCGATACCTGTGACCTATTTTGTTGATGCTGATGGCAACCTGGTTGCTTACGGTGTAGGAGCGTTGGATGCAGCTACATTACAGCAGGGAATAGATATGATATTGGAATAAAATTTATATAGAGGAGGTAAAATATGATTTACAAAAATTTCAAGGATAAAAAGTTATCAGCACTTGGTATGGGTGCAATGAGATTGCCAGTCTTGGACGGAGATAATAGTAAAATTGATGAGGCGAAAACTGCTGAGATGGTAGATTATGCCATGAAACAGGGGATAAATTATTATGATACAGCATGGGGATATCATGACGGTATGTCAGAGATAGTTATGGGTAAACTTCTTAACAAATATCCTCGCGACAGCTATTATATTGCAACTAAATTTCCAGGCTATGATGTGTCTAATATGACAAAAGTAGAAGAAATATTTGAGAAACAGCTTGAAAAAACAGGTATGGAGTATTTTGATTTTTATCTGTTTCACAATGTATGTGAGTTAAATATTGACGGATATCTGGATAAGAAAAATGGTATATTCGAATATCTTATGAAACAAAAGGAAAATGGACGTATTAAGCATTTGGGATTTTCTGTGCATGGTACATACGAAACAATGAAACGTTTTATGGATGCTTATGGTCATGCGATGGAGTTTTGTCAGATTCAGCTAAATTATATAGATTTGGATTTCCAAAATGCAAAAGCTAAGATAGAGTTGCTTAGAGAGTATAATATACCTATATGGGTTATGGAGCCTTTAAGAGGTGGCAAGCTTGCAAAATTATCTGATGAATATGAGGAAAGACTTAGAACTTTAAGACCAGATGAGAAAACTCCTGCATGGGCGTTTAGATTTTTGCAGACTATTCCGGAGGTTACAGTGACATTATCAGGAATGTCTAATTTTGAACAGCTTAAAGAAAATATTGATACATATAAAGATGACAAACCGTTAAATGATAGTGAGTACAAGGCATTGATGGATATTGCAGATAATATGGTAAAAAAGATTGCACTTCCATGTACTGCTTGTAGATACTGTACAACACATTGTCCTAAGGGACTTAATATTCCAGAACTCATAGAGCTTTATAATGAACATATTTTTACAGGTGGAGGTTTCCTTGCAGGTTTTGCACTTAACGCAATGCCTAAGGAAAAATGGCCACAGGAATGTCTTGGCTGCAGACAGTGTGAGGCAGTCTGTCCACAGAATATAAAAATATCTGAAGCTTTAAAGGATTTTGTTAGCAAGCTTTAGTATAAGAGTGTTGTAAGAAAGGCAGTAAATGATGAAAAATAAACTGGATGAAGCAAAGGAATTGCTTATTCAAAATGATTACACATGTGTAGTAATAAAAGATGATGCTGTTTTTGTAAGTAGAGAAAGAGGAGTAAAACCACTTCTTAAATGGTATGAGGATGAGGTGGATTTAGAAGATGGATTTGCTGCGGACAAGGTTATTGGTAAGGCAGCAGCATACATTTATGTCCTCCTTAAAATAAAAGAGGTATATGCGTGTGTAATAAGCAGACCTGCATATGAGGTATTTCAAAAATATAATATAGCAGTCAGCTATGATTGCATGGTTGATGCAATAGTCAACAGGACAAAAACAGGATTTTGTCCTATGGAAACGGCTGTTATGAATATTGATAATCCTAAGACTAGTTTAGAGGCGATAAAATTATGTTTAAAGAGTTTAGAAAAAAATTCATAGGTGATAGAGAATTTTATAAATACATATTGTTACTAGCCATTCCTATGATTGCCCAGAATGCTATAACAAGCTTTGTGAGCTTTTTGGACAACATAATGGTAGGAAAAATCGGAACAGAGCAGATGTCAGGTGTTGCAATAGTCAATCAGCTGATGTTTGTATTTAATATATGTATTTTTGGTGGTGTGTCAGGTGCCGGTATATTTGGAACACAGTTTTACGGTAAAGGCGACCATGAAGGACAGAAATATACATTTAGGTTTAAAATTTATATTTCGCTAGTTATTTGTGCTGTAGCGTTATCATTATTTCACTTTAGGGGAACGGAGCTTATTAATCTGTATCTGAGTGATAGTGGCGATGTGGGAGATATTGGACTTGCACTAAGGTTTGGCGAGGAATATTTGGCTATAATGCTTTTGGGACTCATTCCTTTTGGTCTGACTCAAGCATATATTAGTTCAATAAGAGAGACAGGACATACATTAGTACCTATGTTGGCAGGTATAGTGGCTATGCTCACTAATCTTGTTCTTGATATTGTTCTTATATTTGGTGTTGGAGATATACCTGCATTGGGAGTGGAAGGTGCTGCAATTGCAACTGTAATTGCCAGATTTGTTGAGCTTGGAATAGTTATAATATGGACACATACACATAAGAGTAAAAACAAATATATTATAGGTGCATATAGGAGTCTTAGAATTCCAGGAAAAATCTTAAAGGATATACTTATAACAGGTACGCCTCTTATGATTAATGAAATGCTTTGGGCAGCAGGTATGGCAGCAATAGTACAGTGTTATGCTGTAAGAGGTCTTGAGGTTGTAGCAGCTCAGAATATATCTTCGACTATAACAAATCTGTTTAACGTGGTATATATTCAGCTCGGCTCATGTATTGCGATAGTTGTAGGACAACATTTGGGAGCTGGTAGAATTGAGAAAGCCAAGGATGTAGCAAGGAAAATGATATTATTTAGTGTGGTATGCTGTGCTGTAGTATCAGTGGTAATGATATTAGTTGGTAAATTTTTCCCTGATATATACGAGACAGAGGAGAGTATAAAGGCTCTTGCGAGAACCTTTATATCAATATCTGCTATTGTTATGCCGGTATGTGCTTTTTGTCATTGCTGTTATTTTACTTTGCGTTCAGGCGGTAAAACAATTATTACTTTCCTGTTTGACAGCGTATACACATGGGTGCTTGTGATACCGTTTGCAACGTTTTTGGCAAAATACACAGGACTTGGAATCGCATTGGTATTCTTACTCGTTCAGTGTATGGAATTTATAAAAGCAATAATAGGATTCTTTATGGTACGAAGTGGTATATGGTTGCAGAATATCGTGGAGAAGGAAGTGTAGGTGTTCCTATAATGCGGGAATAGGGTTCCTAAAGGGCGTATACGACACTGTATAACAACTTGCCCATCAATATATAAATGCAAACTACTGCAACGCGCTGACAAACTAACTAATAACTGCGTCTAAGACGCTCAGGAATGCCTTCGCGCCTAAGTCTTAGTAATTAGTGGATTTCGTCAGTCGCTAATAACGCAGTCAAAAGTTTGCATTTATATATTGATGGGCAAGTTGTTATACAGTGTCATATACGCCCTTTTGGGCACCATATATATGATTGGAATGTTCTTCGAACATCCTATCATATGAATATAATTTTTCACCTTGCTTTTCTTGCAAATATCTATATAATAAAATTTACAAGATATCTATTTTCAATTTTAGATTTGTCTTAGGCATCAATCGATGCAAGAAATTCACAGTTTAATTAATATTAATCATGACTATGCTCTTAGGGTACTATACTTCATATTATTTTATTGCAAAAAAGTCTTGCTTTGTTATAATGAAAATATAGTATTTTTCTGTATTTCAGATATACAACCATAGTTGTGATTTGAAATGGAGGAAAGTCATTATGCACAAAAATTTACAGTGGCATCCTGCGTTTTGCTATGCCATGCGACTAGAGTTTCGTGATGAACAGGGGTTACAGTATACGGACGAATATAATCTAACAGATAAGCCTTTGATGATTGACTTAATGATAGTCAGAAAAAACAGTAATGTTCCTATTAAAAATAAAATTGGACATATATTTAAAAGACACAACATTATTGAATATAAGTCACCAAATGACAAGATGAACATTAACACATTTTATAAAACGCTTGCTTATGGTTGCTTATATAAAGTATCGCCTAAGCATGAAAGTTTTATTGATACAAAAGATATAACAATTACATTGATAAGAGATAAAAAACCTGTAAAATTACTGCGCTTACTTGATGAACTCGGATTTGAAGTTTCAAAATACTATAATGGAATATATTACATAGCTAATGCATTGTTTGATATGCAGATTATAGTTTCTTCGGAACTTTCTGATAGTGAAAACAAATGGATAAAGGCATTAAAGTTTGATATCAGCAAAAAGCTGTATCTAAGTTTATGTGAGGATATAGCGATGAGATTTAATGATATTGAAAAGGAAATTGCAGATAATATTATGCAAGTAGTAGCGACGGCAAACAACGATAGTATTAATGAATGGAAGGAGAGTGAAGAACTTATGTGTGAGGCACTCAGAGAGATAATGAAGGATGAGTTAGAAGAAAGTAAAATAGAGGGTAAGATAGAAGGTAAGATAGAAACATATTACGAGTGTGGTAAAACACCAGAAGAAATTGTTTCGTTGGTTGGAATGCCACTTGATTATGTTTGTTCAATTTTAAATTTATAATTGTTGGATTTTATTGTAAGAGTAGGAAATGATATATTATTTTATAGACGTTTTAGGCTTAAAAAGGTATAATAAATATATAAGAATTAACGCATAAATTCCACCAAGGAGGTACAAGGTTATGAGAGAAATTAAAGAACTTGATTATACTCATCTTAAGAATAGTTGTAGCCCTAGCGATTTTGATTTTCAGTCCACTGCAGAGCTTATACCTTGGGAGGGAATTATTGGTCAGGAGCGAGCAGTTAAGGCCTTTGATTTTGGTCTGGCAGTTAAGATGAAGGGGTATAATATCTATATGTCAGGGGCATCTGGAACTGGCAAGACAACCTATGCCAGAGTTAATACTGAGAAGCTGGCAGCTACTGAACCAGTGCCAAAAGATTGGTGTTATGTTCATAATTTTGACAAGCCTAAGGAACCTATAGCTTTAAGCTTTGAGCCGGGAGTTGGCAAGAAGTTTAAGGAGGATATGGAGAAACTGATGACTGAGATTAAGAAGGAGCTTCTTAAGGCTTTTTCATCCGAGGATTATGAGAATAAAAAGAATGACATTATCAGTGGTTTTGAGGACTGTCAGGATGAGCTGATTGAAAAGATAGGTGAAATTGCAGCTGAATATGATTTTCAGCTAAAGCACAGTAAGACAAAGATGTATTTCCGTCCGATTATAGATGGCGTTCCTGTGGATGAGGAATCCTATGAGACTCTGACACCTGAGGATGTAGCGGCAATAGAGAAAAAGTCTGAGCTTATGCAGGATAAGGTAGCTGTATTTATGCGAGAACTTCACGAGATTGAGAAGGAGTGCGAGAGCAAACTTGATGAGCTCGATAGAAGTGTAGGTGATGCAACTATCGGTCATTACATAGAGGATATTACAGATAAATATAAGGATTATGAGAGAGTTACAGCATACATAAAGGCTGTTAAAGCAGATATATTAGATAATATAGATGATTTTATCGAGGAAGAAGAGGAAAGTCAGGATATTCTTTCTGCACTTTTACCACTTTTGGGCAAGAAGCAGGATGAGGATATTATGCACAAATATGGAGTAAATCTTATGGTAGACCACTCTAAGAGTAAGGGTGCTCCGGTTGTGGTGACATTTAATCCGACCTATACTAATCTTATGGGAGAAACAGAGTATGATTCAGAATTCGGTAGCTTGACTACTGATTTTATGAAGATTAAGCCTGGTTTATTCCATCAGGCTAATGGCGGCTACTTAATAGTTCAGGCTCAGGATATTTGTACTATTCCTCATGCGTGGGAGTCTCTTAGAAGAGTAATTAAGACCAAGGAGATTAATCTTGATTCTATTAGAGAGATGCTTAGCACAATAACAGCTCCATCGCTTAAGCCAGAACCTATACCAGCTCAGCTTAAGGTAATCATGGTGGGTAGCGATTATTTCTATGAGCTTTTAAGTGAAGGTGACGAGGAGTTCGATAAGTTTTTTAAGATTAGGGCAGATTTTGATGACGAGATGAATCGTACCGATGAAAATATATCTAAAATAGCGGGCTTTATTAAGAGCTTCGTACAGCGCGAGAAAACATTGGAATTTGATGTGAGTGCGGTGTGTGCTATTATAGAGTACTCATCCAGAACGGCGGCTAGACAGGATAAATTGTCCACACATTTTAATTATTTGTCGGAGCTTCTTGGTGAGGCGTACACTTGGGCTAAGCTTGAGGGTGCCAGCATTATAACTGCTGAGCATATTCATAAGACAATCCTTGAGAAAGAAGATAGGCTTAGGCTTTATGAAGAGAAGCTTAACGAAATGCTTGATGAGGATGTTATTATGATTGATACTGATGGAACCCAAATAGGTCAAATTAATGGTCTTGCAGTACTTGATATGGGTAGCTATGCATTTGGAACACCATCAAGGATAACTGCAACCACTTATGTTGGTAAGTCTGGTATCGTAAATATAGAAAAGGAAGCCCGTATGAGTGGTCATACTCATGATAAGGGAGTTCAGATAATAACTGGATTTTTAGGTCAAACCTATGCACAGAAGTTCCCGATGGCATTGTCTTGTAGAGTGTGCTTTGAGCAAAATTACAATGGTATAGACGGAGACAGTGCATCTAGTACAGAACTTTATTGTATTATCTCATCTTTGGCAGAGTTGCCTATTCGTCAGGATCTTGCTGTGACAGGCTCTGTTAACCAGAAAGGCGAGATTCAGGCTATTGGTGGAGTTACCCAGAAGATTGAGGGGTTCTTTGACCTTTGCAAAAAACGAGGCTTGACTGGTAAACAGGGTGTTTTAATTCCAATCTCGAACATTAAGGATTTGGTTCTTAAGGATGAAGTGATACAAGCAGTTAAGGATGGAATATTCCATATCTATCCTGTTACACATATTGACGAAGGAATAGAGCTTCTCATGGGTTATCCGGCAGGAGAGAAAGACGAAAAAGGAGAGTTTCCGGCAAACAGTGTTCACGGAAAGGTTTATGCTAAGCTGAAGAGTTTCGCGAAACTTTCGAAGAGTTTGGAATGATGAGTTAGTAGAAAATTAAATTTTTTATATTTATGGTAAAAAAATTAAAAAAGTTGTTGACACATTTAATTTGATGTGATACTATATCACTTGTCGTCAGGTACGACATGTGATATGCGCGAGTGGCTCAGCGGTGGAGCACCTCCTTGCCAAGGAGGGGGTCGCGGGTTCGATCCCCGTCTCGCGCTCTATAAGAGCAGAAGGAAAGCCAGTAAAATAAAGGCTTTCCTTTTTTCTGTCTATCAAAAAATCTGTAGACACTTGTAGACAAAGTTACAAAGCGTTGTTAATCAGCTCTATTGTTTCTTTTTCCGTTAATGGATTATAGATATAAGATAAGGTTGTAGACAAGTTACTATGTCCTAGCATTTCCCTTATACAATCAAGTGGTACTTGGTTTGCACTCAACATACTAGCATATGTCTTTCTCATCTTATGAGTTGATTTAACAGGAATAGACATTCTTTCAGCATACTTTTCAAGAACATAGGCTATCTGCCTTGTATGTAATCGTTCTCCATTACGAACAAATATATATTCATGTTCTTTTGGTATCTGTTCAAGTATCTTTTTTGCTTTATCTGGAAGTATAACAAATCGGTCTGTATTGGTTTTTGTATGTTCAACCACCTCATATTGATTAGTAACTTGATTTCTTATTTCTTCCCTAACAATATGAATATAGGTATCGTCTACATCTTCCCATTTTACAGCCACAAGTTCTCCAACTCTTAACCCTAACAACATATTTAACTTTATACATAGAAATGAAGTATCAGAAGTTTCCATATACATTCTATCTAAATATTCATATAAAGCATTTAATTCATCTTTGTTAAAAGTCTGGGTTCTTCCAGTTTTCTTCACTACCTGTCTATACTTAACTGTAATCTTTACATTAGGCATAGGATTGACACTAATATACCTTTTACGATATGCAAACTCAAACATACCTTTTATAATGGTTCGTACATTTCCCCATTCTTTATTAGAAAGATTATGTTCTTTTACCAAGTTATTACACATCTGTTCCAGTAACAGCTCATCTATTTTCTTTATAGGCATATTATGGAGTTTACTGTTCAATAGATACTTTTTATAATGCTGATGATGTCTTTTAATTGTATTAGGACTATTAGTTACACTTTCCTTATATACAATCCACTCATTAAACAAGTCTATAAATGTTATTTTGTCAATGTACTGATTTGCTGAATAAATCTTTACAAGCTTTTTGATGAGAAGCTTTTCGGAAGTCGCTTTTATATTCTTTCGATTTCCGTTTTCATCTTTATAAAAAGTTTGCCATCTGCCACCACTGGTAGATGGTGGAGTTATAGCATATGGGTGTTGTTTTAAAACTTCTTGCATAATCATATCCAACACATTGCTTCCATCTACCAGTATATCATATATAGTTGATTTTTCTAGTGGCATATTATTTATATCTATTGTAGTTACTCCGTTAATAATATTCTTATTCCACCTCTTTATCCTTTATAAAATATTTATCAACCAAAGCTTTTACCTCATGGAAAGTATTTCCTCTATAACTGCTGTCAGATACCCTTTCAGCAGTATAACAATCACAATGTCCATAACCCATTAGTTGCTCGTCTATGTCAATATATAAAGCAAACCATTCTGAATGTATCTCTCCACATTGAGTACATGGTTTATGTTCCTCAAACAATGAGATACAAAAGATATGTAAATTTTCTTCACTATCATAGAAATGTTCTAGAACTTCTCTTTGTAGAAAATCCTCATCTTCAAGCAAAGATAGGGCAAAACACTTTGTACAAGCAAGCCACATTTGGTCTACATCTTTTATGTTGTTTACCTCAAGGGGATAATTTAATCTGTTATAAATATCCTCAAAAGCTGGTTTAAACTGTTTCATAAATTCCCTTTCTTTATCAATAAAGTAATGTAAAATCTCTAATCTTTCGTCCATACTATAAATCCTCAACTTTCTTTATATTTTTTACAGCTTCAAGAAATGCTTCTGCACCCTTGTTGCGTTCTTCTATATCTGGTTTGATTTTAGGATAATCTTGCTTTGCAAATACTCTCCGTAAATCATCTAAATAGATATTTTCGGCAATCAACTCCTTTGTATCAATGTTATAAATCCTATACCTTTTATGATAATTTGGAATTCTATTTCCCTTATATATCATAATTTCTTCAAGATAAGCGTTATAATGGTCTTTGAGAATTTCGACAATTCTCCAATAGGTATAATTCTTATAATCATATACCCGTTTAAATCCTGTTGCTTCTGCGAGGTCTGTTATTCCTTTTATGTATAGCACCCCCTTACTTAAATGGCAGTTCCATTTGTCCATCTGAAACTGGTATAAATTTGCTGTCGCGATTGAAATACTCATCAACCGAGTTATATATATCAATCGTACCATCTTTTTTGTGATGTCGTACTTCGTGAATTCTTCTCAAGAAAGCACTCCATGACTCTGGGTGTTTCTCTTGAACCTCTCGATACTGTTCCTCTAGAGACCAATTTGAAACTATATAAACAGTTTCGTAACAGGCATATTTATTTGCGTATCTTGCTGGAAGCTCAATAGGGTATATATCCAAATAATTAAGCATATCAGATATACGTAATTGCGACCTAAATTCGTCCAGTGCCAATACCTTCTGGCAGTTGTAACCGTCAAAGGAATGTTCGTAGTCTGTAACTCTATAAACAGCACTATTGCCATGAGTATCTAAAATACCTCTGGTCTTGCCTGTTCCAGTAGCTCCAAATATGTAACATACCTTAAGGTTCAATCTCCTTATATCCTTATACTTTTCAGTCATAACAGTAGTCCTAACCTTATCCAGCTTGTCAATCTGCATGATATAATCATTATTGATAGCAAGGATTTCTGCATTATTTAGACCATCGTTGACAATCATCTGATATAGCTCTTGCAAATCAAAGTTTGTACCTTTCTGTTCTGGAAATGTTCCCCATTCTTCAAAAGTACCCTCAATGCTTGTTTCAGCTTTGTTGGTATGTTCCCACTTACCAGACTTCTTAATATAATTAAGATTTGCTTCTGCTGTTCCGTATGCTTCATCAATATGAGCCACTTCAAAATTTTTCTTTACTGTCGACCATCTGACACGAGATGAGAAAACCATATAAATATGTGTATGTGGTGTACCTTGTTCTCCAATCTCATCAGCCATGCAAAAGTATGTGATGGTCGAGAACCCTTTTATTATGGTTTCCTTAATTACCTCATGAGTGAAACCATATTCTTTAGGGTTGTTGATAGTTAGTAAGTAAGCGTGTCTTTGTATGTTTTTTTCTGCATTGGATTTGTTTTCCATGTGTGCACCTCCTTTATGAAATTATCATAACCTAATTCCATATATCTTGTTTTTACATATTAATCTGTAAACTTTCTGTTCGTTTTGTTCAAATACTGCGAACAGCAAGAAAACCTAGTATTTACAATGATTTATACGTCATTTTTCTTTGTTTGTTCCCGTGGGGGTAATACTAACCCCCACGGGAAGCCGACTGATTTTTCAAGCCTATGTGCTTTTGCCTACGGCAATCGCACCTATTCTTGAAGAAATGTCGGGTTGCTTCGCAAGATGAAGTCTAACCAGACGAGATAAAACATCTGGATTTTTTATATAAGGTACAATAATCTCATAAACTCCCTCTTGCCCATCTACAAGAGCAAGAGCCTGTCCAGATTTATAATTTTGTGTAGGATTTTCTTCCAGTTCTCCAGAATAGCCTAGCATTCTAAACTGTTCAGAAGAAGTTCGACCGAATGAACACACACATTGAAACTGTTCCCTTGAGCCAGAACTAAACAAATTTGCGTCAGCTCGCTGCACACATAACATAATACCTATGTTCAAGCCACGACCTACAGCAAGTATTTCGCCTACTTTAGACATTAAATCTGCTTTAAGCTTCTTATCCTTTGTCTCTGCATAAACCAGTAAACCAAACCACTCTTCAATAACAAGAGTATAATGTTCTTCTAATCTAATTCGATTATTACGCACTAAAGTAAAGAAATTATAATAATCATCTATCATCTTTATAGCCTGTTCCCCAGAAGCATAAGATAATACACCCTCAAAAGCTTCATATTCCTCGCCAGCTTTATAGTCTGCGATATATACAACACTTTCTTTTGTATGTAGCATATTCCAGATGTACCATCTGACACTTTGACTTTTTCCAGAACCAGATTTACCAGCAATCAGAATATTGCTAATTCTTTTTGCCATAGTTATTGTTACAGGAATTTTAAATCCATGTTCTTTGTAATCATTTAGATAATATCCAAGTATCATATTTATCCCTCTAATTCATTTGTACATTCTATTTCTTCCTCTAGCGTATCATAATATGGAGCATTATCTTGTTGCGATAATACAGTATCTTTCTTTTCCAGATATTCCCTTGCACTTTCTGATAAAGGTATTTCTATACAAACTCTATTTGCTGTCGCAACAGACACAAATACATCAATTCCACTTCCTCTTATTTCATGATAATAAGTTTGTACAATATTCTTTATTATTTCTCGAAGTACATTACATGAACATTCCTTATATTTATCAACCAAACCTATAGCAGTAAATTCAATATTAATATAATGTTTTAATATATTAAATTTAATTAACGTAGGAAACTCATATACACAGCTACTTCTCTTCACAAGTTCAATTACCTCTTGATTAGTCAATAACAAATTATTTTTTATAATATCTTTAGAGCTAGTTTTTCCTGTTCCAGAATCCCAAATACTTTTTATCGATTTACAAAAACCTTGTATTAACCCGATGGTGCAAAATTTCAATGCATCTTCCCAGCTATAAAAATTGTATATTTTTAGTTTGTATACTATGAAACTCGACAAAGTAACTGCAAACCACAAAATCAAAAAAATATCAAATTGATTTGTCATAATTTACCTCTCTTTCAAAAGAGAGGGGCGATTTGCCCCTCGTTAACAACTTAATTTGCTTCAACAAGACTAACCCCATCAGCTTTGATACTATCTTCAATTTGATTAGTAACAGTACTGTAATAAGGTCGTAATCTAGCATTTTTAAACTCAACATATACATTTGAGCCAGCTTCTCTAAGGTTCTGAAGCTCGTCATTACTTATGACAGGCTTCTTTCCACCCTCAACAAGAGTCTTGACAGTATCAAAACTGCTGGTATTAACACCCTCGTACACATAACCAGTAATTTCATCTGTCTTTTTGTTATCCTCATATTTGTAACGAGGAGTAACAGACCTTAGAGCAAAAACACGTTCTGGAATAAAATATTCCAACTCAAAATCCCTTTTAACTACTAACGAAGACATAAAATCTCTCCTTTTCAATTTAAATAAAATACGATATAATAAATCTTGCTAAAGATGTGTATATCGTTGTTAACAAGTTACATTTGAAAATCTCTCATGCTTTTATGAGGGATTTTTATATAGTAGGAGAACGATTTTTTTTCATTATAATAACCTCTCTTTCCCTATTTATAACTCAATACTAATATAGAAAAGAGATTTTAAATTTACGTTTTAATACGTAAACACAAACATATTACAATGGTGATATAATATTTTTTTTGGAGTAAAAGAATATGAAAGAAACAAAATCTTACATTATAGAACAAGCTAAAATGTGCTTAAACTGTAAAATAGGTAACCCTATAATTTCCGAATACAAACATATATATGCTTTAATAAAAAAAGAAAACCTATTAAAAGAGATATCCTCAAATAAAGATTTTTCAACGATAGTAAGGCAAAATGAAAGTGAATTACTTTTCGAGTTGTTTGACACTTTTAATATTAATGGCTATATAGTAAATAAAATTAACAAGCTATCCAATAATACTCTTTCATTAAAAGGTGTACTTAAAAAATATTACAACGAATTAGAAGCTACAATTAAAGATAAAACAAATAATGCAAACGATATAATGGATACATTGTCGCTACTATCAAATAGAAAAATCTCTATTAAGTCGATGTTTTCTGAGGAAGAAAAAGAAATCATTAATGAACTTTCAGATTTATTAGAAATAAACGGTTCTATCGCATATAAATACGAAGCTTTAAAAAAATTACAAAAACCTACTAAATTAGAGGAATATTCAAATTTATGTATAAAAAATATTAGCAAAATATTATCAGTATTATATAATGATTTTCCCACAGATGACACATCATTAGAACTAAATGCAAAAAAAGACCACTTTGTAGATGTAATTAAAATCATGGATGGTATAAATAGAAGAACTATCGAAAACTATAATTCTAAAGACACAAAACTTTTAATTAATTATTTAACCGAAGCCAGTAACACACACAAGCAAAATGGTTTAATTTCTATATTTAATGTGATATTTGATAATTATAGTATGAAAGCTACTATAAATGGAAATAATAGTCAGGCTTCATGTTTCATGACTCTGTTTGAAAATTATCTAAAAAAATCAAACGAAATTAACACTTTAGAGTCACAAGAAATTAAACAACAAGAATTAATGTATGATTTTTTTAAACGTGTAAATAATTTAAGTAAACCATATCAAAAAATCATTATTGAGTATATAAAATATGCACCAAAAAAATTTGGTTATATGCTTCAAAAAATTATGTCATTACAAAATATGACAGAACAAGATATTATTAATCTGCCTTGCAACAGCCAAAATAACGACCAAAATACAAAATGGAAAAATGTGAGTACAATACAATCATGGAAAACATCTGACAATCCTAGAATTGATAACAACGACCTTTCTACATTATGCAAAGTGTTACTTGTGTCTGAAAATGTATTATATCATGGTGTAGGCAAAATATATGGTAATTGGATGAATTTAATCAACGATAACTCATTAGACAAAGCTTCAAAAGAACGAGTAAAACATAAAATATCACAAATTATTGGTATGAACAATATAGACTTTAATAATTTCTTATCTGATAATGCAAATATTTTTTATCAAGAACAATTTCCGACATTTGATTATTGGAAGAGTTGGATATACAAAGACTTAATATATATAGATATCTGGAATAGCATATTAAACAAAAAAGAAGCTTATACATTACTAGAGGTTTTAGAAAAAGTTGAAGGCAAATAAAAAGCTCCGTATCATCAACTGATGGTACGGAGTATATTTTTACTCTTATTATATTTTATAGGGAAGTTTAATATACTGAGACCCATACCACATCCGTTACAATACCACTCATATAGGCTCGTCATAAGCTTCCTGTACACATATAACTTTTATAAACTTCCCTATAAGTTATCTTAACATATATGTTATTTTTGTCAATATATTACTTATCTTATATTACTGTAATTTTAGTTATCATCATCTATAAATTTAATTATATCAGATACTTCACATTGAAGTATTTTGCACAGCTGATTTATGGTATTGGTAGATACGCTATTACCTTTTTGAATAGAATAGTAAGTAGCTCTGGAAAAACCCATTTTTTCAAGCTTGTATGAAGTTATATTCTTTTCTTTCATAGTTTCAAATAATGGGGAATAGCTTATCATTTATCATACACTCCTTTACTGATACATTAATCTTATTTGATTAAATCAGCATTGACTATGTATGAATATCCGAGTATACTTGTGCTATGATATACACTATGCTATTATATTATTATATTATTATGTTTAAGAAAGAGGTTAAAACTATGCATAAGAAAAACTTTTTTAAATTAGCTCTTGTTAGTGCTGTATTATGTGTAATGTTCTGTGGTTGTGGTAAAGACAATTCAGACAATAAAAAAACAGCCGACAATATAGCCAGCTCAACAGATGTTACTATAGATAATACAGATATTGCGAGTACTGATAGTTCTGAAATCTCAGAAAGTAATTCTACTACTACAGAAGCTAACACAACCCATTCTGCTAGTGGTGGCATTGAAACTGAAAGCAGTAACGCAATAAATGACGATGATACAAATAACAATGACAATAAACCTAATAACGGGGGAAATAGTGGAAATAATACGACTGATGGTACTAAGCCAAGTACTACAGAAAGTACCCAGCCTAGTACGACGACTGATAACACATATCCTACAACTGAGGATACAAAGCCTAGTAATCCTACAACTGAGGAATCAAAACCAGAAGTACCTAGTACAACTGAAACTCCAACTACTGAGGAGCATAAGGATTGTGAACATAAATGGTCTTTAGTAGATGAAGTAATTCATCACGACGC
>JAZSEO010000052.1:0-292826 GCA_045531735.1 Wujia sp. | reverse complement strand
CATCTCCATTTATAAAGACGATACTTTCTTGATACTGATCAGGATAACCACCATCTATAAATTCTTGTTTTGTTCCATTGAAATGAACAAATCTTTTATTACTTACTTCTGACATATATCTTATATTATTGTTTACTTATGTTTTCCCATATCAAACATTCACTTATAACCCTGTTCTCAACCGGGTTTACACTTTCCAACCTATCATCTAAAGAACTATCTACACCTATTATGTTCTCGTTCTTGTATATCTCTACGTTACCAGGTCCTACAATGTTAACACCATTAATGGTTTTTATATGTTGTCCAGACACTATTTTATCCTGTTTATTTGCATAATCTAATGTTATGTTTGAAACACTAACTTCTAAATCGTGCAGAAGTTCCTTAATACCAATGTTTTCCCACACATTTTCTTTTAAATTGTCTGGTAATATTTCACCATTATTTGTAGATATATATTCGTAGTTTACGCTACCATCATAAATAGCATCAAACAATATAATAGAATCAGGTTTAGACCTTATTACATCATCTAATGTTTGATATATCTCACTGTCATTAAAATCCATATACACCGCTGATGCAACTGTGACAGGATACACAGATGTATCTTTTTCGCGGTCTTTGTATTGAATTATTTGAGCCATTTATATTTTCAATCGTCTTTATTGTATTTATCTTTGTTGTAAAATGACACGATAAATAAACAAAAAACAAAAATAAGCAATGGCAAGAGATCTTTATTCACATTGTATTAATGATACTATAACACATTTGCATCATATTGATTTTGTATCTGGACCATATCTTGAGAAACTTTATGGTGATGATGTACACAAGGAATTCAGAGATTATGCAAAAGAAATAAGAGAAAAGGTCAACAAAATACATGATGAGTTGATGGAATATCTTAAAGTATACGAGAAATATAAACTGGTAAGTGGATACAATCCTCTGTGTAAACCTCCTCGAAAATCACATAAGAAAAATGATTCAAGTCTTTTCTGAAAAGAAAAGGCTTTTTTATTTGTATATTAATTACTTACACGACATTATTTAGTTAGTGTTTCAAACAAAACATTAGATTATGCAAATAAACAGGATAAAATAGTGTCTGGACAACATATAAAAACCATTAACGGTGTTAACATTGTAGGACCTGGAGATGTTAGTATTTACGAAGTAGATAAGTTACTTGGTATAGATAGTTCATTAGATATAGATAGCAGTAATGCTATAATGAACAGCACTATAAGTGAATGTTTGATATGGGAAAACATAAGTAAACAATAATATAAGATATATGTCAGAAGTAAGTAATAGAAGATTTGTTCATTTCAGCGGAACGAAACAAGATTTTATAGACAGTGGTTATCCTGAACAATACTATAACAGTATTGTTTTTATAGAAGGGGAAGACGATGATAGAAGCATATATACTCACGGTAATATATGGGGAGACAATCCCATAATAGGAACAAGTACTGGATGTTTCGTGAGTAAATTTGGATTTAGTGAGATTGATGAATTAACATATCATTCATTTGCATTGGGATCAAATAACTTTATCGCTGGTGATTATTCTTTTGCAAATGGAAATGAAAATGTTATCACAGGCACAGCATCTATGGTATCAGGTGAAGATAATATAATCGAAGGTGGTGATGGCTGTATCGTGTTAGGAATATCCAATTGTATTCAAGGATCACATTATTCTGTCGCATTAGGCATCAACAACATAATAGAATATGAGGGTTATCACAATTATGTAATGGGCGCGGATAATACTATAACAGGTCAAACATCTAATAGTTGTATCATAGGCACGAATAATTACACGTGTTGTAATAATTGTGTGTTGATAGGAGATTCAAATGCTTCGGAAAATGAGTATGGTGTACCAGGTTATTTTTTTGGTCAAAACAACAATGGATGGGGGTATGCTATTGGAGAAAATAATGTCGGTAGTGGCGGAATATCTTTTATGATAGGTACAAATAATATTATTTCATCTGCTGAACATTCTGTGTCAATAGGTTCAGATAATAATATAGATGCTGATAATTCGATGGTGTTTGGTACAAACAACCATGTATATGGGTCAGGTGGTTTTGTTATGGGTGATAATTTGATATGTGCAAGTGGAAGCACTGTTATTGGAAAATATAATAAACTAACCAAAGCCCAATATTTTGTAGTTGGGTGTGGTACAGATGACACAGACAGAAAGAATGCTATTGAAGTAACAGCAACTGGTATATATCAATTGATAGATGATGTATTGGTTAAATTGACTGAAACGACAATAAGTGAAATTAATCAGTTTAGTAAATCGGATAACGAATATAATGATATATTTGATGCTAGTGTTGATGCCAGTGTTGGTTATTAAAAAATAAAATAGAAAAAATAATATGGAAGATAAAAAGTTTATTACTCTTAATGGTTTACAACATTATGATAATAATGTAAAAGAATATATTTGTAATGAATTAGAACCTTTAGAACCGTTACAACAAAGTAGAACATTGTGTGAGTTGTTGTTCAATCCTGTTGATTTGGCGCAATATGCTGTATCTAATAAAGATTCTTATAAGAAGATACCAGACAAATACTATAATGTACTTAAAAACAGAACACCGAACGGGTTATTTCTATACAACTCAAATCCAGTCGTAGGGGGAACAAATGAAGGAATAAAAGTGTTTGATTTAAAGAATTATAATGTAATACACTATAATATAATTAATAGGCGTTTAATCGATCATTTACTTGGACTAGTCCTTTACACAGATAATGTCGATTCTGATTTGGGTGCCGTAGATTTACATTATTGTTATCCTACGGACGCAAATACACCCGAAGATTTTTATGATATTAAACCAAACCTTAATTACACGACTACATCAGTAACTATTCTTGGATGGACATGTTTCGGTTTACCGGACTATGAACCTGAGAGCGCATGCGTATATATAAACGGAGCGAGCCAGATAACATATAAGCAATGTTTTGCTAATGGATCGTTTATAGATGATGTGTACACTTGTACGTATAAAGAACCATTTTATTTCGATGTCAATAACTCGTTATCAGGCGAGGGTTTTATTGTTGATTTTTTTATCGTTATGGATTTTTGGAACGGTGTGAATATATCAGATAGAAATCATTTTACAACAATAACACGCGTTGACAACAATATAAAATATGTGTATCTTAATAACTTTAACGGTGTCGATACACCTTATGATGTATCTTATGTTCTAATGTTAATCGATGCTTTTAACTACGATATGACGGGTGCTGATCCTATTATTGACATACGTAATGATGGTGTTCGTAATACCTTAAAATACAGTGACATACTGAATAATGAAGAATACGACTTTAACGATTCCTATATTATTAATAAAATAAAAACATTCGATTATCAGATTGTTAAAAAAATCCCTGTTTATTTTAAAGAAAATTTGGCAGAAGAAATAGATATACAAATACACTTATAATATGGATATTGTAATACCTTATGTAAATATGAGTGATCCTATGTGGCTTGCTCAATATAGCATATTCGGAAGATGTTGTTCAATTGAACAATTCAACGGTGTTTGTCGTTTTAGGGACACGGGGACATTTCGTTATGTTCTTCGAAGTATAGATATATACATGCCGTTTGTTGATAAAGTTTTTATAATTTTATCTTCGCCATCACAGATCCCAGATTGGTTGGACACAAATAATCCTAAAATCAGAATCGTATATCATGGTGATTATATACCTCAACGGTTTTTACCAACATTTAACTCTAACACGATAGAGTGCTTCTTATGGCGCATACCAGATTTATCTGAATATTTCATATACACAAATGATGACGTGTTTGTCATGAAGCCGTTAAAAATTACAGATTTAATGGAAAACGGCAAAATAAAAAAAACGTTATATTTTAATACGTTAAAAGATTATACAATCAAACCACATACAATAATGTGGGCAAACTGCATTAAATTTGGTATGTTAAAGACACATAGAAAATATAAACACAAGTATGTGTCCACAGAACACGGTATGGGCGTTAAATGTAAATCACACATGAAACATTTGTTTGATTATTGGGGGAACAAGTTATATGATACGTTTACTATGTTCAGGGATTTTAGGAATGTCACGCAGTATATGTTCGATGCATACGAATACGAAAATGGCAATATTGTCCCTATTGATATAAAAAATCAATACACTACAATACCAAAGTTAGCAAAGAATCCTTTAGCATATGAAGATGCTGATGTGTTATGTATAAATGATACAGAAACAACAACAGACAATGATATTGCTACTACAAATTCTTTTTTAGAATCAAAATTTAGAGACAAATGTAGTTTTGAAAAATAAAGATGTTAATTATTTTTTAAGTAAATAATATGAAAGTATAAATTACTTTCCATATAGTTTCTATTCCATACCAGGGAACACTGCTGTCGTGAGATACCAGTGTTCCTATTTTTATACATGTTATCCACCAAAAATCAAAAATAAGCCTGTTTTAGACACTTTCTTTATAACAATGATGTCTTCTACTGTTTTATAATTATCTCTTAAAATAGACCCATTAAAATTCTATTTATGGGATTATATAACAAAAACAAGGATGTGGATAAATTACATCCTTGTTTCTGTGCCAAAAACGCCGTTTAATATTTTAGTTAATTGTTGTTTTTTGGAGGATCTATGAAAAGCATTTTATTATTTATTCATATAGTAATCGTATAGCTTTATCGTTATTGTGATGCACATTTACACTGTAAAGATTTTTTTTATTTTTGATGTAATCGTGCTTAATATTATGTCCACAGAACACTGTTTTTATATCGCGTTGCCTTTGTAAAAAATGCAACAACACATCATCACAAGTTTTACATATATTATATTGTTTTAATACACTATCATTTATTTTTAATATATCAGGTGGATATAATGTTCCATATCCTGTGGTTGCAAACAGTTCGATGTCGGGTTCATTTACATTTTTACACTCATAATCCCATTTTGAATAAGGTAAAATTACACCTTTGTTATCCCTTTTTATTCTATGTGTTCTTAATGCGTTTACACAATTAGGATGTTTAGTATAAGATTTGTACAATTCCATAATTGTATTTTCATCATAGACAATATCATCATCCATTAAAACTATAGGACATTCTTTATATTTTTGCATAGCGTAAAAATATTTTTTGTGTGACATAATATCATCATCTACAAATATTAATTCAATTGTGTTATCATCTATCAACCTTTTTATATAAGAAGATAATAACGGAACATCCTTTTTGTGTAATGTTAGTACTATTTTTTTAGGTTGTAATGTTTGCTTTAACATGCTTTCAATCGACACATCTAAAGATTTTGACAAAATTCTATCATGATATGATGTTAATGACACTATTATATTAGTTCTTCTCTTTATAATTTTGTTTATTATTTCAGGGAAAGCGTCTGTTACATTTTGAAAAATCATATCATAATTGTTTATTCTATATAACCCACATTGTTGTGAGTTTTCCACTAGCGTTGCTGATGCATCGTACACTTTTGATGTTTGTCGAAAGTTTCTATTTTCTATTATATTAAACGCAAATTGCCACGTTTCATCAGATGTTGGAGATATTTTCATCATCAATTCTTCATCGAAAAATCTTGGATCGGTGAATGTGTGAGCAGGATATAATACACCCCCTGCCCCATTTGCTGGTCTGCAACAATCAAACTTTAAATCCGGTATATTGTTAAATGCTTTACATTTTTCTCCATTGATTCCAGATAGCCTTTTCCATGTGAATGTGTAATCAAGTGTATACATAAAAAGACCACATATTATGTCATTTGGGTGTTTTTTGTGATCATCGATGAATGTTTGTATCCAGCCTTGTGGTCTAATGATGTCATCATCTGTGATAAGAATATCCTCATCAGGATATTTTTTCAATGTACACATTAATTTTTTGTGTGATTTTATATTTTTATCACACCATATAATATCAATACACCCAGACAAAGCATATTCTTGTATTTCTCGTGGTAAATCTTTCTCTTTATTAGAGAATTCTTCTGTACATAAACACAAAACAATTTTAACGGGTTCTGATGTTAATTGTTGTACAAGAGATTTTAATACTTTTGCACAACAGTGTACACGTGGAGGGTATGTTGTTAACGAAACTATCATTCCCGAACAACTTTTAATTTATAGATTTCGTTATTATCCTCTTGGAACAAATCCATATCCGTTACGTTGTATGGTTCTGAGAACGGAGTCAAACCAACAATATTGAAATTAACACTAATAGAATCAGGAGAAATATTCCACATATAGTCTGTCTGTACATCGACGTAATATCCATATTCCATCTCATTATGGTAATTATTATAACCATAATCATACTCAAACTCAGTATACCCATTATAATCAGTAACAACATTCATATATAAATTCGATGATTTATATTGATATTTTGTTTGTATAATATCAATAGAAATTTTCAATGAGTAACCATTTACAATTTCAACATGATAGTATAGTATTAAATCATATACACCGTTCAAATCGCTAAAATATTCAACGATATCTTTTTTCAAAATATTAACAATACAATTATTAGAATTATATGCTTCCTTTCTTGTCAATAATGTTAAAGACATACATACATTTGCGTGTTCTCTATAATTATCAATCGATATTGATTTAGTGGTATTACCATTTGTAGACCAATATGTATCATTATCTTTAAGAATTATATGAATAGCTGGGCCTTCTTGTAAATCTAACCCCAAAGGAATATAAAGCGTATATATGTTGTTATTTTTTAATCCCGCTAAATTTATACAGGCATAATTAAAATTTAATAAGTTTATATATTGGCACAAAACAACGTTAGAATGACTCAAATCATACACAACATTATCATCGTTATAGTAATATGATAATCCAAATGAGTCTGGCGACGATGAACCACACACGATAGATGTATTAAAAGACAAGTCTTCTACAATTTTAATTGTATCGATTTTTGCTGATGTACATGTTAAAGCGTAATTGTGTCCCATTCTACCCACCTCAGCATCATATTGATGTCCTCTAATATCAATACCAGATTTAAAATATGCTGTGCCATTGTGGGTTTCATCAGAATAATTTCCATTGGATCTAATTTCAAACAAAGAAGCTCTGTTATTCTCATTTGTGCCATATCCGACACTAAAAATAGTATATTTTCTACTGTTATTGTATTTGCCACAAGCGAATTCGGCTTCATTTGTTGTCACTGTATACCAACCTGTTGCATGTGATGCTCTACCATTTGCAATACAACCTCTACCTTCCGCGTGCGATATGTTGCCAATAGCCTGTGTGCCATATCCTTCCGAATGTGAATTTTGTCCTTGTGCTATAGATTCTTCTCCTTCTGCGTGTGAATTTCTTCCACTCGCTAACGTATTATAACCTTCTGCGTGTGTTCTGTTATTATTTGCTGTTGTGTATTCACCCTCAGCATGAGAAGCGTAGCCACTTGCATGAGACCCTGCTCCCTCAGCATGAGACGAATGACCAATAGCCTTAGTATATCTTATCACACCGTTTGTATCTGTTGATACACCCCCTTCACTGTGACTAAAAGCACCAGAAGCAACACTATTACCACACGCAAATGATGCTTCCCCGCTTGCAGAACTTCCTTTGCCTAAAGAAACACTATAAATGCCTGTTGATTTATTTCCGGCGTTTAATAGTTTAGCAGATGATTCAGCTTCTCCTTTAGCAATTGTGGTATTAGCAATTTGCAATGTTAATTGTGTATAATATTCGTCCCTTAAGTTTTCTATTTCATTATACACAGTTTTGTTTCTTATTGCGTTCGTGCTATATTCATTTAAATAATTATCGACAATTACACCATAATATTCACCATGAGTGTATATAAGACGATTGTTGGCATCTTTTTCGTTAATAAAAACGATAGAATTTGAATACATTTCATCATAACCACCATCTATAAACTCTTGTTTCGTTCCATCAAAATGAACAAATCTTCTATTACTTACTTCTGACATATATTATTCGTTTTCTTTACTTATATTTTTCCATGCTAAATAATCATACATTGTACTGTTCATTATAGCATTACTGCTATCTATATCCAATGAACTATCTATGCCTATTAGATTTTCATTAACGTAAATACTAACATCTCCAGGTCCTACAATGTTAACACCATTAATGGTTTTTATATGTTGTCCAGACACTATTTTATCCTGTTTATTTTGGTAATCTGATGTTATGTTTGAAACACTAACTGTTTTACCATCTAAAAAACACGCTTAATAAATACAAAAATCATCATTTTATCATGCTGGATTGTCTTAACGAATCAATAAACAAAACTCTTTTTATAGAATTGTATTGTTGTGAAAAATTCTTTCTGGATTTTACAAATAACAACAGAACTGAATTGTTTGAAAAATACGGAATAAAATCTGATATAGATATATATTTTGACGAGCTGTACTCATATGCTTACAACAATCTAATGAAGCACCGAGACATAACAATAACAGAAAATATATTTTCAAATATACCAGGCAATTTTATAGATAACATGTCGATATCTATTTCTTTTGTCGATAGGTTAAGCGGAGGTGGCACACAAAACATAAAGTTAGGAACCAATAATAAACTTTCTAATGTTGATATAATTATAGAAATAGATGATTCAGCGGTAAACATCCGCAAAGAATTAAGAAGATGTTTTTATCACGAATTTAATCATGTATATGAAGAATATAATAGATTGTTGAAAAATAAAAAGAGCATGTTCAGTGATAATGATTATCCGAACTACACAACATATCTGAACACATTAAATGATGATAACGCCAAGGGATTAGAATTGATATTTGCTAATATGATGTACATATTTACATGCTTTGAATCTCATGCATTTATAACAAATGTACATTCTGATTTAAAAGAATATATAGGAGAAGTGCCTTGTAACATGGACGGTGCTATCAATGTTGTCAAATCAACAAAAATATACAGCCAGATGAGATCCATTTATAATAACATATGTTATTTGAAAGAGAATGTTGAACAGGATAAAGGAATATTCGTCATAGAAAGAGCATGGTTAAAGGCAACCGGGGAAAAGAAATCAGCCGTTAAAATAATAAAGAAACTGGAATCTTTATTTGAAAGACGATGGAACAAATTCTTAAGGATAATGAGTCATGTCATACATGATGTGTTTGTACCAAGAAAACCTGTCATTGTGGATTCTGGTAAATCAATGAACAGAGAAATAGAAGATATAAGACATATACTTGATTATGAACTAAAAAACGCCACCAAATAAGGTGACGTTTTTCTTTTTTACCACAAATCAAATGGTGGCCATTCTACACTTTCCTTGCTGTTATCCAAGCGTATCAGTTTAACATGTTTAGGGTTTTTAACCGAATATGTTTCTGGTGTATCGGAAACTTTATTCACCGCTTTGATGTTTACACCTCTTGATGTTCTGTTGTAATTATCAAGCAATTCAGTATAATCCTCTTTGTTGACACCTATCATGTGTTTCTCTATCGCTTTGTATTTCGCTTCATGAAACTGATTACCTAAATTAACAGCTTCTTGTTGCGTCTTACCAGGCATGTGATATATATCACCATCAACAAAATTAATCTTAAACAGTTTTGTTGTCGTGTTAAGCATAGGAAGAATTTTACCGATTTCATATCTTGTGCTGTCGTAAAACTCTCTTACTATCTTTTCAGCATCCTGTTCATCTTCAGCAGGAAAGGCTATTTTAGTGAATACAGCGAAACTTGTCTTGAAGTGATTAAGCGTCCCCCATTTCCAGAACGGTCTATCCGTTTTTTCAGGTTTAGAAAAATCAGGTTTTGTTCTTGATATGATGAACTTGTTCTTTTCAGGGACATCTATCATTTCTCCTTTCTTAGCTTCACTTCTGACTACCTTTTTAGGTAAATCCATTTGATCTATCTTGGTTAAATCAGGATATTCCCTGTTAAGTATTTCACAGATTTCGCCTCTTGTGTCAAACGCTTCCTTGACAGCCTCTTTCTTTTCAGATGCTGACCAATATACAATCTCTCCTGTATCAAGATAAAACTTGTATCGTGGAAAACCACCATAACGAATATTTTTGTTGAGTTTACCGTATACAGGTTCCTCAAGTATGTCTATTATGATATTGGTGATTTCTTTTGCTCCCTTTTCATCAAGCGCCCTTACTCTTAATATTTCACCGTTTGAAAGAGTAACCCAGTACACTATGAAGGCAGCCGCCTTTCTTTCTTCCGGTGTAAGTTCACGGGATTTTTTTAATCTGTCAGCAAGAAGACCTCCAGCCACGGCACCTGCTCCAGCCGCTAACGCTGTTGATGCACTATTGCTTGTGTTGGTATTGGTGTTATCATTATCCTTTGTTTTATCGTTCTTATCTTTTTTGTCTGATTCGTGAGGGTTAGCAAGATAATCTACCCAATACGCAGGGTTTAGAATCTGTCTTTTAGCGTCTCTATCTTCCCATCTCTTCTGCCATCTGTAGAACAAAGCACCGACAGCAGCAAGAGCTGCTACAGGTGGTGATACAACAGCGGTTAAAGCGAGAGACGGTAACGATTTGAGTAGTCCTTTTAATCTACCGTCTTTCGCACCAGATGTTCTGTTGAAATTAAGGTTATTGTTCTTCATATAATATCTGTCCTCGTTGAGAATATCATTATCTGAAGAATATAAACGTTTTACAATCATCGTTAATACTTGTGTTTTAAGTATTTATTTAACCAAAAGGGATGCTGTTATCATTTTCATTTAAATATAGATAATATTGCCTGTATATAGATTTGCAACGAAAACGATATGTTTTATTCGAATATCTTTTAACAATATCATCCTGAGAGTCTATAGTTATATACATATTAAACGGTTGTTCAGTAGTAATACATAAACTAGAAGGAAAATGTACGTATATATATCTATCATATTCATCTCCAACACATACACGTTCATAAAACTCATGTAATACATCGTTATTTTGTGATATAACAATTCTGAGAGAAATTGTCATATCATTGGACACAACCATATCGCCACCATACGTAGATACATCATAAATATAATCAGGAAGAACGTTTATCTCTATACCATAAAGATAGCTTTCTATCGTTGATAACATATAATAATATAATGATCCGCTCAAAGTTATTTCTATAATATCTTCATCTATTATACAATTACCAATATATGCATTTTTTATATTTGTTATATCACCTATTACAGATAAAGCGTTTTCTCTGTTTATACTAGATGAACCACAGCCGACAGCAAACAATTGATTTGGTAATTCTTTATTAAACTTACCAACAACGGTTTCGTAAGAGTTGCTAGAAACTAAACCATACCCAGATACAAAAGAATAATTTCCAATTGCAGTTGACTCTCGTCCTTGTGCGTGAGAATAATTTCCAAATGCTGTTGAATTGTATCCTTCTGCATGAGAATGATTTCCAAACGCTTCATTTTTAAAACCTTCTGTGTGAGAATAATTTCCAGATGCTGTTGAATTGTATCCTTCTGCGTGGGATCCTTCTCCCTTTGCGAACGTTTTGAAACCTTCGCTATGAGAATAGTCACCAAATGCTTTAGAATAATATCCCTCAGCATGCGAACCTGTACCATTCGTTATGGATCCGTAACCCTCAGTGTGAGAATATTTACCATCACCACTATCATTACCAGCACATGTTTGATAACCTTCAGCGTGTGATGCTAATGCCCAAGTTTGTGAGTTATATCCTTCTGTGTGAGAATATTTTCCTAAACCATCACCGTTACCAGCAAATGTATAATAACCCTCGGCATGTGTATAATCATCATTTGTACAGCATTTACACCCCTCCGCGTGTGAATATTTTGCAACAACATTCGTCGCTGTATTATATCCTTCAGTGTGCGAACCATATGCATTTGCTATAGTCTTATATCCTTCCGCGTGAATATAATGATTATTTCCTGTGTTTTTGTGTCCTTCAACAAATGAATATCTGCCTCCCGTAACTATGTTCTGTTTACCTATAATAAAATTTCCACCTGGTGTTAAATCCCCAGATATATCAGGACCATAATCGGTATCATCTATTTTAGCATCAGAATCGATAACATTAGATTCTCCAAACGCCACAGAGTTAGGTGCTTCGACAACATTACCAACATCACCTAAGACAATGCAATTGTCCGCATTTCCTTTATTAATAGGCATACTGGCATAATAACCGTTATGTGTATATATACAACTGTTGTCATTATCACCTGAACCAGTAATAAAAACTATACTTTCTTGATACTGATCAGGATAACCACCATCTATAAATTCTTGTTTTGTTCCATCGAAATGAACAAATCTTCTATTACTTACTTCTGACATATATTATTGTTTACTTATGTTTTCCCATGTTATTGCATCAACTATACTTGAATCTTGATTCTTAATGTAGGTTTCTATGCTGGCATCTTGTTTTTTAATATAGTTTGTTATACTTGAATCTATTCTTCTGACATACGATGATAACCTATCGAATTTATCAGTAATTACTTTGTTTTGTAAAGGATTTTCGCTACTAATATCAAATGAATCATCTACTCCAAGTAACTTATCCACCTCGTAAATACTAACATCTCCTGGTCCTACAATGTTAACCCCATTAATAGTTTTTATGTGCTGTTTGGACACTATTTTATCCTGTTTATTTTGGTAATCTGATGTTATGTTTGAAACACTAACTATTTCGGATACCACCAAACAAAAAATATTTTGAAAATTCCACTAAATGTTGTATATTTGCATAAATATAAAAATCAAAACATTTTAGAATGAAACAGCACAATTTAAGAATGGGATTTTCCACAAAAGAAGATGCCTTGAGTTTTATTAAGGCTAACAAATTATGTAATTCTCTGATAAACGTATACACCAAAAACTATATTGGTAAATATGTTGAAATCCTCAGTGATAATTCATCTGTTACATGGATGGTACCTGAAACAATAACATTGAATACAAAAACTAATATGTTTCAGTTTATCGGCACAGGATTTTCTTATGAGACAAAGACAAACGAGAACAACGAAAACACTTACATCATAGCAACAGGTTTTCTCAATATCGAATATAATCCTGCTTACCCAGATCCAACTGTAATTACCCAGGATGCTCTCGTGTCTATGGTTTCAAGCAGTAAAGACTTAACTGATGATTATAAGAATTTTGCTCTCAATATTGTAGTAGGTGCATATAACAGAGTAAATAAACTTGATGATGCTCAGTCTGTGAATGATATGTCTATTGTAGACCCTGAAATTGGATCAGAAATAAATATATAAACAAGAAAAACATAACAATTTTGATATAAATGGCTAAATTAACGACACTTAAAGCTGCAGTAAGCGCACTGTCGACACTTACTGGAATTAACGAGGAAAGAATCAACAAGTTTGTTACAGCAACAGCAACTAATGTTGATTCAAATGATACAACATCAGATACACTTATGGGTAACATTGTAAAGATTAACTCCAATGAGTATCTTTATGTGAGAAATGTAAATACAGCAAGACATGGACTTGTTTGCTTGAAAGGATCTGTTGTTCGCTACGAGAAAGAGCCTAATGGTTTTTCAATCAGTTTCAATACTGATCATACATTCTATGTAAGAGAGGAACAACTTGCAAATGGTCGCATTAACATTCTTTCTGATGATGAATTTAAAGCTGCTATAGAGGGTGCTCTTATTCCTGCCGATGTTCTCCTTTCATACCTTTCTGGTTCGGCTTATGCACCTGAAACTCTTGAAGAAGAGGATGTTGTAGAGGAAACAATTGTTGGAAAATCTGTAATTGAACCAGAAGCAGAAACAGAAGCAGTTACATCTGAACTTGTAAAGAATGATAATGTAGTAGAAACGTTAGAAGCAACGGCTGTTACATCTGAACTCTTAAAAGAAACTTCTGCTACAGAAGTTGTCGAACTTTCACCCGTGAAGGCAGATAACGCTGTAACAGAATAATATTTTTCTTTTTTCATACATAGATCTTTTTTTGAAAAAGATGCTGGAATCATGTGAATCCAGCATCTTTTAATATTTTATATAACCGTTATAACAAAAATCGGGTTCAAATACAGTTTCCCAACTTGGTGCGAGTAACATCATTTTATTTTTTAAGCAATGCTTCATCATATCAAAGACATCTTTTGCTATAAGACCACTTTCCATTATTGGTATTATGTATTCAAAATCAAACTTGACTATACAAACATATTCATAATATCTTAACGATATTATGATGCTACTATCTCTGTTTAACTTTTCCATATCAAAATGTTCTTTCTCTTTCTTGATATCGAAAATTTCATACCCATTGAATATAAGCATATCGTTATCTTGCAAAAGATTTCCACATTCCATCATGAAACCTCTTTTGTCTTCTATGTAAAGTAGAGGATTGGTGTCTGCACTATCTTTATCGGCTTTGCCCTTTACACCCTTTTTCTTCTTCTTTTCTGCCATTGTTCTATTCTGATTTTTATATTTATTGGATGCGTTTTTAGAGGGTAAAATAGTTAGTGTTTCAAACATAACATCAGATTACCAAAATAAACAGGATAAAATAGTGTCTTTTGAACACATAAAAACCATTAACGGTGTTAACATTGTAGGACCAGGCAATGTAGAGATATACAAGAACGAGAACATAATAGGTGTGGATAGTTCTTTAGATGATAGGTTAGAAAGCATAAACCCGGTTGAGAACAGGGTTATAAGTGAATATTTGATATGGGAAAACATAGGTAAAGAAAACGAATAATATATGTCAGAAGTAAGTAATAGAAGATTTGTCCATTTCGATGGAACGAAAGATGAGTTTATAGATGGTGGTTATCCTGATCAGTATCAAGAAAGTATCGTCTTTATAAATGGAGACGGAAATGAAAGTAACAACACGATTTACACCCACGGTGAGTATTACGGTCAAGGTGTTATAGTAGAAGGTGATGCCAGTAATAGCGCCGTTTTAAAAAACGGAAACAATAAAACAGCTGGCGAACACAGTGTTGCTATCGGAAAAAACAATGTGTCGGGTTTAAAAGGTTGGTATTATAACAACATAAAACCAGTTAGTGGAAACAGTAAACAAATTAACGTTTATTTGACAGATAAACAGACTCTACCAACATGGGGATCAACGACACCATCATACACAGGTTCATCTAATGCTAATCTATTATCAATATTAGGAAAGGGTGTTATAATTTCTTTAGTTAACGATTCTAAATATGATAATTATTTTAAAATCGTAAACGGAAGAGAAGGAATGGTTCAACTAGAAACAGTAAACGGAAAAAGTATTCCTTTCTCAAAAATAACAGAAGAACTTGTATGGGATCCCGATGATTATTCTATATATTGCGTTGATTCTCCATTATCCGGTGATTTTATCATAGGAAACGGTTCAACAGCATCTGGGTACAACAATAAAGCAACAAATACATATGCGACTTCATTCGGTTACGGAAATCATGCTTATGGTAAATTTTCGTTTGCGGCTGGACGTGAAAATTATGCCGGATACGCAGCTTATGCAGTCGGTAGACAAAATTATGCTATCGGTGTAGGTTCATACGCTGAAGGTTATGATACAAGAGCAATAGGAAATGGATCACATTCTGAGGGACAACACGGCCTAGCAATAGGACAAGCTTCTCACGTAGAAGGATATACTCCCATAATAGATTCTTCCTCTATATCTGTATACCAAAACGGTACAAAACAAGAAATATTGGATGTATGGAATACAACCAAATCTTCCGTAGCAAAAGGTATAGGTTCTCATGTAGAGGGAAGAAACAATTTGTCATACGGAAATTATACACACACCGAAGGAGAAGATAATATTGCTACAGGAAGATCTTCTCACGCTGAAGGACATAATACAAGTGCATTGCATGATTTTTCGCACACAAGCGGTGAATCTACAATATCATCCTGTACATATAGTACAATAATAGGTAAATACAATAACCCATCAACAAATAACATATTTGAAGTGGGTATCGGCACATCATCTAACAGAAAAAATGGATTTAGTGTCGATTTGGATGGTAGCACCAATACATTAGGAACATCTAACACGAGAGATTCAAGTGTAACATCTCACATATTTGCAGGAAAAGGTAACCAGATAACAAAAAAATGTTATAAATATAAACATCTGAGACCTATAAATAATAACATCGTAATGGTTTTTCTTACCAAAACGGATGTTTTGCCTACAACAAGTTCAACATCAGTAACAAAAGACACAGGTATAAATCCTTTTGGTGACGGTTTAGTAGTAAAAGGAGATGATGCTACACTTATAATCAACGGAATCAAATACAAAGGGTATGTTTATAATGGAAGCGACGGACAGGTGCAGATAAATTTCGATGAAGGAGCACCAACTATATCCATAGGTTCATTATCTTCGTATCACAACAGTAAATATTGTTTATATTTTGATGATAAGAATATAGGAACAGATGTGTTAAACTTGTCATCGTACATGATGGGTGAATATAATAAAGCAAACGGTGATTATAGTTTATGTGTCGGATCATACACAGAAACATGCAATGATAATGAAGTTGCAATAGGAAAATACAATTATTCTCAGCACGGAACGTTATTTAGTGTCGGCAATGGTTCACTGAGTAACAGAAAAAATATATTCGAAGTCAGAGGCGACGATGTATGGTTATGGTGTAAGGATAAGAATGGTTATGTCAACATGAATGACATATTAAAAAAAAAATTAGTTAATGTATACGATAAAAACAGTAATATAATAATCGATGCATCTGAAGCCACATCGTTTATAAAATATGGTGAAGTTGTAAATAAAAATGGTTATGTTTTAAAGCACGATTTTTACGTGGATGACCTTTTTCATAGAACAGTATATTATAATTATATAGACAACGTAACGAGAAATGTGATATCTTATAACGATAGTTTTAATAAAATATCATCTACCGTTCTGTATAGTGATGGTAATATCAAAAAATTATCATCATTTAGTGGATTCACTGAAGACTTCAATGCGGAATGGATAAAATACGATGACATTGTATCGTTAAGTGATGTGAATACTGGCCATTTACAATTTTTGGTTGCATATAAAAACAGTTACCCATTCATTAGTTTTTATTATGATAATTTGCCAATCGAAGAGCGTGTACTTAACCCCGTTAACACTAATACTCATAACATAGGTTACGATATAATTGAAACAACAGATAAGTATATATTTGCTTTTTATAACTCTCCTAGTGATCCATACAGCGAATATTATGCTGCAAGTTGTACACAAATGCCTCAAACAGGAAACAATTTAATAATAACATCATTTTCTGGCACAACGATAAAAATTGATGAAGACACTTACATCCCGTATATCTATTATGATGATTTTAATAGTGATGAAAATCATTATCCTCCAATTAATTTAAGAAATCTATTAGGATACGGTTTTGATACTATAACAATGGATAGAAATAATATAATTACCATCCAAGATAGTAGTACACATACTGCTAAATATGTAGATGATTTTGAATTCTTCCAAGACACGGAAATAGAAGTGGATGCATATGTTGGTGAAATTATATTAGGTTATTATAATAAAATTGTTTCAATAAAAATATCAGGACAAGTATGGGACACAAGTGAAGATGATTATATATATATGTCAAAGACGTTCGATTATACATATAATATGTTTAGACATACGGTAAGTCATAGAGAAATGGCAGATTGTAAACTAACAGACAATATTACAATTTCCATAGAATTCTATGGATCTAATTATAATATAATTTATATGTCATATTCTTACGACTTTGAATATAATAATATATTAGATTTATCTATAGTGTTATGCAATAAAAAGTCGAATTAATTTCGACTTTTTATTGCATAACACTAAACTTCAACTTCTCTGGATATCCGATATCATATCTATAGTTGTGAACCTTTCCTATATCGTCCATTTCTTTAACATTAGCTATATGTTGTTCTGTCACAACATAACACTCCTTTGCATATAATTCCAGAACGACCATCATCAGCAAAGCATCATCAACACCGATATCAATCTTATCTCCGTTCAGATAAAGCACACTTTTCTCTTTTCCAGCGGCTTTCTCCATATTCAACGAATTAACTAATCCGACTCTTGTTGCTTTATCCAGCCACGCCGATTTACCATTCACATAAAACACATTCACGCTATCACTCTTGTCATAGTCCTTGATGTTCTGAATCTTCTTATTCTTTTCTTTGTCTAACATTCTTTTATCAAACATAACAAAACTTATTGATTTTTAGGTATAAGAACATATCCTCTATCATCATATGAAGATCCTGATGAATCCTTTCTATACATTATTGATATACGATGTGTTCCTCCGTCTATATTTTCAAAAACAACTGACTTATAATCCGATACACCAGCAATACCTGTTTTATTATTATATTCGCTAGTTGTTGAATATTTTATTGTGGATCCATTATTGACGATTATATCTGTATCAAGGTTACTTACAATAAGATAATCGTATGCTGGTTCACCGCTACTTCTGACAAGAACAGTAAACTTAGTGTATCCTGTTATATCTATATACATAACAGCATTGACACTATGTATATTATAGTTAGCGAACGATTCATACATGCCGTCGTATAACGCAGTGTCAGGATTATTTTCAGAATTTTCATTGAGTCTCCACTGATCATTCAGAACAACATCATAATGGATATCTGAATTAGGTGATTGTTCTATTGTTGTTGAAACTGTCTTGTCCAAATATGTATATGACAATTGAATTTCCCTACTGTCTGTGTATGAAGGGTTTGTCCCAAAATCATCTGATACATCTTTACCTGATATCTCATAACCTATCACATCGGTTTCGGTACATGGATCATAACCGTTTGTCAATGCAGTATAGTAAATGGTTGTATTGGATTTCCAACCCGGAACATCATCCGCTGTAATGACTAATTCTGTACAACTTGTTGGTTCATATATATCATATCTGACGAAATTACATACTGTAGGATTGAGCAATACGCTACCCCAGTATGACTCATCATAGCCTGTTGATGTCATAGGAAGATAAAGCTTCTTATCGAATACTTTCTGACCCACTGTTTGATTAAATGTATAGGAATTTACGGTTGGAGCCGTTATCGCTTCACATCTTATTTCACTTAAGTTGTAACATGACTTAAATACATCACCATCAATTTTGTTAACCGTTTTTGGCAATGTCACTTTCTTTAAGTTTGTACAGTTTTCAAAACATGAAACTGGTACATTTGTTATTCCTCTTGATATATATATCTCATTTAACGCATCACAACCGTAAAAAGCGCTACTACCAATAACACCTGTTTCATCAGCAAAAACAATATCACAAAGTGCAGAATTATAAAACGCCTTTGCACCTACACTATATACATTGTTTATTGCGTTTAGTTTTGACTTATAAAACGAGTCTTCTCCTATTGATACAGGAGCATCACACTTAACAGTATCAATAGCACAACAAGCCACAAAAACACCATCTTCTATTTTACTCACTGTTGATGGGATATTAAATTCTCCTTGTATGAGCGTGTTGTTTATGTACAATTCTGAAGCACCCAACGTGATTAATCCAATATACTTCGTTGACACATAATCCGATACTGTACCATTATACTTAACTATGGCGTTATTTAAATTTGTTGTATCAGGATATGTAAAGGTAGATGTAATTTCGCTCCTTGTGTTCTTATCGATGTATATTATCGTCCCATCACTAACAGAGGTATTACTAAGGAAGTTTCCTTTGATAACACAATCAACATATATTTCATCGGTAACAATATTGGCAGAACCAAACACACCATTAGACATTACACCACTAATGTACAATTTTCCATCATTAGCAATTATTCTTGAACTGCTAAATGAACCACTATCTGCGTTTTTGATGTATGAAACATTTACTTTGGAGTACGCAAACGAACACAAACCAAAATCATCTATATCATCATGACAGACAATAGGATTAAGAGGATAACAGCAACTAAAAGCATATGGTCCTATATGGTGTATGTACGAAGGAATGATATATGTATCGGTAAGATTATACTTGTATATCGTTGTTCTATCGACATCCATTAGACAATAATCTTCATATACAAAGTTAGAGCCTTCTGTTATAATAAATTCTATATTAAAACTTCCTTGATCCATATACTGTATACCATCATAGTATTTTGCCGTAGATGGTATGTATACAGTCTTAAGAGCATCTGTCTTAATATACGGTATTGTAGTTACACCTTCATTTAACCTTAACGTTTCAACTTCTTTAATAAAATACACATGTTCAGTGTTCACGAGATCATAATAAAGGTTCAATTCCTTTATACTTACACCGCTAACAGCATACATGTTAACATTTTTACTTCTATTCTCGAAATAATCAAGGGTGCTACTTATGCTTAATATGTTTGGCAATTTCATATGATGAGGTATAACCAATCTCTTCAACATTTTACACGTACTAAATATACGGGCAGGAAGTGTAGTTACACCAAAATACTGCAAGGCTTCGAAATCTTCTATACCAGAATCAGCAAAATTAGCCAATGTAACACTCTTAACAGCAAAACATTCTCTTGCATACACTTCGCTGGATGATGCAGACCAGCCGTTTATGAACATCAGGTTACACAACTGTTTGTCACTATCATTATCAGCTATCAGACCGTCATTGACAAGGAATGTCTTTTCACCATAAACAGTGTCATCCAAACCGTAACTTGCTCTCACTGTAACAGTTGATATCTTATCCGACATAACGCTCACATTACCGTCACCATCAATCTGTATAAGTTCATCATCTGTAGTTGTATAAACAACGGTGTATGGTTTAGTATGTCCCTGTGCTCCTAATTTTGTCGTTATCTTACTACCAGCAACCAAAACCTCATTATCACTTTCTATGGTAGCCGATGTCACTCTTTGTCCTATGATTGTAATGGTTTGATTCACGTAAATATTTTTATTATGTGAACTTGTTGCTCTAACAGTGAATCTTTTATTATACGATTCGTTTGTGTAGTCTATACTCAGATTAACAAGACCAGTGTCCTTATCAACAGTCACTTCACCATCAGCGAAATCCGTCGACGCTACATAAAAATATTCTATTTCAGGATACAAATCGTTTGATGATACTGCACTCAACTGTATCACCTGATTTTCATTAAAACTTGTCGCTGATGTGAACTTGACGGTGAATCCTGTAGGCACAACCAACGTATTAACTTCAATTTCTAACTGAGGATACAATTCCCTTACTCTATCAACAGTTAATTGCGCGGCTTCGTTCACACGAATCTTTCCTTCAAAAACAGGTAAACCAGATGTACCTACACCCTCACTATCCATACCATTAAAATTGCCTTTAGACATTTCATATAACATATCTATTGTACCATCCGGAACCTGCTCATCAAAACCAACGCAACGGATACGTTTGAGATTAAAATTGCCCTTCTGTGCAGTATAAATCTCATATAACATGTTAACAGGATCCATTGCAACACAATCCGTCACAGAAAAGTCTGTGATGCTTTTCTTACATGAATTTATATTGACACCGCCATTAGTCAACATAGACATGTTCTTGAATATTACATATTTGGTTTCCGCACCAAATTCAACTTTCTTAAGACCACCACCATTAGCAAACTTAGGTTGTGTTATTCTTGTACCATCAAGATAACATTCTTCGAGTCTCTTACAACCAGTCAAATCAATAGAACCACCTAACGTAGAAATTCTTGATAGCATAAGATACTTGAGGGCTGGTGTGTTTGATATACTAAGCCCTGTAATAGATATTGTTATATCATTATATTTGTGTCCCAGTTTAAGATTTGTCAACATCTTACCGGTCACAACCATTTCACCTGTAACATTCTTATCATACCATTCACCTATATCCATAAGGTAATTAGCACCAAGTATACCATTTTGCTGGTCAGCACTACCACTCATGTTAATTTCTATGCTACAAGTTTGTCCTGCTCTTGTTCTTTCACCTTGAACCAATGACGTACCGTGTGCAATACAAGGATACATCCATATCGCAGGAGTAATATCATATTTAATCATATCACCTGCCACACGAACAATAATAGCATCATTACCACCGTTGCTGAAATCACCAAAGCCATACTTACTCATCATATATGGTATACGCTTACTCAACCATCTTCTTTCGGCAGAATAATGGTCACCTAACGATTGTGTAATAGGATCGGTATCGTTAGTATAAGTACCGTTCTTCTGTGCTATCTTTGCTGTTTCATACAACTCTTTTGCAGTCGTATTATACAATGCCTGAGGGAAGTATTCTTGTGCAGAATCAAAATAGTATTTTTTATAGAATCCGTATATCTTATCAAAAGAATTGCCTTTAGACACACCGCTTAATTCTTCCATTGCTTTCATATAAGCAGACATACCTTTCTTAACCTCTTCAGGGAAAGCGAGATCCAACAAATTCCAGAAGTTAGAAGTTTCACCGTTCCAAACAGGACCACCGTTGTCATAGGTATCATGTATCTCAACCCAATATCCTTTTGAACTTTGACCCTGGTTATTGATAGGCCATATGGTATCCATATCATCACCTCTCCAACCATATAATAAAGTAAACATGTAAGGGTATGTGTTCTTTGCTCTATTATCTGTTGCAGCGTTAAATTCAGTCCAGTTGCGTTGGAAAATAGAATCATCCAGTTTCCAAAAATTTTGCATCTCTTGTCTGAACTTCTCAATACGAGCATCTATATATTGTTGGTTTCGTGCATTCAAATCACGTGATATGTTATCAGTTGTCAAACCATAACCCTTGTCAAGAAGTTGTTCTTTAAGATGTATTTTACCCTTTCCTGTGTCAGCATATATAAAGGCGCTTTCGCTTGCCTCGTAATACACAACAACATCATCTTCATCGACCAACCAATAATCATAACCTGATGATTTATAAGCATCTTTAACAATATTCAAATCCGAAAGTGTACCATCAAACGGCAACAACCTCGGAGAACACTCATACACAAAGTTGTATGCGTCTACGAATGTTCCTATTTTATCAAGTTCACCAGCATTAAAATCCCAGCTGTTTTCACCGTTATACTGGAAAGATTCTTCATCTTCGTTATATACAATCTTATCTTTCCACGGAACCCTAAACAAAGCAGCTAAAGGAGCATTATCAGCACCCTCAACCGATATCAAATCAGGATACTTTTCATCATCATAACCAAACGTATTATCATCACCTTTATCTGGTCCGAAAGTATATAAACCTAAGAATGTATAAACTTCTTCACCTTCCTCGTTATATGTTTTTGAGAAACCAACAAATGGATATTGATAAACCGTTATTCTAGCATTTGCTTCATTTATTATACCTATTATCTCAGCAAGATCGTTCATAGAGTTGACGCTACCTATCTTATGCGACTGCATAGATGATGCCCAGTTCAACTTCGCTGTAGCCTTGCTAATAAGTGGCTTTCCTGGAACGAATCTCCATTCACCAGTTGTCGATGGCGTACCATCAGCGTATTCAACAACCTCTTTCTTTAGTTTCCATCTAAGATTCCATTTATAATATTTCTTCGATGATGTACCTTGTCCTTCTGCTTTACAATCACGAACCACACTGTTCCACTCTGGGTGTTCGGCCCAGAAAACTTCCAAATCTCCTTTTCCTGTCACATCTTTATCTGTATATGACGGAACATCTCCACTGAAAACAAAACAGTTCATTACACCTTTTATTTTCATGAAGTCTATCACTGTTCCATCCGCGTTGAACACATCGTTCTTTTTCAATAACTGCTCTCTACGTTCAGTTGATGTCTCCCAGTTAATTATATTCGTTTGTACACCTGTTGATGACAATGCACTGTCATAAACTCTAAATCCATATATATCAAGATCGGCACCCGTACAACCAAGAACTATATTTTGTGTGTTACTGAAATAATCGTTATTCTCAAACAAGAATGTTCTGTTCTTGACACCATTTATATATATGAAACACAAGTTAAATCCATTGTTACCATATGCATTAGGCATAATAACATAATGTAATCTTATGCGTTCACTGTCCTGTATATTAAAACTTTGTGTGTCTGTATTTGTTGCAATCTGAGACAATGCTGTAACCTTATTAGGTGTTATCTTCAAACCAACATTAGACTTCATTAAATTTATAGCAACAGCGTCCTCATCAGACACATTTCTTGCACAGAAATCTATTTCTATCGTCTTACCTTTCTTAACGGCTTCTTCCTTAAAAGGTTGATAATTTATATTAGCCTGTGATCCAGAATATATTCTTAAACATTTGTTACCTTCTTCATCAACGCTCCATCCATCATTATCCCAACCGATGTTTGTCCAAGTGGCCTTTATTTCTTTGCCTGTTATTTCATCAATTACACTTTCCCTGTTTGTTTGTGAATTATTTCTCTTCTTAGGGTTCATATAGAACACTGCACCAGGCATAGCGGAATAACCTTTGCTATTATCAACATCAAAAGTGAACTCATAGAATGTTTTGATATCATCCTTAACATCGAGTTCAATTTCAAAATTAGAATTGTCAATGGTATCTATTTCCAACGGTATGTTGAACATTGTTTTTGCTCCTGTCACAACAGAACCGTTTTCAACCGAACTTAACAGAACACCATCTTTATAATAATCAAATGTTATTTCTGAATATGATTTGTTGTTATCATATATCGTATAATATAATACAGTATTGTCTCTCCAGTTTGTCAGTTTTTCGATGACCTCATTAACAGCAACATATTTACCGTCTCCGTTTTCCTCAACACAAATTATATTATACGAAACAGGTTCTGTTGTTATCGTACCAGATACATTCTGTACATAAGCCGAAACATTATATACACCTGGTTGTTCTGGATGTACCAAATTGAAACCATATGCTGTTTCAGTATATACCGTTTTTCCTATATTGATATCTTGTGTTGTAATGCTTCCATCCTCTAATCTGGTAACTGTGACCTTCAATATCTTTTCAATGTTACCTCCAATAATGTAAGGTATATTGATATCACCAGTAAACGGTCTCCACCAGTCAAAGTTCTTGGCTGATAACGACAGTGATGTTAATGTTATCGTATACGTCAATGCTGGTGCGGATTCATTTGTTTCCTCACCAGTAATTCTCACCATAACATCATTATCACCCGAACCAAGATAATCAGCAACATCTATTGTATTCATTTCACCAGACTGGCAATAGAAATCCATTACTTGTTCGTATTCCTTACCTTTCATTCTAGCAAACACAGTAACATAACCACGTTCCTGTGTATCTTCGTAAGGAAGATCTGGTGACGGTTTAACTTGAGATTGATATGTGAACTTTATATAGCAAGCCTTACCTTGGCTGACTGCGAAATTACGGCTGTCCAGATTGTTTATTGTCCTTACATAATATTGAGACGCAACAGAACCACCTCCAGCAGGAAGCGTCACTTCCTTTAACAATAAAGAAGCGTTATCATCGGGATTCTCATCGTACAAACCAGCGTCTTCTTCACAAGCAAAGAACTGTTCCACGTCCCCAACAAGTCTAACATAACCATATTTTGTGTTAAATGTATCCTTGATAAATTTCTGTACCATTGCTCCAGAAACAGGAGCATTGCCGGTATTCTCATCACCGCCCCAATCAACGGTTCTGTCTATAGGTTCATTATAAATTTGATTTGCCACAATGTTGTGTTTTTTATTTTAATTTTTCCATCCAGCCCCATTGTCCCACGCCTCCGAGTTAATCCAAAATCCTTTAGCAAAACAGCTTGAAATAGCTTCCCATATCAGATATGTTCCATAATAAACGGCATTCACTATCTGATCACCTATGGTAAGATTCTTTATTTCTCTGTTTTTATAAAATATAGGCATATTATTCCTCTGATGTCATCTTTTCCCAAATCAATGCTTCAGCGACAACTTTATTAGCCACTGCGTTCTCGCTTTCTATATCAAGTTCATCATCTATATAATCCTCTCTCTGACCGTAACCTATACAGAAATACAACTTGTTCTCTTTGTGTTCAAGTTTCTCGTATTCTTCTACAGTAAGAACTTCAAACGACTGATTGAACATCTGATTGATTTCCTCCGTCGTCGAATACTCCTTAATCTGTTCCTTGTTGATGAAATTAGCATCAATGACATTCTTTGTATAATACTCTCCCAGAGGAACACTTTCATCACCACCTGTTTCACCGGAATCCACCCATCCGTTTTCATAAACATATATGCTGTACGGATAAGATGTTCCCACATATGCCCTGGATCCAGGCTTAGGATCTGGATGTTGTTGTACCAGCACATCAGCAGATGAATAATATCCTTTGTTCTTGTCTTCCATCGCATCAATATATTCCTTGACGACACTGTTCTGAACAGGATTGGTTGATGTTGCCGACATCATGTTATCAACAGGAAGACTTATGTTACCAGGTCCGACTATAGATATACCATTAACGGTCTTTATATTCTTTCCGCTAACTAAATTATCCTGCTTGTTTTCGTCGGTAACATCACAGATATCATGTAAAACGTTGTTAAGATTATGTGCAGTAACCTTACCTTCATTATTGGTATAAACGGCTGCGTTAATCTTTTGTTTTGTTTCTGAATACATTATATAAAATCTACTTTCCGACACGCATTCGCGTCTCTATTATTTATTTGATTTTGCTAATTATCAACTGTCTTTCTTGCTAATTACCAAACTTTTCGCTATATTTGCTGAACACTTAAAAACATAAAGACATGAGAATAAAGACAAATGTAACACTTAAGGAATCTTTCCTTCATCAGCATCCAAAATATCCTATCATAATAAAGAGATGGGAGGAATCTACTAAAACTGAATTTGCTTTTCAGAACATAACAAGTTACAATCTTAAAGTGTTCAGAAATCATCTTCTTAAACACATGTCAAGAAACGGAGCAAAAACTTACATAGCAAAGTTTTGTTCCGTTCTTAATCTTCACACAGACACGATAAAACTGCCCTATAATTGGAAATCTTGCCTTAACATAAAGCCAGATTCATCTCAACAAACTTATCTCAATAAAAGGGAAATTAAGGCCATTTTTGAGTACACACCAAGAAATATAACAGAACGTGTCGTACAGTTACAGTTCACTCTTGGTTGTCTGACAGGTGCCAGAAAATCAGATTATATCAATTTCACGAAAAACAACATACACAAAAATCATCTGATATATTGTGCAAAGAAAACGGGCACATCTGTAACCGTACCCGTAACCAAAGCAACACGAGCAATACTAAAGGAATTGGATGAAATCAGTCAAAAACACAAAAATATATCATCCGTTCATTTCAACAGTACACTTAAAAAAATATGTAAGGCTGTCGGGATAAAAAAGATGATGACATTACATTGGCATGGTGTCACGGAAACTCTCCATAAATACGAATTCATATCATCGCACACAGCGAGAAGATCATTCGCCACAAATCTTTATATCGATGGTGTTGACATATACGACATATCAAAGATGTGCGGTCACAGTAGTATAGCGATAACAGAACGGTATGTGTGCTCAAACGTCATGTTCAAAAGTAAAATAAAAAAGCATTTCGATAATTATGACGAAATGCTTTGTAACGATTAAACCGGTTGTGTATTGCCCATTTGATTGATTTCAACAATATAAGGATTTGTTATGAAACACTTGCTCGTGTAGACCGTCATACTCTTATCCTCTATCGTGACATTCTCCCAATCATCAAAGAATGTAAACGGTTGTGTTTTGCATGACGGACAAAAATAAAGTTCACAAACATTATTTTCATCTGCATTAGAATCGCTTAATCCCATGACAAGTTTGAGTGCCTTAACGGATTCATCTTGTTGTGTACCGAATTTATCGGATGCTTCTTCTACACTAAGCACGACAGTATCCAAGAATATAAATCTATCATACTCTACTGGTTCATAACCTGTATCCATCTTTATCATCTTAGGTGCATAACCTGCCATAAGAGATGAGAAATGTTTCATGTTGAAGTTATATGGAGCCTCACCGGGCCTTTCTTCAACCTGTACAGTAGGTGCATCTGAATGCGCATTCTCAGTTGTTGTGTACGAATAAAAATCATATAGCGAATTGTTCACACCTTTCACAATGATAGATTCATACGATTTCTTTACACTGTCAAGATTGGCAGATTGATATGCGTGAAACGTATCCTTATCCTTGAACATAGGAGGGTTGTTACCATTATCTTTATGATATTTTTCATATCCGCTTATATAAGCAAGATACATGACGTTTACACCCTCTTCCAGGTCTAGGATACGGGAACTTGCTGTCGTTCCGTCAGGAAAGACAACGCATTCGGGTCTTGTGATAGGATACTCAGCTGTGTTTCCTTTCATCAACTGAACTATCGCCATTTTGTTTATTTCATTATCAAATCCACTACTCATACTGTAAATTGTTTTGTTAATTTAAAAAGGGAGGAAGTCAAATTCCTCCCTTTGTTATAAAGTATTTATTAGAGTTCTACCCATTCAAACATGTACTGTAATCCAACATTGTTAACGAGTCCTGTTGAATTAGCAACCGATGTATCAGCTATCGTTGTTGTAACATCCACCGATATTATCTTACCATCAGTTTGTGTGACTGCTACCTTAACACCGTTGTCAGAATCCTCCTTAGATGTATCAAGAAGTGCAATCTTACCATCAACAATTGTAGATACATCTGGTGCAGTTACTTTGACACCAACACCATCTTCCAGAAGTTTACCATCTTTTAGTTCAACATAAACACTGAAACCATTGGACGAATCTTTAGCAGATGAATCGAGAGCATTAATAGCTGTAGTTATATCACTCTTTTGTGCGACATTAGTTGCGCTAACATCTACGGCAGTAATCTTACCATTTTCCTCTGTAACCTTAACATAAATACCATTGTCAGTGTCTGCTGCCGATGAATCGAGAGCATTAATAGCAGCGGCAATCTTACCATCAACATCTGGTGCTTCGACAACCAAGTCTTTAACCAAACCATCTTCCTGCTTAAATGCAACTCGCACACCATTAGACGATGCATCAGGAGTTGCGTCAAGATCAGCTATCTTACCATTAACCTCGCTAAGTTCACTCTTAAGAGCAAGTTCATTTGCTATACCATCTTCAGATAATTTAGCCGCAAGAGCACTAGCTGTAATAGCACCAGTGAGACCTGCTACACTTGACACTGCATCGGTATTATCAACCTTCACCCAAGATTCTCCTGTTGAAATAACCCAGTCACCTGTGTTATAAGCAACACCATTAGTTGTACCATTGCCAGTTGCAACGAAGTATGCACCTTCAACCTGAGCGGCTGTTGGAACAACAGTGGTGTCACCATACTTAGCCTTGAAATTGGCTGATGCTGTTACTTTACCTGAACCATCAATTGTACCACCGAACAATACCTGTCCAAGAATATAATCTGGAAGTTGATCAGCGAGAATCTTACCAAGTTCATCAAGGTCAGCCTTTCCCGATGCATCAACAATAACCGCATTAATCACACCGTCTACCTGAGTAACCTTAACATAAACACCAGTGTCAGTACCTTCTGCTGATGAATCGAGAGCATCAATAGCATCTGAAATGTCTTTCTTGTAGCTATCTACAAGATCAGATGCACTAACATCTACGGAATCAATCTTACCGTCTACCTGAGTAACCTTAACATAAATACCATTATCAGTGTCTGCTGCTGATGAATCGAGAGCTTTAATTGAAGCATCAATCTTATTATCAACGATTGTAGATACATCTGGTGCAGTTACAATAACGCCACCGTTTTCCTTAAGTTTTCCATCTTCCAACTCAACATAAACCTTGAAACCGTTAGATGAGCCCTCAGCAGATGAATCGAGAGCTTTAATTGAAGCATCAATCTTATTATCAACGATTGTAGATACATCTGGTGCAGTTACACCAACTTCAGTGATTTTACCATCATGCTCATAAACACTAACCTTAAAACCATTAACAACACTACTATATATTGAAGCATCAAGGGTATTAATTTGTTCCTTAATCATATTATTGATAGAACCACCTTCACTACCAACGAGTGCAGAAATCAATTCATCCAAACGAGCGATTTCACCAAAAACTGTACCGGTTGTAGAAGCATCGTCAGCTGCACCTATTGTATTAACCTTATCCTTAAACTCTCCATTAAGATCAAATTTGATTGTACCAGAATCAGCATCAATGGTCACTGTTGCAGGATCCGCGCTAGCGAAAGGAATAATAGCACCATCTCCATTAGACGGTGCAGTGTAAACTTTATCACCTACCTTTACACCTTTGATGTAAGCTAAATTGGCAATAGCATCAAGAGCTTCCTGTACATTACCATAATACTTATTATGTGTATAAATGCTTGGTTTTTCGCTACCAGCACCAGAAATAAACACAATGCTATTAGCATATGTAGTCTCAAGACCAGCTGCTTTAAACTCTGCTATGGTATGATCATAATGTACGAACATTTTTGTAATATTTGCCATATAAATATGTTTCTTTTTTATTTTTATTGTTTTTTTATTGTTTTATCATTTTAAGATAACCACCACCTAAGTGATGGTTATCTATTTATTACGCTTCTTTCCAAGACAGAGCATCTTCAATAGACTTAGATACATGTGCATTAACGTCGGCAACTGTAGCCAAACCATCAGCACCTGTTGAGCAATCACCAATCTTGAGAGAAAGTTCAAGAACATTTTCGTTTATAGATGCCTCGATAAGAGAACTTTCGCCAACAGAAACATCCAAAACAGCAGTTTCTTCAACAGCAACAAGTCTCTCATCTATCGATGCATCAGCATTAACGAGACCTTCTATCGCTGTTTTATTTGTTTCTATAAGAGCAAGCGAAGCATCCGATATAAGACCATATCCTTCAACAACATCAACCTTCTTTTCAAGAAGACCGTTTACAGTAGAAGCATCAAGATAATCAGCCTTAAGTGCATATTTTTCTAATTCTGTTGAAACACTATCTGTTGTAGCATAAGATGCAAGTTCGGTCTGTAGTTCAGTAGATGTTACATAATCTGTGAGATCGAGTTCCTGGCGACCAAGAAGTTCAAATGCTGAACCAGTCCAAATATATTCCTCGTACAGATTAGATGTTTCCTCACCAGTTTCCTTAACAAGATAAACAACAGCGTTTTCTCCTGTCTCAGGAAGAACATCAACAACCTCAATTCTAAACTTAGGTATCTCACTAATTTTTCCTCTGAGGTCTTCAATTACAGCGGCGATAGCCTTGTGCTGAATAGCATTTTCAGATGTTGTTGAAGCATCATATGAACTATCAAACACTATAGAAACTTTCTTATCAGCAGGAACGAGATCTGTACCAGCTACGCTAACAGTCTCAATAACGTTAGCCTGCGCATTATCCTCCATATTAGCAAGACGAGCCAGAGGTTCAACAAGATCAGCCGATTTAGCATAAACAGAAAGCTCAAGATTTACTGTCTTATCTTCTGCTACAGGAAGAAGAACGTTATCTACTCTAACACCCTTAAGAGACTCAGATTCAAGGTCACTAACTCTACCCTTAAGAGATTCAACGTCACCAGCGATATCACCTGAAGCAGAAGTTGTACCAAGTTTAGCAACAGAACTAGCACCAGTAACAACATATGGTCCAGCTGTATACTCTATTGCGTTACCTTCTGTATCTTTATCAGCTTCTTCAACGTTATCTGTGTATCCTTCTCCTTTCTTGTATGTAGTGGTCTTCACATAGATAAGCTGACCAACATTATCAGATGTAGCGAGAGCGATAGCATCAGCATAAGTATTCACTGCTTCTGAACCAGCACCCGAACCAGCAGGAATGAGTTCACCCACAACAGCATCATCAACACCAGCAACCTTGGAAACAAAATAGATACCATTATTCTTTGCAACTTCATCCTTAGTAACAGTTACAACTATACCAGCAGTAGCTGAACTCTTAGGATCATCAACGTAAGCCTGTGCATCTGCAAGTGTAGGGAATGCACGCTTAGCAATTACAGGAAATTTACCTGTAGGATTAAAGGTTAGGTTCCAACCTGTATTAACTTGCAAACCTGTTATAATTTCGTTATAAGCCATATTCCTCTACACAATTATTTTTTAGAAATTTTGATGTATTTATAATCCCAATCCGCACCAGACTCCATGTTATATACAGTATAATTTACAGTTGTATTGTCAGCAAGTTCATATGCAACTGTATATGCTGGACTAGCAACCGTATCAAATGAACCTTTTGATTCAGAACCTAAAGTGTTTGTGATACTTTCGAGCTGATATGTAGATGGAACAGCGATACACATAACATTACCAGCTGGAAGTGTACCAATAACAGCACTATTATCACCCTTAGTCACAGGATTAGCAATCCATCCGCTGAATGTAGTGAGTTTCTTAATGTCTGCTGTAGTTGTAGGTTTAGTGGCGGCATATCCGATATAATACTTTTGTCCACCTGTTACACTAAGACTCTTTGTGCCTGATGTTGCTGTAGCCACACTTGGCGTTGCTTTTGCTACAGCAGCAACTTTCTTAGTAGAATCTGTGTTTCCAAGATTAGACACAATGTAATAATCAGGTGAAGCAGCGATTACACCACTGTGACCAGGACCACTCATTGTACATTTTACTGTATTAGTGCCTTCAGCAACAACGAGAGATTTTTCAGTAAGAGAACATTCATCAGCAGAAACGCTAGATGATGATGTCTCAGTTGCAGGAGATCCAAAACCGGTATATTCTCTCTTAACAGTATATGTACCTGAAACGAGTTCAACGTCTGTTACACTTACACTTGCAGGGTTACCAGAAACAGTTTCCTGATCATCACCGTAACCAAGAGAATATCCGTTTGTAAATCCTGTGTATGTTCTCGCCTTTGTTGTTGGTATTGCAGTATAACCAATCAAGGCTGATGCTGTTACAGTTGTACCAACCTCAACAGTTGAACCTGAACTTGTAAGTTGGAACGATGGTGCAGCGAATGATGATGTCAACGACGCATTCTGACTAACCTTTGCTCCAGTAGGATACTGCTCCTTACAAAGAATGTTCTGAAGAATAGTATAAATGCTTGTACCAGCTTTAATTGTAGTACCATTTGTATATGCACCTGTACCGAGTGTTCCGCTAAGACCAGCTACCACTATATCCTTCTGAAGAACAGTTGCATCTGTAGGAACACTTTCAAGACTGAGACCTGTAGCCGAAACAGAGAGTAAGTTTCTTGTCTTTGTCTCATCAAGTTTAATGCTAACAACATTATCAACGATAGATATACCGTCACCCGCTGTATAAGCATCAATCAGCTCGCTAAGCGGAACAAAATCTGTCTTAGGACTACCATCCTCACCCGCAACATTCCAAGTGAAAAGGATACCTTTAACACCATCACGCTCAACAAACTCAACGTCAGAAAGCATACCATCGGCTATAAATGGAGCAGCGTCGAGTTTAGCAACAACAGCTCTACCGTTTACAGCACCCTCACTTTCATCGGCTTTACCTAAGAGGTAAATGTAATTAATATCACCTTCTTTACCATAAGCAAGGTCTAAAGTTGCAGAAATAAGTTTCTCTGATACAGAAAGCACCTTATCACCTTCCGCTACACCATCTACTTTACCAAACTCCTCGTTTTCCTTCATCTCAGCGAGACTATCAAGAAGAGCAGCATACTCCTTGGACATAAGACCGTCCTGTTCAGCTGTTGCTTTCTGAAGTTCCTCGATAAGATTAATCTCTTTTGTTCCAAGAGCCTCATCACGATAAGTAAGAACAAGTTTTACGCCGTCTACGAGTTCAACGTTCTTGAAAGGGAATTCTGAACCGTAATCCTTTCCGTTCAGATAAAGAACACCTTTATCTGTCGCAAAATACAACGCATCCTTGTAGGTTGTTAGATAGGCATCGTTCAAGAAATATTTCTCCTGAAGACCTCTAATAAATTGAACCATACTTAATTAATTGTTTTTGTTTTTGTTTTTATTTTTTAGTTATTATGCAGATTTCCACTCCGCATTCGCTTCCAATACACCCACTCGTGTATCAAGTTCAGCTATGGTAGTAGTATCATATATTCCGGAACCTATACATTTCCACTCATATTCATATGAACCCTCTTCTCCACTTCTAAACGTAGCATACTGATTGTATGTATTTGTTTCTTTGTTTTGAAGCACAAAATAAACCCTACCCATAGTAGATTCTGTTGCAACAAGGGTTCCTGTTATCATGTTACCGTTTTCATCTTCCCAAACAACATCTTTAGGAGTATCATTCCCCGCTGTAGACATATACGGTACAAAAGTAGACGTAGCTACACCACCAGGTATAAGCTCCGCCTTAATCATTCCATTTTCATCAAATATATCTAAATTGGAAGATCCACCATCACCACTGTTATCACAACAACCATTAAAATTTACTACACTAAGACCAAAATCCACTGTTGCCATATTCAATATTCATTTTACCATTTAATATAAAACGTTTCGCCCGTTTCGACGTAGAATTCTGTGTTAGGAACCGCACCAACAATCTTATTATAATCGTTTGCTACCAAAATAGCAACAGGTTTCGCATCATCAACACCAGCATGAATAGATTTTATATATAACTTAGCCTCAGCGGTAAGTGGTGATATGATGAAGTTAGGTGAATTTACCATAAAAGGTGTACTTCCTGAAACCGTCATCTCTTTAACAACAACACGATCTTGTGGGCGTATTCCAGATTTCGCTATTATATATTCCGCCATATGAAATACGTTTTTATTATTTATTCGCGTACACCATTTCTAAAACAACAAAACTCCCTTCGCAGTGAAGGGAGTTTTTTAACTAAAAAACAAAATAAAACTTAATAAGTATATAGATTTTTTATTCTTTCTTCTAACGGCAAATCCGGTGCAAAAAACTTATAATCAGCGGAGTGTTTATTATCCCACATAACACGCCAACAAGCATCTATAAAATTCTGAGGATAATCAACCATTTTCTCATAATACATAATCAGATTATGCATTGCACACTTTCTACAACTACATCCGCAGTTATTAGCCGGTAATTCCACTCCATATTTTTCCTGATTACCAAAATGTCTTGTCTGATTAAACCTACCAGGTAGCACACAACTGTAATAAACATCTATAGCACCTCTTTCTTTCAACATTTTCAATCTTTGTGCTTTATCAATGCCGTTTTCAATTTGCAAAAACGCAAACGGTTTAACAAAACAACTTATATCTAGTAAAAATGCATGAGTCAATTCTCTTGCATCTGTTAAATTTATACCAACAACAGCATCATCAATACTAAGATCAAAATCGTCACCGAGACTAATAAGACCACAATCGTTTTCAATGCACCAATCCAACATCATTGCTATTATAAGTTGATTCTTGATAGGATTTTCAGGCCAATACTGTTTATACACATTAGTCTTGTCGTTTGTTTTCTGTATGATTGCTTCAACATATTCAAATCCGAATTTTTCAGCAAACTCCTTGCTATGTTTTGTTCCTTGTCCGTTTTCGTATGTGTTTATACCTTTTACATGAAACAAAACAACATCGAATCCGTCATCTTTTAACGCAAATGCCTGATACATAGAATCCAGTCCACCAGAAAAACCTAAACAAACCTTTGTATCACCTGTTATATCAATACAAGGCAAATGGTTATGTTCTATTTCCTTGTATGTTTGGTTATGTGCCTTATACACCAAATCTATGGTATTTTTGAATCTTCTATTACACTTTACAACGGAATCAAAACATTCCTTATTAAAATTCTCATATAGTTCAAATATATGTCTGGTATATTCCGCTTTATCAGTGGGAAGAATCAATTTATTCCCTCTGTTATTATCAACAACCGCCATTACATATTCTTTATAATTTCATCTCTCTGTTCTTTCGTTATAACAACGACACACTCAGTGTTACTTCCCCAATGACTTGTGTTTTCAAGATATTCGGCAACATATTCCTTATACTTGCTTATCTTTTCGTCTGTAACAAACACATATTTCTCACAGTCATAATTCTTAAGACAAACATCAATCCACTTATCACAAGAATATCCATTTAACGGGACACCATTCCATTGCTCAATATTACCATAAGGAGAACATGTCAGAAGACAATCATATTTGCCTTCACTTGTACAAGCATCAGCGACATCAACATCACAACAAATCACCTTATTCAATTTGTTCTCAACGAAAGGTTTCATGAAATTCCATATCTCTTTACTTTCCTTAACCGTCTCAACACACAAATCTCTGCCTATATAATTCTTCCCAGTACAAACAACACCCATCATTCGACCAGAATAGCCCGAAAATGGGTCGAATACAGTCTCATATGAAGCGAGGTACTTCTCTGTAAGATACTTCGCTAAATGAGGCTTAAAATAAGTAACAACAGGATATTTACCAGATGTGGTCAAGCCTATTCCATAAATAAATTCAGGAACATAACCCTCATGAAGATACTTCATGTTTTCACCTTTCTTCTCCTTGAACCAATCTGAACACCTCAGCCTGTTTTCATAAAATTTAAAGAACGTTTCTTTGGACATCTTCATCAGATTCCAACCATCATAAGGAGACAATTTACCTTCACGATTAGCTTTAATCATAGAAACATGAAACCTCTTGATAGTGGGCGAAATGGTCTTTCCTGATTTAGTTGATGTCATCAAACTCATCACTTCATTAACACACTTCTCCAATTCAATAGGCCTTTCCTGCTGAACAGGAAACTCTATATTTTGTATTCTTTCAAATTCTCTTTGACCAAACTTCTCGATAAGTTCAGCTGCATACTCCTTTGTACAATTTGCCATTTTGTTTTTCTTTTACTATTTACGGTGCAAATATACAATAAAAAATCCAAACAACCAAAAGGTTATCTGGATTTTTATATGAATTTGATATCTTGTTAATCTTCAACCGTTATAGCTACAAAATCATCCATTTCATCTATGCTCTTTTTATTATCTTCAATATCTTCCTTTATCTCTTTCAACTCGTTTTGAATACTTTCTATTGCTTTAGCGTTGATTGATATGTTATCGAACTTATCAATATCTTTAATCTTGAGATCGTAAGAATCTATTTTATCTTCTATCTTCTGTAATCTCTTTTCCAACATATACAAATTGTTCGCTTCAACGTTAAATTCGTTTTTATCAACTTTGTACTTAATACTACTTTCAAACTTTGTTATATTTCTCTCAATAGATTCAATCTTACCGTCAAACTTTGAAACATATTCTTTACCTTTTATTGTAAAAGCAATTGTTACAGCAACCAGTCCAATCACTGCAACAATACCTATTATTATTCCCGCCATAATATAATTCGTTTTATTTAAACATACATTTCGCAATAAGCTATGATTCCTTCAACATGAACATCAGCTATAGCATCCATACCTTCTTCACTTAACATGAATTCGGCATCCTTAACGTTAGTATAAAAGAAATTTTCAGTTAACACCGCTGGCATGTTAGCCTTTTGTATAACCGTGAAATTCTTTTCCCAATCTTTATCTCCGTCACTTGTATCTTTCCTTAATGTCATTCTCATATCAGGAAATATAATGTTAGCAGCCTCCCATAAACATTCCGATAATTTGTCTGAGTTGTTTTGTCCTTCCGTTGTATATACACTCCAGCCCCTTGCGGTTGTCCATTCTGATCCATCACCATGCGCATTACCATGAACTGATATGAACAAATGTGTCTTATCTGGGTGTTCGTTTTTATATTTATTTGCCCTGTTTGCTCGTTCAGATAATTTAACATCTATATCATTTTCTGGACAACAGTTGTTCACAACAAAACCTAACCCCTCAAGTTTATCCGTCAATCTTTCAACTATACATCTGTTAAACTTCCATTCGTAAAGTTCTATGGCTGGTAAAACACCACTACATAAATAGGATGATTTTTTACCTGGTGTTGTGCTCGCGTGTCCTGGATCCAGATGAACAACAATATTATTATACTTATTATCCATTATCTCACAACCTTTATTTTCATTATTTATCGGTTGTGTTTTGAATAATTTTGTAAAAAACATCTTAACTATCTCACACATAATAAGTTAAGAATCCCCGATTAATCGGAGATTCTTTCATTATTTTTGTTAAACAGCCCATAAAATATTATCGCAAGGGCACCCATATAAAATATAAAGAATTTTCTTATCAATTCAACATGACCACCGCTACCTAACAACTCAAACAAGAAATTAGCAAGCATATCACCAAAAAATCCTCCGGTCGCCCACGCTGTTAACAACAAACCATGCAACAAAGCTAAATTCCTACTTCCAAATCTATCCTGAAGCAATATAGGTGCAGATGCAAATACACCACCATAACACAAATTACATATACATAACATTGCCATTAACGTGAACGGTGTTAAGTCTATCAACGCTACAACAACACTGGCGACGCAAATAAACAACATATACACATATGAACTTGCTTTATTGTTAAAATGTTGTGTAAAAGCAGGTATCAGCAATCTACCAGCAACGTTAAAACCAGCTATAAACATGACAGCTGTTGTAACATTAACAAAGTCAATGTGAAGCATCATAGATTTCTCATACGATATCATTGCAACCGCGCTTGCAACAACAAGAAACATCATTCCCCATATACTCATAAACTGTGTGTTGAATATACTGTTCTTGATGACTTTCCACGACACATTTTTATGTATAATATCATACGGTGCTTTCAACAATACTGTCGCAAGACACATACAGCATATACCAATTGCACTCAATATACCCATAACCGTCATTATACCATGTGTCTGTAGCAACTCTCCTATTATAGGAGAAAATGTCATTTTACTTCCTGCAAAAGCCGCCATTGCAATACCTAACACCCAGCCTTCTTTACCTTTAAACCACGCCATCAGTGTTTTAATAGGACTTAGGTAACCTAATCCCAATGCAATTCCCTGGACAACACCATACATTAACACAAACATCAACGGTGACCCCAAATTGATAGCCATTATACTACCCATCATACCAACGGCAAACAGAAACGTAGATAATCCAGCTGACAACTTCTCACTATAATCAACAAGTTTGCCACCAAATGCGGCAGTTAAACCTAAACACAACAAAGACAACGAGAATGCCATCTCAATATCCGTTGCCGAGCAAGACATTGCATATGCTATCTCACCCTTAATCATAGACCAACAATAAATCATACCCATACTGATATAAACCAGTATCGCTGGTATCAATCCGCTGATCCATTTGTTACTTAAACCTTTCATCAATATATTATTTTATTTTTACCAAATACATCCAATCTACCAGTAACATAACCAATCACAACAAAAACCCATGTAATAACACATGCTACCCATGTAACTGGTGTAACACACAAAACCATCAACACTAAAAACGATATAACGGAATTAATATCATTTAATCTAATTATGTCACCAAACACATAATGTTTCTTAAAAATATAATTCCCCATACTTATCTTGTCGGCTGTTATTATAGCGGTGTGACATAACAAAACATACGTCAACAAAATGAACAGCATGTTAAAAAATACGCTAAAAGTAAAAATCATAACCTTTGTTTATTTATCAAAAAATACCATTTCTAATTATAATATAATGCTTCGTGATTATACAGAACAAATTGTCTATCACTGTTTTCGACACATCTCCATAAAGTATCAACCCATTCCGACATCGGTGTGCTGTTTGTCAACATTCTATTCACATTTTCAGCAAATCTAACATTCTCCGAACGTATGACATCATCAGCGCCATCAAACATTTCAAATCCACATTCAAGAAGTTCATCAACATTACTAATAAAGTTTGACGTGAAAAAGCCTCTCAAATCGTATCGATCCGCAAAGTTTCCAGCGTAGCACCATATACCAATAACCGTTCTTTCTCTCAACAGTTGAACCATACCAGAATCTATAACATAACCATTCAATCTATGATTGAATAAACCGTGTTCTGTCCCATGTCCTATCAACATAACAGTATCAGATTCATCCATTATAGCACGTCTCGCTTCACCTCTTGAAGGGTTAATCATCACTCTAGCATCAAGATGTCTATATAAAACATCAAAATCCCTTGTGTCATCTCTTGATATGATGTGTATAACTAACATAATTCAAACATTAACAACTATACATGGTTTACCTTGTTTACCCGCATAATCAATAGTGTGTTTTGTTCCTTTACTCTTTCCATCCCAAAACGCAACAACACCATCACAACAATCAACCATTTCACAATTCCTTATAAATCCGGCCCGTTTGCCATACTTATCCCACTCAGCAGGATGAGAACTCACAACCCAACCATTCTCCTCAGCCCATCTCTCACCTATCATATCAGCACCCCTCGCATGACCAGATATCACAACTATCTTATAACCGTCATCTATTCTCTTTTTCAAAATCCAGTCAAGACATTTCTTTGCGTAATCATAATCACAAAAACCCCTGGATCCAGCCACGACAACATAATACTCCATATCACAAATCAATCATATCCAATACGTTATCACTAAAATACTCGTTTATATCAGGCATTATTATATTGTTACTGTGACAATATAAAACCAAATCGTTATAATCCCATTTCTTTCTGTTCTCTACATATATGGATTTTCTATACCTGTCCCACAAAAACACTTTATAGCCCTCATTCATCATTTCTATTGCGTGTTCCTTTCCTGTAACGTCATCATCAAACATATATCTGTGATCAAAAGGAAACTTTATGTTCTTTCCTGCACCACACAACGCAACACTGTTCTTTATCAAGAAACTATCCATAGGACCCTCGACAACCGTCACCGGTGAATTATAGTTAATCAATAATATATTGAATAACATCGACAATGTATTGATTTCATCAGGAACAGTAACATTATCCTTCAATATCAACTCATGTATCTTCTGCAACGAATATGTTTTGTATTTTGGACCACCATCAAAACGCCTTACCTGTATACCAAATATCTTTCCGTTAGGTGTCAAGTTCAATATAAACAACTTGTCCTGTGAAACAGAATACAGGAACCTCTTCATATCAAACTGTCGTCTTCCTATAAGATAACTTCTCCCTTTATGGTGATCCGTACACTCACTCAACCTAAATGTATTCTTAAACCATTCTCTGTCAATACACAAACTCTCTATACCCTCTATATCATACAATGAACTCGATACATCACTACCAAATGTCGTAGAAACCTCCTGACGCTGTTGTGTTATGTAAGTCACCGTGTCCAATGACAGTTTCTTGCCGTACTTTCGCAAAAAATCATGTACACTCATATATGTTCCACAATTGAAACATTTGTACATGAACGAATACTTTCCATCAAGTATTATGTTACCACGCTTCTTGTGATGATGTGTCGCCGAATCACCACAACAAGGAGCAGCAAAACAAATTCTGTTCCTCAAAACCTGCACCTTCTGCTTCTGTATGTTATTGGGAAACACTTGCTTAAGAATGTCCTGTATCAGCGGAACAATCTCAGCTACAAATTCCTCCTTGGTGTAACTCTTTAAAGCAGATGCATCAAATATACTGTTAATACTATCCATACCGCAAAGATACAACAAAAAATCGAGACTTCCAAATTTCAGCCTCGATTTTTTCTATCTATGAAATGACATGTACAATCTCCCTGTCATTTCGATATCATACAAATCATCAGTATCAACATTCATGTTGTAACCTGTCCTCTCTCCTTTATTAGCTTTAACACAACAAGGTTCAATCCAATAATTGTCATCACCGCATCTTCTCAACAACTCCGGTGTAAACAAATCAGCATCTTCCTCAACAATAAGACAACTATAAGTTCCGAAATAGTGATTAAACCAACCAAACAAAACATCACAATACCAGTTATCATTATAAAGACCGACAGAAAACATTGTTCTTATCTTAACAACATCATTCTCTATGTCATAATTTATATACATTCTCTCAATCCCTAAACAACTAATGACACAAAACATTTCACCTCTAATAGCATCAAAACTATCCAATGAATATGTAGCGAACAAATCTGTAAATCTTTTCTTATCTATTTCATCACATTTCAACAAATCGAAGAAAGCACACGCTTCTGCCATATGACGCTTAATTCTTTCTTCACAAGCCAACGGTCTGTTCTTCCACATATCCTCCCAAATCGTCAATAAACCTATACCAGATTCTTTACATTTCAAGAACTTATTGATGTGATATCCCTCAGGCTTGACCTTCAACGAATGAAACCATACCCCGTTGTATTCTATGGCTCTGTTCTTATCTGGAAAATAAAAATCTAATTCACAGCCTTTTACAACATCACGGTTGTTTCGTTGTGGATACAATCCAAAACTCTTTATGTAATCATATACATCAAGTTCCTGACCTGACACATGTGTCTGATGTTTATGTTCCTCACAGAATGTTAAGTAGCCTTGTTGAATGTCGTAGAAATGTCTATGCTTATCACATCCTGGATATGGACACTTGGGGCGTTCTGTTATATTATTAAGCACACAATAATTCGCTTCTTGTGTAATGCGAAGATAACCCTTTTCTACATTTTCCGATGTTATAACAAAATCCGGTTCACAACACGTTTTATAATATATCATCAACATCTTATATGTCTTGGGATAATATCTAAACCAAAAATCCCTGTCAATGGCAAAATGATTCTTTTTATAAAAATCCTTATATGTAGAAAGAAAATTATTATACTCTTCTTCTGTCGGTTCAAATGTTTCAAACAATTCTTTATTACATTCTAAACAATAACAGCCTTCGTGATCGTTTCGTTTTGTTTTTAAAACAAAAATATTATCCAAATATACCTCCAAATCACCATGTTTACAATAATTTAGTATCGTATAATTAGATCTTTTACCATTTTTCTTGGCTGATGTATCAAAAACATAATCGTATCCGTCAAACAGATAATCGTACTTATGATTTTCTTTAGTGAGTTTACCTTCTAACGTTTTTGAAATATTATTAGCATATTCTTCTGTTTTTTCATATTTCCTTCTGCATTCAACAGAACATGTTTTTCTAAAACCGTTAACGAAATCTTTGATTTTGACATACTCACCGCACACAACACACTTAGGTATTCCATCTATGCCGTTTATTATACAATATAATATATCCTTAAACCTGAATCCACTATGTTGTGTTTCGTATATTTCTATCAACTCAGGTAATTTTTTCTTAATTACAGTATAAACCATTCGTTTTGTATTATTGTCAAAATATTCTTTCAACAACGGCCTAAACTTTCCATATATCTCTATTAAATTCATATTCTATTCTTTATGTTTAAAGTTGTTGTTCCTGTTCCATAACATAACAAATTAAGGCTATCATTATCATATCTCAACCTTATCTTGCTATCAATATCAACAGTTTCTTCTACATTATAATTAGACACTACATATCTGTATAAACCGTTGTATTGTGGTTGATTGGGTATTATCAATTTGTTAATCTCACCATCATCTACACTCTTAATCATTTCTGTATAATCTACAACATCTGTTCTTTTAAGGAAATTCTCAATACGTTTAACAGTATCATCCGTATTATAAACAAAATCATCCTCCCATATAAACAACACATCAATGCCTTTATCACGCGCAATTTTAAATTTATTGTAATGATAATCTTTGTCTTTGTTAGGGTGTGAATGAAACCATATACCGTTGTATTCTATGGCTTTGTTTAAGTATGGTATGTAAATATCTAATTCGTGTCCAGATAAAATTGTTCTGTCACCTCTAATGATATTGTATTCAGGACACATCTTTTTACAAATCATAAATAAATCATGTTCTTGTTGTGATTCAAATGATGAATTTCTATGCTTGTCACAATACTTAGCATAACCCTTTGATGATCCTGTGAATTTGGTTATAGCATTACAACCATCATATGAACAACGTGGTATTTGTGTAATATCCCTTGTCACACAATATCGCATTTCCTTTAATTTTTTTAATCCGGATTCATGTGTTATTTCATATTCAGGATACAAAGATTTGTAATACAGTTGCAACGATTTTAATAGTTCCGGACAACGCATGAGTAAAAAATCGTATGTTGTTATATTTTTGTTGCAAATAAAAATATCTTTGATTTTAGACAAATCATCCGATAAATCAACAGGTAAATAAGAACGAAACCTTTCTTTGTTACACTTTTCACAAAATGAACCACCATACTTATGTATCGATTTTGCCTTTTCTTCCGATATTATCAATTCATCGTTATGTACACAATAGTTAGGTATAACATAACCTCTGTCAGCATCATGATATGTACCAGGATAATATGTAGAGAAAAAAGTGTTTTTTGTTGGTGTTTTTGTGCAACCAGATTTTAATTTAGAATCACACGTTTTTGAACACACTTGATAATAATCATTGCGTTTGACATTTCTAATATATAAAACATTTCCACAGAATGGGCATGTTCTCAATTCTTCTTCTTTAAAGATAGCAAAAACAACTTCAAGATATATTTCCTTTGGATAATTGCTATCATAGACTTTCATAAATTCAGGAAATCTGATGGTTTGCGATTTTTTATTCACCCTAAAACTAGAAAAACCACCATCATCGTTTGTAAAATATGTCTTAATATCAACAATGTAATCCTTAAACGTTTCAAGTAACGAAACGTTAGGTTTCCATTGTATATGTTTTTTATATTTCACTATTATGCAATATTTTTTACAAATATACAACATTTTTATGACATATAAAAATAAAAAGAGGCTTTCTTTCGAAAACCTCTTTTTGTATTATGTCATCTAAAAAGATTACACAATCTGATCAGGTGCCTTAACATAGAATGTTACATAGTTGAGTTCTGGATAGAATCCAAGGTCAACAAGAGCGTAACGAGACTTGATAATAACCTTAGGTGCAGCTGTATGCTCAGCAATGAGCTTAACAGACTCAGCCATGATATAAGGGCACATAGCGACTCCAGGTTCCTGTTTGTCACCCTTTCTACCAACGAGGATACGAGTGTCATAAGTAGCCATAAGTGGATCTACATATACAGTCATACCTGCGATTGTACCAGCTGGATAAAGTGAACCATTGTTCTGGTTAAGAGTGTTAGCGAGTGGAGAGAATGCATACTGTGAGTTAGACTGAAGCATAGTAGCAAGTTTCCAGTTCATTACACAGAAGTTAGCAGGTCCTCTACGACCACGGTTCATAACAAGGTTACCAGCAGCAAGAAGGTTAACACCAAGTTTCTTGAATACAGTGTCAGAGTTCTCGAAGTCACCATACTTCTGAATAGCTGGAACAGGCATTTCTACCTGGCTCTCAGTCATAGCGTCATCGAAGTAAGTAACACAACTCTTAGTGCCTGCAACACCTGTAAGAGAGATGTTAAGGTTGATTCCTTCTGACTCGTAAGCCTCAACATGGTTTCTCCAACCAAGAGCGAAGAGACGTGAAAGGATGTGCTTGTTAATAGACTGTGAGAGTTCGTTAATAGCCGCTGTCTCTACAAGAGAAATTACGTTTATTCCCCACTGCTTCTGAAGGTCCTGAACTTGCTCCTGAGTTACTGCAACAGCGATAGACTGTGTACCAACCTGAACAAACTTAGTGAATACCTTGAGAGACATCTGACGTGGATACTGCATCTCACCAGTTGCACGATCCATTGGTTCATAAAGATGCTCATCAGAGTGGAAAGTACCTGACCACTTATCAGTATCAAAACGACCTGCACCAGTGAATCCCTGGATCTGATCCTCAAGAGCTGAAATAAGACGTGGACGTGAAAGTGTCATTTTAACATCACCTACGGTAACTTCGAGTGAAGCCTCAGCACCGAATACCTTACCGAGAGCAACATTCTTAGACTCACCGAGTACACGGAACATAGGCTCAGCAGAGATACGAGTAAGACCGATGAACACAACTTTCATTTCACCGAGTTCGATAGACTCAGCAGCCTTAAGAGCAGCTACGGCGGCTGTCTTGTCATCAGCAGTAAGCTTGCAACGGAATGCGTGAGGAGCCTCATACATCTCATAAGCAGGAGTTCTATCCTGACCAAGGTAAGTACCTTTCTCAGGGTTAGCGGTTGCACCGTTGTAAGAAGGTGTTGCACCGTAAGCGTCCTTTGAACCAGCGTATACATAATCCATGAATGGAAGTACACCTGTAGGTCCCTGAAGTGGAATAGTGTTAACGAGATCGAAACCGATTGTACGTGCAGCTACCTGAAGTGCCATTGGAAGGAGTGCAGGCCACTTGTCACCTGAACCATAAGAAGCAGCTTGGTTCTGTCCTACAGCGGTCATACCAGCCTGTGAAGCAGGAACTGCGTTACCGATACCGTTAGTGTTAGCAAGAGTCTGGAATGGGAAAGTTGCACCACCCATAGCTTCCTCGTTCATTGCCATTGCATGATTGTGAGCATATTCAGCCATCCATGCGAGTTTCTCAACATTTGACTCATTTACAGCATTCTTAGTGATTTGCTTGATTGCTGGAGTCCAAGCTTCGAGAATTTGAGCTTGATTTTTCTTATTTGTTGCCATTGTTTTAAAAATTAATTTTTATTTTTATGGTTTTATTCACATTATTTATTTACCGTTTCAAATTGAAAATTGAAAAAATATGTGATATAACCATGCCTACTATGTTTTTAGTTATTAATTATTGTAGGCACATGCCATTTCAGTTACAGTTTTTATGAAATCCATAGAATATCCTAAGTTATCAGATTCATTAACCGTTTCTATTTTTGGCGAATTATTTACAAATTGTTCGTTTAAGAGATTACGTTCTGCTCTCTCTTGTAGTCCGGTATTTCTCCAGAAGTTGTTGACATCATGTTGAGATTCAAACAAGAAATATTGCGCTGTATTTCTGATTGATTCCTTCGTGATTTCATCAGCAGACTCATAAAGAGTTCTGTAGTTAGCCGGAGCATATTTCAGCCATAATTCCTTTTCAGGTACATAATTTACAGCTGATTCCCATATTTCCTGTGTCATTTGCAGTGGATTGATGTTAGCATCGTTAATGTATGACATCACATTGCTTTTTTGAGATTCGTTCATAGACATAAACTGAGCAAACATGTTCTCGTTCAAAAATGCAGAGAATGGGTATTTAGTTACAGTTATAGATTCATCAGCTTTCTTCTTATCGCTCTTTCTTTTTATAGCGTCAACGAGATCAGCGAATTTATCTTCGAAACTGTCTTTTCTCTTTTTTATATCGTCGCAATCAAGGAGCATTTCCTTTTCCTTGTCACAATCTTTCTTTGCTTCAGATGCTTCATCCTCTTCGTTTGCACTATCGTCCTCATCTTCTGATTCTTCAGTGTCATCAGAGTTTTCATCATCTTCACCTGAGTTATCAGCGTCTCCATCTACGGCTTCAACGCCCTTTATTTCAACACCATCTTCATCTTTATCATCTTCATCACCAGATGAAGTAACGGCTTTCACAGAGAGAATTTCGATTCCCTTGTCATCACCTTCTTCCTTTTTATCATCCTGTGTATCTTCAGCTGGCTTCTCTTCCTCAGACTCATCCTCATTCATGTCACGTGTACCAGAACCCATACACGCATAACAATGAGATCCGTCAAAATTCTTACCGCTTCCGCCACATGTAGGACAAACTAGCAGGTTTTCATCAACAGTATTATTATTCATATCGCTTTCAGTAGTTTCTTCTTGTATTGCGAGAGCCTCTTGTCTAAGATTAGCCTCCGTTGCCATTTCTGAGATAAGAACAACATCTGATGAAATACCAAATTGTGTTGCTGTGTTTCTAGCATCAGATGCTTCTGATTCCTTAAGGAAAGCTGTAACATCATCGCTATATCTGTCACAAGATGCTGACTCGTTTACGGTATGGAGTACTGCTTTAGCAAATCCTGGTTTACAAACAAGGTCATAGGTATAAATTTGCTGTATATTGACAGTATTATCAGAATTTACTGTACCAGCAGCTCTTGACGATATATGTAACGGAATTCCCTGTTCAAGCAGAGACTGTGCAAGAAGACCATTTGGTGTGTTAAGGAGTTCTATTTTACCAAGTACACAATTTGATTGTCTGTCATACCAAATATCAAGAATCCTGTGAGATGCTTCTTTGAGTTTAACCTCAAACCTATCTTCCGGATGGTCGAGTTCGCCGAGCAAAGATTGACCTGTTCTTATATCCTCACGGAGATAATCCAAGTGCTTAAGATACTCTTCTTTAGTATATATACGCTGATTTCTATTTTTTACATCAAGTTCAGCAAAAATACCTTCAAGTAAATATCTTTTTTGTTGCCCTGCTGACTCTTTAAGCATCTTTAGAGGTTTGCTGGAGTTTGAGCAGACCATTAAATTTCTTGCCATTTTATACCGATGTTTATCTTTTATTATTTATTTACAATATGTTACACTTAAAGGAGGAATAATTCCTCCATTTATTAATTATTCATTCTTATTCTTCTTCGAGGTCTAAACTCTGTACGTTCAGGCTCATCCGTTGGAATATCCATTGGTTCATCCTCATTTGCATGTGCTACATCAACTCCATTTTCTGGCGCAGAATGTGATGTTATATGCTTTTCTGGAAGGTCTTCCAAATCATGAACAATATCAAGCATAGGTTTATCACTTTGAATATCATCATAAGAGTAATATGAGTATTCTGTTACCTTTTCCGCTTTAAGGAATTTCCAAAGGTTGATGAGAGCGATATCCATAAGTGACTTGAATGTACCATACTCTTTCTGGAGATCGACCCACGGAGTCTTTTCATCATAATTAAAATCCTTGAGAACGTCGATGGCGAATTTTCTATCTTCTATACTTTCAAGAAGTTCATACTGAATGAATCCATGAAGTCTTTCAAGATTATTTGTCTCGACATCCTCCTTTGATAAAAGACCTTTGTTGAGTGCGTTCTGTACCCTATTCACAACGCCGTTAAGAAATGTATCTTTATTAAATTTTGCCATAGTCTTGTGTTGTTAGGTTTAGAACTTTACTGATCCGAGTTTACTAGCAAGATGTTTAGAACATATGTCAAGTGTCCACTTCTTTGCGTCTTTCACTGGTATCTTTTTACCAAGTTGAGCATCAAGTTCAGACTTAATTTTCTTAAGAGCAGCACAATCAGCACCTGATGCAAGGCATTTACATATCTCATCGATGTTGAGCTTAACCTCTCTCTTGAATCTCTTTTCTATTTGCTCAGGAGAAGTGTTTTCGTTAAGAGGAGCACAACCTTCAGCAATGTAAAGTTTTCCGCTTTCATTGAGACCGTTCTCTTTTGTCCACATCTCACTTATAATTCTACGACATGTAGTCTGTTCTGATTCTGAAAGAGAAGAAAGGTTGCTAACACCATATTCACGCTTTACAGCTGCAATGAGTTCAGCGTGTTCTCTGTCAATAACAGCCCTACGCTCAGACTCAGCAAGTGCATGTTTCTTTTTATAAACTGTATTGAATGATTTCATCTCTTGACGTATTTTTACTTTTATTATTTATCTAATTGAAAAACAGTTATAATATCTTAAAATTCTTAATCGAAAGATAAGGTTCTGTTTTATCAGGTTCATAATTGAATTGACCTGGACGTATTTCGTTTTCAAAATCTATATCATCTGAAACTAAAACAATCTCTGTACCTTTCTTTATATTCGCTGTCGCAAATATCCGTATCGTAGGTGTTTCCGATGGTATCAATTCATAATCAGCGTTAGGCTCTATACCAATCTCTTTACTATTCCTATAATAAGATGCATAACCAAAAGGTATAGCATATATCTTTTTTTCCGAATCTATGGTAAAAGCCATATCCCTTACATTTCTGGAATACAGATCGTCATCCTTAATAAGACGCACAGGTGCAATCTCTATGGTATCTCCTTTACCAAAAAATTTTCCGGCTCTCATTCTTCCCTTATCAAAATAAATCTTATCCGTTGTCTCTTTGTTCCATAACTTGACCTTGGAAATTTTTATATCCTTATCATCTACATCAACAACAGGCTCCATTTTGATGGGCTCATCACCTTCTTCATCAAACGGATTATAAAAACCCTCATAAAGTTTAGCGTTCTCGAATGTTTTATACTCTAACACATAGCGTTCAAGTATAGACATATATCTATTCGCTTCATTACGAAGATTTTTATTCTCCATAGATTCAGACACAAAGCATCTTACAAGAGAAAATGCATTGTCTATCTTGTGTTTTGATATTTTATTATGAAGATATCCATCGTAATTAATATCCTGGAAAGACTCCAGGATACTGTTACGAAGATTTTCTATTTTACTGAACATTGTCTGTTACTGAATTTTAAATTTACCGAGATACTTGATTGATGAAACATTGTCATCATCATCGAACCTTACAACATAAACATTCTCATAAAGAGGTGTCATCAAAGATGGTTTGTTGTGAGTGTAAGAACATACATTATATGTCTGCGATTCGGTTAACTTGTAAATCTTAGCATCAAGATTGTTCTTTACATACTCATAAACATTAGCCTTTGTCTTAAATCTCTTAGCGACAGCAGGGTTAGAAAGTTTTGATGTATCCCTACCGAGATCAAAATAAGACTCTGAAAGAACATAACTCTTTCTTGGGAAGTTCTTGAATGTTCTTGTTATAACTGTGTTTGTTGCCACAGATTCTTTAAGCACCTTGTGTGAGTATGATACCTGAATAGACTCATTAGATGATGACCATTTTTGTTTCTTACCACCATCCAATTTGTTATAATCTGTAGCAATCATAACTTTAGCATCATCTACCTTTTTACCATATTCAACCATAAGCCTTCTAATTTCTGAACGTAAATTTGTACCAGGTTTAGCTAACAATCTAGAATCGCTATCGATACCGAATTCCTCTGTCAATTTAAGTTTACAAGGCACAGGGGAACCATTAGAAGATTTAATGGCATTAACATCAAAACCTATACTAAATGTTGTTGGATTTTGCCACGTCATATCTTTATTAGTGTAATATATACCAGCGTCTACAATGTGTAACCATTGTTGATTTTCATTTTTCTCAAGCTTTATTGTCAATCCTTTTGTTACAGGATTATTCGATTGAACCATACCTATGTCACGTTGGGTAGGATTAACTGATACATCTGGTGTATTTTGTTGATTTTGCTGTGGTAACTTAAATTCTATACATTTAACAACATCCTGAGTTATAACATCTAATCTTTTTTCAAAGTTAACCCATGTACCGTCTTTACCTTTATCATCACCATCATTATGTTCATCACCACCAATAGGCTTCATGTTTTGTTTTTGAGTCAGCATGTTTGTTATGAGCTGTACCAGACCATTAGAATCAGAAACTTTTTCCTGTTTAACTTCTTTAGTTCCCATAGCCATAGTTGCTATCTTACTATACTCATCACCACACTGACCAAATTTAAACTTGTTATCTGTAAACTCAAGTGTAAATATCTTGCTATATGCGTCTTTTAACAGCGCTGGATCAATAGCAACTTTAACAACTTCACTTAAACCTGCTGATTCTTTAGCCTTTAATACAATATATGCACCATTGATACTTTCTTTATTGTTTGTTGTACCAAACACAAAGAGTTGTTCATTATCATTTTCCATTCCATAGATAACATCTATATCTGTACCTTCTTTTGAAAGGAACGCATTTATGATTTCAACCACTTTATCAGCACTATCGGCCTTCTTTTCGTTAGTCTTTCCACCAAAGGTGTTAACACCTTTCTGAATATCCTTAACATATGCTTCATCACTATTCTCCTTGAAATCGAAATTGAGTTTAGAGAATATACCGTTAAATGCTTCAACTGTAATATTGGATGCTAATGTAATGACATTGACAACGGAAACTTTGCTCATACCAGACTTGATTTCACAATAGTAAATCTTATCATAACCTTCTTCTTTATTTCTGATATCTTTAGAGCCATAGATGACATATTTGTTACCTTTTTTGTCGCTATATTCCATTACACTCGATGCACTATCTGTAGGTCTCCACTCTGTAAGGGCCGGATCAAGCGCAAGCCACTTTCCGTAACCAAGTGTCTGCTCCTCTACGTTACCATCACCATCAGCATAGAAGTCGAAGTTAACATCACCTTCCACCGAAGCAATACCTCTGTCATCTATATTGATGTTACCATCATTCTCCATTCTAGCGATTAACTTGAAAGTAAGTTCCTTAGATTCTTTATTGAAACCTGTTACTTCAGCGATAGCGGTATTACCCATTTGTTTCTCACCTGCCTCTTTCATCCAAGGCTGTCCCTCTGTTTGACGAAGTACATAGAACTCTCCCTTCTTAGGCATTGCATCCAGAACATAATCAGCATCACCAGCAAGACCCGTCTTAAATACAGGAATAACCTTTTCAATAATAAAATCATTATATGCTATAGCAGAATAAGAACTTACAATCTCAACGACAATTCTTGAGAAATTGTTATCGTAGAACTCTTTCTGACTGTCCCACATGTTCTGGAGTTTTTCCTTGGAAGCAACAAGAAGATTCTCATCCTTTTCATTATCAGCATTAGTATACTTAGCAAAATTCTTAATTATACCGTCACCGATATTATAATAATGCTTAAGCATATTACGATAATGATTTTCAATACGAGTGTATTGTTTTGTTGTTATCTTGTTGTTTTCTGGCTTTTGATATTTCTTGAGAACTTCTGCGAGTTTATCAGCACTTGACATATCCAAATCAGCAAGACTCTCAGATGAAATACCACATTCTGTGAAAACTTGTTGCATATTAATATACTTATTACCATAGTTCATGATAATAGCCTCGCAAATTTCGCGTGTAGATTGCTTGGTAACTTGAACAACTTTTGCTTCACCATCAGGCTTTCCGTTCTTATACTTAGATATAAGGAAACGACCCGCTTTAACAGCAAGACCACCAAGAGTCATAGCTGTTGATATAGCAGCCATAGCCCCAATCTCATCAAGTTTTTCACTCTCGTTGAGGACATCAGAATTCAATGCTGTGCGGAAAGAGTCATATATGTTTGTGTTAACCGATGAGTTTTCAGCGTTATTTCCCTTTTCCTCATCAGCAAGACCCTGTTCCATCTCATCAGAAGCCAATTTAATCTTACTGAATGCTTCCTGTGCCTGACGAAGGTCTGTTGCAATTTCTTCCTTATATTGAGTACAGAAAGGATGAAGACCTATGTTACCGTTAGCAGATGCTTTCTTAGCACCCTTATTCCACCATCCTGCGATTCTATCAAATATTTTACTACCTATACCAGGCATAACATCTCTCATATCAAGACCTCTTTCCTCAATAGTGAAATCTTTTTGTGCGCGTTGAAGAGTCCTAACAACTTTATTATAACGAACCTTAATTGTTTTGTTCATTCCTTTAACAAGAGCAACTATACCAGCTATAATAGCAGCTGCTCCGGCAACAATGGCAATAGTTTTCCAGTTATTAGAAAACCATCCGAGACCATCTGGATTGACAGCATCATCCGTCGGAGGCGTAGCAACCGATGGATCAGGTGTGTTTACAGATGGGTCTGGTGTATTGCTCTTTGGAGGTGTAGCGACAGATGGATCTGATGCAGATGATGAATCTCCTCGTCCTGTTTTAAGAGGTTTATTCGGATCATTTCCGTTTCCATATCCACCATTAAGAAGATTATGTTGAGCATCGTGTTGTGTTGTAATAGAACTATCTATTCGTGTAGCTTCTGATGCACTAACCGATGCATCTGGTACACTAACCGATGCATCTGGATTCCTATCAACCTTTTTGCTTCTGAATGTATCACCATCAGCCTCTTTGGTTCTGGTTTTTGTTACTTTTGTTCCATCCTTTCTTGTTATTTCAGTTGTCTTGTGTGAAGTATCACCGTCTTTATTGATGGTTACTTTTTTTGTGCGTTCAACTAAGAATTTCTTTGCCATATCTAATGTATGATTTTTTCTTTTTGTTATTTATCTCAAAAAATACTGACTACCAATGCCTAAAAATAAATATCAAAAACAAAACAAAACATTATAATTATATGAATAACACTATATTTGCGTTTGATTTTTCAATGAACAAGCCAGCAATGACTGTGTTATGCAAAGATAAGATGGATTTTTATGTGTGGCCATCCAGCATTGATGATAAATCTTACAACACTTTGATATACACTGGAATAAGCGTAATAAATAGAAATTTACCATCGATGAAAGATACTAAACACGATCAACATTCTCTTATATTAGAGCATGTCAATCGTGCTGTTGAATTAGCGAATATAATTGTTCACACAATAAATTCCATTGTCATGAAAAACAATGTAGAGAAATCTGATGTTATTATAGCGAACGAAAGTTTTGCTTTTTCTGCAAAGGGTGATGCGACATTGGATTTATCGGGTTACAAATATATATTGATGTATATTCTTATAGAGAATGGTTATTCCAATTTCCGAACATATTCTCCAATTACAATTAAGAAAACAGCGGATTGTTCAAAAAAAGGTTTAGGTAAAGATGCTATGATAACCGCATTCGGTAAAGCCTTTGATGAAAGCAAGCCATATTGTAATCACCCTATAATGGAAACATTGTTAAACAATCCTCAAAATCTCAAAAAGAAAACAAATTATGTACTTTGTATGGATGATATAGCAGATTCATATTGGTGCATGAGAACAGCGTTGAACGAATGTTAAAGATATATGACATAACACCTTTAGATAACCCCCATGAAATAAAGATAAGAGAGTATTCTGATCTTGAGAGATGGGATTTCAAATATGACACATCCGACTTCAAAGGTTGGACGTGTACATGTTCTGGTTATGATATAAAGAAAGGTCACATGGACATGACACCGTTAACAAGTGACAAGTATGATACATGGAAAAAATATATCGTCGACTGGATAAACGAAAACAATCAAAAAGTATATGACGGCGATTTAAGTGGAAGAGAAATAGTATACAAGATGTTAGATGTAGACGAAGATTCGGCATATACATACGAAAAGTACGTTGATGGTCATCTTGCTAAAACAGGCAAAGGGTGGTTAAAGGATTTGGAGTATAAATTCGAGAAAGAAGCATGGAGAGAAGGTGTCAGAGAATATAAAAAAGCACATGGAATAGAGACCGAATCGGAAAAGATGGAAAAGAAAAGAAAGAAAACAAAACAAAAAATAAATGATTTGGATTCATCTTTACCAGAGAAAGAAGAAATGATTCCACCAACAATATTAAATGCCATAGCCAAAGCACAATCAGAGCCTTGTGAATTTGTATCTGAAATAATATCAAAGGGTGTAATGGGTGTGACTGGAGTATCACCAAAGGAGTTGTTCAATTATTACACCAAGGTGATCAAAAACAATATATCCGTTGAGACATATAATATAGCAAATTCGCAGACAGCATTAGTCGATCAAATGTTCAGACCAGTAGATGAGAAGATAGCTGACACAAGAGAATATTTTGCTCAACTTGACACAGACAGAGAAGAATGGCTGAAGACACATAGTGATGATGTCTGTTTATATAAAGTTGTTGAAACAGAATATCCTAAAATCCCAGATCCAACACCAACACCTGTTTCAACAACATCAACATCATCTTACAACACCAGTGATTATTCTTCAAGTCCCACAACAGGAACACTGGAATGGAACAAAAAAGGTCCCAATGAAGAAGTTATAACAGAAAGAGGTAAACTTTGGAAAATCATATCAAATGACTTAGGAAAGACACCAACATCAAGTCAAGCAAACGCTTCTATGACGACAATAGAGGTAAAAACAAGGGATGAAGACGGTGTAATGCAGATGAGAAAGATACGCGTACACAAAGCGGCTGTGGGAACGGTAAAAAGAATTTTTGAAGAAATATACAACACAACAGATTTTAAAATCATAAGAAAAACTAATTTTCAATTAGGTGGGTTCAATCATCGTTTCGTAAGAGGATCGACTACAGCGCTATCACAACACAGTTTCGGTTCAGCCATAGATTTAAATCCTATGGTAAATCCTATGAAAGGTTCAAAGAGTAAAGATGTTGATAAACAAACTGATTCGAATAACAATGATAAGGAGATGAGAACAGTAAACCATAAGGTTGTTAAGATAATGGCAAAATACGGATATGGGTGGGGAGGATGTTATTCCGATTATATGCATTTTTCATGTAAAACTGTTATGAAACCAAACGGATGGTTATCCGGATGTTAATTATGAATATTTTTGATGATAATATAGATAACGAAATATATGTAGAGCCTGGTGAGGATGATACACCAGAAAACGAGCCATATGATGGTTTATACGATTCAATGTATAACACACCAGCAAATTGGCGCGAAAATGCTACACCTGAGCAAAAGCAGGAAATCTTATTCACTCGAATGGCAAACATGAGCGAAGAAGATCGCACAATGTTTCTGAAAATAGTTCGCCACGATAACATAACCGAACTAATGGATGCTATAAGCAATTTGAAAACAACATCAGAAGAGACATGGAAAAATGTAATAAACAAATTACAGTTTTTGTTGAACTTTAACGATGCTGACACATCCAAATTTGATTTTAATAAATTATTAAAAGCGCTTATACCATTAGTCGCAGCATTAGCAGGTTTGCTGATAGGATTGCGTCAAGCAGAAAAGGCAGAGGCTGAAGCAGCTGATGTTCCTGTTGATCCAGATGAGAATCCTATACTTGCATACATGATGAAACCAGACGAAGAAAAAGAAAAGGACAATGATTCAGAAATAGATATCATAACAGGTCAATTAAAAAGTGTTGTGTTGGATCAATGTAATAAAATGATTAACGGTTTTTCTTACTAATGATAGAGAACGATTTAAATATAAAAAATATAATCAACACTCTCTGTAAGGTATCGATGTGCGACCCTATAGAGGAATCCGCTTTAGATGCTTTAAACAGTAGTGCAGAAAGAAGCGGTGCTGAAAAATTCATTGTTGAGTTTGGTGTTAAACGTCCAGATATAACGGTTAACGTAGGACAACACATAAAACTCGATGATGTTATTGCCTACATGAACGGTATACCAGTAAGATCCAGGATATGTGGTACAATAACAGAGATAACGGATAGATATATTGTTGGTGTTTATGATACAGATGTTGATACCATATTAGCATCATACGGTTTATCAGAAAACATGTCGGAGGCAGATTTACTTAAACAATTCAATATAGAAATATGACACAACAGGATGTAGAACAATTAACAAAACTGCTTAAGGAGAATTCCGATTGTGTTTTGTTCATAAAGGATTTTATTTTAAGATTCAGATTTGCTGATTTAGCATCCCACACAAAATCAACACCGTCTTATATCAAAGGTAAAGCGAAACTTGATACAACGGAAAAAATTGTAGACAAATATTCTAAGGATGCTGAAAAAATAATAAAGGAATACGAAGACGAGGTTAAACGTATATGTGATAAGGATCATGTTCAGAATTATTGTGAAAATGATCAGTTGCTTTTATTGAAAGAAGAACTTGATATAGCAAAGAAATCATCTTTTGATAAGATATTACGTCAATATAATAACATAGACGGATATAACTACACTAACGGTGTACCTTCCGATTTCATGTTATATGCATTTTATTTCACTTATATAACAAGTGACGAATTTGTGTATGACAAAGACAATCCATATATAGTTGAATTATTCGATAAGATTACAAGATATATTAACGTCAGAAGTAAGATAGAACTAAACAAAACAAACATCGAAGGTCTTATTATAGAATTCAACAAAATGTGCGACAACTCTATTAAGAAATACTGGTCAAAAACAAAAAAAGACTATTTTTCTGAGATAAAGGAAGTCTTTCAATATGACTTTTACGCAAACGACGATACACAGTTAATAGAAGCTAAGATAAACGATGATGGAAGATTAACGCTATATTCCAAAGTACTTGATTACTTAAAGACGTTAACAAAGTACGTTGAGCCTATGTCAGCAGAGGAAAAGTACGCTGATTTGGATACAGATACCATATTAAACATGGGTTCTACATCTGAAACAGAGGAAGAAAAAATGAATTCTGAAAAACTAAAGCAAATAAAGCGTATTGCTTTGATGTTCACAGCATTAAAAAGAATAGAAAGTGACACAGAAACATCATATTTTTCAGAATACATTGATGACGATAACCTTAAAAATGCACTCACCATAAAGAAACGACTTGAGGACTATGGTATAACCATAGATAATATGGCTACAAGTACAGCGTACACAACAACAGAAGAAAGAGCAACAATAAAGATGTACACAAATGCTCTTGAAAGTGTAACTCGTCGTGAAGCAAAGGAATTAAGAGAATTGTCAGATAGAGCAGTAAACTGGTATAAAGACAATAACAGTAAAATAGACGATGGTTCAGCATTCGAAGCGTTCAATGAGGTCGATTGGTCGACACCATCACAAATTGCAAAGGACAACGAAACACACGATTTCTTTTTCATCCAAGAAAAAAAATCACCAGCAGATGAAATGAAAAGAGCATTGGATGAAGCAAAGGGATTAATACCGAAAAGCACAGGAGAAGGTTTGCTTAAAAACTACAATTTTACCGAAGACTCTCTATATACACAATATGAAATAACAAGTTACAGATATTGGTTAAGATATTGTACAATGGCAACATTAGTCAACTGTATGTTACCAATGTACTGGCCTACGGGTCTTATTATTGCTGGAGCGCCTTTACCTTTGCCTATAATATTCATACCTATAATAGTAATATCAGGTAGAGTTATATTAGTGATTGGAATAGGTTTGTGTGGAATTTGTCCTATGCCGATGTTCCTTTTAATGAATGTCAGCGATATCCCTGGTTTCTTTATACCGATATTAAATACCGTTGTTGATATGCTAAAAGATTTGTCTGCTATGACTATGAAGCTTGCAGATAAATCCGCAAAAAAGATGATAATAGAACTTATAAAAAAGGAAGATGATAACATAAACCGACTCAACGCAGAAATCAAAGACATTAATCAAAACATAGAAAATTTAAGAAATGGTGTCGGTGAAGATGCTGAAACTCTGAGATCTCTACGCAAAAAGAACAGTGAAGATACAACATCAAAAGCAAAAAAGAATAAAAATAAAATCAGAAAAGAAAAAAAATAGGATACCTTATTGGCATCCTATTTTTGTTAGAGCAAATCAATCGCTCTGTCAGCAAAAAGGAGGTTTAAAGCTGAGACAGTATGTCATCAACGTTCATTCCCATTGATGGTGCTGGAGAACCAGCTGGAGCGCCCTGAGGCGTAACAGTAGGAATTTCTACACCTAATACCATTGGCTGTGCTGGAGCAACTGGTGCTACAGCTGCTGGTGGAGGCACTGAACCTGTGGACACTGGCTGTGCTACAGGAGCAACAGGTACTGGTGTCGGTGTTGGACTCACACCTGGTACAGTTGCGCCCACTGGAGGTACGGCACCAGGGAATGTTGGTTGTGCAACAGGAGCAACAGGTGCAGTAGGTATAGCAGATCCTGGGAACACTGGCTGTGCTACAGGAGCAACAGGTGTTTGTGTAGGAGCAGCACCAGGACCTGGTATTGTTGCACCAGGGAACACTGGCTGCGCTACAGGCGCACCGTTAAGTGCACCAAAACTCTGCTGGGTGGCCATCTGTGCTGGGGCAGTTATAGCTCCTGTGAGAACATAATTCTCACACGCAGTAAGAACCTCTGTTACGAACTTCTGGTCTGCTTCTGTCCAAGGCTGAACATCATACTTACTAAGGTCTGGGCTATTAGCCTGAAGATAATCCATAAGAAGATGCTGATTTGACTCACACACAACCTCATACTGATTAGTTGCTGGATTAATAAGCCACATTCCTGATGGTTTATCACCTGTAGCATCTTTCTCTGTAATAAACTGCGACTGATCGTAGTTGTTGAATTGTGCCTTTTCGGTTACAACAAGCAGAAACTTCCTACCGTAAATTGGGTGGAATGGATTCGTACCCTCACCATAAACTGGCTGTTCCTCTGCTTTAATTTTGTCCATAATGGTCTTACCAAACTTGAAGACCTTAATCTTACCCACAAGTTCAGGCTGTTGTTCATCTGCCATAATCTGAACCAGAGCAGAGAACTGTCTCTTCGAACCAAAGATATCCTTTGCAAAATCAATAAAACGTTGATCCTGAGTATTTACAAGCCTCCAATACATCTCACTTACAGGTGAACCACCTCCCTTTGGATTATCGATATAACGACCAATCTGTCTGTTGGTTGGATTCTTCACGTAAGTAACATACTTATCCATGATATTCGCATTTGGATTCTGATACCACGGAATGAATCGAATAATCGACTTGTAAACATTGTTCTTACCTTTCTTAAAACTTACTGAATAAACTTCTGTTTCTTTTCTTTCTTCTACTACACTTGAACCTGGATTAAAAAGATCTGCTAATGTACTCATAACTTTTTACTTTAATGTTAAACTTTAAAAAACTGTTGTTAAACTTTTTATTACTGTTATTACTTTTTTATCTGTTTGTTATTTATGTTGCAAATATACAACTTTATTTTTAAACAACAAATTATTCTCCATTTATTTTTTTAATAATTTTCATCAATGTTGATATAACAGGCTCAGAAAAACTGTGAAATTTCTGATAATTGTCTGTGTTAAACGTAACAAGCAACAGGCGTAACACATTCATATTGAACTTATTACTACATATAATCTTTGCTGTTGACGGTAAAGCATCTAAATCTAAATCACCAACATTGTTCATTGCAGGAGGAAGCAAATCTTCCGCTTCAATGCAAACTTTGTTTTTTATGTCTGTTTTGTTTATGTATTCATAAAACATGTTACAAATACAATCAACATAACTATCATCATTAAATATCTCATCAAGATTAACATCTCGCATTACCTTTGCAAAATCTTCGATAACAGCATCTCTATATAATTTTGTTACGGTTGGGTTTATATCTACAGTTGTAGGGTTTACTATTATTTTACATATATTTTTTTCACCAACTGATAACACAACACCCTCTATATCATCAACATCATTACCAGAATAAGTTTTGTTTACCAATTCATACACGGAAAAATCATCAAAGTATTTCACTGGTAAACCATTTTCATGCTCGGTAATGATAGGCATCGGTGCTACATGTTTCTTAAGTAATGTATATAACCACAATATATCCTTTTTGTCTTTGTCTTCCGTGTAAAGAGAACACAAAACTACTCTGTGCTTTGTATAATTATTATATGCTATTACATTGTATGTTTTTTCTGGTATATATATAAATGTCGCTTCACATTTACCTAATACATCAATAATTTTATTAAGTATATTAGGTGTTATTACATTTTTCATGTAATCAACAACATCCCTATAAAAACCGTTAACGATATAATCAACTTCATCAATGACCTTCCCTTTAGCGGTTTTTATCATATAACCGCTATCAGAAAAGGCAACCTTAAATCTCAGACCATCAAGCATCTCGGTAACAGTAACTATAGATGTTTTCAACATCTGTTTTTCTTTATCTGTTAAATCTATAATATTCTTTATCATGACTTAGTTAGTATTGAATATGAATTTACTTTATTTACATGTAAATGTTCATCGAACAAATTTTCATCAAGTGTTGTATGGCTGACGATAAAAATATTTAATCCCATTTCCGATGATATCTCTTTCAAGTATCGTATTACATTAGCAGAACTAACATAATCCAATGAACTCACAGTTTCATCCAAACACACCAGATTGAGTTGAGGATATTTACGTTTTACCATCTTAAGCAAAGAACACAACACAGTCAAATCAACTTTCTTATGTTCACCAATAGACAAACTCTGTGGCTTTATATCTCTACCAAGATATTGAAGATGAGGATCGAAATTATTATCAAAACTCAATGTATAAGGAAAACCTAAAAACTTAAGAGTGTCATCTATCTCTTTATTTAGTGTAGGAATATATGTAGACATCATAGACTGCTTTATGCCTTCTGAAGAATACATGTTTTCCATGATATCCAATATCTTCATTCTTCCATTAAACTCAGATATACTTTTTTCAAGTTCAATCTTTGACTTATTTGTAGCATCAATGATATTCTGTATTGCTGTAACTTCAGTGTTCTCCTCAGCCTGTTTCTTTGCTGTCAAATATATAACATTAAGTTCATTATATTTCGCATTAATCTTGTTAATACTTTCGTTAGCCAACTGAACTTCAGCATAAACATCCGTCTTAACTTTAGCTATCTCATTATGCTTTACTTTGTATGTTTCTATTGATTGATTTATCTCATTTTGTTGTGATATCAATTCATTCTTGATATGTGTAAAATCATCAGAAGAAAAATCAGCACCGCACGTTGGACACTTATCCTGGTTAAACAAATTTATCTTAGCAACAACATTATTCTGTTTATTGGTGAGATTCCTAATCTCAGACAAAATTTCGTTTTCTGTGTTGTGTGCTTCTGTCCATTTGACCATTGTAGCATCATATATAGCCTTGTATTGATTATACAATTCGCTTAGTTTCTGCATTTTAACAGCAGTCTCGTTCATTGTAGCATTTGCTTGTTCAACCGCTGTCAAATTAACATTATCAAGTTGTTCTGTTGATGTTTTTATTGTCTGATCAAGAGAATAGACCTGGGAATTACTGATATTGATTTGATTACCCAAATCTCTCATATCTTTCTTTACCAGTTCATGTACCTTATTAATAATTTCAAGTTCAAAAATCTTATCTATAATCTGTCTCTTATCAGCAGGAGACATAGACACAAATGACTTAAAGTTATTGAGAGACAAAATCATCACATTTGAAAAGATATGGTATGGCATATTATCAAGAACTTCTGTTTCTATAATAGTCTGCATATTTTTCAATCCAGCCTTATCCAAAGATTCTCCGTTCTTTGTAACAGAAAGACCTTGTGGAACAAATGTCCTTTCTATGACAAATATATCATTACCTTTCTGTATAGTACCTCTAATCCAACCTTTTTTGTTAACCCAATTTGCTATCTCCGACACATTAACAGGTTTACCGTCACTTCCTTCTGTTTTTCCAAACAAAAGAAGTTTAGGGACAGTCAACATACTGGATTTACCTGAACCAGATTCACCAGTAAGCTGCCACAACTTTGCTGTGTCTCCAAAATCTATTTCGGTAATATCATCACCATAAGAGAATATGTTTCTCCATTCTAATTTAAGTATCTTCATTTCTTATCAAATTCACTTATAACCCAATTCCTCTTGTGCCCTTTTCATATAATAATCGTTGACCTTATTCAAATCGGACCAAATATTTTCCTCTAACCCCATCTTATCAACTTTAGCACTGAACATATTCTCTATCGTTATATCTTCAGGTTTCATGTTTTGTATATCAGGATCTTCAGTATCGCTCACAACATTTATCTTTTCCTCTATAACTTCAATTCGCTTTGCACCCATCTCATATAGACTTTCTGCAAACTTGTTAACATTAATTTTATCCAAATCCTTTGTCGTGAACACAATATCGACATAATTATTGTTCACGATATTGGACCATGTTAACATATCGTTTTCTGTTTCATCAAATCTCACTTTAACAAAACAAGGTGAGTATATGTTCTCGGTAAAATTTATTTTAACAACATCGTCGATGCTAATATGGTATATCCCTTTCATATTACCAATATCAGCTCTATCCATTGGATATGGTGATCCGAGATAGAAACCTTTATTCGATTCTTGTCTCTTATGAATGTGCCCTGATATTATTTTACATGTCTCACACACACTCATATTGACACCATTGATGATTGGTCTGTTATTATCATAACTCATACCGGCTATTTCTGTATGCATCACGATAAAATCATAATCGTCTTTGTGTTTTGTTATTATCTTGTTCTCTTCCTTATAATCACCAACCCAAGGAACAAGAAGAAACTTAACCATGTTTTTACACACAATCTCCGTTAATTCATTATGAATGAACACATTATTTATATTCTTTAAACATCTTAACGATGTCACATCAAGAGCATTCGATTTATAAATATCATGGTTACCCAAAATCATGTGAACAGGTGCAACTTTTGTAATTACCTCCATAACGTCACATGCAGTGTTCATAACATTAATATCGATGTGTTGTCTGCTGTCAAAATAATCTCCAGCAACAACAACAATAAGCTTCCTATTCTTTTTCTTTAATTTTTTGATGTGTGGAATGAAAAAATTCATAAAATAGTTCTTTATATTATCATTCCATTCCAATGACCCGTTTCTCACACCAAAATGAACATCGGATATAAAAACAATATCTGTTATATTCTGATCACTATAACTCTTCATTAAAACAACCTATTAACATTAGCAAATTTCTTCTTCAATCCATACATCTCTGACATCTCTTCAAGTATAACAACTTTGTCCTCAAGAGCAATGATATCGTTATACATGACTTTGTAATTGACATCAAAAAACTCCGCTATTGCACAAAACACCTGAACAGCATTAAACTCGCCTATTTCATTGAGTCTGTCCTTAAAGTAATAATAAATGTCATACAGATCACATCTCTCTACCTTTTTAGCATCCACGCTATATTTCTCATAGAAAGGAGAATTTTCAAAGAAACCAGACATTAAATCCCTCATCTTTCGATTTGTATACAAATCTTCCATATTTTCACATGTGCTTTCTTCATACATGTGTGCTACCTGGGGCAGAATCTGTATGCTCTGTTGTGTTGTTCGTTCTGTACCATATTCTACGTCATCGAACGAGTTATTTAGAATTTTATCATCAACCATATTATTAAAATAAATCTTTTCCTTTGTAATGTTTATAATTGAACGTCGGTGACGCTATATCTTTAGCAGTTGACACGTTATCCAGAACAGGCTGTGTAGGTGGAGTCGTTATATCGGTAAATTCATTGACAGCAAATTCATCAGCAGGTTTCGGTTGCATTCCCTGTGTAAACTGTGGCTTCGGTGTATTAGGATTATTATTACCGTATCTCTTAGGAGGAGCAGTGTTCGTCTGACCATTACCAAACATAAGATTAGCCATATCAATAATACCTTCTTCTGGGTTTTCCACCAACCTTAAGAAATTAAAATTACAATCATATAGCTTCTTTTTATTTTCCTGAGGTGACACACGGTCATATATACACTTAAGATAATACTTTCCTTGTGCTTTCATCATACCATCAGCGATAATACCAAACATGATATCAACCGTTGCACCCAAAGCCGATGACTCCGACACTTGATTTGCACTAATATCATTACTGTCGAACTGAGATCTGTTTGTCTGTGTAGCAGTTATTATAGCCCATCCGTTCTTTGTTCCCATTGCCTTAACATCCTCAGCCAACTGTTTGATTTTCATATAAGTATTCTCTGAATTGGGATTCCTATAATTCTTCATGATATTCAAATAGTCGATGAAAATGTTCTTGAACTTGAACGGTTGTCCGTTTATCGATAATCTCTCTTCCTCCTGTAACAGATACGCTTCAAGTTCTATCACCGTCAATGATGATGTAGGAAACTGTTTTATCTTCAAATAACCAGGTTCAACGAGACAACTTTTTCTGAACTTCTGCATTCTCTCCTTAAACAAAACAGTGTCCTTAGCATGTTTCTCATATTCCAGTGACGGAATACTGAACATGTTAGAACCTATTCTGGCAGTAACCATTTCCTCTGGCAACTCTAATGTGATATAAGCACAATTCTCTCCTTTCTTAACTGACTCCGCACACAAATTTTGCATCCACAACGATTTACCCGATTTAGGAGCACCCACAAAACAAGCCAGACAACCAGGGAAATATCCACCGTTCAAGCAATAATCAATAAACTCATAACCTGCACTTGAACGAATAAGTTTCTTTTGTTTATGGCTTTCAGCATCCCAAAAATCAGATCCACTATCATCAGTATCATCGAAATCCAAAACACAAGACCTGTTGAACATAGCCTTTATATGCTCAACAGCCTCTTTAGCACCGCCATTATCCATATCATTCTCATGTAACTGAAGATATGTGGCGGCATCCTTGAACGATTGTTTGAAATTTTCTATTATAGCCCAGTTTGTTGTCTCATCATAAAGCCACTCGTCAGTGTAACTCGCAAGCATCCTCTTCTGGGCATAAATCACATCAATAATATCATCACTCAACTGATCAGATATATTATCGGCTCTAACCAGTTGCTTCATTTGATCTGCTGTAGGAGCTTCATGGTATTTCAGTACATACGACTTAGCAGTACCAAATGCCAACTGCAATGGTTTAGAAGTGAAGAAACTCGGTTCAAATTTCGTCACAAGATTGAGATGTGATAGTATGTAATGATAATATACGTTTTCAATAAATCCGTTTCTTGCCATTCTGTTTTAATTATTCCTTTTTGTTACTCGCCTCTATCTTTTTTGCAAATATACAACAAAAAAGCGAAGATGGAAAAACATCCTCGCTTAAAAATTACATTAAAAATTACAAAATTCTTGTAACACGCTGATTACAAAATCGTTATGTTTACGAAAGTTGTTCATGAAACAGTTTTGTTATTATTTAATGTTTATTCAATAATCGGCAATTATTTAACATTTATTCAATATCAACAATTTTACCGTCTTTTAAACTCAATATGCGTTGATTAGATGAGCCTCTGAAACGCAGAGACGTGTCTCTTTTTTCATGTACATAAGGACCATCGACTAACACGTCAATAAATGGCAGAATTTGGGCCAATTTAGGGACTTTTATGATATTTTCATATGTGTACCCAGTGTAACACCAAATCGTCTTATTTGTCCTGTTTTTGACCATTTTAGCCAACTCAGTAAAACCTTCTACTTGAAACAAAGGATCACCACCAGAAAAAGTAACATCACTGAATTCTTCATTAACAATGATATCAAAAAGTTCATCAACGGTATATTCCGTTCCCGATCCAGGATCCCAAGTTTGAGGGTTGTGACAGTGTGGGCAATGATGTAGACATCCTGCTCCGTAAATGCTGGTACGAAACCCCGTACCATCAACCATTGTTTCTTTCAGGATGTCTACTACCCGAATTGTTTTGTTGTTATCTTTTTCTGAAATATTCTTGTTTCCTACCTCTAACCCAACCATCTGGTATAGCATCTTTTTTAAATCGTTTATTAATTTTTAATGTATCATTATAACAATAACAAATATCTTTTTGTATATCAGATATTTTTTGTTTAGATGACTGTTTCATTTTCGGTCTACCTTTTCTCCATATAGACAAATCAACATCAGGATCACCAGGATACCAATGCATTGATTCATTTGTTATTTTGTTTGTATACCATATAGAACCTTTATTAATTCTTGTCTTTTCTCTCACCTCTGGTTTATACATCGCTTTTTTTGTATTAAGACGTATATTATTTTTGATTTCGTTTAATTTATTTTCATCTTTTTTATATTCAGACCATCTATTTTTAGCCTTCTCTGATATAATTCTTCTTTCGTTTTCTCCATGAATTCTCATCTTACCAAACTCTCTTAATGACTCTATAGCTCTATTCTTTACATTCTCTATTGTTTTTGATGTTATTTTTACATTATCAGTGAACTCCTTATTACCGTGTATCAATTTATACGCAACTAACCTTAACCCTTTTTCATTTGGATAAATTTTCTCCAACAACAAATGACAAATAAAATGTTCCTTTGCTGTTAGCATAACAAGATTATCTTTATCATTAGTACCACCGATACATTTAGGTATTATATGATGTATCTCATGATATGTTTCATATTTACTTTTATCCAACCCTCTATTTTTAGCTCTATTGATAATGGAATAATAAACTTTGGAATGATTCATATAACATTACTCTTTTATTATATTTATCATTCCAAAGTACCCTGTAATTCACTAAATATACTATTTATTAACTAATTTCTATAGTTACACTTGTATGTTGTACTCTATCTCTAAGTTCAGCAAGTTTCGCATCATTCCATCTACCTGTAGTCCCAACCAAGTAACCAGTTATACGCTGTAGCGTGTCAATCTCCTCACTGCCACACTTAGGACAAACTTTCAAATCCTTTTCAGCATTCTCGTAACCGCAATTCATACAACGATTTCTGTTGTGGTTAACCGAACAGTATCCGATGTTATATTTGTCCATAAGATCGACAATTCTCATGATTGCTTCCGGATTATGTGTTGCATCACAATCCATCTCAACATAAAAGATGTGACCACCTCTTGTCAAATCATGGTAGGGACCCTCAATACTTGCCTTATAAGAAGGAGTGCATTTATAATACACAGGAACGTGATTCGAGTTTGTATAGTATTCTTTATCAGTAATACCTTCAATCACACCGTATTTCTCTTTATCTGCTCTGGTGAACTTGCCGGACAATCCTTCTGCTGGTGTAGCTAATACACTGAAATTATGCTGATACTTTTCTGACACCTTATTAACATAATCTCTCATATAAGTTACTATCTTAATACCAAGTTCCCGAGCGTGTTTTGTTTCAGCATGATGATGTCCTGTAAGAGCAATAAGAGCTTCAGCGAGACCAATAAACCCAATACCAAGCGTACCCTGGTTAATAACTGATTCAATGGTATCATCAGGCTTTAAATCTTTCGAACCGTTCCACATTCCGTTCATGAGAAGCGGGAACTGTTTCTTCAAAGCTGTCTTCTGAAAATCAAATCTTTCATTAAGCTGTTTAACTGCAACATTCAACGCAATATCAAGTTTTTCAAAGAACTTTGTTTCGGCTCTCTCAAGAGCCTCTTTATACTTACCATCTATCCAATCAAAAGAGTGTTGTGACTCATATTTTTCACCCCTAAGATGAATGAGATCTGTTTCGATCGCAGACTCGATAGCAAGTCTAACAATGTTAATTGTAGTGAAGGAAAGATTTCCTCTTCCTATTGATGTTTTATCACCAAAGCGATTCTCAAAAACTCTTGTACGGCATCCCATTGTCGAAACTTCCCATTGATATCTCTTCGGATCATCGATGTCCCAGAGTTCATGTTGATTATACGTAGCATCAAGATTCACAAAATTAGGGAAGAACCTCCTTGCTGAAACTTTACATGCCAATTCATATAAATCATAATTTTTGTCCGTAGGAAGATAACTAACACCGCGTTTCTTTTTCCATATCTGGATTGGGAATATGGCAGTAGATCCGTTACCCACACCATCGTATGTTGTTTTAAGAATTTCTCTTATGACACAACGACCTTCTGCTGATGTGTCTGTACCATAATTAATTGAACTGAACACAACTTGATTCATTTGTTATTAACCACAAGCTTTTTATCTTGTGCTCCAGAGGTTACCCTCATTTTCATCGAACGGTCATTTCCGTTCTGGTTTGGCGTACATTTTCACCCTAATAATAGGGGTCCCGCACTCTTGGAAGGATTATATTTGTTCACCTTCTACGCTCTACGGTGATTCTTAGCCTTTCGCAATCTAAGAATTTACCTCGGTGTTTTCCATTAGGACTTCACCGATTTTGCGGAATACATTATTCAACATATTACTATGCGGCGTGGCAATCAACTTTACCACCTCTTGAGTGTATCATGTTCATGTTATGCACAAACGCCTCCATTGATTGATGTACTCTGTCAACAGTATTATTAATAGCCACCTGTTTATAAAGTTCATCTCCTTCTAACATAGACGTTGGTTGCTTAAGATAATCTTCTATGTCAACATCATACAAATGTGTCAAAGAACTTTTAGAAATATCCTGCAACTTTTGAATTTCTTCAATGTACGTTTTTCTAACATACGGTGCAAGATAAAAATCAAATGCTGGTATTGCCTGACCTCCATGCATTTCATTTTGTATTGTCTCCATAGAGATACAAGCCTGTATCGATGCCGTCTCTATTCGTTTTGGTGATCTAGACTCTCCATGTCCAGCAACAAAACCATTTTCAAACAATTTGTCGAGTGGATGTTGAAGGCAAGTAAGACTCTTACTTGGATAGTAATCTAAATCGTGGCAATGGATGTAATTATTCTCTATAGCTTCTTTTACATCATCGCTAAGCAAAACATCTTTGACATAAGACTTTGTTGTTTCGCTTGCAAACTTCATCATCATTCCAGCAGGTGTATCAGCATTCATGTTGGCGTTTTCTCTGGTAACATCAGATGGTTTAGCCTCTATTATCTCCTTAAATGCTTTTCTGGAAGGTGCTTTTCTGGCAACATCTCTATCATTTCGACAGGATTTATACGCCTTTCTAACGTTCTTGAATCCATGTTTACCAAGTTGCTTTTCAACAGCCTTATGAATATCATCCACATTAACCGTAACAGCATCTTTTTTAGATTCTTCGATAGTCTTTGCAATAATGCTTGGTATAGCACCATATTCTTCCGGACTTACACCAGCAGATTCGAATGCATTTTCAACTGCATCTCTAATTTTTCTTTTGTTAAACTTAACGACTCTGCCGTCTCGTTTTACAACCTTTTCAATCATAGCTGTGTATTTTATTTTTACTTCATGTTAATAGATAAACATCCACACTTTTGTTAGGGGATGTAGATTATTTATCTATGCCAATTTGAAAAAATTGGTCTTTTTATCCAAAAAACAACGTTGCAAATTTACAACATTTTTGTTACAATAAAAAGAAAAAGGAAGCGAATTTTGCTTCCTTTTTTATTAAGTATTTGGTATTCAATTATTCATCAAAATCTTCATGGTTATAAATACCAAACAAGTTATCATATTGTTCTCTTATATCATTATATACATCAAAAAATCTTTGAAGTAATACATTTTCGGATACCATTTCACTGATAACATCTATGAATGCTTCAACATTATCTTTAAGGGTTTCATATTGATGTTTAATATACCCAGAATTATTTCTAAATAATTTTTGCATCACCGGAGCATTATAATCAGCCATCTTAATTATCGTATTATCGATAATAAGCAAATTATTATATGCTCTCAATATATATTTGCCATCATCGCCGAACTTATTAGAAAACTTACGTATATGATTTCTAAACTCCCATAAATACGATATCATTTCTTTTGCTAAATAATACGTTTCATCTGAGACTGTTTGGTCGGTCTCTATCGATGTTATTTTGTTAAGTTGTCTTTTTCTTATCTTATTAGAATAGTCCTTAACATGTACACTTGTCGGTTCTACTGTGTATCGGATTAAGTCTTTATTTGTATCAGTCAAATAACGCATCATGCTCGCAAGTATAACCTGATATATCGTATTACTTGTTATTTCTTTATCAAACAAAAACATGACAGATGCAAAATTAAACAACGGTATATATCCATCGAAGACAGTTTCATCATAATCATCTTTATTGAACATAAACGATTGATTTTTTGCTAAAATGAACATGTGCTTAGGATAATCATTGAAGAAACTATTCTTTATTTTTCTAACAGAATCAATCTCATAAAGATATTCCACATACTCATCTATTCTCTTAAATATATCATCGTCTGATAATCCTCTAACTTCAAAATCGAAATAATATTCTTTTTGTTGCGTTTTTATAACAAACTTTGTTTTGTATTTTCCGTTTACACATTCAAATGTATCATTTTTACCTTTAATATTATTAAGGATATGATAAATTATTTCGGATCCATGTTGATTTCTCCAGAATATATCCATTAAGAAATCACCAGCCTCTGTAAAAGGACACATGTGATGCCACTTTAAACTATATGAAGACATAAGTAGCATTTTATACAACGTTCTTAAAACGTCAACCTTATCACCGGAAATATACAAATAATCTCTGATATCTTCTACCTTATTGATATATATATTCTTTTGGCGGAACGATGTGTAAGCATCATTTATTATATCTTTGACATTCATATTTGTATCAAATATACCACGATACACACTATAAAGATCTTTGTTATTGTGATTAAATATGATGTCTATTGTGTTATTTTCATCTGTATACACTGTTATACCTTGCTTATCGTATGTAGGTAAGACTAATCTGTTTAATATATAAGAGTCATTAGACTTTACATAATCTTTTATTCCTTGTCTTATACCATTAACATTGACATCATCATCTGATATAGAATCCCATGATATATGTGTATGTGGTAACACATCTTTCTTGAAAATATCAAGATTGTCTTTATCATTCATTAGTTCTTTGAATTTAGAAGATTCAAAGGATTCTGTAATATAAGATTGTCCGAGAATTTTTCTCTCCCGGACAACCTCATTTATGTTATGATTTTTAATCATATTAAGCGATTTGTTGTTTAATGTTCGATTGTGGAACTTGTAAATCATCCAATTCACTCATCAGAGCAAAAACAGATTGTGTACCACCAGCACAAAGATTTACAACATTATTATCATCATCTCTATTCATTACGACAGATTTCATTGCATCTATAATAGCACTAATCTTATCAGCAACAGTCTTGGTATAAACATCATTGTTTATTTTTTCAGCATTACTTATAGCATTATTAATAACTTCAGTGAGATCATCAAATCCTATTGCAAATCGCTTCTTTGTCATTGTATTCACAGACAAATTATTTATATCCACATTAGCAACGACATTTCTAAACTCAGGTAAAACATCACTAAAATCATTATAAACAGCGTCCAAATCTATCTCAGTAACAGCATTTGTTACTTTTTCAGTAGGTGTTGTTTTTTTACCACGTCTCCTAACTCTACGAGATTCAGGTGTATATTTATGTCGTCTGTTCTTAATCGCTGCTGTAACTTTATCAGCTGAACCTGTTCCTTTCATGACCTTTGTTGTGTATGTATTAACAGCATCATCTATCAATCTTTTCATTTTATTGTGATTCTCTTGTACCTTCTTATTTTCCAAAATATCAGTAAGAGCCTCCTCTATACCTTCGATGTTCTCATATGACCACTTAAGCAAGAATCCCAAATCTAAACGAACTAAATCTGCATCAGATTTTGAAGCTAAATATTCATCACATGTATTAGCAATAGCAGTATATATACTTCTCGCTAATTCAATGTTCTCAAAGAACTCGTTTTGTTCTGGACCTAATTGATATGTCGCAACCTTAAGCTTTTTCTGAAGAGAAGGATTTGTAATACATTCGTTAATATAATCTATCTTTTCTTTTATATCTTCCATATATTCAGGCGCAAATTCTTTGACAAATTTATCAACAGAATCAACAGGATTAGATATACCCGTTATATCCGATATATGTTTTAATTGTTCAACGTTCTTTTTCACAAAATTAATCATTTCATCTTGTGTATATGTTGCAATCACATCGTTCTGGTTGTCTTTTTGCTTATCCGCGATATCTTTAGAGAACATATCCCTGTAAAGTTTAATCTCATTGAATTTTTCTTTAACCATTTCATACGGAAGAACAATATCAATCATCTTATACGCTTTATCAGCAAAAAGAGTTATCGCACTAAACTGAAAATTTTCTTTAAGCGCACCAATACCCATAAGTTTACAGAACAATGTATCCTGGAGTTTGATATCTAAAACGCTGTTAACAACATTTATCAAATCTTCTCTATCCATCGATTCAACAATATCAGTATTATATACATCCAGTGCATGTACAATCATTCTCAAAAACCTATCGTTAAACAAATATGGTAAAACCTTTTTATCTTTAACGCTATCATTGAAGGATCTAAGTGTAGGTGTCTGATAAAAATATTTAACATCGGTTGATCTACCCATTGGAGAATACATCAATGTTGTTTGACCACGATGCATTCTACTAACTTCATCAAAAGATTTTCCCCATACACCAGCTAATATCCTATACGCCCAATCAATGTTTTGAGTTTCACCTTTTGTTATTTCATCCGATAAAATATCAACACCAGGATCAGTATATCTATAAGATTCCCATTTCAATCCACTATATTGAGCATCCATACATCTTGCAACAATCATAGAAGCTATTCTACACAGCAAATATGATATAGGTGTATTCACAGCAGGAACATTAGATTGTTCCATGTGGAAGTACTCTAAATCCTTGGATATATAATTGAGATATTTGTTTCTTCTGTTTGCTATAAACGACTCAAGCTTCTCTATATCTGTTATGATTTCACCGTTATGTGATAAACAAACGATATCATAATTCCTCTTATCCTTTTTCTTTTTGTCAAGAAGAAGAATCATTGTAATCCTATCGTTAGCATCTGTAAATATTCTTAAACCTTGTTTAAAATTAGATTCTCTACTTTCAGCACCTCTATCTTTGTAAAAATTATAAAGTGTATTATTGAAATAATCAGAACTCATATCTTTAACGATATCATTTTTTGCTTTAACATCGTTAGTTGATAATATAGCTTTCACTATCTTATTGTATTTTTTTACATGATCAGGTGCAGAATTTTTTAATACGGTCTCTATTATAGATCTAACTTTTTGATCATCGTCAACGATATCAAAATCTTTATCAGTTAAATTTCCCCAATCAAGACCATATTCCTTTGTTAATACAGTATCAAATATTTTTTTGTTATGTTGTCTAGTTGCCTCAAGAATTTCGGCCTTATCAGACGAAGCATTACCTATACTTCTATAACTAGGTAAAAGCATTTTACCCACACCTCCAGCGATAGCCTCATTTACATATGACTCTGCTAACTTTCTTCTGTTTATAACCTCTTTTTCAATTGATAAACTTTCACCCATGAGAGAAAGAGTTCTAACTTTAGCACCATTCTTCCTTAAAGTATTGATATACATACGTTGTTCCTTTATTATATTTTTATTAACATCCACATCAGCCTCAACAACATGTGTAGGTGCATTCACAAAAGATACCATGTTTCTAAGCATCTTGAGCGTAAGTTTTCCATTCACAACATCAGGAAAATATGGAGGGAAAGATTTGAAATTTCTATCTCTATTAAATTCCACATCACCATAAAGTTCTTCAACTTTACATCCAGATTCGTGCAAAGTGCTACACAGTACGGCAATTTGTTCTATATTTTGCGAATCAACATTACAACCTATCTTAATATTCATATCATCGGTGATATAATACAAACCTCCCTTAGATAAAGTATGTTGTTCATTTGATTCTTTCCATGTAGGGAAAACGCTTGCAACAATATCCTTTATAGGCTTAAAATATCTATCATTGGCACCTGCACCAAGAAGACGACCACCTGCGATAGCATCTCTTCTCAAAACATCAGCCACCTTTTCAGTATCACCTGTTTGTGTAATATTCTTTTGTTCTTCTCTTGCTTTACGTCTATCAGCAAGACTAGCTTCTCTCAAAAACTTATTTTTATATCTTTTCATATCATTAATTGATTCATTTGTGAATCTTGCTTTTATTTGTCTTTTAAAATCAGCAAGTCCTATTTCAACATGCTTTGAATACGGCGATAATACACTATCAACTTTAGTTGTCAATTGACCCCTGTGTACATCTTTATATCTATCATATATAATATACACCATTTTTTTGAAAACTGATTTATCAAACCTCTTAACATAGTTTGAAACTGTTCCACTATCCATAATACCTTCAACATCGGTTATTATGATTATGGTTGCTACACCAGGATTCAGTTTTCCATTTCGTGTATAATTTTTTTCAATACTTTTATAAACTTTCTGTATATCTGTACCACCATCGTTGGCTAATATACCCCAGTCTTTTCTTAGTGTGGTAGATGGTTTGATGTTTTTTGTCATTGATATGATTCTTGGATCATCGACATCAGTATACACATCGTGATGAAAAAGATTAACATCAACGCTTGTAAACCCACAATCCTTTGCTATCTTACCAATTTCAGCAAGCATTAATGGAACAAGTTGTGTCTGTTCGTTATTAACCGAACCAGATGTATCAATGTAAACAACACACTTGTTAAGTTGTTTTGTTGCTCTAGGATGATGTAAACCAATACCCGTCATAGTATAAAGATTCTTTCTTAGCGAACCTTTTTCATACACATCCGCCTGAGAATTCATGAACTTACGCAATACCTTTTTCCAATCTATTATACCTTGCTTAGCTCTTTGTACTTTCTGCTTAAGATCATTGTTAACCTTATCGACAAACTCTCTTTCCTCTGCTGTAAGTTTAGCTTTTATCTGATCATACAAATCATCTATTAAATCAATAGACGTTTCACCTTCTTTAGCGAAATTTTTATCGGTTTCGGCCACAGTAGCATTTTCAGAATTTCTAATCTTATTACCATCTTCTTCTGATATAACGTGATCATTACCCATCACATCATCACCGAAATCAAAATCATTGTTAGCCGAGTTAGCTTCACTGTCTTTATCAGTATTCAATAAATCATCAAGTTCCTCTTGTGCAGATTTACCGGAATCATCACCCGATTCATCAGAACCTTCCTCATCACCATATTCATCAGAGGCACCCGATTGATCATCATCTCCACCATCCTGTTTAGAACTAGAAGAACTTCCTGATGATTGATCGGATTGATTATTTTTATCATCCCCCTGCTTACTAGAACCACCACCAGATTGTTGATTCTGTTGGTTCTGTTGATTTTGATTATCTTGATCATCATCAGAACCACCACCGGGTTGCTGATTTTGTTCCTGATTATTATCATCTTTTTTTTCACCAGATGCACCCCCTTGTTGATTATCGGACGTGTCACTGTCATTATCATCACCAGATTCGGAATCTGACGCTCCACCCGATTGCTGTTTTTGTTGGTTCTGTTGATTTTGATTATCTTGTTCATCACCAGAGTCATCATTGTTTTGCTGATTCTGTTGTGGCTGAGCCTGACCTTGACCCTGACCTTGACCAGGTTTCTGATTTTCATCAGGTTCCATGAACAAATCTATAATCAGTTTAATTTTTTCCTCTGGTGTCAAAATGTCACCTATTATATTCATCAACCTCTGATCTTTTGGTAGTTTTGTACTAACAGATTCAAGAATTTTCATTCTCTCTCTCTTAGGTAAATCTATCATGTTCTCAGTGTTAGGTTCATGGCCATAATTCTTATATGTTTCAGAAGCAAACCATTTACCCAAATTATAACCAGCAGCATACTCAGGGTCAAATTGTATGGCATCATCGGACATATTGTCTGGTGTAGCAGGTGTAGGTTCAGAACCAAATAATTTAGCAAAAATATCAACGATTATACTTTTCTTTTCATCGTTTGATATATTGTTATTGGTTAAAACCTCTCTTATTTCATCTCTAATTTCGTCTGATATATTATAATACATTGTATTGTTCTATCAATTTGTTTTTTCTAAGTACATTTACACCATAAGCATATCCATCAAGGAAACCCTTTTTAAATACAGGTGATGTTGGTTTTGGTTTTTCAGGTAAAAGATTAGGATGATCATCTGGCATCTTATCATAAATATCTGTCCACCACTCACCTCTATAATCATCATCTAAAATAGCCTGTAATGGTTCATATATTTCTTTAAATGCTGGATAAACAGCACCTAATGCATATTTTATATATAAATTTATCTGACAATCTTGTGCGACGTTTGCTCTGTTATGATCACTATATTGATCAGTGTTATGTTCATCGTAAACATGTCTGAAAATTATATGTAAAGCTTCATGTGCCAATACAAACGCAACTGCCTCTACTATATTATCTTCATCTAAACCTTTAACTTCATTCATAAGATACAATATCCAATGTGGATTAACAAAGATGTTTGTACCATCTGTTGCCATCCTCTTCACCCTTGGATTAGACGTAACAACAATAGGCTTTCTTCTGAGTATCTTCCCTATAGAACCTGGAAAAGTTGTATTCATATCACCAACTGCAAATTTTATAATATCCATTACAGTTTCTATATCTATGATTTCACCTTTTTTATTCTTATAGTTCTTTTTATTAAAAGGGATGTTATCATATGAAGAATCCAATGTTACACCGGATTCTTCATTAATAACATTTTTATACTTATATATTATCATATTAAGCTATTGAATTTTTTAAACCAAGGTAGTGTTGTGAAACCTTAGTCCACTGATTGTTCGAACTATCCAAATCAATATCAAAACTCCTTTGGAGCGCTGCGTAAACAGACTTTAATATTGTTGACATTTCAGCCGCATTCTGTGATGAGCTACCATAAGAGTTGATAACAAACATTGTCATATTCAAAATATTAATAAGACCATCTTGTGTTGGTTTCATTCCAAGACTTCCTGTAATCATAGGTAAATAAGATTCATTAAGGAATTCTAACCAATCTTCTGGAGACATTCTTGATATAACATTTGATATATAATCCTTTGATTCTTTCTTAGTTGTGTCAACACCATTAATATAAAGATCTCTTGCAACATTAGGCTTAAGACCTTCACATTGTGAACGCATGAACAAAGCAAATGCTTTGGCAGCCTCTGTACCAACACTAGCAGCTGTTTCTGTTTCTATTAAATTAATAGCCTTATCTATCATACCAGGATTATTATATGAACTTATAACCTCTGTTATAGTTTTGTTAGTGTCTGTATCCATTAAGAATTCCATAGCCAAAGTATTACTAACCGCTTCCCATGTTCTTGGTGTACATGCGGCTTTGTCTCCTCTTGTCATACCATCTTCATCGTTACCGAAATTATAGGCATCGTAGAAATAGCCATAATCATTTTTTGTCTTCATAGAAGATTTGATAAATTTGACAACTTCAGGTATAACATTAGGTCTTTTTGTTGAATTTATTGCTTCTGCCCACTTAAACCAATCATTTGGATCAGGGACAAAATTAAATATAGAGAAACGGGTTCTGTCCGCCAACTCTGCTTGGAATCCTTTATTCTTAGCTTCATCTGACATATCTGATGGTCTATTTGCAGCTGCACATATAACCCATCTATCTCCAAATCTAAGACCCTGACCGATAGTTCTACTTGTTGCAATTGTCATAATAGAATCCTTTCCGAACTGTGTCATACGAAGAATCTCATCGATAAAGAACACACCACCAGGACCATTGACAAGAACCTTTTTACCTGTTTTAGGGTCATCAATAAGTCCACCTCCGTTAGCAACAGCATTAGCCATAGCCTTAGCTGTAACTACATCTTTACCTTCATTATAAGTATGTTCTGTTGTATCATCATTTTCCAAATAGTCATACATAGGTAACCATGATTTAGGTAAATCCTTAATAACAGTTTCCATATATTCATCACCATCATCCAGTCTTATCGTTCTTGCTATTTGAGATGGCATTGTGAATGTTTCACTATTAACATTATTAGCGTTAACGGTAATAACATTTATATCTATAGGTCTACCGAGTTCATCTTTATAACCCAATTCTCCGATATTTTCTTTAAGACCTTCTATAATAGCCGATTTACCAATACCAGGGGCACCATATATAACAGGAATCGCTGTTGTTGCTTTTCCAGGCATAAAGCCATTGAACTGGCTCCTGTACATTTTTGTAAGTTTATTTGCTATAAAAGCTGCATCAACATCAACCAATCCATACGCTTTACCTTCTAATCGAATGTGATCATCATCATTATGATTATATGTTCTTCTTTCTGCTTCTAATATAGATTGTAACAAACTTCCTGTACGTTTACTTTCATTGACAGTGACTGGTTGATAAGATCCTGTGTATCCACCTTCAAATTGATAGTTCTCTACAAATTCAGGTTCAATTCCAACTTCCTCACAAACCGAAATAGTTGTAGAAGACGGAATAAAATTAATACCTTTTTTTGTTTTGGCTGCTAATATAGCATTAACAGGGTGTGATGCTTTAACAACATTATCATTAGCATCTGTTATAACCAATATACCACCCAAATTAAAAGCCTTTACCAAAAATCTCTTAACATTATCAACAATACGTCTACCAACAGAAGCCACTTTCTTTCCAAACTTACTTACAACCTCTTTAGCATCATCAATGAAACCTTCATTAAGAACAGCCTCATCAATTCTGTCAAAAGCGTATACATTTTTCTTATTAACATTCTTAATCATACCGTTATCAAATCTAACGATATAACCATTGAGATTCTCTTGAAGAACCTCACAATTCACACTCTTTTTAGGATTCTTTGTTAATCTATATTTTGCCATTTTTATTAAATGATTATTTTTAAGCGAATATCCAACTAAACATAACATTCTCTTTAAGAACATTATTCAAGTTTTCTATAAATGATTTCAATTCTTTCTTTGTGAGTGACATATGGCTATTGTTAACCATAGTCATAACATAATCATCAAAAGATTCCGATTTATTTCCATTATCCTTAAAATCGGATCTATTGATGTAACCTATTATTGTTTTAGCGAATCTCTTGAGTTTGCTATCTTCTGGTGTATATGATAAATCTTCAATTGTGTCGAATGCAAGTTTCAAAGAAACATACATTTCATCTGTTCTATTTGTAACAGACTCATACAACATTTTTCTGAACTTAGGTGTCTTAAAACTCTCCTCTATAACACTAGCATCAACATTTTCACCTAAATCAGCGAGTTGTTTTTGAAGTAAAACTATCTTATCTTCAATAGCCTTTATATCTTGCTGATATTGAGTCTTTTTCTGTAATCTTTGGTTAAGCAGTTCTGCTATTTGTCCATTGATAGCAGCTACTTTTTGTGCGTCTTGATTATTCTGGTTCGGTGCCTTGAGACCATCTGATGTACCATTACCGTTACCAGTCTGTATCTCATCAGCCTCCGATACTGTTTTCTTATAGTGTCTTATAACTCTCATTACGAAACAAAATCTTTTATTATTTATCCATGAAAATAACACATTCAAAAATAAATACTTAAACAGAAACACTTAATATACAATGAAAAAGTGCAAATCGTGTAACAAAACAAAACTGTCTGTTGAAAAACAACAAACACCTAAACAATTGTACAAAAATAAAATAGTTTCTGTGTTCAACAAAAAACAATCTACACCAGCAAAGAAGACAACATTATAACAAAAAATAGAGATGTATTTAACATCTCTATTTTTTTAATTTTCATCGATGAACATTATATCAGACAACTTGAATAACTGCAGCTTATCGTTTTTATTGACAAGTTTAAATGCACATTTTTCCTTGCCTACCAATACCATAGGTACACCTTCACAGACTTCTCTTGTACCAATAACCCTAAATCTCATTGGTTTTCTCTGATACTCTTTGAAGTTAAGTTGATTCGTTATCTTCTGAAGAGGTGTCTGTCCTTTCATAACAACAAAATCGTCATCATCATCGAGATCATCTTCAAATGACGTATCATCAAGTTGAATATCCATTGCTTCTGGATCATCTAACTTGATTCTATCATTATCATCATAATCATCCATGTATTCATCGGTGTTCTCATCGTAAATATCTTCAATCATATCACAAATGTTTATGTTTCGGTGTATTTATCTATGAATTTAATTCAGCGAAACGTTTTCTACTTTCTTCTAATGAAACACTGGTAATACCAAAAATTTTCTTATACATACCTTTCTTTGCATTTCTAAGAAACTCTCTTTTGAGCTTACGTCTATCTCTTCCGTTGATATAAATTTCTGATGAATTTACATAATTCTGAAGCAGAATTTCTGCCTGTTCCTCTGGTGTAGGGAAATTATTTTGATTTGTATTTGTATCCATTTTATTTTACAATTGTTTTAGCTGGTTTATTGAACCATATATAAGGAATTTCTATTATATAATTCAGGAATGTTATTTCTAGTATTCTAACATAAGAATCCACTATGTACCATACATTAAAGGATGGTCTCATCTCTATTCCATCAAACTTAATTATTTTGAATCTTTTGAAAATATTCATAGGCTATAAAGGTTATCTGTACTAATACTAAGTTTTAATGCATCTGGACATTTCATTTTACCTAATGATCGCCATCCTTTCGCAAAACCATTTGTACATATTGATGTTATATACGCAAATGCGTTTGTTGTTATCTCAGGATTAAATCTATTATAATACTTGACACAATCCATTACAGCAGACTGTATACAATCCAATCTATCATCTTCATCTGTATATCTCATTTTATTTGATAGTTTTGTTGCTATATTATAAAAATATAAACACAACTGATCTGAACAAACACCTTCTTCTATACATTTTTTCATTTCGGCATATAATACAGAATTCTTAACATAATGTTTATCTTGAGATGTTCTGCCTATACTAGAGAGAGTTTCATCAATAAACTCCTTGTTTTCTTTCTCACATCTTATCTTTGCTTGTAATTTTGTACTCATAAAAAATATTCTGTTTATATAGTATAAACAGAATATTTCAAAATGGACCAGGAAAAATAAGAAAAAAGGACATATAAGTGTAAAAAACTTACATGTCCTATTAAAAAATCATCATATTATGCATTATCTGAGTTTTTTAGCCAATAGTGTATAACCTATTCTTAACAAATCAGCTTCATTGTTGATATGGGTTGTCAATGTGACACCTATTACACCAACAGGCATTCCATCATTCTCTAGCAAAATAAGTTCCATGTGTTCTATATCACAATAACCCAACATGACACTCGATCTTTCATCTATATACTTTAAAGAGTTCAAATCACCACAGAACGACTTATTTTGATATAAATAATCGAATATAGGATATTTTGTAATCATGAAATCATCTTTAAATTCGTCTGATATATAAGATACATTTCCTGTTCGTGTAAACTCGTATCTAAAACTACCATAAATGTACGGAAGCTTATCTAAACCTTTAATGGAGTTATGAAACTCTATATAAAATATTCTATCAACCTCAGGCGTATTATACATATATGATTTCAGGAGATCATTTATTTCCGCTGTAGATTGAAACGTCTTCATAACTTGTTCAGTGTGTTGTTTATCTTTATATTCATCGTATTTGTCGAACATATACGTTGGATTTATGATAAAAAATACAATGTAACCACACAAAAACAACAGAAACAAACCTTTTAATATACCCCAGAATCCGTATTCTTTGGTTATCTTCGCGAGTTTCTCCAGGAGACCCACTCCTACAGAAACCGCATCTATATTATTTGTTGCTTTTTCTTCTGCCATTTACACTCCTCCTTTTTTATTAGTTTTTTTTTCAGTCTATAGAGACTGCTCCTCCTTATGAGAGGAGCGTGTCTATAGATTTAGATATCGATTCAACATATTCAGGTATATAAACATCTTCCTTACTGTCGAGTCTAAGGACTGTACCTGATACAACTGTCATCGATGTTTCGCCTTTATCGTTGAATACAAGAGTTCTAACTGTCTTATATGACTCGTTTACATTCCTGTACTCATTATAATCGTTCATATGAATAAGAACATCAACAGATTCGTTAGCAACAATCATCTTACCTTTAGCGTAATTTGCTATATCAATAACATCGTTTACATTTTCCGTAAGCCTGATATACTTCTTGATGGCCTTAGTTTTTTCACCTTCGATTACAAGTTCAACTTCCTTATCATCAGGAGTAGAGAAGAATTCCATTATTTTAACCTGGCAGTCTTCTGGTGTTATTCTCATGTTATTGATGAAAAGTCCGCAACCTATATAACTCTCATATACACCTTTAAGTGTAAGAGGATCGAATTTCATATGTGGAGGTAATGTATCATACTTATGTGTTAAAAGTTCTACTTCTTTTGTTGGGAGAACAAGTGTGTGTCCTTCAACATGAACTATAACATCGTTATCACTAAGTTGACCTATAATTTGACCTTTTTTACCATTATGCTTCAGTTTAACACAATCCATTACACTTGCATTTGCACTTTCATTAAGAGCATTTGTGTGTTCTGTGTTTACTGATTCATCTTTCTTTTTTGATCTGAATTTAAACTTCTTTTTAGGTTTATCTTCGGTTTCAGATTTTTCCTCAGAATCGTTATTGTCTTCTTCAGTTCCCTCCACTTCAACATCACCGTTATCTTCAGTTTCAGATTCATTAGGATCCTGGTTTTCGGAATCGTTCAATTTATCATTATCATCCTTCTTCTCATCGTCCTTTTTCTCATCATCAGCTGAATCTTCATCATCAGAAAATGCTAACGAATCTTCAGCATTAAAAGTCACATTATCAAATGATGATGAAAAATTAGCTTCTTGATTGGCACCGTCATTACCATTAAGAGCATCATCTGTATTAATTTCTACGGTTTTGCCAGACTTGTCATCACGAATGGTAATTGTAACGGCTTCATTCAGATTACTGGCAAATTGAAAAAAATCATTAACAGATTCAGGGATTTCATTAGATGTATAGAATGACTCAAGAATCTTCTTTGCTTTAACAGAATCCTCTTTCAAAATTTCAATCGACATTACATCTTTTGACTCGTTAACCACATATCCCTTGCTTGTCATCTTCTGTGAAAGAAATCCATTATAAGGAACAGTAAGAGAGTAAACTAAAGATTCCTGTGCTCTATCAAAATACTTACTTTCATACCTTTCAAGAATATCCATCACATCCCTTTCAACTTCAAAACCTTTCTTTCTTGCATAAGAATAAAGTTTTTCATAAATCTTATATGCTTCAGCGTTTGATTCCGCGATAAGTTGAATGTGTGTTAAATTATCGTTATCTCTTTCTATATTAAACATTTCACAAATCTCTTGTGTAGCAGGAAGACCAACGGAAAAGTTTTCACGAACTTCTGATATAGCTTCGATGCCCATTATGGATACACCTTCATTTACACTTCTAAAACATTCTTTCATTTCAGGGAAGAACTCGTTGAACTGATCATCATTGTAGTTCATCCATTTATTAAAATGCTTTCTAAGTGCATGTGCTTGTGCTCTGTTTGCAATCTCCAAAACAACCTCACCGTCAGCTGCTTCTGATGCAGAGTGTTTAATCTTCATATCATCAAGAGACTTTTCAAAATCATCCATATCCATAGGAGCAATTTCATCAGGATAAATTCCTAATGAAATAGGATATTTTGTTGTGGCAGTCTTTGATTGTGTTTCAGCAGGTGTCTCAACAGAAACAGTTTCTGTACTAGTAACTTCTGTCGGCATTTCAACTGGAGCATCTTCTGCTGATTTTGGTTCTTCTGGTAAAGTAGCATCTAAATCATCACCAGCTTCAACTGGTGCTTCATTAGATACAGGAACATCTGGAGTTTCAACGGAAGGTTCCTCTATACCAGCAACAGGCTTACTCAAAACAATTGTATCTGTTTCAGGGCATTCCTCGATAGCTGTCTGTATAGCAAGATACATGTCGAGTGGCATATAGTCGTTGTTGATAACAGCCTTCTTTTCTTCTGATGTTGGATCAAGGTAGAAAGAAACTTTTCTTGTTTCGTTGTGAACATCACCGTTAGCATCAACAGAAGGAATCACAACAAGAACTTCTCCTTTGCCCGTATATTCTCCAGTTTTAATATTTCTGTTATAGGATACTTTCACAACATCAAATGATGTATCATTATCCTTAGTTACGGCTGGAGCATCAAAATCTGAATCAAAATCAGCAACACCGTCAAAATCAGGATCGCTTACGAAATCACCACCATCAATAACAGGTTCTGTTTGTTCAATAGGAACTTCCATTTCAGCCGGTGTTTCATTTGGTTCTCTGTTATCTATATTATCGTCTTCTGAATCACCATCTTTTTCTGGTTTATCTTCTGGTTGTTCATCATCAACAGGAACCTCATCAGAGAGACTATCATCTTTATCATCCTCATCACCATTAAGATACTTGTCGGAATCTTTCTGATATTTCTCATAATCGGACTTTGTATCCTCTATTTCTTTGTCAATCATAGCGATAGCGTCATCAATATCATCAGAATCAGCTTCTCCTTTCATATTTCTGAGAACCTCTTTCTTGTCTTCAAGAGACTCGATATATTCCTCATATTCTTTCTTCTTATCAGAAATTTCCTTTTCTATCTTTTCCTGTTCTGGGAGCACATCCTCAAACAACGGAGCAACATTAATTTCCATATGCTCATTGATATAATTCCTGCACTGGATAGGATTAACGTTTCTGTAGAATGTAGACGTTTTAAGATTCTCGTTCACGGTATTAACAAAAATGTTATTCTTAATCTTAAACACGTCAACAGCTTTTCCAGAACCATCATTAGATGAAACTCTCTTAACAAAATCAATGTATGCTATATCATTATAGTTCTCGTTCATAATCTTAACAAGACCATAGAAATTCTTATCAGACGAATTCATAGCAACAGCTGTTTCGTAAAGATTATCGAGTTCACTTGTAACAGTCTTTTTACCGTTAACGAGAATTTCAGATTCTGAAATAACGGCCATATTATAACCATCATAAACAGTTACGGTATCATCTATATTAGAGAACGATACGCTACCTGAATTAACGATGTTACAAAGTGACTTAAATGATTCCGAAAGTTCAGCAACAGCCTTCTTTGTGAGTTTAGAAACAGAGTTTCCTTTTCTTACAAAATAAGAACCCTTAACATTGAATACACATTCATTTTCCTTGATATACTGAATAGGTGAATATATGTATTCTGTCTTTGTAAACTGCTCACTCAAAGATTCTTCAATCTTAACAGTGTTATCAAGAGAAAGATCTCTTGTTGCAATTGTAATAATATCTCTAACAAAAGGATCATACTCAAATGAATAAAGTCTCTGGAGCATAGCGCCTCTTGTTTGCATGTTCTTATTCTCAACATACTCAACAATACAATCCTCTATGAGAGGGACAATATAATAAGATGATGTCTGGAGCATAGTCTCCATAATCTTCTTGAAACTAATTTCTTGTTTATATTTGTTAACTCTATCAGAAAGAGCTGATATTTCAGTGTCTACAGCACTTAAATAATTCCAGTTAGATACACCTGAAATAAATGATTCACAAAGACTCTCTTCAGATTTACCTTCATTCATAGCGGAAATATACTGACCACAGAATACTTTAAGTTTCTCGTTGTTTTTGTTTTCCGAAAGAATCTTTGATATGGTTCCACTAAGTCCCAAATTAGCCCTTATATCACGATATGTCTTTTTTACAGACTCTGATACAACTTCATTCGCTTTACTTTCGATGATAGCATTAACTTCATCCTGTGTATAAAGTCTTTCTTTTACTTCTTCAACAGACTCTAAAACAGCATTTTTAAGTGTAATACCTGACTTTTCTTGATATGTCTCATAATTAAGAGTTTCAAGAATGTTAACAACATTGCTTTCGTTTTCAAACAACGATACTGCAATACGAAGATTATCGCGTGTTTCTGAATTCTTGTTAGTAATGTAATCTACAACGGCAGATTCAATCATGGGAGCAACGAACATACATGGTCCGTGTTTAAGCGCTTCAACTGAATTAGCAAGTTTGATATTACTACCATTTGCATTTATAGATTCAGTCAATGATTTAACAGCATCTTTTGATACTGTTGTGTTTGCGACCTTAGAAAGTTCAAGTACAAAAGATTCACAGAGAACTGTCTCCGATACACCCTCGTTAAGCTTTCCTAAAAACTCCTTACATACTGCACTAACCGCTAACGAATCAGATTCCGTTACCATAAGTGATTCAATGGTCTTCTTGATTGGTACAATATTAACCATCGATAAAGTTTTATTCATGCTATTACTCATTATATTTTAATACGTTACGATTTTCTTTCTTTATTTATTTACATTTTTAAAAAATATTTTTAAAAAATATTTTTCATAACTATCAGATTATCAACACATTATGAATTTCATCACAAATTTCCATGTTAAGTGGATATGCTATTCCTATCGTTATATGTGACTTATAATCAGTTTTTTTGTATTTCATCTTCTTATTATTCATGACAACTACATTGGATAAACCTGTCACATCTTTGTAATAATACACTTTCTGTACACCATCCTTTGTTACATCAGCAACATAACCATCATAAACATAAACATTACCCAATTCGTCCATATAATCACATGATATCTGAACATAACCGCTTCTCGAAAACTTACCAGGATCAACTATATTGAACGAACCCGTTGTTATATAACCTTTATCGTCAGGAGTGATTCTAAATGTAGGTTCGGATATGATTTCAATATCATCTATTGATGACAAAACTGAAACATGGGGTTGCGTAAACGATGATATACTAAACGGTATGGTCCATTCATACGACGATAAAGAACCTTTAGGTATGCTTATGATATGTTTTTCGTTATCCGATGTTATGTAATATAACATAACTGTACTCATTTCAGATGTTTCAGAAAACACATTCCACTTCAAAGAAACAGTTTCACCAGCAAAATATGTTCTGTCTCTATCAAAATCAACAAGTTTAACATCAACTTTTTTATTAAGTGGTGTTTTATTTTGACCGTAAATATTTACATCATAGCCGACGTGTTCTATTCTGCTACTTGATGGTATTTTTATAGATTCATCGAAGCACGGCTGATATGTTTCAACCGCCAAGTTAAACGTCATCTTTATTTGATTTTCTTGTGAGAATGTATAACTTACAGTTTTTTCTCCTGTTGTTATAGATTCAGGGAAACCTACACAACAACCAATCTTAAGTCCTTTATAAAGAACCCAAAATGTTTTGTTTTTATAAAAGATGTCCCTTATCTGTTGTTCTATCTTAAACGCGGAAACATAATTCTCAACCCAGCCCTCCAATGTAAAATTTAATGTCAACGGTATATTATACATATAACCAATGTAACTATTGATTTGTCCGTTTTCATTAACCTGATATTCACCTTTAACGAAACGATTCGTTATGTTACTGGAATCTATTTGTGAACCTTCATAACTAAGGACAAATCTAGGTAACATTTCAAAGTTACCATCGATTATCTTATCACTGAAGCACTCTCTACCAAAAAATGTATAATTGTCCTGAATAAATCTTTCATTTGATTCACTTGATACAAAATTATAAACAAACGGAACTTCTACAGTTTCAACTACATTATTGTCCCATATTTGTTCATAACTTACACTATGATTAAGAAGATTCAAAAGACCACCTATAATAGACCTATTGAAGATGTCATCGCTATTGTGTCTTGTATAAACAGAATTGTTCATTTCTTTACACTTCTTTTCTTTCTTTTAGGTTTTCTGATAACAAAATTATCAAATCTATCAGGTCCCCCCAAAGGATTAACGGGACCCATACCGAAACTCATATCAGAGTAATCGAAACCACCGTCTACAACACCAGTGTCACACTCGTTTGTTTTTTTATATTTTCTGATGTAAAATCTTTTCATTTAAACGATTACAATTTCTATATTTATTGTCTATTTTAGATAAATATAAAAATTGAAAACCCATATAAATGAGCGTATTAAACAATAAACCACAGATGTTCACTGTGTACTTCCCTTCCAATTTTTGGTATCCTGAAGTAGTGGAAAGATGGACACCTATGATTGAACGAATGAGGTTACCTTATACAAGTTTAGATGATTTCATGAACTCTCAGATACAAAGCATAGTTTTCCCTTCAATGAGCATGGATAACGCAACACAACAACGAGGTCAATACGAAGTCAATTATCCATCAGGCAAAGAACTAGAAGTTCACATGGACAAAACTTTAAAAATCACATTCAAACTTACCGAATCTTACTTATCATACTGGATCATATTCGATCAAATGGATACTTACCTTCATTATGTTAATGATCACAGAGATTTAAAGGGATGTTGGATGGAACCAATAGAATTAGGTTTTTTGACAGATTCTGGACATCAGTTATTAGGATTCAGATTTATGGAAATAACACCGACAGACACAACATCATTAACATTAAGTTACTCGGCCACAGTAGCATCATATAACACATTCGATTGGACATTGAAATACAATTGGTTTGATATCTACTAAGTCCCAGAAAATAAATAATTAAACGATATTTTTTCATAAAAATGGCTACAGATTTATTCGGAAAATATTACAATAACGCAACAAAATCATCTATATACACAACATTATTGTGTAACGGTAGATCCGCTGATGAATTATCATTCGATATATTTAATAATGAGGGTGTTATAACAGATAACGCTAACACGCTAACATCTATAGATTTAGCGGATGTACATGTACCTATGACTCAATATACATCTGACATGAAAACAATAGAACCCTTTTCATACATCTATATTAAAGGTATGAGCTATGGCGATACACTCATGTCTAAATTCTATGGTAAAATACCTGAAACTATAACCGATGTAGACAATTGGGAATACAATTCAACTATAGCATTTTCTATAAAATACAGAGAACAGAAACACGGTATCACCAGACGAATCGTTGCTATAGTTGGTGGTGACATCGTAAGAGAAGTAAATTTCATAGATGAAATAAATTTGTTTTTTGAATGCGTAGAAATACCAGCAGAATCATCATACAACGACGGTTTCATTCGTTTCGATTCAACAAAAACAGGATTTGAATTTTGGATAGACCATGTTATGTTCATTCCTAACATTCTTGTTGAAGATGTATATACCGCTTTAGAAGGAGAGAATTATCCGTGGATAATTTACATATCGGAAGAAACATATAACCGAAAATTTATATTATGTGATTATGTATCAACCGTTTGTGATATATTCAAACATCTAAACGAAATATATCAACCAGAAACAGGTAGAATATATTTGTTCGAGGATTTAAAGCAATATATATCAAACAAAAAATATAAGAACGGTGCTATGAAAGGTATCGTTATGAAAGCAACTTATCCACAGTTCAACACTGACGACATATACGATTATCAGGAAGCTCTTAAAATGGCACATATAACGGATAGGGTTGAAACTTATATACCTGTTCCTGAAAAACTGAACGAAGGAAAAGATATACATCTTAGACGTATTCTTGACGTAGTTGATTCATTCAATGAACTTTATGACACATTCCGTGTAGTTTGCTCTTGTGATTGTACAGGTTGCGAAGAATCAAACAAAACTGAGGACGAATTTATAACAGAAATCTTATCATCGGAACATGTTATAGGATTAGAGGGTTACTGTGATTATATAACTAAGCACGATTTATGGAACACTATAGGTCAACTTTATATCAGAACATCTATACCTGATGATCCATCTGAACCACAGTGTAAGAATTACATACCTAGTCTTATAGTTTATAACCCTAACCCCTTCCCTGTTATAGTAAACTACTTAACATTTGCATAATGAAAAAGATAGCTAAACCAAACAAATTGAACGAAATGCAGTTCGGTGTTGCCGGAGGTGCTGGTGACCCTACACTTGCGGGTACACAATATAACGTGCAAGGTAGTTACCCAGGTTATGTTTATTCTGTACTTGGTTTTAATGACGCGCTTCAACAAAAACCAAACAATCCATCAAATGAGTATTACATTCATCCTGGATCAAGAGTAAGGGGAGCTGGGTTCAATAACCCAGATAAGAGATACACTGGCATAGTCAACAGAATAGTCAAGAACGAAAACGGTGAAATAATATGCTTATACATCATAGCCGAAAAAACATCTAAGATGGTAACAATACGAGCAGATGAAAATCTTGAACTTTTAATTAACAAAGATAACGACCAAAGGGGTGGAATACACACAATATCACCAACATACCTTGATCTATCAAATAGAGGGTAAAATAAAAAGAGAGTGGAAAACCACTCTCTTTTTTGATTTAAATACCTTTAAATCCTTTTGTTAAACTACCAATGTTCATATTATTATAACTAGGCATACTGTTCTGAACGCTTCTCATCATATCACTAGGATTTATGTTGTTCTGTTGATAATTTTCTTCGTATGCCTTTTGTTGGTTCTCTTGTGTCGCGTTCTCTTCTTCCACATATTGTTTGTATCTATCATACAACATCATTATATCATAGAAAAACATTTCACCCATTTGTTCAGGTGAAATATGAAGTTTCATCGAGAACACCAACATCAAATCAACATAATGAGAGTAGGGGATTTGAAAGCAAGAAAAGAGCTTTAATTCCGCCTCGAAAGTTCAACGGTATTTCAACCTCAGTACCGTTCTCGTCAGTGTATTTAATTTTAGGCGCAGCTACATTACTGAGCAAATCGAATACATAAGAAACAACTGACCACTCCTTATGACCCCATAACCTTGTTGAACCTACAAGATCATCATATGTTTTAAAATTCAACTTCCTATAATCCTTGAAAAGCATACCTGCATAAAGAAGGAAATCCTTGTCAAAAATCTCTCCTGATCTAGACTTGAGTTCAGCATAATTCTTAATCCAGTTATTTACACCAATAGTAGGTAAATACATATTGATTATCTGACCGTCAATATTGAATGTAAACGACTTGTTATCTGCATTATAAAAACGCATCAATTCGTCAGGGAACTCGATAAAGTCAATCATTTCCTTTACTACAGGAATATCTTCCTTTCCTTCACCATACGGAACCATCAATGGGTTCTTATCTGTGAAAGTGAACTCTCTAATAGCAAGGATAATATAAAATCTATCGATGTTAACCAAATCTTTCCAACAATTACCAGACTGTCCACCAATTCTTACAACACAACATCTTTCAAGCATATAATTGAAGATATCATCGTTTCTCGATGCAGCTTCAATATCTCTTTCGTTCATTGTTGACCAGTGCTTAATCTCTTCACCTCTTGCAGCTCTAATGGATATTTTTATATCATCAGGATAAAACATTCCTTTTGTAGGCAATTCAGCAACTGGTATTTCAAGATATCCTAAATTGTTTTTGTGTTTAGCTGAAAATTCCTCAGCAACTCTATCGTAATCACCTCTAGTAAGAGGAGACTCCAGATGATTTTTTCTTACTGGTGCCTGCTCGACAACAGCATCATCCGTCCTTTCTTTTTCAGCAACATATGCGCTGATAATTTCTTTTTCTGTTTTTCCCATATTGAAAATATTAATCCTTTATTTAGTATAAACGTATTTTTTCTAATTGGACCAGGTTTTTGTTAAAATTTATACATAAAATCGTACATTGAACTCATATATCCATTTTCACCACATGAAACTATACTCATCTTACGTTCACCTTCCTGAACATTTTGGAGTTTATCAACATGTGATGAAGTTAATTCAAATTCAAGTTCACCAAGATAAAGGTTCATATTGTTAGAATACGTAGGTTCAATTATTATTGTGTTCCCAGCATTATCTTTAAACACAAGTTTATATGATCCGTTGCTTAAATCCAACATAGAATATTTACCGTCACTTGTTGTGTTTCTAAACGAGAATTTATATGTTTTCGGTAACTGACTCATATTTAACACATAGGAATATGGAACATAACTTGTACCGTTATCATAAAGAGTTACATTACTCGAATCATAATAAACTTTAATGTACTTTGTTGTCTGTTTTGTTGTGGTCTGTTTAATGTTAACAGGTTGTACCCCTTCAGTTATCTTGTTATATACCTTAAATGGTCTTGTATCACTGAATCCTAATGTTGTTCCTTTAGCATAATATTTCATACTGTTGTTCTCTTCAATAGCCAATGTCGCTGTCTTCAGGAACTGAACTTTATCATCAACATTAACAAGTCTCATGTTATATATGATTTTTATGTGATTAACATTCATACTAAGCCTTTCATCGAAAATGAGTGGTCTATAATAAAATTTCACATCGTCATCATCATTCACAAAAATCTGGGACATGGAATATGTTTCTTCTTTCAACACAACATCATCTTGACAGAAATAACACTTCAATTCGTGCATAGCAACCCATTTTCTCAGATTATATTCGACTTTATATTCATCATCAACCTCATACGTATAATCTCTTTTAACAAGAGACTTATCATATAACATAATACCTCTATTGAACCTATGTACAATATCCTTGGTCAACGGCTGATCTTTCCATGTACCGTAGAATTCAATATACGGTAAATCTGGTGACTCTGCTATATAAACACCTATGTTGTCCGAATTTATATTCTCTGTAGGTATCGTACCCTTGAGTATACTGTCATTGGAATATATACAATTAACAGGTCTCGATGTTACACTGCGTTTAACCAGTTCTGTTGTGTCGATTTCAATATCACTGACAGTAACATCGTCTTCCATTATGTATGTAAACTGTAACTTAACGCTCTGTCTATCAACGACATTTATATCATTATAAAATTCATGTACAATCGATTCAACGTTATTATTAACCATCATGTCATAGATACAAGGCAATTTAACTTCAATGTATCTATCATAAATGTTATTTCCGAAAATTATAGGACTTGACAAATAACCAGTTAATATGTATGCATTGTTTCTGGTAACAGCAAAGTTGCACAAATCCACAAACTTATCTTCACCATCAGTAGTATGAAGATTCATATAGACTCTCATTGTGAGCCCATATATGTTACTGAAATCATATCCGTTTACAAAATACAACCTGACTGAATCAGATCTCAAACCAACAATATCTCTGTATAATTTGAACTTAACACTACCATCTACATAATCAAGATGTTTAGCGTATTCTTTAACCTTCAAATCATTACAAGCGTCATCTTTATCGAAATCATTGTTATAATCAATACTGAAATCACTACTGTAAAAATCATAATAGTTCTCCGATGTACAATACTTGTAATCGGAATCCAAGAACATGTACCACAGCGATCCGCTTTTATCCTTTGGTACAGTAAGATGATTTATAGTGTTTAACGATTTAGGATTGAAAATTTTCTTGTATCCACCATTCCCATCTGGTTCTATTTCATAAGAAGACGGACAAAACAAACCATAATGTTCATCTTTTGTCTTTATAAGATACAATTCATTGATGTTGGTGTTTTCACCCCCGGTTTCTCCGAGCATGCTATATTCCAACATCATTATATCGCTTAATTGTAGATATCTTGTTTTGTTATGCATTTTATCAAAAAGCAAATATTTTATATCCGAATGTCAACTGTATAGCAGGTAAAACTTTGACTTGATTGTTTACCATAGTCAGAGATCCACCCACACCACCAACAAGACACCATTTCTTATCATATCTTTTTTTAATAGCCTTGGAATCTTCCGGTGACAACATAACTCCATCTATGTTATTTATCTCAATATAAGGATTATCCGTATTTACGATGAAGGACAAATCCCCTTTTTTTGATTCTATAAGATTCAGTTTGAAAGTAGACGGAAATCGTATAGAATTGACGTGAGTGGTTGCTGTAATATTATCAAGATTGAAGTCAGTGTACATATCGAGATAAGCAAAAGGATCCTGGTATGTGTGCCCTATGCGATAAATATTATTTCCGTAAACAAAAACCGTATCTTTAACTTCTTTTTCTTTAAATACAATTTCGGTCTCAACTTTGGTTACGATAATAGGATTTTCTTTAAGGTTCTTGACTTCGTTATACAAATCGGTGTTAGATCTTTTCAAATTGTCTATATCGGTGATGTATGTTCCGATCTGAGAATACAGTTCACCTGTTTTGTTTTTGTAAGCCTGTATGGTGTCCTGTTGTTCTATCACAACATTCTCCAGATCATCTCGAACGGATCTGTAATTGAAATACAAAAAAAATAGAGCTATAGATAAAGCAACTATAATGAAAAGTTTTGGATCCGAAAATATTTTGACAAAGAAATCTTTCAACCATTCCAGTATCTTAATACATATATCTTTCATATTGTTTTGTTTCGTTTGATTTATTTATGGCAAATATTTTTGCGCGAAGAATTTCTCATGTAGTTACAATGTTATTCTTATCATTTTTCATTTTTCGCCCATGAATTATCATAATTTTATTAATATTATAATATTTAATATTATATAATATTATACTTTGTTAAATATGTATTTTAATATATAATTAATATATATATTTAATTATATATTAATTATATATTATAAAATGCATATTCTAACAAACACAAAAAATTATTTTCTTTCCCTTTTAATAACCCCCTTAGGGGAGTCCCTCTATATAGTATTAACAAAAAAAATTAAAATGGACCAGGTTTTTTGAACTTTTTTTATAAAAAAATTGTTAAAAAATTGTAACTCATTGATAATCAGAGAGAAATTTTTTAACAATTTCCCGTTAATTTATGTAAACTGTATCTGAACATATATCTTTGAAATTTTGTCCCGTTAAACTACCTGCCCCTTGGGGGTTTTTTGATGCAAGCAGAGAAACTATAGCCTTTAAGTGGTTTATCAGTTTGTCCGCTTTGACGGCTTTATCTGATGGTTTGTTTCCCAGTGATATGCTAGGTGAATTCACGTTGACCGTGGGTGCTGTGATGTTGACAGTTGCTCCGGCTGATATGTTGATTTCTCCGTTCATGTTAGAGCCTTCTGATGAAACTGTTGTTATATTGATTTTATTATCATTCAACTCTACAACATTAGAATTGTTTTTATGTTTCAATTGAATTGAGCCGTTAGCATCAACTTTTACCATAGAACCATCCAGCCATATTTTGAATCCCATCATTGGTTGGTAACCAACAATAAGATTCTTCTCGCTATCAAATGTCAAAATATGTGTACCGACATAATCGTTTTTTATTTCTTCGATGAGAGCAGGGTCTATGTTTTGAATGTTTGTGTATTCTCCGCTATATATGTCACCACCATGAAATTTAACACGAACGATGCTTCCTATCTTGGGAACGGATATTGAACCTGCGCCATAAGGTGAACTGAATGTTGATGATGTTTGGGGATAAATCCAAGGTAATTGTTCCGTTGATAAATCCTCAAACAAACACATTATTTTAATTTTGCATCTGCCTGCAAATAAAGGGTCTTCGTTGTATACAACTGTACCAAGATATTCGTCGTTAAACATTAATTGTATTGGTTAAATTTAGTCCCTGTTGCTATTGATATTTCTTCAGGTTCATTCTTCACAACAGGATAATCATATGAAAATGCTACATCGTTTGTTGATGAATCTATCGATGAATCTATTGATGAATCGGATAACGATTCGGAATTCGCTTTTATTACTTCATATGCCTTTAGTATTTCTTTCATTGGACCATCTGATGTTGCTGTCGAATTCTTTAATTCCTTTATGTATTCATCAAACATGTCTGATGCTATTTTGTTCTTCATTTCATCTGATACGGCCATAGATTGCAACTCCTCACCATTGTAAATTTTATCAAGAGCGTTGTTGAGAGTGTCTCCTACCGCTTTAACAGCTGCACGTGTTGATTTGTCTGGTGAAGTGCTCGTGCTATGTGTTCCTATTATGTATCCCATATCAAAATCATCGTCTGGATTGTCTACCCAATCTAATACAGATTGTACTTCTTGTATACCAGCTGTAGTCAAAGACATTCTTGCTAATTCTTTCGGTGTGTAACCTCTTGGATAATTAGCTTCTCTTTTGTTGTTTATCATCAATCTATTTAGGCGTTTAGCTAATATTGATTCTGCCTCGGTTTGTCCTGTGTGATACTGTAGATTAAAATCATAATCCTTGAGTCTATCACCTATAACATTAGATGTTAATTTAGCTTTGAGAGCATCATCGGATATATAGTTACCTGTGTGTTTTAAAGCGTTATCTCGTGCATTTGATATACCACTCATTCCATCAACATTATATATCGAAGAATCCTTTATGTAATGTGATATGGTATCATAGTAACCTTTACCTTTTGTATATTTTAGAGATGCGTTTAACGGATATATTTGTGTATCCTTTGCTTGTCCTACATTTATCGTTATCTTTGGTCTAGGTGAATCTGTTACCTTTGCTGATTTGAGAGAATCCAAATGAGCGTTTATGCTGGTTATGTCAAACTCACACATATGACAATCTATACATATTGTTGGCATAACGTAGTTGAAAGCGCTATTACACATGTTTATATCAGTAATAGCACCAGCTATACTATCGTATAATCCTCTTCCTGTTTCATATGTTGATGCGACATAATTGATAGCCATATCCAGGTGAGATTTTGTACCCAAAAATGTATTGGATAGAGCCGTTGCTGTTCTCAGAGCGTTATCTGCTTTATCAATCCATTTTGTTTTTTCTGTGTATAAATTGTTGCGTTTATCTTTTTCGGAAAAATCGTGTAATGTTTGTTTACTTGAATCACCTTTCACGAAGTCATGGAATAAACGTATTTCTGATATATATATTTTCATGTTAAAAAATCTCATCATATCAGGTAACACCCACCTTTGATACACATCATCCCATACAATTTTTTTATACATGTTAAGAAGTTGGGTTATCTTCAAATCAAGACCTTCCATACACTCTAATTCTATTTTAGCGTCTTTTAAACGTATTCCTGATGCATGATCTACTTTGAAAAGAGAATTTATTCCATTTATTGACGTTAGGTAGTATGGAAAATTATCTTGTATATCTTTTAAAGCAAGTTTAAAATTATGCAATAAAGCCGCTCTACCGTGCTCGCCCAGAGAAAAATCTAAATATGATTCTGTTGAATATGTTTTTCCTAATGATGCATCTACTACAGAATTTTCCGTTATCTCGTTACCTTCTTCATCTTTATATGTATCTGTTCGATATAATGATTCCATGTACCTTCCCTTTGTTTCCTTTCTGTATGGTTCAAGAAAAGGTTCGGGTAGATAATCATACATTGTATCAAGACGAGAATCTGTTATATTTTCCAACAAACCATTGTTATTGTATGCCATATTTCTGTATTCACTCTCTGTGTCACCGAAGTTAAATTCTACTTTGAATGTTAGGTATGTCGGCTCATCAAATGCTCTAGCAAAAAAGTCTGGCGAGAATTGGCTGTCTTGTACCAAAAAACCATCTGTGTAAAGATCTTTTATACTTGATGGTTCTTTTTGTTCCTTAGTTAAACTTCTTATTTTTTTGATAGCTCCACCAACACCACTACCTACGCTATTCAATGATGATAGTACATCACCGTATGAATTAGCATTTGTCAAATTTCTTATATTATCTGTTATTGCCATCTTGTTTTTAATCTTATTTTTTAAATGGTTTCTGGTGTACTCCATTCTCTACGTTTTAGAGTATATGATGTTGTATAAGGTGATATGCTACCGTTACCAGGTTTATATGATATTTCTACACTATCCACAATGTAATACCCTGTGTAGAATTTATCAACGTTTCTGTTCATGTCGTTTTCGGAAGCGTTGTTATATGATGATTCATCATATGTTCCGCTTAAAACTATATAAACAGGTATGCGTTCACCTCTCATTATTTGTAAGTTTAAACCTTCACATTCAACAAGTATAATTATTTTTTCTAATTCATCAAGATTTTGTTTATTGTGGTATGGTGCTCTTATATAGTTTTTATGTACATTACCTGACCATTTGTTAGGATTCTTTTTTATATCATCATCATGTAAAGTGTATTCAACCCCTACCCATTCATGTGAGTTGTATGTGTTGACAAAATCGTGATTTACCCTTGCCTTTTCATTTTTAGGGTTTTTATCTTTGTCGTATGTTGCCCTACCCCTTAACAATATGTGCGTGTCTGTTTTATTAGGGTCATATGCTGGTATGTTCCTTAATGTTTGGAAACATTGACTTTGATTATCATTAAGATGATATTGGTTATGTGCAAAACTATAAGTTACGGTTGAATATCCTGTGTCAAATGAGGTTGATGTTGACGTGTTTATAGGTGTCCATTTTTTTATGTAGAACGGAGTGTTTCTAAAATCCATCGCGTTAGTTAACACCTTTACAGTGGATTTTGAATTTGATACACTTGTGTTCATATTGATTGTGTTTTCTATCGCCATAACATCTGTTGCAAATGTGATATCAACTTCTTCCTTGTTTTTTGATGTCAAAAGAAATAAGTTTACATTATCGAAACATATATTGTAATATAAATCAACCCAAACGCTAAAGAAAGATGTCTCATCTTTCCAAGCGTGTTCCGATAAATGTGTTAAGAATTCTTCTCCAGATAATCCTATGCTTAACCAATTTTGAAAATCGTTTGTATCGTCAAAATCATTAAAAGCAAATCCCATTTTAAATTCCTTTGCTAAATCCTTTATCACATCTTTAGTTGTACCAACGTATGATTTCGATTCTTGGTGAGAATTGAAACCTGGTATAAACATTGTACCGTTTATATCTACACTTATCGACGATTTGTTATATGATTTTGTGTGTACGATACAACTTTCGATTATAAAATCGTTTCTCAAATACATAAGTGCATCGGTGCTAGCTCTAAGATAAATCGAAACCATGTCACCGTCCTTAGGCATGTTTTTGCCAATGAATGCTGTAGATTCGAAATATAAAGATAATTGTATAGTAGGTAGTATTTCGGAGGAATCTATTATCATACTTTTGATATTGAATCTTGACAATATAATATCATTGATTCGTATAACGGGAAAAGTTATACCAAATTCGTTTATTACACTATTACCTCCCTGTACATCAACAACACTTGAATAATCATCGAATGATAATTCATCAAACTTGATTTTCTTTTTTATTTTAGGATCTTCTACTAAACGAACAATGTTGATTGCACCAGAAGAATCTTTATTTTCGGTGTATGATGCAGGTTTATCTGTTTTCGGGTTTAATATCATTGTGAATTACGAAGTGTTGCGTTTAAAAATTCTCCAAGTGTTACACCGCTTACAGCACAATCTACTATAGATGAGTCTACCGCTGAAACAGAATCTTCGACTGCACCAAAATAGATTTTACCGTTCTTAACTGTTATACCACTGTTACCTGTTTTTGTTATATTTGCTTCAACTGGCCCGTTGTTTGAGTTTGTTCCTCCAGAACCACCATCTGTGTTAGAACCATTGTTACTGTTAGAACCGTTATACCCAGCATCAGGATCGTAAGATGATTTATCCTTGACTTTATCTGAACCAAATGAATCAGGAACTTTCTTTTTATCTATGTATTTGTGATAATTTTTGACAGCATCAAAGACAACAGATTTTTCATATTCAACGTCTTTAACAGCGTTGTATATTGTTGTCAATGATGATGCAAATATAGTATCTCCCGCTTCAATAGTAAACGGGTTGTTTATCATTGAATATTTCAGAACCATTTCGGTGTAATCGGTTGAACCATATAAAGACATGGATACAAGATCTGGTCTCATATTATATTCTTTTGTAACTTTATACATCGAATATAAGTGATTTATCGATACATTCGGGTCGAAAATTGAATCACCTAAATCAACGACTTCTATATTATCGCCGACTAAATATGTATTTTTTGAATCTAATGTGTTTTTAAACATATTATAAATTAGTTGCCATTTGCCAAGGGTTTACGTAATAACTTGCCACGGAAAACTTGCCTGATACTTCACTGTTTGGTGCCAAGCTTTTTATGTTTCGAGCGTCTCCGGAATATATTTTACCAGCGTTTTGTAGTGGACCTGCTTGCGTTTTCATTATTCCTCTTGTTCCTCCACCGTAATATGTTCTACGAATTTCTTCATAATGTGTACGAGGAGCATCTGTACCACTGTGTTCATCAACTTTTGTTTCGTTGTCAGCTGACGATCTAAAATCGGAAGGTAATGTATAGATTCTACCGAATCCTCTGTTGAACATTGATTCGATAGCATCTCTATCTCTACCAAGACCGTGATCCAATTTTATGGTTGCTTTGAATCCTATTGGAAAATCGTCTGGTCCAAGTTCATCATAGAATTCAATGCTGAGATCTTTGACAATAAGGTTACCAATCATAGCAATAGGGTTAAATGGGTTACCTATTGTTAAATGCCAGTCACCAACAGGTTCACCTGTTAGCAATGCCCTTTGATTTCTTAAAAAAGGTATAGTTGAACCTCTTGTTATTTTAGCTGCCATAAGTTTTTGTATGGTTTTTGCTGTGTTTGTTCCCGCTGCTAACTTGAAACCTTCTTCTGCTTTTGCTTTTGCTTCAGCTTGTTTTTCCTCTTCTGTTTTTTCTTTATCGTCACCTTTAGAGAATAAAGCACTTATTGAATTTATCGCACCATCCCATAAACCTTTCAGCATTTTGGTTATATCGGGAATAAATGTTTCAACTAAACCTTTTCCATCAGAAAATAAATTTCTACCGAACGTTTCTATAGCACCATCTTTGCCAAATATTTGTCCACGGTGTAATTTATTCATAACATCTCCATATTTCCAAGGATACATAGCTGGACTATCACAACGATATCTCCACATACCACCGAACCATGAACCGGATGAATATCCCAACACCAATATATTAGATAATAAATCCATTATAATAGCTTTGTTGTTTATACCAGCTATAGGTCTCGCGACATATTCGAATACTAAATTTAAACCGTCGTGTTTAAACTCTAGACCACGTTCCCTTCGATATGTGTTCATGATAACATTTGTTGGACCCAGTATCCTGTTTTCGTAAGGTCCGTTTTGATACGGATCTTCGGGAACACCAGTTGCAGCGTCCATGTTTAGAGTCTTGCCGTCGTTTATATCACCTAACACACCCATGACTCTAGCGACTAAACCCAATCCAGATGAAACACCAGATATGTCACTACTGACTAGACCTGCACCAGCATCGTTTTGTGATGATGTTACATCGATAGGACTACTTTCAGCTTTTAATTCTTTCCAATTGTATTTTGCGGAGAACTTTAAAATTTTAGATAAATCGTTCCCTGTATCTTTACCAAAGTATGTAACAGCAGTTGCAAGAGGTGTCCAAGGTTTTTTTCCTTTTGAGCCTTTGATTGTTTTTGCAACATTACCATCTTTGTCTTTCATTGTGGTTCCATTATCTGATACTTCGGATGTGTCATAATCCGCGAACTCAATGTTATCAGTCACTGGTGCAGCGTATCTTCTGAGGGTTATCATTCTATTGTTCTCTATTCTGTTCCACCATTTACAGAACACAAAATCTTGAAATGAATAAGGTGTTTTGTTTCTATCCGATTCGTTACCCCATCTTATGAGAGCTGTTGTTGTTGGGTTTTTTGCATAGTGGCCAGAGAATGATTTCTCCTCATCAATACCATCGATTTCGTAAAATCTCCTATGTTGATAACTGTCAAATAATAATTGTTTTTTTACTGTTTCCATACTACCAGATGCTCCTGTTATTTTAACAAGTGCATAAGGGTGTATCAATGAACGAGAACCAAGGTATTGATCTGCATTATCCTTAACAAATGCTATCACATTATCTCTTTTAGCTTTGATAGCACTAGCAGCTTTCTTGTCTCCTATTCTTTCAGCTTCAGCGAGTTGCATATCAAGAGCACCTGGTGTAGAGTGCCAATCATAAACATAAGAATGATAATCATAGAAAGGATAAAACGTATTATAAGTGTCATCACTGTTCTTAAAAGTACCATCTTCGCTCAATTGTCTATATAAACGTGTATCGAATAATGTAGGTATTACTTCACTCATCGTTGTTTGCCCATGTAAGTTTTATTCAAGTAAGTCATAGCATCATCATTGATAATATATTTGCTATTGTTCTTAACATTGTATGTTATAAATTCTAAAATTTTACTATCTATATCAATGTATATACCAGAACACATTCTTATGTTGGTTATACGAGATTGTCCATTAGGTATGTATGGATTTGTATACGTTATTTCAGTAAACAAATCATTCTTCAAACCTGTTATACTATCTATGTTTTTTAATCCGTTTACGGACCCAAACAAATCAATAGAAAGAGTTTTAGATAAATTAATCATTATACCAAGCCACTCATTGGTTATAATATCGTTGTGTAATTGTATGAGTTGTTCTTTTTTATCAGTTTTTATGGAAACAAAACATCCTCCTTTTATCGTGAATGATAAACCTTCTGACTTAAACAAACATACAACCTGGTCCTTTATTACAGCGAAACCCGGTGTGTTATACCATTCCGCATTTATTTTGGATATCTTTTTAATGTGTTCGGAATTGACTTGTATTTTGTTTGAACCGACAACAACACCTGGTATCTTAATCAATCCCCGTTTTATTAACACATTATCACCTTTTTTGAATTTTGTTCCAATTTTAGCGGATATGTATGTGTTCTGTTTTTCTGATATTACTTGCAGAGGTTCCTTTATGTTTTTTATTGTTTGTGATAAATTATTATCATCAAGTTTGAACCAACAAGAGAATGTTCTCGATTCTTTGTTTGTGAAAGTATCGGATACGTTGTATTGTACTATAATCTCGGTATCGGCTGACATGTCATAATGATTTTTTGATACAGTGTGTCCATCAACGATAAGATCGTATCGTATTATACTTCTAACTTCTTTCACACCGGATTCTGATGACAAGGATTCTTCAACATCTTTATACTCATCAACAGGTGTAGATGTGTTTAATCCAAGTTGATTATCATCAACAATATCCTTTATAGCGTTTTCTATATCGGTTCCGAATAAAGAATCTCTGTTAACAGAATTTTCCTCTATAGAATCTTTAAGATTTTCTCTAACGATACGACTGCGTTTAGGCTTATATGCTGTAAGATTAATCTTATAACCAGCTAATTGACCACCTATTTTTTTGATAGGTGACATACTAGCAACTTCAAGAAGTTTCTGTGTCATAGGGATAAACACAACATCGTATTGTTGTGGAATGGATCCATCGTTACCCGTAACCGTTTCCCATGTCAGTGTATCTATTTCCAATGTCATAGGTATAGCATATGAAATTCCCATTATATTGTAAGTTAAAGCAGCGTCATCATAATTTGTATCGGAATATAGTGCTTTAAATTCCAAAGGGCAATCCTCTACACCATACAATGTATATGTTTGAAATATGACATCTTGATTGGTTTTGTTTGGTATGGCTCTAAACCATAATACGTCGACACCAGCGGTTGATGCGACGGATTGGTTGAGTTGTTTGTATATTGTATTGGCAAACTCAACAGCCATTTCTTGAATAGATTTTGAGCCTGAAATCATTAATGTTTCGTTTTTATTATTTATTTTCAAATCCTTAATTTACAGATTTTTAGCGTAAAACTTTGTTATTAGAAAAAAATGTTGTATATTTGCAATGATTAATAAATTAAAACGCGAATAATGGTAACTGCTACATTATCAGAAGATAACAAATGGATATATGTTGAAGGTAATATTGATGAAATCGCTAACATCAGGTTAGATTTCACCAAGAAGATTAATTCGTGGTTTATTATCAAGAAGAAATATCCAGATGCTAATATAGAGGAAACTTTTATGAACCATTTAGGTATGATACCTGCTGGTTTATGGATGGAACTTATTAATACATGCAAGGCTTATAATTATTATTTGATGTTTTGTGATGGATTTAATGAAAAGATAAAGAATCCTAACATTAACAGAGAAATATACGATGAATATATGAACAATTTGTTCAGTAGTAATTTCAAACCTAGAGATTACCAGTTGGACGCTGTTTATAATATGTTGTTGTATATGAATTGTTGTGTTGAGATATCAACTTCAGGTGGTAAGACTCTTATGTCATATATGTTGTTCAAGTATATGAAGGATCAATTAGGTGTTAAACATATTCTTTTTGTTACACCAAAGACCAACCTTACAACACAGTCATATAAGAAGTTCTTGGAGTATGATGATAAAAACGGTGTAAACAGTAACTGGACATGTGGTGAGATACATGCTAATGCAAAAAAGAAAACTGATTACGACGATGATATTGTTTTTGGTAACTATCAGTCTCTTGTAAGAAAAAAGAAAGATTTTTTCGAGAAGTTTGATTGTATTATCATAGATGAGGCTCATCATGCACCGAATACAAGTTGTAGGACTATTTTGAAAAGATGTACAAATGCCGTTTACAAGATTGGTATGACAGGTACATTTCCTAAAGATGGTACAATAGATAGTTTTGTTTTGCAATCATATATTGGACCTGTTGTTTACCGCTTGACTTCACATGAACTTATAAATGAAAAGAAATCTGCAACACCTGTTCATATTAATGTTATCAATATGAAGTATCTGGATGAAGAAAGACTACAGGCATTATATACTCTTAGGAATGTAAGAAAGTCAGATGATCCTACTATAGGAGGTAAAATACTTGATATTGAGAAAGATGTAGCGAGAGAGGATAAGAGCAGATTGTCTTTTATTTGTAACATGATAAAGAAGACAACAAAAAACTCGCTTGTTATTTTCACTGATATCAAAACAGAGTACGGTAAAAGTATATATAATTATCTTAGAGAGGATTCTGATAAAACTGTTTATTATATCGATGGAAATACAACTACCAGTTTGCGTGATAAGATTAAACAGGCTATGGAAGATGATTTGAATCAAAACACAATAGTTGTTGCATCAATAGGTTGCTTCTCTGAGGGTATTGATATAGCTAATATGTGGAATATCTTTTTGGTGGAATCTACAAAATCAGATAACATAATGGCACAGTTGTTGGGACGAGGTATGAGAACATTTACTGGAAAAGATAAAACCGTTTTGGTTGATTTTGTTGACGATTTCCGATATGGTGCAGGGTTTTATTCAGATAACTATCTGTATAAGCATGGTAAAGAAAGAATAGAGATTTATTGTAAGAGAGGATTTCCTTGTAATGTGGTGTCTGTCGATCTTAACGAGATAAATATCTAAAAAATATATAAAAAACAATGGAATTTATAGATAAGGAGACTTTAGGTCAACTTGCTCAGAAATACAAAGATACAACAATGGCAGCTGCTGTTATAGATATTGTCATGGATACCGCAGATGAAAAGAGAGAACCTGGATATCCAGAGATGATTTTAAATTTCATACAGAAGTTGGAAGGTGTTCGTATAAGGTTGCGCGAAATACATTGGAGCACTAAATCTGCTACAGAGCATGAACAAACCGATAATGCAATGTCCGTATTAATGGCAATGGAAGACGAAATCGCTGAATCTTTTATGGGATTGTGCGATTACAGGATACAACCAGGTCAGGTTGTGCCTATTTTTCCTGAGACTGCATCATACGGGGAAATTTTAAAGGCTATGAGTAGCGATACTTTACAATTGATACAGTGTTTACAAAATGCACCTATATTTGTAGGATTGTTAAATAAATTGGAGGATCTTTATGTTACGTTGAATAAACTAACATACTTATCTAAACAAGAATAAAAATAAACTAAATGTATATGGACATAGAAAAACTATATGCAGACATTGAATTAGACGGTGAAGATTTTTTTGTAATTACACCAGAAGGTAATTATTATCATTTTCCTAAATCAGAATTTGATGAAAATCACCCTGATGTTGTTATAGTTGATTCTCAATCACATAAAAAATACACCGTTGTGTTTAATGAGTAAGATTAAAAAATTAGGGATGGGTATAGTAGCATTTGATGATGTTACCCATCTAAAAAATATGTGCTCGGAGATAAGAGATCTTGTAGACGTGATAGTTATATGTTTACAAGATAAATCTTATTTTGGTATAGATATAAATCCTTCTGTTATTGATTATGTAAGTGAATTGAAACGGGAGGGTTTTGTTGATGATATAATGTGGTTCAGGGGTAAGGATTATGGTGAAAGTATAGAGTCCCCTAGATTAACAGAAACGGATAAACGAAACGCTATACTCGACCATCTTGAAAAATTTCACAAATGCTCACATTCTATTATAACTGATAGTGATGAGTTTTATAGTCATGATGAATTTGAGAAAGCAAAGAGCACATTAGAGGGATATGATGTTGTTGCTTCGTATTGTGAATATGTTAACTATTATAGAGACTATAGACATGTAATGGTGTGGCCGTACAGATGTTATGTTCCTTTCATAAGTAATGCGTCGTGTAGATTTGATTTTAATAACGGAACATTTGATAAGCCATCTGATCCAACAAGACGTTATGTTTTGGAGAAAGGTGAAAAATATTTAACATTCCCTTTCGATATGATTAAAATGCACCATTTATCTTGGATACGAACAGATATTGAATCAAAGATAGATAACTGGTCAAGTAAGAGATATTTCCAGAATGTTCCTAATTTGAGAGAAAGAATTATAGAAAGGTACAATAATTATCAGAATGGACAGAACGCTATATTAATGTTTGGCACACCTAACAATGAAGTTGTTGTTAATGTTCTTCCTAAACAATATATTAACCCTAAATACAGTTTAATTGGATGAGAATAGCTATATGTATAATGTCGACGATGTATCAGCCGTCTATTAGAAACAATGATGCCTTTAAGGAAACTGTTATAAAGTATTGTAACGATAACGCTGACAAGTTAAAAAACGAATACGAATTCTTCTTTTATTATTCTAATCGTGGTTTTGAACATATGTTGAAGGATGATGTATATTCTAATACATATCATTTATATTTTAATGAGATGGAAAGTGTATATCGTACATATGAAAAGACGTGTAAATGTTTGAAATATGTAAAAGAAGTCTTTTCACCTGATTTATATGTAAGAACAAACATATCAACATATATAAATATAAATCTGTTAGATTCTGTAATAGAACAAATGGATGAGAATAAAGTGTATTGTAATAAAATAAACAATCACGTTAATCCAACATCAAAATATTTTAACGATGTTTATCCTAGAGGGGATTTTATGATTTTTGGTGAAAGAATGGTTGATACTATTTTACATGGTAGTTATGCTTTCACTACAAGTGGTAAATTGTATGATAGTTTGGGTGTAGATCATGTGGATGATTGTTTAATAGGTGTCTGTATGAAAGAGTGGTATGGCTCAGAATATTATGAACTGTTACAAAACATTAAATATAATTTTATACCTGAAATTGAGCCAGATTACAGCGGTTTGTGTAGCATGTGTATCGCTACAAGATTAAAAACTGTACCACCAGGTGAGTGTAGCGGTTATTCGTGGAATGATAATGAATATAGGTTATGTGATGTTGAAAAATTTCATAAAGTACACAGTATATTAAAAGATTGTGTATATGATGACGTTTCAATAAACGATGTTATGTATGATAATGTGTTTCAAGTGGCTAATATTGATGTTTATAATCTTACAACTGAACAATATAAAAAAATAAAGAGTGGTAATTAACCACTCTTTATTTTTGTTGTTCAAGGCAATCATCAGATGATTCTATAAAAGTTTCATATTTCATTTTGTTTACTAATACTTTGTTATAACCTCCGTTTAGTTTTTTGTAATATATGTAAATGTAGACAATGTAATCTTTTTGTCTGTCTTCGGGTATGTAGAATTTTTGTGTTGAGTTGAATGATAATTCGTTTTTACCATCATCATAATCCTTTATTATAACTTCGAAAGTATTAAGGTTTTCGTCATCAAATGTCTGTCCTCTTTCGAATTTAGTTGGAGAGCCTATTACACTATTATTTCCATCTTTAACGAACAATTTTGATATTATGCTGTCAATGAAAGGGTTATCTTTTTTGTATAAAAATTCTGCTGTTATTTTATAATCTCCTATTGGTTTAAGTGATGGTGATACTATTAAGAAATTTTTAAATCTTGTTTCATCATTTATTCTTTTTGTGTATACATCACATTCAGCAACATCAGTTTCGTATAGTTTTTTTATTATTTTTTCATCATCTGTTACTATTTTTTTAACAGGATAATTTACATGATACATTTTTATGTTATCTGTTATATCATCTATGTTAGCAATGTATGTTGCCATATCTTCAGATTTTTTCCATGTATCTAAAATTTTACAATGACATGCTATAGGTTCATAGTATTCGTTTTCTGATACAGAAGTTATCATAAGAAGATATGTGACGTTCTTATCAACGTATATTATGTAATCGTATGGTTCTGGATATTCATCTAATCGTCTTACAAGTTTAGGTGTGGTGTCAAATCCTGATATAATGATAGAGATGTAAGAATTTGGTATTTTTGCTGTGTATGCTATAGAACTATCTGTTGTAACAACGTCTCTTTCGTAAAATTTATATCCAGGGAAAGATTCATCTGTTATATCATCAATCCAAGATTCGCTTTCTATTATATCACCCGATCTGAAATTTTCCACATCATTTTTACAACCCTTTTGACCATTTTCATGTTCAGTTTGACAACTACATGTTGGGTCGGTTGGAGAGTTTCTATAATCTATAGAAGAACTATCAATACAATCATAATCTGGGTAATCGGACTGACCGTGATATTGATATTCCATACTAATCAATGAATCAATTTTAGAATCTTCGGTTAATTCATATTGTTCAAGGAGTTTGGTGTCTGTTGCTTGACCTTCGCTGTAAGATGAAATAAATGTCACACGGGCTCTCTTACCAGTGAGTCCTTTTTTACCAGGTATAAATGTTGATGTTTGACCATCTATGTGTTTTGTATCAATCATTGTTCTTGAGCTTGTTTTTGTACAAATCTATATATTGAATTTTTGTTATACACATCAACATATATGTTGCAATCATCTTCGAAATATTTTTCGTAGTCGATGTTTTTTTCGATGATATCGTTAGAATTGTTATATTTTTTACCATCATTGTCTGCTACCATCAGAGCATATTTGTCGTTTATATAAATACCACCAGTTTCGTTAGATAAATCAAATTCTTGCACCAAGCCACATCTATGTAATACAACGAGTTTTGCGTTTACGTTATCTGGTAATTTATTGTCATTGTCAAATTCAACATTAACATTTGTTGAAAATCCATATTCGGTGTGATATGCGTAATCTGATTCTGTGTTTTCAACACTTAATTCTGAACCCGATAGAGTCACATCAAATACTCTTGGTGTCATATCAACTGTTGTATCATCAGTTGATGTTTGATTAATGATATTGCCTATATAAGTAATATCTAAACCCGTTGAAGAATCGAATTCACATTCATACATATGAGCATTACAATCTATTATTATATCATGCTCATTGTATGATACTTTTTTCTTATCGTCCTTAGATAAAGAAAGATCATTATTTATGCGATGTTTTACGATAGTGTACCCTTCTTCATTGTTACAATTATATATGCTATAAAATATATTGTAACTGTGTGATCCAGGATCACCAGTTTTACCTTTTAATGTATATCCTTGTATACCTGAATTATACAGATTTATCATTGCTTAAGATGAATTTGCATTTAATATTACTGTTCTTTGTGTCAATTATTTCAACGCGTCTTGTTTCTGTATTGACACACACAATTTCTATTTTGTTTTTTTCAGATGTTAAAAACGAAAACATTTGTTCACATCTTTCATCATATGACATTGAACATTTTTCATCGTCGTTTAAATTATAACGTCCGTCATCTTTTGACATTCCGGAAAAATAACAAGATTCTCCACTCCTTCGGTTGTAATATACTTTATCACCAATTGTATTTTTTTCAAATTGCACATAACAACTTAATTCGTTGTTGTTAAGGTTGTTTAAATTATCGTATTTTGGGATAGATGCATCATCGTATTTTATACATTTATAATCGTCATCGATTTGGAATAAAAAATCCTCATCTTTAGGGCTGTTGTCGTAATTAAAACAAATGTTGTTGCCTGATGGATGTAAAAGATCCATAGCCATATCAGGTATTACGATATTATACCTCTCATCATATGGTTGTTCTTCTGTCACATTACACAATCTGAATTCCATTTTTTTATAGAATTCTATATATTTGTTTGTTAAAGATAAACCAAATGGTTCCTTCGGACCATCGCTTAGAGAGTCTTCTGGTTCATAAGATAAACCCCGTTTTAAACTATATTCACCATCATGCATGTATTTTTTGTTATATAGATGAATTCGTAAAAAGTATTCGTATATGTTGTTATCGTCTTCGTTTTCATCATCTTTACTTTTAACCAATGTGTATATACGAGGTTGCAATGTTAAACATGCTGTTTTTCTTGTAGTGAATGATTTTTGTTTTACACTAGATGGTGGTGTTCCTATAGAGAGTTCGTCGAACGAAACTTTTATCGTGACATTTATTATGTTATCTTTAAAGTCATTTGTTATATTTTCATCTTGAAGTATCCCTATACATTCTATATCATAAACACCATTCTCTTTTTTTATTTCGTATATTTTCTTATCTGTGCATAATATGAGATCGCCGTTTATATATTCTCTGCCTTCTTGTTTGATGTCGGCATCAGAAGAAAGCATCACGTTATTCGTGAGTTTTCTGATAACGATATCTTTGTAGTAATCGTTGGTTAAATCGTAGTTTGAAAAATACAACGATGTTCCTCGTTGACCTTCCTTTCCGACATCACCTTCTAATCCCGCTGTGATGAACGACGGTGTGTGTTTACAATCCCTGATGTTTATATCAAAAGCCATACTATTAAATCTTTATTGTAAATGTAGCACTATAGAGTCTGTTATCAAATCCTTCTAATTCTATATAATATGTATCGTTTTCGTGTATAATGTTGTTTGTTGAGTTACTCAATTCTGTAAAGTTATATATTGGTGTGTAATCAATGAATTTGAATACTGTGGATTTTTCAACAACATATAGTTTAAATACAGAACCAGATGTTATATTGATATGATTCAGAATACTGTTTTTTATATATTTTGCTTTATTGAGTGTTTCTGTTGAATTGAATCGTGTCCAGTTAGATTCAAATCCTTCGCTGAAAGTGATATAGTTAATCAAACTTTCCGTTATATTTAATCTGACTGTTCGTTTGTGTTCATCTGTAACAGTGTCCACCCAATCTGTTATTGTTATTGTATTGTCTTTGTTATTCGTTTTTAATTGTAATGCTCTGGAACCATAGAAAGTGTTTTTCTCGTAGCCAGTGTCAACACCATCGCTTGATGTGTATGTATCTGTGTCCGTATAGGTCCTATACATTTTATTTTCAAAACAAGAACGGAACAGACTAAAATCGTTTATTTTAGCAAGAGTCATTATACTATTATTCTCGCTCTGTGAAAACAAATATTTTTTAATCCACATCTGATCTATATTGCTTATCGATGTGTTATTAGATGATATCATTATATTGCATCCTCTAAAATCTTTATTGAATTTTTCAGATATGTATTCAATATCATTATCGTTATAAGCGAAATTAAATATATCTTTGTAAACGGGCACACAATACGTTGATTGTATAGGTGTAGGGGTGCTTATATCTGAAAAACTCGAATCCTCTTTAACTGCATTCACAGCATCTATTATAGAAACTGATATGATGCTATTTTTTCCAGAATAGTCTTTGGTTGATTCTGTAGTTTTTATAAATATAGCAACATCGTTCGCTTTATTTTTTATGTTAGATAATGGTTGAAAGTTTTTATGTCCAACAGAGCCCTTTGATACAATGAACATATCGGATGTGTGTACAAGCTTATTCAGTTTGTTTTTGATGTTACCGTTAGTTGTATCTACAGGTTCGGATGCTGAGATTATGGAAGGGTTTTTACCTAAAATATATCCAGGTGAAATTGTTTCGTTACAAACACTGCCGTCTACGGTAGCGATGACAACATTATAGTTTTCAACCGAATATGTGTCATAATCAAATACAGGTGATGATATAATCATAGCACCGTGATATCCCTGTTCTTCTGTTAATCCGGCATCGTTAGGTACAGCAACGTTTATGTTTTTATCGTCTATTTTTTCAATCTGGAGTTCAGTTAAAGGTTTGTTTAATTGTATACGATACGCGACATAATCATCCTTTGGTGTGCTAGCATCTTTTGTATCTTTTTTTAATATAGCATCGCTTGATAATGTTCCGTTATAGTATATTAAAGCCAACTGCTCTTTTGTTTCATCAACAAACAATTCGATATTATTTTCTCTTAACGGGTTATTACCGTCCATGCAAATCAGTATACCAGAATATCCGTTATATCGTGTCAAATTGACTATCGCGTCATTTGATGAAGATAGACGTATTTTTACACCACTGGATATGAATTCTATAGTGTTGTTGCCATGTTTATAGACACGAGACCATTTCGAGTGTGTATCGTATGATACAACTGAAGAGTCTAAAGAAGAGTCTAAATGTAATATGTCATCCAATGAACCCTTACCGTGTGTTATATATTCTCTGAAATCGTGATGTTGTTTCGTTGATAAACCATCATTTATATATTTAGCGCTAAACTTGTCAGAACCATCAACAGCAGACGTGCTTATATAACCAACACCTCTTGTATCATCGGATGCTAAGAAATAAGAACCACCTATCAATGATGTGTATTTTGAATCTATGAAAGGATACATGATTCTCATGTGTTCACCTGTATAATCTGTACCTACACTTTCCCATTTACAGCAATATGGTACTATCAGTGATATATCGGATTTGTTGATGTTGTTGTTCACCAAATTATCTATATATTCACTAAGGGTATCATCCGATCTGTTTAACATTATCGAATCATCGTTTTTCAATAATTCGTTTTTGTCTATGTAATCACAGAAGTATTCTTCCTCTCCATCGAGCAGAACCTTTTCAGTTATGTTATCTTCGCTCTTAAATCTACCTCCATCAGAGGAAATGTTACCATCTGATGTATTGTGTGATATTTGGCTGTTTGTGTCAAGCACATTAGTATATAAATCCCTAACAGGTATTATAGAACAAATACCTGCGTTCAATGGGTAGTTTTGATACAATCTAAGTACATCATCATCCGTTTCAGGATACATGTTGCTTTCAAAAAATCTACAGTGTTCGCTATTGTTATAAACGAACGATGTTACACCGAGAGATTCTGTAACAATTTTGGTTGTTGTTGTGTTGTCGGATGCATCGGTGTGGGTTTTCGGTTTTATTTTTCTGATGACATTTGCAATGTCGTTGGCTGTTGTATAATTGTAACCATCGCTGTGCTTGTATATTATACTGTAATGTGTGTTTATAGCCGTGTTTATATCGCCTTTGAAATAACACAACCTATAACCATCTACCTTATATGGTACAAATGATGTGCAATATGCTTTTCTGGTACCTAATGATTCGAAACCAAAAGGAAAAAGAAAACCATCACTTACTTTTATTTCGAAAATATCATTTTCCGAAGGCTCTATGTCCATTATATGACAAGATTTGTCTATGTCGATGTCAATTGTATCATTGAATGAACAATTGGTTAAAACTCGTTCGAATAACAAATCACATTCGCTATCAGTATATTTGCATATGTTGTTGTATGATATCGTTACAGTATCTACACCGTCTGTTTTTGCTGATAAGAGATCTGGGTTAAGTTCATTTACCGCATTAACGAATGTGTGTAACTGTTCGGACAATGATGCGTTGCTATCGTCACGATATCCTATGTTGTATAATGATATTTTCCTTATCTCGTATTCAATATCATCTACGGTATGATAATCGTAACTGATTTCGCTATAATCATATATGCTGTCATAATTAGACATTATCACATCATATATTATTCTGTTACTATTGTCTATTATTCTATAATGTTCTCCGACACAAAACACATCTGTCATTCTGAAGAACATGTGTGATGAAGTCTCGTTGTGATGTGTTACATCACTTGACACTATACATTTGTAAGGTTTCTTTACATAGTTTTTAACAAGGTTTTCGTCATTGACGTTAATTATGTTAGTGAACAATCTGTGGAATCCGTTTGGCTCACTAAAGCCATAAATTACATTTTTGTAATTTTCCGGTGAAAAGTTAACACCACTTAACTCCGTATCAAACTCGTACCTTTCGTTTCCGTAATTGCTATTGATATTCACACAAGAAAAATCCTTTTCTTCACCATTCAGTTTAACATAGAAACCAAAATAGTTAGCGAGAGAAAAAGTCTTTTCTTCCGGATCATCGAACATGTATTCGAAATTGACAATATCTTTTGCAAGCAATCTATTTCTCTCGAATCCAAGTGTGTACCAGTCGTTCATCGCAACTTGGTTTTTTATGTTTCTTTCGAGAGATGTCGACTCATAGTGAGGCCCAACTACACCATAATCCAGGGATATACCGTTGTATACATTATATTCATCATAATTGTATGAAACGTACATGTAACCAGGGTACTCTTTGGATTTTTTATATATTGTTCTGATGTATTTTCCTATGTCTGATTTTTCTCTTAAATCATATGATTTTATGAGTTTACCGTTCTGAATCATATAAGACAACCTTTCTTTGTCTGTTGTGAATTCAGGGAGTTCTTTACATTTGAAAACAAGGAAAAAATCAGGCATGTTTTTTCTTATACAGAGAGGTGCTAACAAAGAATAGTTTTCTTTGTACAATTTATCCGTATTTGTTCTTACACCCGAATTATAAGTATCATAATAACTATCTCCTACATTATTAACGGTAGAGAACAACGTGTAGCATGAATCTTCTATTTTGTATATGTCATCGGACAGCAATCCTTTGAACTGTGACATAACAGAAGATCCATAATATTCGTTAGGATTTATTTTTATTTTTCTATATCGTCTTTGTGATAGACCGTTTGATACTTTGAATGTATCGAGATACATGTTACTATCAGTATCAACAACAACTTTTATGTTACCTGTGAGTTTAGGGTTCACTCTTAGTAACTGAAAAGATGCATCATGATCTAACAGTTTTGTACAAGGAACACGATTTTTGTTGATATCATTACCCATGTGATGTTCAATGGTAGTAGAACCATCTATTACTATTGATGCTTCTTCTTTCTCGTTAAAATGTATATGTCCTATATATTTGTCGTTGAACTTATACAAATCCATTGTAGTTTTGTCCGCACATGCTATACCGTTAATGTATATTCTATCTCTATTAACGTTATTTCCAATTTTTATTTTACATGTACTGGAATCACTGATAATGAAATGATCGCACTGTGTTCCCTTTATAGGTGTTATTGACATGTGTTACTTATTATTTTTGTGAAAGTTGTCTCAATTTATCTGCTAAACTCATTGTTGATATGTTACCACTAGAATCCGTTTCGGTATATTCTATACTTTCCGCACTGTGTTTGTATATCGAGTTGGAGTCAGACAAGTGTGTATAGATACCAGCTGCGGAGAGTGTCTCCTGTAATATAACGGATGTCATATCGTTTCTTACTGTATCAAGCACAGCTGTAACAGAATCATCAGATGTCAAGTTAACTGGGAAAGATATGATGACAGTGTTACTCCAATCTGATTTTAACGGGTTGTAAGGGTAGCCAGCCTCTGATATACTTCTGACTTTAATCTCAACTTTTTCACCGCTTCTTATAGGAACATCAATTTGATTTATTGATATATGTGTACCATCAACCTTCTCGTTGATCCAATCATATGAATCGGTTTCATTGTTATATGCCTTTTCGAGGAAAGGTGATACGCTAAGATTCCAGTCAGTGAACACACCTGTTTCTATGATGTTATTACTGTTAGTGTAATCGAAAGTGTTAAGCGTTTGTCCAGTTTCGTCCATGTGCAGATATCTGTACATGGTTTCAAATCCTATTATCTGTTGTTTTCCTACATTTCTATCACCATCTTCAACATCATATCTTGGTTCAGGTATAGAGAAAAATCCTCTAACATGATATTTAGGTGTATAGTTTATTGCTCCAGCGTTTGTTAATAAAGTGTTTAATTCTTCAACAAGGGAACTGAACTGTGTTGTGAGGTTGTTAAGTTTCTCTGTGTCGTTGTTGATAGTGTTTTGTATAGTATTCCTTTCTGTTTTTACAGAAGTTTGTAGCAGTTTGTCCTTGTTTAATGCTATTGTTGTACGAACAGCTGATATGTTTGATTTGATGGATGATATCTCTGTTGTAACTCGATTGTATTCATCGCTATCAAGTGTAGCATTAAGTTGTGTGTTTATTTGTACTACCCTAAGATCGTTTGTTACAAGAGAAGGTGCATAAGGTTTTTTGCCATCGTATGATGTTATTTGGCCCTCCTTCATCTGACCTATCATCTTTCTACCAAAATCAGCAACATTGTTTCTGTAATATGTTACAAAATCCATAGTTGCATTATCCTCAAACATCAAATCATTTGACAAGAACACAACAGGATTAGACCACTCCCTTGAAAGGAGATTATAATTTTCATTTACACCCTTAACATAAACAATGCACAGTTCATTTATACTTATTCCTATGTTGATTATTTTTTCTGAGAACGGATCGTTGTATATTTCAAGAGTGTCGCCGATTCCTATTGTATCATATCCAGAACTATATCCAAGTAAAACACGATTTTCAGAATGATTTATATAATTGATTTTGTATATAGAATCGCCGTATCTGAGGAGATCGCCCACAGATAAAACATTTTCAGATGATTCGACTACACCGTCTTCTGATACTGTAGAATATTTTACATCGGACAAGTAATACCATAACTCGTTCATGGATGTATAGGTATTTTTCATCACGGCTGTGTTGATGATTTGAAAACTACCTTTATACTTTTCATATGTTAGAGGTAAACGTACTTCATCACGATCTTCTCTATATGTTATTCCTATGTTATCGAGATATTCAATCATGTTACCATAAGATAACTGGGATGACAATAATGCTGATTTTATGTCAGATGTCATGTTCACCTGATCAACATCTATTATGATACGATTCACATATGCTCTATCAGAATCACTATCTATTTTACCTCTTAAATCTATACGAACAACACAACGAGGGTATTGTAATGATTCAAAAAACCAATTTGGATTTATGCCGAATGTTGATACAGACGGCAGACCGTTGATGTTAGCTGCTGGTTTGGATATAGCATCCACTCTTATTTTTCTATATGAGCCATCGTCAACTTCAACAATACCTTTCCCTTGTGTGAATTTGGATATTGTATTTTCCACACGTTCCACTCGATTTGCTATGTTTTGTAGTGACGGTAAAGCTATACCGTCTCCCATAACAACTTCTGCTGAATTTCCTTTGACAGCATTATTTAATGCAGATGCCATTTCTATCACATTTTTGCTGGCTTCTGTTAACTTAGTTAAGTTTTCTGAATATGAATTTACATTCGACATGAAATGTACAGTTTCTTTTTGTTATTTATTTGACATTCATAGAATAAGCAAAAATGCCCATGTCAAAAAACATGAGCATTTTCAGGTTTATTTTTTCTTGTTATTTGTTCGCTGCGACAAGCAAAGCAATCATTTTAAATACATCATACAGTTTAGATCCATACGAATCCTTAAAGATGTTTTTGCATATGAACTGAGCGTTTTCTGGAAGAGTTAGTATATCTTCATCTGAAAAAGTTATCGATGCTTTTCCTGTCTTAAAATCAAACTGAACGTTTGCTATGTTTAATATTGCTTGAGCAGTTTCCTTGTTGAAATCATATGAATTGTATGTTGGATCTGGAGATTTCAGCAAAATGAGTTCATTCTCGTTACCCACATTTTTCATTGAATTTATTGTGCTTTCCAAGTCGTTTACCTTATCTAATGCTTGAACTGCTAAATTTTTCAGTGATTTGTTATCTTTTGCTATATCATAAATCAATTTGCTGTTGCTCGATAACGTTCTAATAGCACTGTTAAGGTTTCTCAACATATCGTTGAAATCTGTTGCCATTGAAAATGCGGAAGATGAATTGTCTATCACTGTAACATCACCGCTATATGCCGATGTAGGTTTGATGTTTAATCTGAAAGAAAACGACGTTCCCGTTTCCTGTGATGTTGTTTTTCTTTTATGTAACGATGCGAATTTATATGTTGGATCCCCTTTGATTTCAACAGCCTTTTCTATGATATATATACCATATAAGTTTGTGGCGAGAATATTGTTATTATTCGCGTCAAAAATCGAATAGTATATGAGTATGGCATTGAATGAAAAATTAGTTGGTAATTCATCACCTTCGATACCGAAACCCAAATCGTCATACGTTAATGTTTCTTCATCGTAATATGTTCTAAGTTTATCCAAATCGAATTCTATTCCGAAGAAATCTGTAGGCTTGTCTTGGTCGAGAGTATAAGTACCTTCAGCAATATTATCTACAATTGAAAGTGCCGATATACCCGTACTCTTTATTGTATTACCGTTTAATTCATCTTCATTGATGTTTTCAATGAGTTGGTCACAAGAGAAAGATGACATTTTTTTGTTGTAGTTCTCATCCTGGTCATTTTTGAAAAAACATCTCATTTGACCGTATGATGACGGTATTTGAACGAATGTTTCGTTGTATATACCATAATCATCAGTTCTTTGTGAACCCGCTGATATTTGGCCGAAGGCTTTCACAATAGGGTTATCTGTTGTGTCAGTATACAAATTCTCTCCTACTAGTTGAAAATCTGACGGTGTTTTGCCGGATATTTTGAATAGCCATTTCCAGAATACTTTCTCTGAACATGTTTTGTTTATTGCAAAGTTATATGTGTTTTGGTTGCGAACAACGGTTTCAAAGTTAAGAGCGTAATTCTGAAACGATTCCGCAAATAACAAATCACCTGCATCTGGTGAATTATAAGAACCGTTTACAAGTAAACTGTTTTTACTAAATTCTGGTATATCAATTAAAGCATAATGTGTGAGTTCAACACGATTGCTTTTTTCATTTATATTTAAACCTATGTCTTCCACAGCGGATCCAAAAGTATAGAATGTTCCACCCTGTGTTCTTGGTTTAATTAACGGTGTCCTAAGTTTCTTACTCATTGTATATTCAATACATCTTTTATTCTTTCTATAGCAATTTTCATATCCTCTATCTCGCCATATGTTATGTTTTTCTGACCTGCACTATCTTGAAATGCTATATTGTTTGTTATTATTGTGCTAGCTTTTAGTGTTTTTGTATACATTGAAGTCGCATGTAATTCATTGGTGTCACAGTTGTAAATTGTGTTGATGAATTTTTTTATTAATGCGAAAGCTTCATTTAACACCCTTGGTAAATCAGCAATAAACATTCTCATGCTGAATCTTGTATCCAGACTGTCTATTTCGCTTTGGTTTATTTTGCTCATCTTTTGAAAATTCGTTTGTTTATTTATCTATTTTTGAGGATGTTGTGAAAAATCGAAATACATAAAGAAAAAGAGTTTTTGTTATGAGTGACAAAGAAAAACAAGAAAAAGAAGAGAAACTTGAGGCTGACCTCAAAAAACTTCGTGCATTGATGAGAGAAGGTGAAGTTAAATTTTCATTTGCTAAAAAAGACGGTTCTAAAAGAAAAGCAAGAGGTACACTTAAGAAAGGTCTTATACCTGATGAGTTCGTCGGTGATGACAGGAGAAAACCAAGTGACCTTGTTTTCAATTACTTTGATTTAGATAAAGAAGACTGGAGATGTTTTAGAAAAGAGAATTTTCTTGGTATTGACAAATAATTGTTGTATATTTGCAAAAAAGTAAAAACAAAACAAAATATATGGCTAAAAGTACAAAGACAGCGGGAAAAGGGTTATCGATATTTGATATCGTAAAGAAATGTGATGATAGCGCGGAACTATTATCAGAAAGTAAAACAGCAGTTATTCCAGATTATATTAGCACCGGTTGGTATATTCTTAATGCCGCTATGACAGGTTCGTTATTTAAGGGGGCACCTGCTTCTCGTGTTGTCACTCTTTGTGGTGAAAGTGGAGTAGGAAAATCGTATCTTGCTATATCTATATGCAGAGAAGCGCAAAGAAAAGGTTATACTCCAATATATATGGACTCTGAAGGTGCGATTGATACTGAGTTTGTGGAAAGGTTGGGTTGTGATGCTTCCAATTTTATCATCAAACAGGTCACAACGATAACCGAGGTTAGTAGTTTCATGGCTAATATCCTTAAGGAGGCTAATTCTGTTCCAGTGGAAGAAAGACCTAAGATTGTTTTTGTTCTTGACTCTCTTGGAAACTTGACATCAGCAAAGGAACTTAATGATACTATTGAGGCTAACCAGAAGAGGGATATGACAAAACAGCAGGAAGTGAAAGCTTTGTTTAGAACTAATGCGACTGCTCTCGCAAAGGCAGGTGCATTGTTTATTGTTAACTCACATGTCTATAAGACGCAGGATCTCTTCGCTAAGACAATTGTATCTGGGGGTTGTTTAGTTGAAGGTGAAGAAATTATTACAGAAAACGGATCTGTTTGCATTGAGGATATAAAAGAAGGTGATAGAGTCCTCACAGCGGATGGATCGTATCAGGAAGTCTTAAAAACGTTCACTTTTGAAAAACCAACCATTACGTTTACGTTTGATGATGGTAGGACAATAGAATGTAGTGAAGATCATAGATTTTTAGTTGAAAATGACATAACCAATGAAAAATCATGGAAAAGAGCAAAAGATCTCGATGTTAACGATGAGATATTAGATTTTAATATATAGAGAGGAAATGTGATATTTTTGTGTATTGACCCGAAGATAAATAAAATAAAAAATGTTTATATGAAAGGAAATGCACAATACATCACAGAAAACAATTTTATGACTCTATTATACAATGTTGAACCAAATATTAATTTTACAAACACATTTTTTGTTGATAGCATAAAAAAGATGTACTTTGATGTTGTTTTGACTCCGATTGCGGAATATAAAGCAAAGAAAGAAATAAAGAGAATACTTAAAGAGAAGGGGTGTATATCTAAAGCATATGCGTATACGAAACAATATTGGAGATTATTGGGTTACACCAATGATAACGAAATAAGATGCAAAATATATGCATATTTGAAAAGCATAGATCCTAAAAAGTATGATATGTGCTACGATAATGATTATGATAAGTTTAATGCTGTTTTACTGAAATATCTTAGAGTTTTCAATTTTGACAATAAAGAATATTATAATTATTTACATGATTATGTTTTTAATGATAATGTTTGTTTACCTATAATGACTATACAAAGTACATTAAAAAAAATAATAAAGACAACAGGAACACAACTTAGTGTAGATTATTGGGTTGGTAGAGGATTCAGTGAAGATTATGCTAAAAATAAGGTAAGCGATTTACAAAAAGATAGATCTTATCGTTGTATAGAACATTATATTAATAAAGGTTATCCTGAAAGTGTAGCGATAGAAATGGTTTCTGATAAACAGAGAAAGTATTCGTTGTGTGGAAAAGGTAAACGTAAATATTGGACTGATTTGGGCTTTGATGATGAATCTGCCGATAAATTAGCAAAGGAGTTTAGTAGAAAATCATCTGTTAGATGTGTTGAATATTGGATGTCTTTGGGATATAGCGAAACAGATGCTAAGCAAAAAATAAACGAATATAATCCATCCAGTGAAAGTTTCATAGCATATAGAAACGGGTTCAGGAGTTATGCTGAAAAAATAAAAAAATCTAAAGAAACTTGTGTAAACAATTGGAAAAATAAAGATATAAGGGAAAAGCTCGTTAATAGTTTTAAATATGGTAAACTTAGAACATCATCAAAATCCGAAAATGAAATGTTTGATTTTTTGATAAATCATGTTGATAGTAAAATAAAACATGAACCTTATCTTGTTGTGATACCGGAAGATTGTAAAAAAGAAACACAAAATGTATATCTTTATACATGCGACGGATATCTTGAATTAAAAAACGGAGTTATTATAATAGAATTTGATGGTGTTATTTATCATGACGATGAGCAAGATATCAGAAGAGATGATGATATCCTGTATTTAGATAATTCTATTGTTGGTATATTAAGAATAGGACAATACTACTTGAAATGTGGTAATATAAACGATAACATAAAAAACATTAAAGATGCATTACAGAAAATTGAGAATAGCACAGAAACAAGAATCGTGCTCAAGTAAAAAAGTATATGATATATGTGTAAATGAAAATCACACATATGTTAGTAAAAATGGTATAATTAACCATAATTCTGGAATCCAATATAACTCGTCAGTGACGCTCATGCTCAGTACGGCCAAGTTGGATGACAAGGAATCTGATAAGATTATGCAACAGAAGGTTGGTGAATATGTTAAAACTGGTGTTATTGTAACAGCAAAAACAGAAAAGTCTCGTTTTACTATACCACAACGAGTCAAGTTCCAGATACCTTTCTTTAAAGCGCCAAATCCTTATGTTGGTCTTGAAGCATATCTTACTTGGGATAATTCTGGTATTGTGAGAGGAGAAATGCTTACGGAAAAAGAGTATGGTAAATTATCTGATAATGATAAACAGAACTGTTATCCTATGACAGATGAAGCAGGTAAACCAGCGTATGCTAGACCAAAGGACACTTCTCGTAAGATTGTTGTCAAACATCTTGGTTGCGAATTGCCTGTAACAGAACTGTTTACATCTAAAGTTATCACAGATGAAATACTCCACAATCTCGACGAGACAGTAATCAAACCTTTATTTGAACTTCCGTCTATTGATAGCAACGATGATATTGATGAACTCATAAATGTAGATTCAACTGATGAATAATAATCAGAACACACTTGAAGATGTTTTTGCTCAAAGAAGAGAGTATTGGATGAAATGGGTGGATGAAATGTCCACCCATATGAAATCCATTGATGGTATACTTGTGATACAATCAGAAATATATGCGAGGAGACAGGAGGCTGTTGAGAATTATCATAATTTGTCGGCTACACTAGCACGACAAACAAAACTATACAAGGAGAAGTATAATGAAATATATAATAGGGTGAGAATGATAAAGATTCCTAATACACCTAATTATGTATACAACACAGAGACTTCTCTTAGAAATCAGGTTGAGGGGGAATTGTCACAAGAGAAATATATCATTGATATAATAGAGAATCATATATCATATATGGATCAAACGATTAAAACGATTGATAATATGATATTTAACATAACAAATAGAATAAAAATTGAAGAAATTAAACTGGGTCGATAATGGACACAAACACATACAAAAGAACGCATAAACCTAAACCTATAACAGAAAACGATAAAGGTAAACCGCACCAGGGTGTATATGTTCCAAAAAATCCAGACAAAGTTGTTGGTGGTGAAATAATATATCGTTCTGGTTGGGAGTGTGCGTTTGCTAGGTGGTGTGATGATAATCCTGCTGTCATAGAATGGGGTTGTGAGACTGTGGCTATACAATATAGAAATCCGTCTTGTGTTGATTTTGACGCTTGTCGCAAATATGGTGCCAATCCACAGGACCCGTGCAATTGGCCGATACATAATTATTATCCTGATTTTTATATCGCTATTCGAACGGATGATGATGTTGATGGTACGGATGTGAAAAGATATCTTATAGAGATTAAACCTAAACATCAAACAGAGCGTCCTGTTGCACCGCCACCGGGAGCAAAACTTAATGTACAAAAGAAATATGTTAACGATGTAAAAACATATTTGCAAAACATAAAGAAGTGGGAAGCTGCAATAGAATGGTGCAAACACAGAGGTATAGAATTTAAGGTTTATACTGAATCGACACTACAAAGTATAGGTATTATTTAATGGGGCAATTTTACGATGATTATGAAGATGGATTGTATAAAGGAAAAGATAAAGAAGCATTTAATCTTATAATAAAGGATCTTCTTCAGAATGACGCAAAGGGAGCGTCAAAACAACGTTCGTTAACTGGATATGACATGGAAAGTGGTGCAATGACAACATTTGTGCCTTCCATGTTTTATGTTTTTATGTACCATAATCCATCTAAAGATGATCCGTCTTTTTATGACAGGGTTCCTATGATATTGTGTACGGGGTTTGGGAACGGAACTGTAACAGGTATAAATTTCAATTATCTTCCTAATGATGTGAGAGCATTGATAATAGATACTGTAATAGAAGCCTATCCTGAATTTTATGATGAATCTAATTTGTCTGGTGGCGGTTTCAAATTGAATAAAAAATTTGTAACTGGTCTTCTTGGTGGGGGTACATCCGCCATGATAAAGATGCTATCAACTAAAGCTAAATTTGACATAGCATCCGCAATAAGAACATATAATTTGAAAAATGTCATAAAGACAAGGATGTTGGAATATGATATGTGGAAATATGTTCCATTTTTGTCTTTCAAAGATGCAGTAAGAGGTATAAATCTTGCTAAGACTCAAATAGATATAGTTAACGATACAAATAAATAATTAAATGAATTAGCGACAAATGGCAAAAAAATATATATTAAAAACGATGTCTAATGGAACATCTAATATGAATGTTGGTTCCAATAGACCGTTTGAACGAAATTTGCTCAACCTTAGTGCGTTAGGTATTAAGTGGGACTCTTCTTTGATTAAACAGATAAGAACAAAACTTGATGTAACCAATAAGGATAACAATTTTGGCTCAAGTAATGTTTTTAATTATGAGGATGAATTTACAAGAGCACACGAGTCTATAGCAGGTAATAATAAATTCATAGCCTTTTATGATCAGACTTATGCGATGAGACGTGATTTTCTTCGCAAGTTTGCATTACAACCAGAAATTGATTATGTGGTTGAGACTATAGCTGATGAGGTTATCATGAACGATGATATGCATTATTTTGCGTATCCCAATACAAAAAAACTTACTTCTATTCTTAACCCAAAGACTGGTAAAAAGATAATAGATGAGTTGAATGAAGCATATAGACATGTTTACCATATGTTTCATTTTAATGAAAGTAATGATGCTTGGAGTTATACAAAAAGGTTTCTAATAGATGGATTTCTTGCATTTGAGATAATATATTCTGATACCAGTGATAAAAAGAAGGCTAAAGATATAGTAGGTTTCAGAGAACTGGATCCTCTTAATATGCAACCTGAAATTCGTTTGGACCCTCAAGGTAAAGAATACAAAGTGTGGGTTATAAACAAAGGAGATTCTGAAAAAGAGACTGTTTTGTTAGATACAAACGTTATATATATTTCTTGGGCAAAGAATAATTTTGTATCACATTATAGTTATTGTGAGCGTCTTATCAGAAGTTTTAACATGCTCCGTACAATGGAGAATTCAAGATTGATATGGAATATACAGAATGCACAGAAGCGTATAAAAATAGTTGTTCCTATTGGTAGTGAATCGGATCAAATTGCACAGACTCGTCTAAGACAGCTTGAGGCATATTACAAGGAAGATATCAATATAGATAATTATTCTGGCGAAGTTACATATAACGGAATGAGTATAACTGGTAACCCTCGTTTCAGTTTTGCGAAAACGTTTATGTTTCCTTCAAAAGAAGGAACTCAGACAGAAATCGGAGAGATAGGTGTAGAAGGACACGATATGAATTCTATAGAGTCTCTTAAATGGTTCTGGCAAAGGTTTATAATAGAGACGAGATTACCAAAGGACCGTTTTAATATGTTCTTTGATGGTAATGAGAATTCTGCTGTACCTGATAATTCTAACATGACAAGAGAGGAATGGAGATTCTCACTTTTCATAGAACGAATAAGAGGTTTAATTAAGGAACTTTTGATTAAACCTATGTGGATACAGTTCTGTCTGCATAATCCTGAGTTTGCTAAGAATGATGTTCTTAAAAATGCAATAGGTCTAACATTTACAGAGGAAAATATATTTACTCTTGCAAAAGAGGCAGCTAACCTGCAAATGGGTTCTGGTGTCATTCAGAATCTTGCAGGATTACAAGGATCCGATGGTAAGCCTATCTTTAGTATGCAATTTCTTGTTAAGAAATATCTTAATATGACAGATGATGATTGGAAACTCAACGAGAAGATGAAAGCCGAAGAGGAAAAGAAACAAGCTGATGCACAAATTCAACAAGGTCAAGATGCGTTTGGAGGAGGCATGGACATGGGAGGTGGAATGGATATGGGCGGAGGCATGGACATGGGTTCTGATATGGGAGCTGACATGGGAGGCGGAATGGATATGGGCGGTGAAGCACCAGCACCATCACCAGACGCTGGAATCTAAATATAATAAAAAAGGACAACCAAAAATGGTTGTCCTTTTCTTTTTGATGATACGCTCTTATTTTGTAATGAAATAAGCAATTATTGATGTGAATGTGCTCATGAAAGCAATGGTTTCGAGCCAATATGTTAGCCCTTTCTTTAATGTTCCTGTTAGCAGAGCAATTAACACAACAAGAATAAGCCATGCTATAATGAACCACCATAGTTTAGCGACGAGGATAATCCAAAGTAAAGCAAACACAGCTGCGCAAATAGCACTTATAGTGTGAACTTTTCCTGTCATATCATCATCTTTAAAAGCAGGTGCCGCTCCAGTGAACAATATACCAGCAACTGTTAAAAACGCAGTAAACTGAAACATTGAACCTTCGGATATTTCTAACCATGCTGGTACAAGAAGAAGAGCCATCGCTGTCATCATACCAGGGAAAAGGTATTTCTGCCAGTTTTTTCTTTCCTTGTAAAGGTAATATGTCTGACTAAGAGACGGTGGTGTTCCGAATAAAGACAGAGCAGCGAAATTGTAACAAAGGTAAATCGCGAAAGCGAATAATACCAAATAGATTATCCAACTCATATTCTAAATGTTTTTATTTTTAAATGTATTTTGTATCTGGTTCGTAAGTATCTGGAACAATATCATTCGATAAGCAAGGATATTTGGATAATAGAGAGTTTCTTAATGACCTGAGTCTTCCCTCGTATTTTTTATCGCGTGCATATCGTTTACCATCAAAGTTAACAAATTTACCATCAGTCAACAGTTGATCCACGCTTATATTTCCGCCGTCAAGATAATCATCAAGCATTATGTTGATGTAATCCTCTATCGCTTCGTTTTGTGTGTCGTATTTTGCCTTGTTTTTACCGTTATCCCATGCACCTATAGAGAACAGTGAATTGTGTCTTCTTGCTCTCGGTGTTGTACCAAATTGACTTTCTTGTCTAGCCTGTGCAATAAGCAAAGGGATATCATAATTATAACGGTGACACAACAAAACAAGATATTCGGGATCGAATCCTAATTCATTGTAATTTATGTTTTGTATATCGAATATTCTTTCTATTTCCTTTTTTACAGCATCAACGCGATCCAGGAATAAAGAATACTCGTTATCGGACATACCATATGGATTGGATGGTTTTTTTGCTGTTTGTTCGATGCTTGTTTCCACTGGTTTAATTTCTTCATCGTTGTTTGTGCTTGCTAATCCAGCGAGAGATCCAGCTAGTAAACCAGCTCCTGCCACTTTAGATAATATGTTCTTAGGGAGACGCATTTCATTGATGACAACCTCCTCTCCATATTTGTGTATAAGATTTTCGAGGATTATGTAATCCTCTTTTAGCATTTTTCCTCCTAATTTTTTCATGTTATTTCGTTGGGTTTGTCATACATTGCCAACAACCTTCCAATCCTTTGGTTGTAAAACCTGGGACAAATCCAGGATAAGAGTTGGATCCGGCGTTGAATGTGTTTTTCTTAGAATCGTCTAGTTCTTTTTTCATGTTGGCGTAACTACCCGCTTGTTCAGGATTCAAATTGCCTTGTGGTATTAATTGAGGACAACCGACATCAATCGGTTTCATAGAATCTGTATTTGACATTTTTTCAAAAATTCTTTTTCTATTTATTTGATATTAAGATTATTTGTTGTATATTTGCCTCGAAATAAAATATACGTATGATGGAAAATAAGATAAAAAGAATTGAGGAACTTATCGATGTAATCGATAAACACAACTACAACTATTATGTTCTTAATGAGCCTAAGATATCAGATTATGATTTCGATATGCTCCTTAAAGAACTTGAATCTCTTGAAAAAGAAACTGGTTATGTAAAGGATTATTCTCCTACACAGAGAGTTGGTTCTGATACTCTTAATACGTTTGCTGATGTAAAGAGAGACGTTATGATGGGCTCAATAGAGAACTGTTATGACAGAGAAGAGCTTTATGCTTGGTTAAAGAAGTATGATAGTTACGGTACGTTTATTCTTGAACCTAAGTATGACGGAACATCATGTTCTATTATATATAAGAATGGTGTTATATCAGTAGCATCAACAAGAGGCAATGGATATGTAGGTTCCGATATAACAGAAAATGTAAAAACGATAAAGAATGTTCCGCTAAAGTTAGATATTGTTGGCGAGCGTAAAAATGATTGGCATTACGATGGTATTTACATTCCCGATGAAATAGAAATCAGGGGTGAAATTCTTTTGCCTAAATCCGAACTGAAGCGTATTAATATCGAAAGAGAAAAGCAAGGTCTTCCTGTTTTTGCGAACGAAAGAAATGCGGCGGCTGGTTCTATCAAACAGCAGGACTCAAGGGTTACAGCATCGCGTAATCTTATATTTAAGCCGTATCGTGTGATTTGTAATGACCGTGAATTTACAAAAAAATATCTTCAATCACAACACATGGCGTTGGATGTTGCTACTATTTTCGGGTTCAGTGATGTTTTTTATGTAAGATGTGTAGATGCATATACTGTTCAAAGTATGCTTACTGAGTTTGAAGATAAATTTCTTAATGAACAGGATTATTGTATGGATGGTGCTGTTATTAAGGTTGATGATCGTTTGGCTCAAAACGCTATAGGTAGTACAAATAAAACACCTAGGTGGGCTAAAGCGTTCAAGTTTAAGCAGGAGCAAGCATCTACAAAACTGAACAGTATAACTGTACAGTTGGGTATGAGTGGTCAACTTGGTTTTGTTGGTGAACTTGATCCGGTTGAAGTTGATGGTAGTGTTATATCAAGAGTGACTCTTAATAATATGGATTATATAAGAGAAATGGACATAAAGATAGGTTCGTATGTGTTCGTTAAGAAGAATGGTGCGGTTATACCTGGTATTGTCGGAATAGATTATGAAAGGAATGTGCTTGAGGGCGTTGAACCTGTTGAATTTGAGGAACCTGTTGTTTGTCCGTTTTGTGGTAGTGAGCTGACAAAGATTTCTGATGAAGGTGCTCATTTGTTCTGTACAAATAAAGAGTGCGAGGAAAGAATAGTACAGAAAATATCTTATTTTGTTAAGAAGGAGTGTATGAACATTGATGGTATATCTGAAAAGACTATTCGTAAGATGTACAAGTCTATTAATCTTCGCAGTTGGCAGGATTTGATGTTATCTTCAGCATCTGGCGCTTTCCATTATGTATTTGGTGATGGAAAATCAACAGAAAACCTTAACAATAGTATTAGAAAATCTATGGAAAATTGTTATGGTGATAGAGTGTTGTGTGCATTTGGTATACCTATGATTGGTAAGATTACATCACAGAAGGTAATGGAGCGTTTTAAGAATTTTGATAATCTTGTCAATGCTTCACTTGATGATATCTTAAGTGTTGAGGGTATAGGAACTGTAGCAGGAACAAAACTTTACGAATATATACGAGAGAACACACAAGAGTTTGAGGATGCTAAGGACTGGTTTAAGTGTTATGTTGAAGATAAGCCTGTTGCTGAATGGGCCCCACTGTCTGGTATGACTATACTTGCTACTGGTACACTTGAAAACTTCAAAAGGGATGAAATAAAAGCATCTGTGATAGAGAATGGTGGTAAGTATGTGTCGGGTGTATCAGGTAAACTTACATTCATGATAGTTGGATCTGATGCCGGAAAGAGTAAAATAGATAAAGCAACTGCCCTTGGTGTTAAAATGATAACAGAGGCTGAATATATGAAAATGATATCTTAATTTTGAATTGTCGAATTTTTGTAGTATATTTGCAACATGAAATATTCAAAAGAAAATATAACGAAAGAGACCGAAGACATCGCAATGGAAGTCTTCGGTCCAACTTTCAGATTTAGACCAAATCAAAAAGAAGCAATTGTCGATACAATATATAATTGGTTGACTAACACACATAAACATGTTATAATATCTGCTCCAACAGGAACAGGTAAGTCTATTATTGCTCTTATGTGTGGTGCTGTTTTATCAAAGTATTACAAAAAGACAGGATATATTTTGTGTTCTGATCTTGGTTTGCTTGAGCAGTATAAAGTTGATGTCGATAAGTATTTCCCGAATTGGGCTGTCTTAAAGGGTCAACAGGAATATACTTGTGTGAAGAATGATCAGCCTTTTATAGCTGGAGCATGTAAACTTGCTGGTTGTAAAAATTATAAGGATATCGCCAAAAAGTATCCAGATTGTTTGACAGAGTGTCCATATCTTGTTGCAAGGAACAAAGCAATTAAATCGAATGTTTTGGTTTGCACTTATGCCTTTTGGCTTATTCAGCAAAATGTTGTTGCCAAAACAGTGGAATCTGCTCCTTTCGAGAAAAGGGATTTTGTTATATGTGATGAGGCACATAAATTGGTTGGAATAATCCAGGATCATTATAGTCCATCTTTCGCTGAGAGTGATATGACAAAAATAAAAATGGTCATTGAAACTGTATCGGAAGAAAACATCGATGTTATATCTAAGATTGAGCATTGTAGACGAAAGATAACTCATATGACCGATCTTGATGATATAGCAAATGAGTTGGATAATTATGTGTCTTTGGTTAAAATTGTTGAACAGGCATCGGATGCTGTTATACGATACATTGATGCGGAAGTTTTATCAAAGGAAGATAAGGCTTTGTTGAATGCTGCCAATTTTGTTAAAGAACATTATAGTTCTTTTCTTGACTATGTTCAAGTTGTACATAACGCTGGTTCGAGTGTTATTGTTAAGAATTATGATAACGAAAAACCAGAGAACATTAAATTCAATTGCATCAATGAATCCTACTTGATGGGGAAATTTTTTCACTCAAATTGTGAAAAATCGATGTATATGTCGGCGACAATAGGTTCACCAAAATCGTATGCAGAGAATCATGCTATAAGTGAATATGAATATATTTCGATACCATCAACATTTAAGTTTGAAAATTCACCTATATTTTATGTCCCTGACTATAAAATGTCATACAAAGAAAAGGAGTATAGTTTCCCCAAAGTAGTTGACCTTATATCAGCAACAGCTAAAATGTATGTTGGTAAAAGAGGTATTATCCAAACAGGTAGTTACAAGTTTGCACAGGATTTGTATGAGCGTGTACCATCTGATGTTAGAAGGAGAATGATACTTTATAATGGTTCAGCTGAAAAGAACCAATCAATAGAATTTTTTAAGAACTGTAAAGATAAAATTCTTGTTGGACCGAGTTTGATTGAGGGATTGAATTTTAGTGATGATTTGTGTAGGTTTCAAATTATAATGAAAATACCATATCCATCTTTGGCTGATAAATTTGTTAGCAGAAAAAAAGATATCAGTCCTAAATGGTATTCGGATGAAACAGCCATATCGATTTTACAGGGTGTTGGTAGAGGTATTAGACATGAGAACGATTGGTGTGTTACATTCATATTTGATGGATGCTTTCATTATTTAGCACATTCATCATGGGATATGTTTCCGGAAGAATTTAAAAGAAGAATACAAATATTAAACCCAAATACGATTTTACAAAATGGAAACTGAAATGGACAAAATGCCTGAACCACAGACACTTAATTATAACATATATTATGTTGTCACAGATAAGTTTATTAATGATTTTTTGACATGTACAGATGAGATGGCATATGTTGATGTTATGAAAGTAATGTCAATAATAGATAGACATCAGAAAGTTGTGTCTAGCGGACAATTGAATGAACTCATTAGAACACTTGGAAGTTTTCCATATAAATATGTGAAAGGTTTAATGAATAATGTAACTAACAATGAAATGTTTAGTAATTATTTTGTTAAACAATCTAATGATTTTAATCCTGGTTTTTAAAATACAGTAAAATGTTGTATATTTGCAATAAAAACGATAATGTAAATGCAAAATATATTTTCCATAGATGATTGTCCTTTGCTTGATGATGTTGATTTTCTTCAGCATAAAGAAGATGATGAAGAAAACGATGAAAATGAATATGAAAGCGAAAAAACACATAAGCAAGATGATGGATATTTGAAGATGTCTCCTAGTGAATTAGGGTTGATATATATATCGACACGAAAAGATACTGATTTTACAAAGTTGTATAATGTGATAAAGAAAACATTATATAAAAACGTAATAAAGGTTGTAGGTAAGAATAGGGATGACATTGAGACTGTGATAGATATGACAATGATGTATGTTTATCTTAATATAGATAAGTATGATGTCAATAAATCTAATTTTTGTGCATGGGTTCATGGTATAGCAAAAAACACGGCTCTAAATCACATAAATAGGTTTGGTCATAATAATCCAAATATGCATAGCACAGATTTTTCTGAATTGTATGATAGTTCTGTTATGGTAGAAGATGAAATAGAACCAGGTGTATCTCCTTATGTTAATGAAGATGAAGGTTTTGTTGATATAGTCTACAATAGTGGCACATATAAGGTGTATATGTTAGAAGATGTGATAGATGATTTTTTTGGTGTTATTGATACGTGTATAAATAAAATGTCATCACAGAAAAAAGAAGCCTTCATCGAAAGGTTTATAAATAATAGGACAATTAAGGACACCGCTGATATCGTAGGTATATCTGGTACCAGTGTAAAAAGGTATTATAGTGATGGTAAGCAGAACATTGTTGATTGTATAAAGAAAGACCATCCTGAATTATACGAAATGATGAAAGATGTATATTAGAATATGATAACATGGTTTGAAGACATTGCCTCTTATACGGCATTCAAGAAAGATGTTCGTAGAGAGTTAAGAAATCCTAACTCTCTTATGAATAAATTTAAAATAAAAAAGAACTGGCTAGGAAATATACTTTATATGCAATTGGATTGCACGGAACAGGATTTCCTTAGTGCTGATTATAGTTATGATAGGATGCTTGAAACAAAACTTGCGCCTGTTGTTGACTATCTAAGTTCACAACTGGGATGGGGTAATTATCTTGTTCCACAGATATCTCAGTTCGTTGATGATGATGGAGAAACATCGCTGTCATTTGGAGTTTTGTTTATATTCCAAGGGTATTCTATGACGTTAACTAAAGGTTTACTGTTGTCGTTATTTGGTATAGCTGCAATAGGCGGTTCTGTGTGGGCGCTATGTCATTACCTGGTATAAAAGTAAAACGAAACATTTACGTTAAAGGGTTTACAAAATTTCCATATCAGATGCTCACTGGAAAAAATTTGATGTATTATACTGGTGATATCATTTTTGTAGACTCCGAACCACTTGAATATGATTATAAACAAGATTGGTACTTTGATTGTGATTGCGAGTTCCGTGAATGGGGAAGGCTCGTTAAAATAGATAAACAAAATAAAAAACAGACAAAATGAGTAAGAAAACAAAGACACCTGCCGTTTCAGAAGCTGAACAGCAGGAAATTGCAAGACGCGAGGCGATTCGCGAGTTTAACACCCAGCAGATGGGAAAGTATTGGATTGATCCAGATAAGGTTCCTACTGATGAGGATATTCAGAACGCTAAGAAGGCTTTTGAGGATGCGGTAACGGAACTCCAGAGTAAGAAGGATTATGTTATTGCTGATAAGGCAAATGCACTTAGAGTGGCAAAGTTCCTCAAGACTTTTGTTGAAAAGACAGCGTGGAACGGTCGTATGTTTGTGGGTGTTCTTAATTTTAGTGCATTGATGAAGGATTTCATCGAAGGTTTCAAGGAGGATGAACCTGTTGATCTGGTTCTTGATTATCCAGCAACACAGTTTGTTCACGTTGTTCTAGAGAACTATGGTGGTGTAGGTATTGAGTCGGCTAACTGGATGGCTGAGATTTGGGATGAATACATTCCTATATATGATACTGTTTGCGATCTCGTTAACGAGTATAGTAGGCAGAGTAAGAGATGTGAAAATCTTAAAGAGGTTTGGGGTGCTGCTGAACAGGGATTTAGTCTTGTTTGTCTTGAAGAAGAGTATGATCCAAACGAGCACATTCTCGATACAGAAGGAACAACAGAAGAGTAATTCTTAATAAAAATAGGCACCAGTTAAGGTGCCTATTTTTTATATTACTGTTATAGCAGCTGCTGATTTCTTCACAAACTTGTTACCATATTCATCGTACAACGTAACATCTACATCATATATTCCCTTTTCATCTATAAAGAATATAGGATAAATGTTAAAACATTCTACTTTAAGTTCACGACTGTTACTATGTTTGTTTTGTTTGTATATTCTCCATTTGAATGATTTTCCTTCTTTGCTGTGTTCAACCGCAAATACTTCTTTTTCCATCATTTCTATCTGATCGTCGAAATCACCAATACCTCTACACTCAGCATAATAATAGCCTTTTGGTATTCCAGTTTTCATTGCAACAAACCCATCTGTAACAATTTGTCCCGTGTGTCCGTATGTTACACCATCCTTGAAACATTCTAAACCATTTTCATACCATCTGTTACCTATTGTTATATCGAAGTCTCTAACCGATGCTGTAAAACCACGACCTATATGTTGTGCAATTTTTTTGCTGTTTCTTGAATTATCTCCACTTATAATATCAACAGTAGATTCTTCTGATAATTTCATTATGTACGATGTATAATCATCATCGATAGGAGACACATAGAAGTTGATTCCATTAACTTCTGTATGTGATACTATGTTTTCTTCTGTTGTAAATACATTGTTTATACTAGCGTCTATACTGTTTACCGATGTTGATTTCATGACGACAAGACATGATCCATGTGGTTGATTATCGCCTTTACTGTAACATATTTTAACAGTATCGTTCTGTAAGAACATAACATTGCCATTTAAACTAAATCTGTTTTTATCGGAAACGAAGTCAAGAGGTGTTTCAATGTACCAGCACGGCACACAATATATTTCGATATAAGGGTTAGTTATCAATGTTTTTATGTAATCAATGTTTATGTTCTCATCGTCAAAAATAAAGAAAGACTCGTTTGAGACGCTTTCGATATAACCGTCTATTGAACAATATAAAGTTTCGTTTAACGAGTTATATAAACACAAACGTGCCATGTTTTCGATGCTTTGTGCGGAATTAATGTTAAAAAATTTAACAGTTGTATTTTTTAACACATGACCGTTTCCTGGATCTGATATTTTATTGAATACTAAAATATCTTTGTTCGAACTGCTGTCTTTATCTATTCTTATCAATGAAAGTTTGTCTGCTGTATTACTAATTTGAGCAAAACGTCCTTTCTTATCTGATGATTGTAATCTTGTGTTGCCAAATTTTTCCTTGTATAAATCTTGACGTGAAGATGTGCAACCTAACAAATGGTAAACAGGATTCGACATATCCCTGTCTAATGTGTGATGCTGCATTCTTACGAGTTGGTTTTCCAACTGTCGCTTTGGCTCGTGTCTGTATATACACACATTGTTATCGTTTTCTGGATACACTGATGTTGTAGATTCATAGTATACCCATCCGTTAGACTCTGGTTCATTTGTGTACATCATAGTACCCAGAAAAGGAGTTGTTATTGTGATGTTTTTCTTGGATGTGGACGAGAACACATTATTGTACAAATCGTACAACATCACATTCACTTTATAACTTCCTGTGTTATTGTATGTTAACTTTATATCCGGATTGTATATTATGGCTTCGTCATACTTATATGTTTTATATAACTCAACCATAGGTGTATAATCGGATCTTGTGTTCAGTGTTGATGTAGTTTTTATCGATTTTGATGATTTACCTTCTTCATCTTCTACATCTACACTTTCTAAGAACTCATATGTCCCGTCCACGTATTGTTGCTGTAATATTTTAACAGACAATACTATTGTGTTGTTCTCGTTCGGTTTAAATTCGATAGAAATCTTACGATTATTCTCTACATCGTCAAATATCATTTTACCTTCTATTATAGATAGCATAAGTTCATTATCAGGTAAATTGACATTATGTTTGTAAGATGCTTCGTTAAAGTTGTATCCTATTATTCTGAATTGAGGTAAGTCATAAGCACCTTCATCACTGTATCTTAATCCGTATGTTTCATTAGGTGTGTATGGAAATATCTCGCTCGAATTGACAATATATGATATTTTTTTACCGGTTGATGGCTGTTTGATACATCGTTCTACTGGTCCAATGTAATATGTTATTGGTTTATCATATTCATCGAGAACAGGCGATCCATCTTCATCTGTAATGGTTATGTTATAGTTCGGATCATCTGAGTATATTACACCGTCTTCTATAAATTTAGGAGGCACTATTGTACAAACATCGTTCAGTGTAATATAACTGCTTCCATTATACAGTGTATACACTTTATTGTTGTTTATTTGTTCACTGTATATCTCATAATGATAGTGTGTTGATTTTATAACACCTTCTTTTATTTGTATAATAGGTAGTTTATCCGGCAGAAAGGCAATGTTTGTATATTTTTTAATTAATTCCCTAGGATCAAAAAACATCTCCCCTTCGTCTATTATCAGAGAAGGTGAGTTCTGGGTCACAAAAGTTCTACCGAAACGAAACGATTCGGTTTCCCCCAAACTTCTTACTTCAAATCTTACGTTATTATCGTTGAGTTCCAATGTTTTACCACAATATATTGCATCAGAATCATCAATAACAGTGTTTGTGTTATACACGTTGTATTTTTTGCTTTTGGTATCGATGTAACCGTCGCAATAATCAACAAAACGTTCGGTTTTGAAATCCTCAAAAGATATATTGGAGTTTGTTGTTACTATTTTTCCTGTTATTTCTGCCTTACCTTCATCGATGGTTCCATGTGGGTTGTCTATTTCAAGAGCAATAGATTTTTCGTTATTGTATTCGAGAACTTGTTGATAAGAACCATATTTATAAGTGTTGTATCTCTCGAATACAATACCTTCTCCACCTACATCTATTATTCTACAATTGGATCCCAATATGTGATTGTCTATGTATTGTTTCAGACTCATGAGTTTAACAAGAGTACCATTGTCATAGTAATTGGAAACCTTCTCTGTTTCAGGGAAACCGAACCTATCGATAGGCAACGAAGATTCTTGAGATATCTTATACAACATAGAAATCCAGTTCAATTTTTTCAATTGAACGCGCTCTTCTAAAGATGTATTTGATATAGTGTTTAATACACTTTGTTTATCGTTTTGAACATTCCCTGTTGTTCTTGTTGAGCGACTTACAGGTGAACTTACATTTGAATCTTTTTGTTGATCCAGGATATTATAAGCAACAAGGTTGTTTTTGTTGTTTGTACCAGTTTCCTTGTACCATTCCTTGAATAAAATGTCGTTGTAGCCAAGAGCCTTCAGAGTGTTGATAAGAGCCTTATAAGTTCCAGCGTAAGGGAATATCTGATCATAACTAAGAAACATTTTCTTGGAATAGTCATTGATTTTCATGTAATCTAATGAATCTTCCAAAATGTCTGTATCGGCAAATGCACGATAATAATCTTTAGGATCAGGAATACCAAAGTTGCTGAAGAAGGTTCTGTATCTTTCATCCTCACCTTCGGTTTCAGCTAAAAGTTTAATTTCTCCAATCAAGTAAGCGTCTCCAGGATAATCTAATGTGGCATATGTTCTATCAACGAGAAACACATACATTTTATCTTCATATACACCATCGTGTTCTCCAACGAATCCCACATCAACCCTAAATCCACTTATGCTATCACCGATTGCATATTTGTTGTCAGCTGAAAAATCGACAAACTTTCTATCGCTCCATGTTACTTCGGAGTCTGTTGTTGTGAAAAAGCGGAAATTGTTTTGTTCTCTACAATCAATAAAAAACATCAATTGATATCTCTTGAGAAAATTGTCTTCGTCACCTGCTGATAATAAATCTGATACTGTTGTGAATTTCTTTCCGTTTTCAGCAAGTATATATATAGATTCGGTTTCCACCAATCCAGTGGAAACTTTATTGAATGAAAGTTTTGTTGAGAAGCGCAAAGAAGGGAAAGGTATATCACTGACATTCAATCCCTTTTCTTTGAGTAATTCTAAAACACAGGTTTCGTGAAAAGAAGACAAATAACATTCGTTTTTTGTTTCTCCTGTAACACTGTCTCTGTGCTTATATGTAGATGTGTATTCTTCAAAATGACAGCAAGTGTTAGGTACATCTGCGCTATATGAACCCAGTGAACATTTAACATCATCGCTTGATAAAAATCTTTTTCCTGTTAATGTTTTTTTGAAATAAACATCATCAGTATCAATATATTTTCTAACAAGCAAGTATTCACCATATTCACTTTCAAATCTTGGATTGTTGAAAATTAAACGTGGTGCATCATATACAAGAGGCATCTCTCTACCTTTGTTATCAAAATAATGTAGTTGAGAATAATTGAATTTCATTAGTTTACATTGATGTCTTTTTTATCAAGAGAGAACATATAATGTGTTCTTATTTGTTTAACACTATCAATCATATAGCAAATCATCTCTTCAACTTTGCTTAATATAGCCTTGTTCTTTTTGTTTTTGAATAATACAGGAGACATTGTTTTAGACAGAATCGTTCCGTTGTGATAATCGTATCCCAATTCTGTGTACCTGTCGTTTGTGTGGCACGCGTAATAATGCGCACTCTTTTTATTAGCTTTATACATTGAATGATAGTCCTTTGTGATATTTATTTTTGATATCTTGTTTGTCGTTTTTTTCGCGACAGTGTGTCGTGAAAAATGTCGCGAAAAGATAGTCTTGTCACGAATATTCTGTTTTTTCGTGACATTTTTGTTACAATTGTTTGGATATTAATAATTTTATTGTATATTTGCAATGTGTAAAAAATAAAGTTTAACTTAAAATGAAAAAGAAATGGGACTTTTAAAAGACGTACTTATCGGAACTGCTGGTTATATGGTTGGTAATGCAGCTGAACATTCTACAGCAGTTAACACTTTCATTGATAGAAACTTCGGTAACAAGAGCCTTGAAGAAACAATCGATGATTATGCAAAGACAAGGTTAGGTGTATATACACAGGATAATCGTCTTGCTAAGATGTTACATGATATTGCTCGCCGTTACGAGGAGTACAATTACGACAGTGTGTACGGCCATTAATAGTCCTTTGAATTGTTATGAGTAGAGATATTAAATTGACCTATGATGATGTGATGATTGTTCCTGAAAAGGTTAGCAACATTGCATCGAGATCTGAGTGCAATCCATATGATGAATATGGTATGCTTCCTATTTTTACGGCTCCTATGAGTACGGTTGTTAATCCGTGGAATGTCGATGACTTTGTTAGTGCAAAGATAAATGTTGTTATTCCAAGAACAGTTGAATATGATGAGAGGATAGATTATATTGAACCTATCATTGATGAGTGGTGGGAAAGACCGTTTGTTGCAATGTCTATGACAGAAGCAAGAGAGTTTTTCATTGATGAAAAGAACAATCGCATTAATGACTTCAAAGATACATGGGACACTGGTATTAAGAGTAGAATATGTATTGATGTTGCTAACGGACATATGTTTTGTCTGTTGGATCTCGTTAAGGAAATCAAACAGAAATTCGGAGATAAGATACAGATTATGACAGGTAATATCGCTAACCCTGGTACAATTAGATTATATGAGATGGTTGGCGTAGATTATTGTCGTGTTAGTATCGGAACAGGAAGTGGATGCTTGACAGCATCCAACACAGGTATATATTATCCACAGTTCTCTCTTCTTGAAGAGATATATAACATAAAGAAGGCTGAAAACATCAAATGTAAGATTGTTGCCGATGGTGGAATTAGAGGTTACAGAGACATCCAGAAAGCCCTTATTTTCGCTGATTATGTTATGATTGGTGGATTGTTTAACAAAGCGATAGAAAGCGCTGGAAAAACAATTTATGGTAATTTCTATTTCAATTTTCTTGGTAAGAAATTTATTAACCCAATAAAGACTCTTCGTCGTAAAGGTAAACAGGCGTTTGTTTGGCCAGGCTTGAGGGAATGGGATGAATTCAAAGCTGGTAAATTAGAATTATTCAAAGAATTTTACGGTATGTCTACAAAGAAGGCTCAACTTGAAATGGTTGAGGGTTCACGTGACAATGAGCCAAAAAGATTGAAGACAGCCGAAGGTATTGTGAAATATAATCCTGTCGAGTTTAGTATCAAGTCGTGGGCAGAAAACGAAACAGATTACCTTAAATCAGCAATGAGTTACACAAACAGCAGAACGCTTGCTGAATACAAAGGGTCACAATATGTTGTTATGGATAGAATACAATTTAATAATTAACTATGGCATACGTAAAGAAAATAACAGGAAAACAGTTCGCTCTCGATGTTGTTGATTTTATGCTTAAAAAGTATAATATAACACATGAAGATATAACTAATTTTCCACATCGTCCCGAAAACAAAGATGAATGGGATGACAGCATACCTTATCAAGAAAACTGGTTTCAGTTCTATACATTTGATACACCTGAGGAGTATATGGCATATAGAGAATACTTCTATGAACACTTTAAGGACTATGCTCCAAAATGGAAATGGAAGAGGTGTTATGTGGATAGAATGTTTGCTGAGTTTGATCTCATGTATGGTCTAAAAACTAATTACGATTTCAAACTTCACATGGACACCAAGGATAGTGTGGATATGTATAAAAAAGTATTCGGTAAAAAATAAAAAATAGTAAAATGGCAAACGTAGAAATTAACGTAAGTAACAAAATTGTAGATTCAACAGGAAAGATTCACAACAGTATTAGACAACTTGCAAAAACAATCCATGTGAAGCGAGAACGTATTAGCAAGGCTCTGAACGAGAAAGGTGTATTTGTTCATAATGGAATATCATACCTTCTTTACAATAAAGCTTTAACGGGTACAATTCTCGCGTCAACAACAAATAGTGTTACGAATACAACACCTGATGTTGTAACAGTGACGGTACCAGTTGAAAGAGAGGATGAAGCGGAATATCAGGACTATCTTAAGTACAAGAGAGCGAGTGAAGTTCCTTTTGAGAAATTTACATTCAATCTCAGAGAGTCAGATAAGGGTTCAACTTATGCTGTAGCACTTGCTTCTGATTGGCATGTGGAGGAATGTTTTTCCCTCGAAAGCACAATGGGTCTTAATGAATATAACCCTGAAATTGCTAGGCAGAGAGCAGAGAAGTATTTCGCTAATCTTGTGTCTTGTCTGAATAAGGATAAGGTAGATGATTTCGTTCTTGCTCTTATGGGAGACTTCTCTTCTAATTATATTCATCCTGAACTTGAACGCACAAATGCAATGTCACCTATCGAGGCACAAATGTTTGCACAGTCTCTGATTTATACGGGCATTAAGTTTATTTGTGATAATACTAACCTTCATAGCATTAAGATAATATGTTTGTGTGGTAATCATGGTAGAATAGCTATCAAGCCTTCACATAATGACTTCGCTTCAATGAACTACGAATTTGTTATGTATAAGAATATCGAAAGAGAGTGCGAACTTACTAAACTTCCGGTTGAATTTTATATACCAAAGTCAGAGATTGCACTTGTAGATATGCCTGATGGCAACAAGTTCCTGTTTACACATGGACAATCTATTAGAGGAGGAAATGGTATCGCTGGTATTCTTCCAGCTCTTACAAGAGCATGTCTCAAGTGGGGACACACATTCCATCAGACTAAGACGTATGTAGGTCACTTCCATAATCTTATGTCAACACCTACAGTTTCCGTGAACGGATCTCTCATTGGTTATAACCCTTTGTCTATTGCAGGTCAGTATATTAGCGAGGAACCTCAGCAACTTTACGAAGTTTGGTCAGAGAATCTTGGTCATATTATTACAAGAAACATTTATACGAAGTAATGAAAATATTACCATTATCAGATTTACACGGATATCTACCCGAAATTAAAGAACGGGTAGATGTCGTCGTTATAGCAGGTGATATTGTTGATTTGTATTATCAAACATCGCTCAACAAATCAATCGCTTGGTTCAGTAGAGAATTTGTTCCTTGGGCTCTTAATCTCCCTTGCGAAAGAGTTATTATAATTGCAGGTAATCATGACTTTTTCTTCCAACGGATAGTAGAGAACTATTACCAGAAAAGAGTTGTTATGTATGATGACCCTAAAGAACAAAGGGATTACATAGAAAGAGGTTCAGCAATGGTGGTATCAGATGAACTTCTTTTACCGAAAAAAATAGTGTATCTTCAGGATACATCATATAGATTTGGTGGTAAACTCTTCTATGGTACTCCGTGGTGTCCTGAACTGTATAGATGGGCGTTTTATAAATCTTCACCTGATTTAAAAGAAGCATTCGCCAGAATACCAGAAAATGTTGATGTTCTCATTACACATAGCCCTGGTAAGCACGTTAATGATACTGGCGTATCTTTACAGCGACCTGATAGACCAGAGTATGGCTCATCTGAACTTACGGGGGCTATTGATAACATGGAGAATAAACCAAAATGGTGGTTCACTGGACATGTTCATTCAGGAGCACATGTTGTGACAGATTACAATGGTGTTAATGTTGTTAATGTGTCTGTTAAGGATGAAGATTATGACCCTGTTTATGGGTATAACATTTATGAAATTTAACAAAAATATTTTAAGCGGATCTCTTTGTAGATTCGCTTTTTTGTTGTATATTTGCATAAAATAATATAGTGATAATGGCTAAACCCTTTTTGAAGTGGGCAGGTGGAAAAACACAACTGCTTAATGATATTGATGATAAACTTTCCGGTATCAGAACGGAATCAGATACATTTATATACGTTGAACCTTTTCTGGGAGGAGGTTCTGTTTTGTTTCATGTGCTTGAAAAATATCCAAACATAGAATTTGCTATTGTTAATGACCTCAACAAAGAACTTATAAACTGTTATAGAGTCATAGCAAATGAAAAGTGTTACCCTTTATTTAAAGAGTCTGTTAGAACTCTCCAGGAAGAATACAATAAATCTCACAACAAAGAAGATTTCTATAAAGATATTCGAGAGAAGTATAACAAGTGGATGTTGTCGTGGGATTCTATAAGTTTAGATGTTGATGGTGCGGTTTGGTTTTTGTTTCTTAATAAATGCGGATTCAATGGGCTTTATCGTGTGAGCAAGAAATCAGGATATAATGTTCCTTGGGGACAAAAAGATTATCTTACCATGTACGACGAAGATAATCTCGATGCTTGCCATTTCGCTCTCAACAGAAAAGTTGTGTTTATGACAGGAGATTATAGAGCAACACGAACAGCAATTGACATTGCTAATGTTAAAAATCTTGATTTTGTTTATTACCTGGATCCACCATATAAACCTGTTAGTAAGACAGCTGCTTTCACAAGTTACACAACAGATGGTTTTACAGATAAACAACAGGAACAACTCAAAGAGTTTTGTGACGAAATTCATAATAACAACGGTTATTTTCTGATGTCAAATTCATCCGTAGATGACTATTTCGATAAACTCTATGATGGGTATAATGTTTACATTGTTAAAGCCAAACGAAACATTAATTCTGATGGTAATAAAAGAGGTGAAGTTGATGAAGTATTAATTTTAAATTACGAAGGCACATATGTCAGCAAAGAAATCCCGCTGTTTTAACAGTTCAGACGAAAAGAAAGCGTTCCTTAAATGGAGGCTTGAACAGGCAAAGGAAACATCAGCAAAGTGTTATATTGGTGTCGATGGTGATGAATCATATCTTGACGGTCTCTATGTTGGTCTTGATGCTGGATTTGATAGAGCAATAACGATTGTTAAATCAAAGATAGCCGAATTATATCAAGACGGAAAAGATGCTAAAGATATTCTTAAGTATTTTATCCCAAGCTATCATGAATAAACTAAGATTTATAGATTTGTTTGCCGGGGTAGGAGGAATCCGCCTCGGCTTTGAACGTGCTTGTAAGTCTCATAACATAACAACCGAATGTGTTTTGTCGAGTGAGATTGATGATAAGGCATGTGAAACTTACATCAAGAATTTCTATGAGAATCCTAAACTTGATGTAACATCAATAAATGAAAAGGATGTCCCTGACTGTGATGTTGTTCTCGCTGGTTTTCCTTGTCAGGCTTTTTCTATAGCCGGTAAAAGAGGAGGTTTTAACGATACAAGAGGAACACTATTCTTTGATGTTGCCAGGATAATCAAAGAAAAGCGCCCTAAAATGTTTCTTCTTGAAAATGTAAAAGGACTTCTTAACCACAAACAAGGAAAGACATTTGAAACGATAATAAATGTTCTTAAAAATGAACTGAATTATGATGTTCATTATGCCGTTTTGAATGCAAAATATTTTGGTGTTCCTCAAAACAGAGAACGCATTTATATAGTCGGTTTTGACAAGAATGTAAATTTTTCTTTTCCTGAACAAATAAACGATGATTCATGCTTATATGATATAATAGAAGAATGTTGTGTTGATGAAAAATACTATATTTCGGAACAATACTATGACACGCTTAAGAGACATAAAGAAAGACATAAAGCCAAAGGAAACGGATTCGGTTACGAAATAAGACCTATGACTGGCATAGCAAATGCTGTTGTCTGTGGTGGCATGGGGAAGGAAAGAAATCTGATTTGTGATACACGACAAAAACAACTTTCTGAATCAAAGAATAATGATTTCATTAGAAAAATGACACCAAGAGAATGGGAAAGATTACAAGGTTTCCCTGATGACTGGACAGCAGGCATAGCAGATACACATAGATATAAACAGATGGGTAATAGCGTTGCTGTGCCAGTTATTAATGCGGTTATTAATAAAATGTTAGATTGTTATGAGAACAGCTGAAGAACTTAAAAAAGAAATTACAGAAAAAAGAATTTCAGAATTGGAAGATTCTGTTACAGAAGATGTTAAAATTGCGTGGGATACGCTGGAAGAAATAATCATATCAAACGATTTCGAGTTTATATATTTAGAGTACAATAACAATAGTATATTACAACAAAGTATTCTTAATTCGGAATGTTTTTATGATCTACTTGAGTTGTTGAAATTGAAAGGTTATCGCGTAGAAGAACAATATGATGGTAGACCAGTGACAAGTGATGAACGCGGTTATATTAAATTTAATAAAGATGCAAAAATAATAGGTTATATTATAAGATGGGATGTGAGTTAATGACAGATGAAATCAGACAGGAAATTAAGAATTTTGCCGATGGAAAAATAAGAACACATGTGGGTATATTTAATAAGTATAAGTGGCTAGATTCATATTTAGATGATTATTTTAAAGATGATGAATATTTAAGTCACCGACGAAGTGAAATGTCTGTGTCTGGTTTAAGTGGTAATTCATCTGAAAGACTTTATGCTTATATATACGGTATAGGTAAATGCGAATGTTGCGGTAAAAGAACTACGTTCAAAAGTAAAACTGTTGGTTATCTCAAGTATTGCTCTGAGTGTGGTCCGTTGATGGGATCTAAACATAATGCTGAAAAAGCTAAACAGAAAGCTAATCACCAGACAAGGACAACTAATTGTGTTTATTGTGGTAAAGAGTTTGAGTTTGTTTATAAACCAAACAATAAGAAAGTTATGTTCCATGACCCAAAGTTTTGCTCACCAAGCTGTAGAGGGTTGTATGTACATGAGCATACATCAGAAGAAGAACGAAACAGAATTAACGAAAAACGAAAAGCAACATGTCTTGAAAAATATGGTGATGAGCATGTAATAAATTCACAGTATACAAGAGATAAAACCAAAGAAAAACTGGGTGTAGAAAGGCCACAATATCTTGATAATTATGGTGAAATTTGTAGAAATGGTTACATAAAGAATCACGGTCACGAATTTAAACACACGAATGAAACGATAGAACGCATCAAATTAACAAAAATAAAGAAATATGGTTCTGTTATGGCATCTACAGCACAATATAGGGAATATGTATTTCCGTCGGGTAAAGTTGTTAAGATTCAAGGTCATGAAGATTTGGCTATCGATAAATTGATGGAAACTCACACGGAAGATGATCTGTTTGTTGGTAGATTAGAGATAGAAAAATGTTGCGGTATATTTGAATATTATGATTCCTATGATGATAGAAATCACATATATTATCCAGACATTTATGTTAAAAGCGAAAATAAACTAATCGAAGTAAAATCTCCATTTACATATCGTATGCATGAAAGAATAAATGTTCTTAAAAAACAATGCGTGTTGGATAAAGGTTACGGTTTTGAATTTTGGATTATAGAATCAAATAGATATAAAAATAAAAAGAGAACCATAAAAAGTTTGGTTATTAAATAAAAAAACGTATATTTGCAAAAAAATAAAATTATATGGGAAAATTTTACAATATTGATCCAGAAAATTGTACAATTGAAGAATTAAAAACAGCTATTAGTGCTGTTGATGCAAAGGTGGAATATTTTAATACCCTCCAATTAGGTTCTAAGCTCTTTATTAATTCAGTATATGGCGTGTTTGGAACGGCGTTTTTTAACCTCTTTAATGAGGACATTGCTGAGTCAATTACACTACAGGGTCAGGACTTGATTAAGTTTTCCGTTGAAGAGATAAACAAGTATTTTTCAGAGTTGTGGAGAAGTGATGTTGAAGCACACAACAAAATAGCTTCTTATATGCAATCTAAATTTTCAGATTTTCCAGTCGATACTTTTGTTAAAATGGCATCAACTAACTCATTGATATTCAACACATTACAAAAATATGGAGATACCGATTCAGCTTATGTAACGTTCCAGCCAATCATTGATTCGTGTGGAATTACGACAGAACAGGAAACAGATTTTGATATTGCAGTATATACTTATGCTATGAAACCTTATCTTGACGGAGCATTCGAACGGTACGCTAAGATGTATAATTGTGATGTGAATCTTGAAGATTTCGAGTTGGAGAAAATATCAAGAACAATCATTCTTCTCGGTAAGAAGAATTACATGTGCGATGTTGCATGGGTTGATTCGGGTAAAAAATATGACCCACTTGAAAAAGTAACATATACGGGTTATGATGTTGTCAAAGGTTCCACACCTGAATACTGTCGTAAAGAAATGAAGTTGTTTGTCAATTTTGTAATGGATAAACTCAACAAGGGTGTTATTCCATCGAGACAGGAGATTGCGGAGCAGCTCAAGGAAATTAAGCGTAGGTTCGTTATGCAGTCTCCAAATGAAATATCCAAGGGTATGTCTATTTCAAATTATGAGAATTTTGTTATGGATGATAAAGGAGATACAATTCGTTATTTTGAAACGAAATCTGACGATCCAAGCAAAAAACTTCCTGTTCCTATTCATGTTAGAGCTGCTTCGGTTTACAACAATATGTTGTTTACAAAGGCTAAAAAATACAGGTCTAAGTATGGTTTGTTGCGTTCCGGTGACAAGTGTAAATTCTATTACGTAAATGAGGACGAGGTGTTTGCTTTTATTCCTGATCAGTTCCCTGTAGAATTTGCTCCACCTATGGATGTTGATATTCAGTTTGAGAAGATGTTGTTGAGTCCTCTGAACAGAATAGTTGTAGCGTTGGGTTATCCTGAATTTCCGTCTACATTAAATTATTCATATAGTTTGTGGTAAGATGATTAAGTTTTATACAACATATTATGCTAATATAGATAACGTTCCCAAGAAAAGCGTTATTGTTCCGATATCGAGAGTTGTTCCTGATTTTATGCGGGAACGACTTGATGTCGTTATAGTGAAGGATAATTTCATAGCACCATATGAAGATTTGTTAAATGATATAAAATCTGGAAAGATTAACGAAAAAGAATACAAAGATAGGTATGTTAAGCAAATCTGTGATTATATAAATGGTAATTATAAATTTAATGATTTAAGCGATTGGGCTAAGGCTGTTGATAATCATTATGGATATGATTATGATAATATAGTTTTTGTTTGTTATGAAGGTCCAGGTAAATTTTGCCACAGACACATATTTAGCAAATTGTTAGGTTTATATGGTATAGATTGTGAAGAGCTTCCTTGTAAGAAAAGTGATAATATAAATACATTATGGTAAAAGAAGGTTATGAATATTATGGTGATGCAAGATTCTTTTATGATATGGATGATTTTGAATCTTGTTATTCAATAGAAGAGGATAATCATTACCGGGAATGGGGCACGAGAATGAACTTTGAATATGTTGTTGGTGCTGTATTTGCGTGTGTTGATGAGGATGATGTTCGAGATATTATAAATAATGGACCACGAGATAATCCTATCAAGATAAGATATATTGTTAAGTTGGGTGTTGCAGAACCTAAAGATGGGAATATTGCGGTTAAAATAAAGAACGAAGATCTTGTTTATATATTTCGTCCAGGACACAAGAATTTGATAGATATTCATAATGATGAAGATTTGATATGGAGACTTGCTTATGGGGAAACTGTGTATGTTGAAGAAGGCAAATTATATAGTAGAATATGAATAAAGTAAGGTTTATAATTGTTCCTGATGTTCACGGTAGAACATTTTGGAGAAGTGATGTTTACGATTATCTAAAGAATACATCTGACGTAAAGATAATCTTTTTGGGTGATTATGTTGATCCTTATGGATATGAAGGCATAAGTCGTGAAGATGCTTTTTGTGTCCTTGAAGAGATTATTGAGTTGAAGATGAAGTATGGTGACAGGGTTGTTCTGTTGATAGGTAACCACGATTTTCATTATTTTAATGGTAGAGTAGGTGGCTGTCGAAAAGATATGATGTTGATGAACGATCTGAAAGCGTTATATGAGCGTAACATGGATTTGTTTACTTATTATTATATAGAAGAGTTGGGTGGTGTAAAATATCTGTTTAGTCATGCAGGATTTCTCAATTCTTGGTTATATCTCGAAAGGGGTTACATTGGGATATGGGAGAAGTTAGGTGGTGATTTAAGTGATGAACATCCCGTTAGACAGGAGATTATTGACATGATAAACATAGATTTGATAGAAAGTATAGATTTCAAAGAAGTGTTTAAAGATAGACAAGGACGGCTTAGCATGGACACTATAGGACATTCAAGGGGTGGTATGGATGTAGGAAGTTTTATGTGGGCAGATGTAACTGACCATCTTGGCCTGGATGAGGAGATAAAGGGTTGTGTTCAGATTTTTGGTCATACTCAGCAGGAAAAAGATCCTATTCATATAGGTAATTGTTATTGTTTGGATTGTAGAGAGTGTTTTTATTTGTTTGATGATGGCGTGTATAGGCACATAGAAGGTGGGGTGTACAATGAGATTCCTGATAGAAAGGAGGAACTTCTTGAAGAAAGAAGAAAAGTGTATGAAAAATATAAACATTTAATGGGAGCGTTTATTTAAAACAATAAATAGTAAAACATAAAAGCCTGATTATTATTAGGCTTTTGTTAAAAATATTGCAAATAAATAGTAAAACGAAATATTTTTCAAGTAATGAAAAGAATTTACAATTACAGAACAAAAAAACTGTATGAGTTTGAAGCAGGCGGAAGAGATTATGATATGACATACCATCATTATCAAAGAAGTAATCAAACCGTTCCAGAATTGGATCCTATTTTTATAGAACTTCATAGTATTGGACAGCGTTGTCATAATCTTGATAAGTCTATTGAGTACGGTGCTAAAGGTACTGAGTATGTATCATTTGATGTTAATGGTAAACCAACATATGCATTTTATTATGCTCCTCAGATTAAGAAAGAGTGGGATTATATTGAGCATTTTTTAGCGAATAGAAGCCCTAATGTATATGACAATCAGAATCCTACACCAGAGGAACTGTTGGATCTCATTCCTCATCTTGACGCTCTACAGAGATTAGGAAAAAATAACAAGGGTGTAATGAGTGACTTATCTGAGATTTGTGATCGTTGTGTTAGAGCAATTAATAAGTATGTTGCTGATTTTAATGCAAAGAATAGAGCAAATGAGTCTATTAACGAATCTGATGAAGATGCTGTCATGTACAAACTATGTGTTAGAGAGGAGGCTCTTGTTGAAGACGCTGAGGTTGAAGAAGATGATGTAGAATTTGAAGATCGTTATGATAGTCTTGAAGATGCTCTTGCTGATGTTGATGATGCTATGACAAAGGCCGCTGAAACTGAGGATGAGGATTTTACTGAACTTGATTGTGATGACTGTAACGATTGTAGAGTGTTTGAATCACCATCAAAGAGATATATATTTGTAGCTTGTCCTGAGGACGAGGAACCTAATTTTGATATTGATGTTGAGGATGATGGTGAATTCGAAAGAGATCTTGATATTCCTGTTGATGATGATTTCGAGGATGAACTTGAGGCTGATGCTGATAGTGATTTTGCTGATGATGAATATGATGACGATGATTATCAGACAGAATCTGTAGCATCAAAGTTTGCTAAACTCCGTAGTATTTTTGAGGCTGAAGGTGAGGATGAATCGGGTGAAGATGACAGTGCAGATGATTCCGCTGAGGGTGCTGATACTGAAGGAGAGGATGTTGAAAATGCTGACGCTGAAGGTGATGAATCTGATGCAGATGGTGAAGATGAATCATCAGATGAGGATGAAGAGATGACAGCTGTTGCTATCACTGTTAAGACTGATGATGTTGATGCTTGTAAAGACGAACTTATTGATGCTGGTGTAGCGGAAGATGATATCGAGGTTCTTGAAGACAAGGATGGTGAGACAGAAATCAGAATCGATGTCAACTCTGTTATGGAACTCAAGGATTATCTTTCTAAGAAGGGTATTGATCTTGAAGAGGAAATCGGCGGTGAAATCGTAAGTGACGACGATGAATCGGATTCTGAAGGCGAAGAAAATGGTGAAGGTGAGGGTGAAGATGACCCAGATGCTGAACAGGAAGTTCCAGAATTCGATATAGACGATCTCGGTGACATTTTTGGAGCAGAAGAGTAAAATAACATAATTCATTGATAATGCGGTTGTCGTGAAAATCGGCAACCGTTTTTTTAGAATATATTTTTTATAAAAACGAGCATTGTTGGTGGATAAATAATAAAAAGAAAAATCAAAATTAAAGCTATAAGAACATGGCAAATAAAATTAATTTTAGCGATTATAGAGCAAGTGGTGTATATTTCTTAGAGATAGACAACTCTGTAATTAGCACATCAAGCTCAAGAACTGCACTTCGTATGGCCGTTGGCTTTAATATGAGAGGTCCTTTCAACAGACCAGTTTATGTAGCGGGAGCCGATGATTGCAACAAATTCTTTGGTCCTATAGACAGAAGACTTGAGAGACAAGGATGCTTCACTAACCGTATGGTTAGAACAATGGTTCGCAAGGCACCGGTTTATGTTCTCAATCTTCTTAATACCGATAGGGATAAAGATAAAGTAGGTTGTTGGTTCCTTCCTTTTGGTGATGCTCCTACGGTTGAGGGAAAGACTGAAAACACTTTTGAATTCAACGCTAGCTACGATGACATGTATGACAGAACAAAGTTCTGGATTGCTGATGATAGGGCATTTGTTAACAATACATTCAAGGCTGAATCTGGAGCAAAGGATTTGAGAGAGGCTCCGTTTTATGCTGTTGGTAACTGCGGAACAAAGGACATCTCTGTTATAGTTAAGAAGGCTGACGTTACAGGATACAATGTTACGTTCCTTGAGTACTATGGTAGCAAAGATGAAATTCCTTACAGATGGATTAACCCTAATGATTATGTATCAGATTATTTCGTTGACGTTGTTCTTCTGAGTGGGCAGTGGAGTGATTGCGGTGCATTATCTAAGGATGTTGTTTGGAGTAAGTATTTTGATGAGAACGGTCTTAAAGCTGAAATGCTCGATAAGTTTCTTCGTCTTGATGCTGTTAATGTAATTGGTAAATATACTGGTTGTGTTATTCCTAATTTCCAAGACAAGCAAGGTTCGATAAAGGCTATCGATTATATTATCAATTCTAAGTGTAACGAGACAGGTCTTATGTTCGGTGTGAACGAGGACGCTATGGAGTATGTTTGTTTTGATGCTTCAGCTGGTTATTTCTATGATGTTAATGGCGATGGTTTGTATGACTCTGAAAGTGAGAACGAAGGAGAACCTGCGTTTGCGCCAGACTTTGTTGGTAATACATTGGACAATGCAAAAACATCATATCTTTCTTGTGTGATTAACGCTGAAGGAATAACAACATATGAATCGATAGGAGATAGTTATCAATTAGGTGATAAGACTGTGGATCTTACAAGCAACCAATTTATGGTTAGTACAGGTGATGCAGATAAAATCAAGATAGGTGATTATGTTAAGGATGAAAACGGTCGTCTTATCAAAATTGCCAAGAAGAGAATGATATCGAATGTTGGTTGTGTTTACACGGCTAACGGCATAGTAGGTTTTACGGGGGATGAAGACGATACAATAGAGGTACACCCTTCTATCCAGTCAATGGTAACAAACTATAAGTTTACTGACCTTAAAGGACTTAGAGTATCAACTAGACACATGCCTGGTTATAATGAGGATGGCACTAAAGCGGAAGAAGCCGGTGTAGAAAAGATTTACTCTATGCTTTCAACTGATATGGGTCTGAGAAAGGGATTACTCAACGATGATCTTATTGATTTCCGTTACATCGTAGATACAATGGCTTATGGTCTTGGTGAGAATTGTGGTGGTAAGAAACATCTTGCTTCACTTGCAAAAGAGAAGGGTCACTGTACTGCAATTATTAATGCACCATCAATGACACAGTTCGCTGAAAGCAATGAACCTGTATTCGGGCCAGAAAAGGATAGTTATTTCGATGTCGCTTACATACCACAGGGTGGTAACCAGGATCTTCCTTATTCGGCGGATACTGAATCGTTCTCTCTCCCTGGTGAGGATTATGGCGCTGACCATGTAGGTGTATTCGCACCATTCCTTAAGTATGCTGAAAGAGGCAGAACAATTCTTGTTCCACCAGCAGCTGATGTATCTAATACGTTCATGAACAAATATACAGGCGGAGACCCTTACGTTACAATTGCTAATGTTAACGGTATTCTTGTTAATGGTGAGATTGCTGGTGTTGAATATCTTTTCGATGAGGAAGACAGAGGTCATCTTGAGACTATGGGTATAAACCCTATCATCGAAAGAAACGGACAGGCTCTGATTTACGGTGATAAGACTGCTTATCAGACAGTTAACTCAGATCTTAGTTATCTACACGTTCGTGAAATTCTCAACACAATACAGTTGTCTTGTAAGGCTGTGCTGGATGATTATGTATTCAACTTCAACATCCCTACAGTTCGCGCAGAGATTACAACCAAGCTTAATCCTATCCTTAGAGCTATGAAAGATTCTGGTGCTCTTGTTAGATATGAGATTCAGTGTGATGAGAATAACAATGACAAGGAAGTTATCGACAACAAGTTCTGTATTGTTGATATCGGAGTATGGATTTCACAGAACATGGAAAAGATTGTAGTTCCTATTACTATAAATAGATCGACTACAGCGTAATTGATTAAAACAAAAAGGTATAACATATGGCAGATAATAATACAGGAGTTTCATCAGTTGGTTTGATGGGTCTTTCTCACTTCAGAACATCTCGTGTTTCAATGGAGAAGTATGAACCAGTATATCTTAACTTGTTTACTGTTGAAATTGAACTCCCTAGCAAACTTGGTGTGAGCGAAGCTGATAGAAACCTTTTGTTGGAAGGCATTAAAACTGTAAAGGGTTTACAAACAGATTCTATTCCAGCTGCAATACAACAGCAGTATAAATTTGCTGATCGTAGCTTTGCTGGTTCTGGTCCAGACAAGACATATATCGATATAAATTTCGATATGGAAGTTAACCTTAGGGGTTCAGCGGCTGGAGCACCAGATATGTATGCTGTTAAAATTCTTAGGGCATGGTGTGACCTTGTTTACGATCCACTTACTGGTCGTCAGGGACTTAAGGCTGATTATACAGCACCTAGTATGACAGTAACGCTTCATGATAAGGCTAATAATCCTTTCTGGCAGTGGACTCTTTATAATGTGTTCCCTACTAAAGGTATTCAGGTTCCTGATTTCGACTATAATCAAAAAACTGAGATTTATAAAATACAGGGATTTGAACTTAGGGCCGACTACTGGGACGAAACAATGCTTTAATAATGTCTCTTATATAGAAAAAGCGGAAGATATCTTCCGCTTTTTCTTGTTTATATACCATTGAAAATAAATAATATATAAATAAAGACCGATCTAATGTCCAATAACACAATAGATATATTAGCTAGTATAAATAAAGGTGTTCAGTTTATCGTTGAACACATGTCTCCACAGAACTCCAGTGAAAAAAATATAAGTAAACTAAATCGTGGAGGTGCTGAAGTTGTTGCAGATAGGGGTGGTGATATCCCAAAGGCAGATTTGAAAATCGATTCGGTTAAGAATATTATTAATGTTCTTAATGTTATGTCTCCTGCCATATTAAATATCGCTAAATTATCTGGTCGTCAGCAAAGAAGATTTAAGAGCGTCATATCAACTGTCATAGATACAATGGACAGTTTGAATGATGCTGGTAAGCGATATGGCGATGCTAAAAATCTAAAGGATATGCTACAAACATTGACTGTCGCTTTTGGGGTTGCTGATAAAGTTCTTAAGCAAATGGCAATGTGGACCGTACTTGGTCCTATTGCTACCATAGGTGGTGTTCTTGCTATTCCTGCTTTTGTTACAATGGGGTTGTTGCTTAAACTTATAAATGCTATGGGCATTAACAAGAACACTGCCAAAATGTTCGATGATATGGCTGGAGCGTTTAATAAGATGACGGGGGTTATTTTGAAAATGACTCTTATCACCGCGTTGCTGATGGGACTTGGTTACATTTTGATGAGTGCAGAAACAAACAAGTTTCTTATAGGTGGTCTTATCATGTTCACGGGAGTGATAGTTGCCACCATAAGCGTTATGTTGTTGACAGGTTTAGCGTCTAAAATGGTTAAAAACTTTGCGTTTGGTGCGTTAAAAGACATGATGACCATGATATTGGGAATGTCTTTGATTATGGGAGTTTTTTATGCGTTTGGTGCATTCATGGATGATGTGTGGGAAACTGTGGGTAAAGGTTTATTGATGTTCGCTGGTGTATGTGTAGCAATGTTAGCGGTTATAGGATTAGCTGCTCTCGCATCTAAAAAGATTACAAACACGGAAGGTATAAAATCACTAGGTTTGATGTATCTCTACATGTTTGCGTCAATGGCCCTTATTGTTGCTGGTAAATATCTTTCAGATTTTGTACAGGCTAATTATCAAGATGTTTTGTTAGGATTAGGATCAACTGCTTTAGTCCTGATGGGTTTAGTGGCGGTTGCATGGGTTGCTAGCAAATTCAAAACCACAGCATTAAAGGGAGCTGCCGCTATAGGACTTGTTGCTCTTATAGCTTATGCTGCTATGGGTATTGTTTGGGCATCAATTGAATTATCTGAATCAGCTAAAGGTAAATGGGGTGATATAACAGCAACGTTGTTAGCGGTAACAGGTATAATAACGGTATTTGGTGCATTGGCATTTGCAGCATCATATATAGCGGGACCTGTTGTGGCAGGATCAATTGCGTTGACATCGATATCATTATTTGTTCTTAGTTCATTATATATGGTTGAACAAATAATAGAATTGCATAAATTAAAAGAAGAAGCCGATATATCATGGGGGGATGTATATGATAATGTATTTGCATTATCTGGGGTTATAGGTGTATTTGGTATACTTGCTGGTGCTATGGGTTTAGCTGCACCGCTTATACTCGCCGGCAGTCTTTCGGCTGCAAGTCTTATACTTTTTGTGAAAAGTGGTGCGAATATAACAAAAGAAATTATTGAGTTAAGAAAAACAATTGTTGATAATGATACTAATTGGAAAGCAATTATTAAGGATGTAACACAACTTTCAAAGGTTATAGGTATTTTTGGTGCGGTTGGAACAGCAATGTCATTAGCGTTACCATTTGTTTTGTTAGGATTGGGATCTGTTGCTACAATAGCCAGTTTTGCTAATAAAGCAATAGGTATTGTGTCTGGTGTTGCAAATTTAAAAAAATCAATAAATGATGTAGGAGGATATCAGGTATTGGTTAACACAATAAAGACTGACATTAAAAAAATATTGGGAGCATTTACATATGATAATCTTGAGTTACCGTTGTCTGTATGGGACATTCTTAAATTGTGGTCACAATATGAGAGTATAGGTGCATTAACCAGTGCATTTGTAAGGGTTGGTGCCGATATAAGTAAACTTGCTAGGATTGTAGGTGTTGTAGATGATCAAGGTAGAATTGCGCCTGTATTATCTATAGATAAAGATACTGGTGAAGTTACATACGGAGAATATGCTGATATAAAAGCGATAGCAAAAACTATAACGGATACAGTTGTGATATTCACAACAAATTTAAACACAGGTTTAAAGGATGTTAAGAATATGAAAGCAACAAAAGAAGTTATAGAAGTAATGGGTAGTCTTATTAGCCCTATTGCTACATTCGCTGAAGCGTTAACTAAATATGATGTCGACGAAGAAGGAAAACTTGCTCAGGTTAGAATAGATGAAAACGGAGAAATAAAAATAGGACAACATGTTGATATTAAAAAGGTCGCATCATCTATTTCAAGTGCGGTCACTATTTTTGTGAAAGAACTGTTTTCTAAAGAAAATGTTAAATATTGGGAAAATATTGTTTATGGTGATGAATGGTGGGGTGAAGATGAAGGTTTTACTGCAACAAAAGCCGCACTGGGCGTTTTGTCCACTATAGTTTCTCCTGTAGCAGAATTTGTTGAAGTTATTAGTAAACTGGAAGTAAAAGATGGTAAAATTCGACGATTAGAATACGACGATAAAGGAAATATTGTAGGTGAGTTTGTTGACCTTAATGCTGTTGCAAAATCAATAGCCAATGCCATATCTACTTTTGGTAGAGCTGTTTTTGAGTCTGATGGTATAAAAGCACTAGGCGCATATTCATTTACAAATATGGAAGCAATGAAAGGATTATCATCATTTACAGATGTGATATCTAAAATATGTAAGCTTGATGATAAAAAAATTGTATCTGTATCAAAGGGAATAAATGCCTCTATTATATCGGTGGGTTCGGTTCTTAAAACAACAGACCCTGATTTTAAAGAGTTTACTGAAACAACAATAAAGTTTAAAGATAGCATTTTAGAATTTGATGATGTATTAAAAGATGAGAAAGGAAATAGAAAGAAAGCTATAAACGACTTAAAAGAAAGCGTAGAAAGTCTTTTAAATGTATTCAACTCTGACAATGGTACAATATCAAATTTATTGAAATTGTTAAATAAACTTGAAAATCTTGATTCAAATAAGATTAACGGTAATATAAATAGCATAAACATTAATGGTAATGGAGGAACTTCTACAAATGGAGGAACTTCTAATATAAACAACGAAACCACAGTTGTAGGAACACAATTATCATACGAAGATGTAGTTAATGCCATAACTGAGGCGATAGATGGAATGAGAATGGTTAAGAATTCAATCAAAAAAGGTACCACTAATGTGGATTCTTATTATTTTGAAACAGAGAATTAATTTATATAATGGGAACGCTTAAAGACTTAAAAATATTTAAGACAAACAGGATAGGTCTCGCACAGATGTACGATGATGCTACCAGATACATGAAAGATGTATATAATGCAAATGGAAAGGAGTTTACATCAGCCTCTCCTTTTGCACAAATACTCAATGTTGTTGTTAACTTAGGTAGAATGATATTGTTCTACATTGAAACTTCTATAACAGAACTAAACATTCGTACAGCATATCAGGCTAGATCGATAAAAGGGTTGTCTGAGTTGACAGGACATGTGCCATCAAGGGGTATAGCCGCTAGAGGTACTCTATATATGTCATATAATCGTACATCGGACAGAAACGGGGAAACGATATACATTAAGAATTACACCAAGATAAAGAACACAGCAAACAATCTTAGTTATATAGCAATATTTCCGACAGATGTTATGCAGGTTACCATTGGCGCATATGATACAAAAATTGAGGTTCCTATTATACAGGGCGAGGTTAAGTATCAGCAAGGAACGGGTACAGGTGAAGCACTACAATCATTTAATTTTGCTAATAAAACAGATAACATTGTCGATGACTTTTTTGTTAATGTGTATGTAAATGGTAAAAGATGGGAAAGTGTACCGTCTATTCTTGATATGACATATGAACAAGAAGCGTGTGTTATTAAGAACAGTGTTAATGGTGGTATAGATGTTTTCTTTGGTACTGGTAACAACGGTAAAATTCCTATTGTTGGTGCTACTATACTTTTGGAATATATGGTAACATCAGGTGTCAGTGGTAATGTTGATAGTGCTCAATATGAAAATTACTGGGAGTTTGAGGACGATGGTTATGATATATATGGTGATTATGTTAACCTCAATGAAATTTATGTTCTTTCGTCGGCATCCGATATAATATTTGGATCCAATGGTGAAGATATCGAGATGACAAGACAGTTGGCACCCCACATGTCGAGATCTTTTGTTTTGGCTAATCCTACTAATTACAAGACATTTTTGTCAAAACTAAATATATTTTCTATAATTGATGCATTTTCAGGATTTAATTCTACAAATGATGCTAAGACAGAACAAAAATACAACACAGCAAAAATAGAATTACAGACTCTTAGGGAACAGTATGCGAGCCAGATATCAATGACTGGTACAGATTCCCCTAAAGCGATAGAATTGCAGGATGCTATAACAAAAAAGAAACTTGAAGTTGATGTTTTAAAGTCTCAATACGAGGATGAGAAGATGGACGATAACATAATATATTTGTATCTTGTACCAGACCTCAACAAAAGAATAGCGAAAGGCGAAAACTATTTTAATTGCTCTATTAACAAATTCAAGTTGACTGATGATGAAAAACTAGGTATAACAAACCTTATTGAAGACTCTGGCCAAAAAATAGTGACAGTTGATAACAGAATAATTGATCCTATATATGCAAAATTTGCTATGAATGTCTTTATACAGATGTGGTCGTCATACGATTTTAATGCTGTTAAAAGTAGTATAATTTCGGAGGTTTCTAATTATCTTATCAAAAATACAAGACGTGACAGAATACCAGTATCAGATATGATTAAAATAATAGAAGGTGTTGATGGTGTAGATTCTGTAAGTGTATATTTTGATGCCGATGAGAATAACAGGAATTATTTCGGAGAAGGAAATTACGGAATAGATGAATATGGTGATATTGTATTGACAAGAAATCTGACAGACAGGATAGGAAACGTTTATGATATAAATGATGTCAGACCATTGTTTAGAGGAGGATTTACATCTATAAATGGGGTTTATTACGATGATAACCTTGATTCTATGGCTGGACCGATAAACATTTCCCTTAGAGGTAAGACAGTTAGAAAATAATTTGATAAAATGTGTAAAAAAGGGCGGATATATTTTTATATCTGCCTTTTTTGTTGTATATTTGCAAAAGATTTAAATTTATGCGTTATGAGAGAAAAACTTTTGAAAGAATTAAGGCAATTAGATGAACAGATTGATGCATTAAAAGCACAAAAAAGACAATTGAAAGACAAGTATTTGTTATATTTGAATGATAAATATAAGGATTTTGTAGGAAAAAAAGTTTTGTTTAAAGAAAGTAGAGGTGTCACCGAAGGATTTTTCGGTGGATTTAAATACGCACCTCTGTACGAGACCATAAATGTAATTCCTACTATATATAAGATTAAAAAGGATGGTACAGTGGCAAAAAATATACATGCTTTTTATAGGGAGCCTGTAGATTTCGAAATTATTGCTATCGAATCTTAATAATTCATCGTATATTTGCACAATAAACCCTTAAGTGGGTACACTATATATTTGTTTCACTTTTTAATATAATCTTTAATGAAATTAAAACTAAATCTCAGTGGTAGTGCCGAGCCACTAATCAACTATTTGAAGAGTTATCTTCGCATCAGGGATTCTCTTCTTCTCGAAATCGACACAACACAGCGAGCTTTTATAGCAAAGGTGTTCACAGATGAACGCACTGCTGCACGTTTCGCCTCTTTGACATTCGAAGATGCGAATATTACCATTCTCAGCGATGACGGTGAGGAGGAAAGAGGAGAAACAAGAATTAAGCTCGGTGTGCTCATGCACCTTAAGAAATTGATTCAAATCATTGAAAGGTTTGGTACTGATGCAGACGACAAAGGAGAGTGTAAGTTCGAAATTGTTTTCAATTATGAGCCTCTCCTCAAAGACAGAAACGTTGAGTACATTGCAACAGATGTATCTTTCGTTTCAAGTATTCTCAAGATGAAGATGGATGGCTTCCGTGTAGCAGAATTCCAGTATCTCACAGACGAGGATTTCTATAAGAATGTTTTCAATTCCCAGGATCCTGTTTATGTAGACGTTACTGCTGATGCTATTGACACGATTGTTAAGACATCCGATATCATTAAGAGGGATAATAAAAAGGATGCTCTCATTCTTTACATTGAAGACAAAGTTCTTTATGTTAAGAATAAGATGCAGGATAAGAACAAGCCATCAGACTTCGTTTATCGAATCGGAGAAGTGTCGGCTGAACCTAATTATCCAGTTAATTTCTCTATCAACAGAGAAACGTTTATTAAGATGATTACCAAGACGGAGGGAGATCTTAGGTTTATCCTCGGTCATTCTGGACAGACGGGGCTAGACGGTAATTATATCGTGAATCGAGTTCTTTTTGATTCACTATCCACGTCCACAAAAATCGCTATCGCATCTATGAGCGATAATTAATGTTTCACTTTTAATTCATATTAGAATGACAAAAGAAAAAGGACGCGTATTGTTTTGTTCGGATCCTGATTTCGATTGGAGTTTGTATGACAATGGCTACACTGGAGGCTCTACCTTGGTTGTCAATAAAGCCGTGAAGACCAAAGGTAAAGACAAGGTGTATTGCCATGAGCCATACGCACAGGAACTCTATGATATGATGGAGGCACATTTCAACGGACGAAATATTAGCGCAAAAGATCAGCTCAGAGATACTGTTCATGAGGTATCTGACATTAGAGCAGCTTCTGATCATGAGATTGTTGTCGATTCACCAAGCGGTTCATCAACCAGAATCGATCTTAATAAGGAGCTTGCGTATATCCGATCACTCGGTTATAGTTCAATTAAGGATTTTGTTGATGATGTTCGTGCCCACAAGCAGGCGATTGTTGACGAAATGGAGAATATGGCTGTTAAGGTTCTTGATAAGAACAGAGCATCTCTCTGGGAAGGTAAACTTGCTAAGATTAAAGCAGAGTTTGCACAGGAACTTCAGGGTGGACCAAAGCACGCTTACTACGGAACAATCACTGGTATCAACAACGGTGGTTATACCGTTAGCATCAAGGGTGTTGAATGCTTCCTCCCAGGATCGCTTGCTTCAAGCGGACCAATATCAGACTTCGATTCTCTTATCGGCAAGAGTCTTTATGTTTGTGTTGTTAACTACTCACATCTCACAAACAACTATGTTGTTAGCCACAAGAAGTTCCTTGAAATGGAGTTGCCTGGTCGCGTAGAAAAAGAGCTTAAGCCAGGTCAGTATGTGAGTGTGAAGGTGACAGGATGTTCAAGAAACGGTATATTCTGTGCAATTGAAGATGCTAAGGGTGAGTTCGTATTCCCATCGCTTATGCACAGGTCAACAATGTCGTATGATGTTGAGGCGGACTTCGATGAAGGAATGTATATCGTTGGTGACCAGTTCCACGCCTACATTTATAGGATAACTTGGAACGAGAAGGGTCAGTTCCGTATTGTAATCGGTGATAAGGAGCCTACACCTGAACAGATGAAGGAGCCTGAAACACAAAGCGTTTAGTGGTTTTAATAGCCTCTGTGAATAAAACACAGAGGCTTAAAATAAAAAACGATTTTACAATGGAACAGTCAATTGATTATAGAGCAAATGTTGTAACATCTCCTAATGTTGTTTGTAGTTGTGGTTCAAAACTTTTTAAACAACAATATGTTTTGAAGAATTTGTCTAAATTTGTATCTCCAACAGGAGCAGCTCAGGTTATAGAAATTCCTATATTTGTTTGCGCAAAGTGTGGAGAGATTCCTGACGAGTTTAAGATGAATGCAAACTACAAATATATTTTCGGAGAAGAAGAAAATGTTGAACAAAAAACACCATCAATTATTTTATAAGATATGGAAAAGTTAGGTTACTATAGAGTTACCGTTAAGGTGACACAGGAACAGGAAAACGGAAAATCAAAGAATTCAAAGGAGGTATATCTTGTAACAAATGCGGGTTCACCTCAGATTGCTGCCGATAACGTTCAGGAACTCTTCAATGGTTGTACCGATGAATGGAGAATTGAGTCTGTAAAGGAAGAGAAGATTTGTGCAGTTCTCGATGCTCTTAGTGGTGAAGAGGTAGTTTAAACTATAATTATAGCAGTATGCCTTTTATATATGATTTCAATAAAGCGATGACAGATGTTCAAACTGTTGATATACAGCCAAAGGGTTGGAAAGGAAACATAACAATAGAATATGTAGTTTCTCAAGTCAACAGATATGATACAATGTTGTCAGTTGTTTGGAGAGTAAAGGGTACAACACATTGTTTCGTTATACCTGAACAAAGATTAAATGTAATGTCCAATGGGGACTATAAGAAACATTTTACACAAGCTTTGGAAGCGTTTCGTACAGATTATCTCACGTGGTTTTCGGATGATATGTACGAGAAGTGCGAATGGAAAGACGAGTACAAAGAACAGTACGGGAGATTCATCATTGAAAACTACCACTGTGATAACAAAGGTTAAAATTAAACAAATTAGACAGCATGAAAAAAACAAGATACTTTGAATGGATTGCCGGTGAAGATATTGGTGAGATTTGTATACTTAGTCATGTTGAGTTTGAAGACGGAGAAACTTATCTACATTTTACTAATGGAGATGTTTGTAATGTTTCGTTTGTGTCGCCAATGACAACGGATAAAAATGACATCAAAGATAAGTTCATGGTAGAGATATCTGGACCATCACAAGCGTGGAGATTCGAAGATCCTCTACCTAAGATATACACCGATTATGAATCGAAGGAATCTGTTGAAATACCGTCTTTGGATGATATGCTGAATCACAAATCAAAGGGTCCTAAGTTGGTTCCACCGCAGGTTAAATTGACAACCGTCCCGGCTCTTCCTACAATAGAGGAATGGGGGATTGTAAAACCTGTTGTTGAGAAAACGGTTTCGGTTACACAAGATGTTCAGCCTATAACTATAAAGGAGGAAATTCCAGATATGCAAGCGAATGCTCCTATCCCAATGTTGGAAGTAAAGGATGAGACGAAAATAGAACCGCAACCACAACAGAACTGTTTTGATCCTGTCAGCATTCTTGTTAACACCTGTAAGAGGTATGAAACTGATGTCGATCTTACAGTAACAATCAATCTTCCGTCTAGAGCGATGTTTGAAATAGCGGACAAAGAATTTGAAAACGGAGGGGCTAAATTTATAGATTGCGTTGTTAAGGATATCAGTACAAAAATGATTGTTGAGTCGATAAAAGATGCGCTCAATGATTATTATTGTGGTGGATTCGCAGGAATAGAACAAGATTAAAACATTGATAAATAAGGATGTAAAGACAAACTTACATCCTTATTTTTATGAAATTTTATTTAACAATAGAACCGTGTAGAAAATTAAAAAACGTTTTTTCTAATCTCAGTTCGTTTTACATAATAGATGTTGATACTATACTTCAGGAATCTGGACTTAATGTCGATATTCCAGCCCATCGGTATCTCATTAATGTTGAGTTGGAAAGGCTTATTACATCAGGGGCAAAATCGAAACGCTATAAAGGTATCATATATATAAACAAACTCGTTAAATACGAGACCATCATGTCAATAAAAAATTCTATTGATTCCATAACAAATTCCGCTGTTGAGAGTATGGTGATTATTGATGATTATGATATACCAAAATTAAAAGATTACTATACGCTTTTTGATGAAGTTGTTTTCTTTCCGGCGTTGAAGAGAACAAGAATAGTAGAATGTACTCCTATACCAACAAAACATAACGATTAAGAACAATGAAACGATTTAAGGCCTTTTTTAGAACGTTACATGATAAAGTGGTATCTTTATTCATAAAAAATAAGAAAGCCCCTAAAAAGCCACAAAAAGTGGTCATTTTAGAGGCATCAGGATTTATGCCAGCTCCATCCGTTGATTGTATAAAGTTGGATAAGAGATATACAAAAATAAATTAAGGAAATCCAGGAAATCCGAATGTCTTTTTAGCCGCTGGTTCAAAACCAGTTATAAGGAATACCATAAATCGGATGTTTATTGGTGTAAGTTTTTCATATCTTGGTAATGCTTCAGCATCAAACAGTGTCATTATCAATAATTTGATAGCTTGTCTGATGGCAGTGCCGTCAAATTTAGGCAAAGCTGGAAAACTCCCTGGGTTAAACGTTCCCCCGTTACTAACAGATGCAGCTGCGTTGCTAGCCATAGCTAACACGTTGGCTTTTTTTATTTCTCCGTTTGTTTTTTCAATTTGATTTTCAGCCTCGGCAATGAGTTTTTCAATAGGTTGAGGTATCGGTGCTGTAGTCGAACCGTTCACGTTAGCAACTGTCATTTTGCTAGTCATCATCAAACTCTTAGGTGTTGGACCAAAACAACAGCCAGATGCATCAACATTCAATATAACAATAGCGTTTATTATATTCAATATTACACCCATAACCATTGCTATTACATTGGCAACAACAGCCATACTCATTAAAAAAGCCTTTATACCAGCTGTTACAGGAGATCCAGAATCGTCTTTGTTATACATCAATTCGAGCAAAACCTTCTTTCTTAACTTTGCCATTAACACCATTATGTTCTTCTGTATAATTTCACATCTGTATTTTATAATCTGAAATCGTTTCAGTATTATACCCATAGCAGCGTATCGTACAGCCTCTAACGGAATTTTAAGATTTTCTAACGTTTCGGTTAACTCGTCTTTTTTCTCGTTTATCTTTTCTTTGGTTTCGTCTATTTCTTCCTGAACAGTCTGTTTTGTTTGATCGACGGCTTCGTTAATATCTTCCTTGGCTTTATCGGCTATTTCCTGTGCTTTGTTTGCTATTTCAGTCGTTACGCCAGTAATTGCTTCATTTAAAGCAACTATCAATTCATTGGGTATAACAACAACCTCCTGAATTAATTCTGTGAATTTATTCAGGTACTCTGGTATGTCACAAATAACAAAGTCTTCGGGTACAATTTCAAGAGCTATTTTTTCAATCTCATCAATCTTTATCTCAATGTCAAACACCGACTTATAACATTCCACAAATGTTTCGGCAAGTTCCTTTGAGAATTTTTCACCGTCAACTTCAGCACAATCTATTTTCTTATCTTCAGCCATATAAGTATTTATTTTTTCAGATCCACTTTTGCGATTTTTTAATTGATTTGTTTTGTTGTTGGATTTTTTGTTGTATATTTGCAAAAATAATAAAGTTTTTCAATATGATAATAAACACAGAAGTACAAGATTACATCGTGAATGGGTCTCCATGTTTCAATGAATATGGTCAATGTAGAAAGGTGTTGAGGGTGTCTTATGTTGCCCCCACAGGTAAAGTTGAAAGATATGATTGGGTCATTCCAGATTCACTTCTTTATACGTGGGTGTATGCAAAGAAAAATGAACCGGTAGATCCATATTATAAATCATGGGATTTCAAACCTGTTAAGCAAGAACCTCTTAGAGGCAATTTTTCTGAGCAGAGAATTCACGAAATTCTTATTGATATGGAAAGATGGTGGCCAGATAATCAACTCATCAACCTCTGGAAAGAACTGCACATGCCTAATATGACATATATGGATATCGAGGTCAATGTGGATGATAACGGCTTTCCAGAAGCATCAGAGGCAAAAAATCCTATCAATACAGTTTCTATATTGATAGAAGATACTGTTTATGTACTTGGTAGAGCAGAACTTAGTTATAATGAACTGGAATGGATTCAGGCAGAAATAACAAAACACTGTGAAAAATTTGATACCAAATACAAGTTTGTTTACAGATATCATTCAAACGAAATAAGCCTGATTAACGATTTGCTTTATTTCATACAGATTTCAGACTGTGTAACGGGGTGGAACTGGTTCGGTTATGACTATCCTTATATCTATAATCGTATGAAAAGGTTCAATATGGATCCAAAGACTATGAGTCCTACATATACCGATTTTGCATATAAGCCACAGACGGCTAAAACCAAAGAGGATACCTTGAGGCTTCCTATGCATAAGGCTATGTTTGACTACCTTGAAGTCTATAAGAAGTGGGATCGTATGGTCAGTCCAAAAGAAAGTAATAAACTTGACTGGGTGGCTGAAAGGGTGCTCGGCGTTAAAAAGGTTACACACCAGCTGGGTTTCAAGGATATGTGGGAGAGACAAAAGAAAGAATATGTCTTTTACAACGCCGTCGATAGTATTCTTGTTAGAGAACTCGATCTTGTTCTGAAGACCAGTTCTGCTTTCTTCGCTCTCGCTAACCTTATGCATTGTCCGGCACTTTTTGCGTTTAGTTCAACAAAGAGCATTGAGATTGTACAGGCAGAATATCTTTACAAGATGAATAGAGTGTTCCCAAGTGGTGTTAAGAACAATAAAGAGAAAAAAGGTTACGAGGGAGCGTTTGTATACGAGCCCGTTCCAGGTGTGTATAAGAACATCCTAACACTCGATTATGCATCCCTCTATCCAACCACTATCAGGCAGTTCAATATTTCTCCTGATACGCTCATCTGTAAAGACAAAAATCATGTCAGAAAAGACAATGAAATCAAGTGTTGTAACGGTTGTGTTTACACGAAAGATTTCGAAGGCTTTATTCCAAAGATTCTAACAGATTTCTATGGAAAGAGAAAGATGTATAAGAAAGAAATGATTGCGGCCGAAAAAGAAAAAAATTACCTTGAGGAAGTATTAAAACGTCGACTAAAAGAAACACAAGTTTAGTAATAAGGATGATTGGTTTTTTGGTAACGTTATTGTTGAAACGATAAAGTTAGAAACGGATTGCGAATTATTTTGTAAGTTCGTTTTTATTTTGTATATTTGCAAAAAATATACAAATCGAAATACTTTTTAAATAATTAAATATGGAAAAGAAATATGTATATGACTACCCAATGCCAGCAATAACAACGGATTGTGTTATTTTTAGGGGTAGTTTTCATGAAGATGAATTTGACGCTGAGGTTCTTCTTATAAAAAGAAAGAATGAGCCGTTTAAGGATTGTTGGGCTTTACCTGGTGGTTATCTTGAGCCGAATGAAACTGTAATAAAGTGCTGTGTCAGAGAGGTTAAGGAAGAAACAGGTATTAATCTTTTGGATTACACTAAAGTAGATAAAGATTTCAATGTCAAGATATACGATGCAATAGACAGGGATCCGAGACAGAGAACGATTTCTATCATGTCGATTGCTCATGTCAATGATAGTGTTGATGCTGTTGCTGGGGATGATGCGATTGAACTTGCTTGGTTTAGATTGGATGATCTCTGGGGAGTTGAACTTGCGTTTGATCATGCTATGATGATTGAAGATGCTGTTCAGCATAGAATGGTAAGTATGGTAATGTAACATGGAAATAAAAATGGAATTAATTCTACAGCCTGTTCCTGAAGTAGGAAAGGTTTATCATGCGTTTGATGATGGAAAGATTAGACCAACCAGACACATGTTAGTTCGTGTTGATGATGTTATTCCTAATGCTGAAATGAAGCCGTGGATGGAAGCTGTTGTTTATTATGAATCTCTTAAACACGACTGGTTGTTTAACGGATATACTGATTATGTTGTCAAATGTACATGGACATTTGAGAATAAAGGTAAAACCGAAGACAGACCGTTGTGGTTTATCAGAACAAAGGATGGTGGTTGGTTCTGTGCCGAGGTCGATAATTATATGGATGGTTGTGTTCTTGATGTGACAGGAAAACTCTGGAACGATATGATTGAGTATTATCATGAGAATTGTTCTGAAAGTAAAAGACAAGAGTTTGATGATTTTGTCTTCGAGAACACGATATATCCAAAGACAAATAAAATAGATTTATAATATGGATAGACTTTGTGAAAGATGTGGAACAAAACTGATGTTGGGTTCTGTTGATTATTTGGAAGAAGGAAAGGAATATAGATATTATTGTCCTCATTGTGGCATGGTCGTAGAACTTTATTATGACAGAGAAGATGATAAAAAGGATGTTTACATAAGCCTCAAGGGGAAGATAGAAAGTCCTTACGAACATTATTGTTATAATTGTGGTGAAAAACTAAATGTTTCGGCTAACGAATGTTTATCTGATACATATGATATCGATCCAGGATCCGATAATGATAAGATGTCTATTGTTTTTCACGACTGCGAGAATTGTGGATGTTCTCAGACTATATGGGATGTTTCGGAAACAGAGAAGCAGATTTTTGAGTATTGGGGTGTTCCATCATTAGAATATGATGTTGTTAACGCTATATATAAGAGTTATGCTGAGCATATGAAAGTTGAACTGGATCTAAACAAGATTCCTATTTACAAAAGAGCTTGTGACACAGAGCGTGAACGTTGTAGAAATGATTATCTGTATTGGAGAGAAAAACATTGTCCTTATATATTAAAATAAATAAGTGAGATATTTAACTATCTCACTTTTAATGATTTATGTTATGATAGAATTTTTATTATCAAATTTATGGAGTCTTATACTGACTCTCGTTATAACGATACTTATTTTTGTTATCGTCAGGTTGTTTAATAAAGTGAAGATGTTGACGAAACAGAACGAATCTGATCACAACAAATTATATAAGAATCAGGTGACGATATCAAATGAATTGAATAAACTTGTAGGTATATTGCGAGGTATAGAAGGTTCCATTGAAAAGAACAAGAATATTTTATCGACTAAGATAAAAACGTTCTCTGATTATGATAATGTCGTTGCTTCGTTCAAGCGTGAGATTGAAGCAGAGAAAGAAAAAACAAAAAAGGCCCGTGGTCTTGTAAGCGGTTTGATGCGAAAGCTAAACAAAATAAATCAGGAAAACAATTATAATCAATTAACAAACAAATAAATATAATAAAGAAATCGCTTAAAAAAGTGGCAACGATAAAGACAGATAGAGTAGATTTTGAAAAACTTCTTAATGGTTTGGACCCTGTTCCTGTTCCTGGACAGGTTCAAGCTAATCCTGTTGCACAGCCTGTTCAGCAATCACCAACATCAGGTGTTGTTGATAACTCAGCTGCTGGGATGATGGAGGTGAGGATGTTTGAATTTGATTATGATGGTGTCAGAAAAGGACTTAGGAAGAAAGCCAGAAAAACGGTTCTTAATATTGTAAAGCATATTGTTCCATCTGATATAATAGCAGAGGATTACATACAAGACAAGATAGAGCAGGACATTGAGACCATAACAGCGTTGTATATGCAGGTTGAAACAAACACAGTTATGCAACGTTCTTTGATGGATAGTATTGCTAAAGGTAACTGTGCTCCTCGTATGTATGAGGTGTTTGGACAGATGACGGATAAGATACAATCTATCAATAAACAGATTGTTGATACCGAGCAGAGACTCAGAAAAACTTATCTTGACCTTAAATTTGAAACAAGGGATAAGCAGTCCGAGGATATTGGCGCAACTGAAAGTGTTGATGCTTTGCCGGGTCCTGGTCAAGTGGCTAATGGTGGTGTTATTATTACATCAACAAAAAATCTTATTGCGTCGGCAAAACAAAGGCATCTTGAATCGTTAAAAGCAAAAGAAGAAAACAATGATTAAAGAAATTTATATCAGAGACGAGAAGGATCCGTTTTATGATCCGACTATGATTGATTATTCTAATGAGGTTGAACAGGTAATTTCACAGATAAGAATGGTTCTGGGTACAAAACCAGGTGAGGTTTTGGGTAGTTATCATTTCGGTGTAGACCTCGAATATGTTGTGTTTAATACAAAGAAAAGTGCTGATAAACTTGCCGAGGAAATCAGAGAGCAAATAAGAACATATGTTTATTGCGGTGATAACATTAATGTTGATGTTGCTGTTAGTTTCGGAGACTCTGGTAAAGGCTATGATTATGGTGTTATAGACATTTATATAAATGGTTCAAAGTCAATAGGTTTCCTGGTTGATAAAAACTTATAGAATATGTAAATGGCAGATGAATATGTAAAAAAAGAAAGGGCGAGAAGGGTTTACTCTACCGCCCTTATTAATAAATTGATAGATGATAGAAATCAAGGATATGATATTGATTTCGAGCCTTTCTTTAATAGGGATACTAATCTGAGAAACGCTAATATTCCGTTTAAGATGACGGATGAAGAAATGGAGGAGTATCAAAAGTGTTATGATGATCCAGAGTATTTTATTGGTAAGTATTGCAAGTTCATGACAGATAAAGGTATGTCTACTGTTCAATTGAGAGATTATCAGACAAAGGTTATCGATCTTGTTACACAAGAGACGTATGATGAAGAATTAGAAGATGCTGTGCCAAAGAATCGCAATATAATTTGGTTAGCGTCTAGGCAAATTGGAAAGACGACTACCACATCAGCGTTCATGGCATGGATGATAGTGTTCCATATCGATAAGAATATATTGATTGTTGCTAACAAGGAGAAGACTGCTATAGAGATTGTAGATAAAATTATTAACATCTTCAAGAATCTTCCTTTTTTCTTGAAGCCTGGGTGCGATGCTTTCGGTAAGACTGGTTTGAAGTTGGATAATGGTTCAAAAATTATATCATCAGCAACAACAAATACTGCATCTATCGGTTTCACTATTCACTGTGTTTATCTTGATGAGTTTGCTCATATTCCTGATAATATCGTTAATAACTTCTGGCGTTCGGTTTATCCTACACTTTCATCATCTAAAGTGTCTCAGTGTATCATCACATCAACACCTAACGGAACAACCAATAAGTTTTATGAGATTTGGTCAAAATCTCTTTCTGGTGAGAACAGTTTCGTTAATGTGAGAACGGATTATTGGGAAGTGCCTGGCCATGATGATGAATGGGCTAAGGGGCAAATAGCCGACTTTGGTGAAGAAGAGTTCGCACAGGAATTTGCTTTGCAGTTCAATAAGAACAGTAAGATGATATTGAAATCGCACACGATGTCTTATATAAGTAAGATTGTTCGTAAGTTTGAAGTAAAGAACATATTATCAAAGAATCAATATCTTGATACCGAATACTTGACATGGGATCCTGGTTTTGATCCTAACAACATAAACAAAAGAGATAAGTTTGTCTTTCTTGTTGATTTAGCAGAGGGAAACGGTGATCCCGATGAGATGTTCAAAACAAAAAAGAAGACACCAGACTCAAATACAATACAGATATTTAGAGTGAGGTTGAACAGTGTTGCCAATTTGAGACGTTATTCTGAAAAGAGTTGTGGTATAGGTGATTGCGTTAGGTTTGAACAGGTTGGTAAGTTTGCTTGTAATAGTGAAGATGAAATTTATACAGCAAGAGTGTGTTCAGCGTTATCTTATAACTTATTTAGAGACCATGAGTTGAATAATGTAAGGGTCATGGTTGAAATGAACTTTAACGGAAAATCGTTCTTTGAGGAGTTCAAGCGCCACGCTCTTTATAGCGGTGCAACTGTATTGAAGACGTATCACAGAAAACCTGTTCCTGGTGAAAATCAAAAAAAGAGACGCGGGTTTAAGACAACACAAAACAAAGAACATTATTGTCTGAAAGGAAATAAGATGTTGGATATGCGCAGGATTATCGTCAAGGACGATGAAACATTTGAACAGATGAAAAGTTTCGGTTATGTCAGAGGCAAGTTAACCGGTATAGCATGTCATGATGATTTGAGTATGCCTGTGTTCAATCATATACCAAGAATGTTAGATGAAAAGATTTTTATAGGTTGGATTGAAGAATATTTGGTCTTTGGTAATGATAACCCAGAAAGGGTGTATGAACTTAATCAATTGATAAAACAATGGGCTATAGATAATCCTGAGATGACACAGGAGAGTTTCGAGGCGTTGTATGGATTGAATGAGCCACAAACAATACCATCAGGTATGAACAACCCTTATTTTGATATGAATATGACATCAATGGTAGGAAATCCTTATGAGGGCATATCTCCTTATAGTAGTCCTTATAATAGTTCTTATGTTGGAATGGGTGGTCCTGTTCCACAAGGAATGGGAATGGGGACATGGAAACGATAATAACAAAACCTTTCTTGAAAAAGAGAGGTTTTTATTTTTAACTGTCAATTTTTTGTTGTATATTTGCACTATAATATAAAAACGATAATAGTGAAGACAGTAACATTAAAGAACGGGTGTAGTTTTAATCTATATACACCAAAGGAATTGAAAGAACATCTTGATAAGTTTGTTATTGGTCAAGATGAAGCCAAGAAAACAATATCTGTGGCTGTTTACAATCATTATAAGAGAATAGTATTGAATGATGCGGGTATACCTATACCTATTCAAAAATCAAACATAATGCTCGCTGGTCCAACGGGTTCAGGAAAAACTCATATGCTAAAAACGATAGCACGGTATATGGGTGTTCCTTGTTATATTGGTGATGCGACAACATTGACTCAGGCTGGTTACGTCGGTGATGATGTTGAGTCTGTTCTATCTGGGCTTGTAAGGGAGGCAAGATGGAATCTCAAGTTGGCTCAGTGTGGTATGGTTGTGATAGATGAAATTGATAAGATAGCGAAAAGAGGTGCCAATGTTCATATTACAAGGGATGTTGTTGGTGAGGGAGTTCAGCAGGCTTTGTTGAAAATGATAGAAGGTGATAGGGTAGGTATAACATTGCAGGGTGGTAGAAAGAGACCTGATGACAGTTTGACCTATATCGACACGACAAATATTTTGTTCATTGGATCTGGTGCATTTCCTGGCATGGAAGATATTATTAGAGAGAGAATGAATGTTCAGCGAATAGGTTTTGTGTCTGATGCTAAGGCTGTTGAAAATGATAAGTTCAACGATGATACTGTGTTTGAATATATGACACACGAAGATTTGAGAAAGTTCGGCATGATTCCAGAGTTTATAGGTAGATTTCCTGTTATCACGAACGTCAATAAACTTACGAAAGATGATATGCTCAGAATCATAACAGAACCGTTTGATAGTATTCTAAAGCAACACGCCGCTATGTTCGCTTTTGATGGTTATCTGTTGAGAGTGGAAGATGATGCATTGGATTATATATCCGATGTCGCTATGTCTGTTGGTACGGGGGCAAGAGCATTGCGAAGTATATTTGAAAGAATATTTAATGATGTAACATTTAAAATAGAACCCGTTGAGATAGAAAAAGAAGAGGATATGAAAACTATAGTAATAACAAAACAGATTGTTGAAGATGCTGTAGCAACAAGATATCCTAAAAAGGAGGTAGCATGAAAAGTTTAATTATTGCTATCGTCGGTAAATCTGGTTCTGGAAAGACAGAATTAACAAAAGTAATTGAAGTATATTTGGGTATACAGTCATTGGTTTCTTATACAACGAGACCAAAACGAGACAACGAAGTCGATGGAATAGATCATTTTTTTGTCACCGATGACGATGTTCCGGACAGAGAGAATATGTTAGCTTATACTTTGTATGGTGGTTATCATTATTGGGTGTCAATGAATCAGTTAAAAGAAGGATTGATTTATACTTATGTTATAAATGAAGATGCCCTTGTTGAGATGATAGATAAGTTTGGTGATGTATATGATTTCGCCAAGGTTTATATAGATAGGTATAACATTGATGTATCAGGAGAGCGAACGATTAGAGATGTTGGTAGAACGGAACTTGACAAATCTTTTTATGATTGTGTTATAATAAATGATGGGACTTTTTATGATTTTATAAAAAAATCTTTGCGTTGTATATGTAAAATAATTAAAAACAGAATATAATATGGCTACAAAAGAAAAACTCTTTACTGAGATATTTCGAGGAAAGAAACTTGATGATTTAATTTTACCGTCCAGGATCAGAACAGAATTGGAAAAGGGTCTAATTACACACACTTTTCTTTATGGTCCTGCTGGTACAGGAAAGACCACTATAGCAAGAATCCTTACAGAGGGATATGATGTTCTGAAATTAAACGGATCATCAGAAAATGGTATAGATGTGATTAGAAACCAGGTTGTAGATTTTGCCGCAACAATGTCACTGACAGGGGGTTCTGAACAACTTAAAGTTGTTTTTATTGATGAGGCTGATGGTTTGACTGAAAACGCGTGGGATGCGTTGAGAGAGACGCTGGAGAGGTATCACGAGAGTGTGAGATATATTTGCACATGTAATAAGTTTAATAAGATACCTGAGCCAATCAAATCTCGATTTAATTGTATTCCAGTTTATCCTATAACCAAAGATGAGGAACAGGAGGTGTTTGGTTCTGTGTGCGCATATGTAGGAAGGATATTATCAGCAAACGCAATAGGCATTTCGTATGATGATGAAACTTTACAGGCTTTTGTGAAGAATAATTTCCCAGACATGCGTTCTATACTTAATAGTATACAATCTCTTAGAGCACAAGGTGTTAAGGTTTTGAACAGGGATTCTGTTGTTAAGTCATTCGAGTGTGGTGATTTACTAAATATGATTTTTATGGGCACAGATCCTGTTGAAAACTATAGACTGATAATGACAAATTATGCATCGTATCCAGATGATGTAATGATGACAATATCGAAAACATTTATAGATTTTCTAAGAACAAATTATCCCCAGTTTATTCATAAGATTCCACATCTTATTGTGACGATTGCTGAGTACATGGCACAGATGAACACCGCGCCTGATAAAGTTCTTGTTATGCTGGCATGTTGTTATAAACTTCAACTTATAATTAGAGATTAACATGAAGACACTGAATGTAATATTAGACTTTAATAACCTTGCTATGCGAGCGCTCTTTACTTGTCAGTATATGGGGGATGCTAAGATTAATAATTTTGATACAGAGGAAGAGTGCAACATTTTAGCAAGAAAGATAACATTGGATATATGCCATGTTATGAATACATTTTCACCTGACCGTATTATTATGGCGTGTGATGTGAAATATCCTTGGAGACACGAACTTTATAAAGACATTGATGGACAGAGTTATAAAGGTAACAGAACAAAGGACGAGGAAAAGAATTGGACAAATATATTTGCTACATTCGATGATGTGAGAAACATTCTGTCGGATCGAGGTGTAATCATGTCACAGGTCAACAGAGCAGAGGCGGATGATGTTGCTGCTATGTGGAAAGAAAAATTGTTTGGCGAATATAAGGAAAATGTTATTCTTGTTTCATCCGATAAGGACTGGACACAACTTGTAGAATTCAATCAGACGGATTCATGTTTTTGTATGTGCTATAATCCGATATCAAACAATAAAGGAAAAAAGAACCTTTATATGAGCAAGAGTACAGCTGATTGGCTTAATAAGGAAGATAAGGTTGATATTTTCTTTACAAATTATAACCAGACTAAGGCTAATTTAAATAGGGCCATTGAGGGTGATCCGAAGATAGATAAGGTTGTTATCTCATCTGATCAGGTTATACTTGAAAAGATTATGTGTGGTGATGATGGTGATAACGTACCAACTTTCTTTGAATACTACAAGAACGGTAAGAAGATGAGAGTTACACCTCTAAAAACAAAACATGTTTTTGAGGCTCTTGATATAAAAGATGTTATTGATTTGGTTGAAAGTGTTAACAATAATTCTCTTAAAGGTGCTCTTGAAAAGGAAATGAAATATGAAATGGACATTGATTTCCCTGATAGATTGTTAAGACAAAGGAGACTCGTGGAACTTAAGAGCGAATTCTTTCCTGATGATATCAGAGTTTCTTTTGAGTCTCATGTTACCGATGTTACAGGACAAGGTTATACCGCAAATATACCACGAACAATGCAAGATATGCTGGAAAATACAAAATATATCACAAAAGATTATAAAAAGTTAAAAGAAAATAGTATATTTGCAACACTAAACCTTGATAAGTATTCTAAACAACCAGGATTATTTTAATGGAGAATAAAGATATCATAGATATTGTTCCTGAAAAATGGAACACGGAGCAAGATACTGAACAAACAGAGAAGCCTAAGAAGCCCTTTGAGTTGTTCGGTATCATAGATGCTCTTTTCGTAGACAAAGAGAAGATATATAATTTAAGTGACGAAACATGTAAACAGTATTTGTTTATGGTTTTGAGAAGATTGGCGATTAGATATCCTCTTCAGGCAAATCACTTTAATGATGGAAAGAGCAATCCTAAAGATGTCATCAGATTCTGGGCAGATTACCTTTATACGGGCTCAAGTGTTCCTAAATGGACAAAGGTATCAGGAACAAGTAAATCGTCCAAAAACAAGGCAAATAAAGACGATTTTACAAAGGAAGAGATAAGGTTGTATTGTAAGCATCATGATATCAATGATAAGGAATATGATGATATGATGAGATTTTTTCCAGAAGATACAGTGGAAGAACTTAAAGCATTTAAAAAATATTTAAAACAAAAATCAACAAAAGAATGATTAAGACAACAATAATAACGGATGATATTCGTGAAATGGTTAATTGTTCAATAAAGAACAATCCTGTTATTGAACCTTTGGATCTTGAACAAAACAAAAGGTTTTGTGTCGGTAATGTGTCAATGGCAGTTACATCAGATGGACGAATTGTTTCTTATCTACCGGACGATTTCACACAGGAACAATCAAAGTTGTGGCGAGCAGATGTTGGTGGTGTCCTTGTAAAGGAACTAAGACAGAAAGAGCCTCTTCTTTTTGAACACAAATCTGAAAATTTTAAAGTGTTGTTAAAGAAGATACGTGAGAGTGAACATGGTGATTTTAAACATAGGAAATTGATTCATGTGACTGTAGGAGAATCGGAGTATTCTATAATTAAGGTTGTTGACGTGACAGATACATTGTACATAAATAACACAAAGTCTGAAAAGTATATAATAGAACATCCTGAAGAGGAAACAGAATCCGTGTATTATATAGAATTGGACACTAATAACAACAACGATGAGGATGATAGTAACGAATCGGTAGAGTATTCACTTTTTTAAAAATAAAGAATGATGTTAGTACAGAGTTTACCAAAATCTTATGACATATTATCCGAGAATGGGTGGTCACTGGAAACAAAAAAACTGTTTGTTGAAAACACATTGATGGCGACAGGCAGAAAAGGAATAGATAAAGTTTTGGAATATTTAGAAAAAACAGATTTCTATGTTGCTCCAGCATCAACTATATTTCATTCTAACATGAAGCATGGACTGTTGAACCATAGCATTATTACTTATATTACTGCAATGGAGTATAAGAATTCTATGATTGAAATTTACCCAATTGTAGGTGAAAGGCTATCGGATGAATCTATCGCCATCGTTGCTTTGTTGCATGATATTTGTAAATGCTGTTTTTATGTAGAGACACAGAAATGGAAAAAGGATGAAAACGGTCAGTGGGAGTCATATATCGGTTATGATGTTAATGACGTGTTTCCAATTGGGCACGGTGAAAAATCTGTCATCATGCTACAAAATTTCGGCTTGGAACTTACAGCGGAAGAAATGCTAGCAATACGATATCACATGGGTATGTTTGGTGACGGTGGTGCGGAACTAAGATATTCACAAGCACAGGCGGTTAGAGATTATCCTCTTGTACCTCTTCTTCAGATGGCTGACTTTTCAGCATCTGTTATATTTGAACCAACAAACAAAGTAAAATAATAAAACAAATAAAAGTAAAAGTTATGAACAATTTTTTTAAAGATGTATTTAATTTTAGAGGGTTTCCTTTTGATTTTCCCACATTAGGTTTGTTTAAGGATATGGAAATCACAAACAATTCGACAACAGGAACACTTAACATCAGCACTGTTGTTGACGGTATAGAGTTTAAGACTGACATTGATAAAGACCGCAATGTTGTTTTGAGTATTACGATTAATGTCGATGAAAGTAAAGATGCTCAGATGAGTGTTATAAACATAGTTCTTAGCTCAGCATCATCGTATTTTTCGTTTGCCAATAGTATCGTTGTTAATCTCACATTGAACGGTAGATTTTATACGTTCAATGGTAATATGATGGATCAATCATTCGATGTTGTTCTGGATGATGGACAAATAGGTAGAGCAACGTCACTTCCATCCGATGGTGTTGTTAAAGAATGGGTTATTAAGTATGCAGAGGATAGCAGAAAAGATGATAATTATACAACAACATCAACAGAAGATGTAGTAGATGAAACCCACGTTTACACTGATGATGAGATGGACAAGTACGCTAATTTTATGTGTAATGTGGTTTGTGGAGATTGTGAAAGAAATACATGTGAGGGTTGTGAGGTTGTAGGAGAATCTGAGAACAATGAGAACGAATGTGGGTGTTGTGTTTGCGATGACTGTGATGGTTGTGGTGTTGTTTGTCCTTTGTCGGATCAGCTTCCAGATGAAGATGAAAAAGATATTATACCAGATACTTTAGATGATTGTGATTTTGCTAATTTCATCAAGAGCAATAATAGACATATTGTCGATTATGACACGATGATGGATAACCTTAGATATGCTCTCAAGAATAATATATATGAAGTTGAAGACAAATATGTTATTGTTCCGATGGAAGATATCATCAAGGGAGGTGATTTTCTTACAGATAATGATATAGTTGACATCGTACTCGGCAAAGAACAAGATCGCTTAGAGAGTTTTCTTGTTCAAGCGACGAACAGGTTCGGTTTTAAGTCGTTCAAGTACGAGAAAGATTTAATATTTGGACTTATTGATTTTAAATTCGAACTTCCAGAATAATTGAGATATATAATTATGGGTGGGTATATAAAAACTCACCCATTATAAAAACAAAAACTTAACAATAATAGAATATAAAAAATGAGTAAAATTATTGGAATTGATTTGGGATCTACAAACAGTTGTGTTGCTGTAGTAGAAAACGGAAAACCTGTTGTAATTTGCAACCAGGAAGGTAACAGAACAACACCTAGTGTTGTTAGTTATGGTGCTGATGGGGTAATTAAGGTAGGTGACTCTGCAAAGCGTGGTGCAGTTGTTAACCCTAAGACAACCGTATCAGTGATTAAGCGTTTCATTGGTAACTCTGCAAAGGAGACCAAGAAGTATTTCAAGGATTTCAACTATGAACTCCTTGAAGGTGCTAATGATACTGTCAAGGTTAAGATTGGTGACAAAGAACTCACCCCACAGGAGATTTCGGCTCAGATTCTTTCGAAGATGAAGAAGGCAGCCGAGGATTATCTTGGCGAGGAAGTTAAGGAATGTGTTGTCACTGTTCCTGCTTATTTCGGTGATGCACAGCGTGTTGCAACACAAGAGGCGGCTAAGATCGCTGGTATGGAGTGTCTTCGTCTTATCAACGAACCAACAGCAGCTGCGCTCAGTTATGGTTATGAGAATAGTGAAGATACAAAGAATCTTGTCGTATTTGATTTCGGCGGAAGCACTATGGACGTAACCGTCCTTAGTGTAGATAGCGTTGTTGAAGTTCTTTCTACGCTTGGTGATGCTGTTCTCGGTGGTGTTGATATCGATAATCTTCTTGTTGACTACATCGCAGACGAGTGTAAGAAACAGTTTGGTTTTGATGTGAAAAAAGATCAGATGGCTCTCCAGCGTATTGTTGAAGCGGCTGAGAAAGCAAAGATTGAACTTTCTAATGTGATTTCAACAGACATCAACCTTCCATACCTTACCGTTGTGGATAACGTTCCTCAGCACTATACTGGAACGATTACGCGCGCAAAGTTCGACCAGATGATTGCTCCTGTTGTTGAAAAGACACTTGACATTACTAAGAAAGCAATGGAAGCATCTGGACTTTCTTATAGTGATATTGATGAAGTTCTTCTCGTAGGAGGATCGACTCGTATACCTCTCGTTCAGGAGAAACTTACTACACTGTTCGGTAAGACACCTAATAAGTCTGTTAACCCAGATGAGGCTGTTGCACTTGGAGCAGCTGTACAGGGCGGTATTCTTTCTGGAGATGCGACATCGGATATCGTTCTTCTTGATGTAACATCACTTTCACTTGGTATCGTTACAATGAATGATGTTGTTAGTGTTATCATTCCTAACAACACAACGATTCCTGTTGAGAGGAGCCAGGTGTATTCAACAGCAAGCGACAATCAAAGCGCTGTGTGGGTGGATGTTGTACAGGGAGAAAGAAAGTTCGGTAAAGATAACAAGCACATCGGTTCGTTTGAACTTGACGGCATTCCACCAGCACCAAAGGGTGTTCCACAGATTGAGGTAACATTCTCTATTTCAGCTGATGGTATCATTTCAGTGTCAGCTAAGGACAAGGGAACAGGAAAGGAGCAATCGATTAAGATTGAGGGTTCTACTAAGCTTTCTGATGAAGAGATTCAGAGGATGCGTGCTGATGCGGAAGCACATGAGGCAGAGGATAAGAAGCGCCTTGATGACCAGATGAAACTTAATCAGGCAGAGTCTCTCATCAATGAGACAACAAAGAACCTTGATGATATGTCTGAAAAATTGACAGATGAAGAGAAGACCGCTATCAACGAGAAACTTGAATCGCTTAAGGCTGTATATGAAGTTGATGAAAAGGATGTTGATGCTGTTAGTGTAGCTGTTCAGGAACTTCAGAAGGTGTGGTACCCAGCTATGGAGAGAATTTATAAGGAGTCTTCTCCTCAGTCACAGACTGAACCTAATGCTGATGCTGTGAAGGATATGTTTGGTGGAGCAGGTTTCAATTTTAATCCTACACCAGGTGCTACACCAGAAAAGTAATATCATAACAACTTTTATTTGTCCTGTCAAGAGATAATACTCTTGGCAGGATTTTGTGATAAATAATATCAATGATTGTTTTCTAAATATAAATAAATGTTGTATATTTGCAACGAATTAAATAGTAGTAAAAATAATATGTGCGAAGAAGTAGTAGAAGTTAAACAGAATGTAGAGGAAGAAATCGATTACAAGAACCTTTATATCAGGTTGCTTGCTGATCATGATAACTACGTAAAGCGAACTAGAGAAACTATCTCGAACACAACACGACAGTCTCAGTCCAATACACTAATAGAAACTGTGTTACCAGTTTATAATGACCTGTATTGTGCTGTTATTCAAAACATTGAAGGGTCTGAATTGTTATTGAGTAAATTAAAATCGTCTATAGAATCCGCTGATTATTCTGTAATAGACAAGGATTTTGTTGATGTAAATTGTTCAGGTGTGTTTGATGAATCTTATTGTGAAGCGATATCAACTATTCCTGGTGATGGAGTTTCCAATATCGTTTCTTTTGTTACGAAGGTAGGCCTCTATGATAAAAACAAGAAGCAGACGATAGCATATGCACAGTGCATCGTAACAAATTAGGAGGAATAAAATGAAAGAGAATTTTACAGGTATTAACAGAGTTTACACGAAAGATAGGTTCATGTATGAAGTTTATATTAATGGCAAGTGTATAGGAACAAAGCTTAAAAATGATGATGCTGAGGATTTATTGTATAATGAACTTGAAAAAGTAAATTCTAATGCTGTCGATTTTAAGATAGAGTTGCGTAATATACTTGAGAAATATAAGGTTAACATGAAGTTTGAAGACAGTTCGGTTCTGGTGACATTTAATGACGATGTGACCGTTCCTTTTGTTGTTGACGGTAATAATATAAATACAGAAGTTTTAGATAATATTTTGTAGTATGGCAAAGAATTATTATGACGTTTTGGGTATTCATAAAAGCGCTTCACAGGATGAAATAAAGAAAGCGTTTCGTAATCTTAGTAAGCAGTATCACCCAGATAGAAAGGCTAGGGCATCAGAAGAAGAAAAGAAGGAGGCTGAGGCTAAGTTCAAAGAAATCAATGAAGCATATAGTGTTCTTAGTGACCCCGAAAAGAAGAACATGTATGATACTTATGGTACTGTAGATCCAAGTGAAATGGGAGGAGCAGGTTTTGATCCTTTCGCTGGATTCAATCCATTTGGACAAGGATTTGATCCTTTTGCCGGAATGCGTAGACAACAAAACATAAAAGGTGAAGACATTCATATCACTATTGATGTTGATTTTGACGATTTGTTTAGAGGTGTAAGTAAGAAAGTTAAAGTTAAACAGAAGGTTAGATGTAAGCATTGTAGTGGAAGTGGTTCAACTACAGGTAATGTAGATGTTTGTCCTCATTGCCAGGGTTCGGGTGTGATAATGAAAACAACTCGTAGAGGAAACATGATTATGCAACAGAGTAGTCCTTGTCCTCATTGCAACGGAACAGGAGAAGTTGTAAGGGATAAGTGCCCTCATTGTATAGATGGACTTGTAACAGAGGAAGTTGAGATGACAATTGATATACCTGCTGGTATGTATGGTGATGGCGCTCAGATGCTTGAGAGGGGAAAGGGTCATTTTGCTCCAAGGAGAAAAGGTCCGCAGGGTGATTTGATAATAGCCATTGTAGAAATTCCTAGTTCAAAGGGTTTAAAGAGAGATGAGAAAAATAATCTGCTGTATACCAAGAGAGTTGATTATTGGACAATGGTAGAGGGTGGTGAAGTAAACATTCCTTACATTGGAAATGATATTAAGATTAATGTTGCTCCTGGATCCGAATCGGGAAAGAAAGTAACACTGTATAGGAAAGGTTTCGCTGACCCAAACAGGAGACAACCCAATGCGGATTATATAGTTACATTAGAGTGTTATGTTCCCGATGTGAGGTATATGACAGATGAACAAAAGGCCGCAATAGAAGCACTAAAGAAATCATTCTCATAAAAATAATGCCTGTCCTTTGGATAGGCATTTTTCAAATAAATATAAAAATAAGAAAACGATATGAATAACAACATTTTATATATAAGCATTGATCTTGACAACGAGAGTAGACGTAGGCTTAAATACTTTTGTGAAGAAGATGTTGCAGAGCATTTCGGTGATGATGCTGTTTATAAATGCCATCATATGACAATCAGTCATTGTAGTAGACTCACTCCAGAAATTCTTACTTGGTGTCAAGAGAATAACGGTAAAGAGTTTACACTTTATGTTGACACAATAGGTTTCAGTGAGAAGGCTATTGCTGTTGGTGTGGATGTTGATGGTGTTGTAAGTACACAGGCATATCCTCATATAACTGTGGCTGTTAATTCTGCTGTAAACGGAAAACCTGTTGATAGCAATTATATAAAAGATTTTGAAGATGTTTATGAAAACATTGTGTTGAAAGGCAAACTCACATTTCACTATAAGGGAGAAAAGGACAATACAACACTTTTGGAATCTTGTTCTAACATAAATGAGTGGGTTAGTGTCGATGATAACGAAGATATACAGGCGTATCTCAATGGTTACCCAGGAGAAGATTTTAATCCAGAAGACATCGGATCATATGAACTTATGCAATGGTGTAAGACGGCTGGCGATTTCCTTTATGCTTATCCTTTCCCTATAGGTTATCCAAGTGTCAGATTAAGGGCAGCTAACACAGATAGTATAGTTGAAGATATTGTTAATGATATAGATGCGTGTGCTTATATTGAGCATACGCATGAGATTGATGATTTGTTGTTTGATAGGGAAGATGAATTCAGAGATATGTATGTTGCTGTATTCAAAATATGCGGTATACCGGACGAAAAAGATTACTATGTAGTCTATCAAGAGGAACGTTAATTTGCCATGATTGTAAATAATGAAGATTATTACTACTTACCTGGCGTAGCCAAGGCAATAAAAACTATTTTGGGGCGTGATGATTTGAAGAAATATGACGTTCCTGAAGTTCTTGTTGGTCTTGGTTATGATTATGATACAAACACAATACCTTATCAGGAACACGGTAAAACGATATCGTTATACCGCAAATCATCTATTCCTGAATTGCTTAATATGCCCGGTAACAAATATAAAGCCAACCAACTTATAGCAAAGATAAATGGAAGAAACAAAGGTATGAATGTTTTTGTTTCACAACCTAATGTTGGCAGGCGTAGACCCAACCGTAAGTCTTTTGTTACAGAGAGTGTGGTTACTGATATAGAACTTATAACAGAATCTGATTTTATGGGCACATTGTATAACAGTGGAAAAACACCAAAGCGCATAGTAAAAATTTATGTTGAAAATGGCAAAGATGATTCTTTTGTTATATTTGATGGTGTTACTTATTATAATGTTGATGATAGTGGAATTGAGCCTAAAATCGATCAGGATTCTATAAATAGAACAAATTTTGTAGCAAAACAATTAAAGAAATCATACGACAAATATAAGTTGTACCACAGCATAAAAATATCAAACGGAAAGGTTACAGTTGGTGTGGATCGTTCTGGTGTTAAATTTAATAGGTCTGTTATAGATTGGATGGATGATTATGGATTTGTATATAATTTTAAAGCATCACATGAACAAATGATGGTGTTTGATATTACGGATCCAGGTTTTGCTAAAGGTATAGATGAGGATTTATATGAAGATATAACAGATGATGTTTTAGATGTAGCTTACCAGTTGGATACTGAAGCTATTATACATAATCTGAAACAAATATATCGACACATTCTGGATAAAGATGTTGTGTTTGAAGTTGGAAGTGTTTCGGAGATATCTGGAAAAACAACATCTGTGCCTTGCATTTATCCTGTTGGTAGATTAAGACAAGAGTATCCTAGAAACAGCACCACATTGTTAATGTTTTTATATGATGGTAGATTAGCTAAACAATGTATTAACATCTTGGGTTTGTTGCCAGGTGAATATAAAGCGTCGTGCAAAGGTGAACCTTGTACCATAGTTGTTTGGGAAAAAACAAGCGGAATATATAATCAAGGTGTTGTTTTTTACGATGATGATAAAGATGCAGCAGAAGAAATTGTCCATATAAAGAACAGAGTATAAGTCGTGTGACTTATAATGATATAATATAATGCAATTTGCTTATGTTAACCGAAACATTTTGTTGTTTCGGTTTTTTATTGTATATTTGTAAAAAATATTTAAAATGAGAACAGCATTAGAAGGATTGCATTTGGAAGAAAAGAATAATGTGGCAAGTATAACATCTAAGGACATAGCCACACTTAATCAGAAGGAATATGATGAACTTATGGCTCAGCCAAAAGAAAATCTTGTTCGTATTATAATGGGAGAACAGAGATTTTATTTCAGACAGGATTATATTAAATAACCAGTCGTTTTGACTGGTTATTTTGTTAAAATTTATATAATCTTATATATGTTGTCGCTGGATAACTTTGTGATGTTACGTACATTCTTTTTCCTTCCGCGAAGTTAGATGCAAGATTGTATACAGAACTGTTATAGTATTCGTCTGTGTCTATTGCTATTCGAATTAATCCACCTTGTGTTTCAGACATGTTGGCGGATTTTATTCCACTTTTCTGTAAGTATCTAAGTAATGATTCCATTTCGATATCTTCTTCATCCAACATAGATTCAGTCAAACTTTCAAAGGCTTTATCATCTCTTTTATATGTTATCACAGATCTATGATTATAATCACTGGCTCCTATATCATAATAGAAAAATCCATATTCTTCAAGTATATCGTCTACGAGTTTTCTGTTTTGCCCTCTTAATACCGATACAGCTAAGTAGATATCGTCACATAAAAATCTAACCAAATAAGCATCTCCTATTTCAGATAATTTTTCATCGACGGCATCATATAAATCTTTTCCCCTTTTTCTGAAATTTACAATACCTTCGTTTACATTTTCATATTGTCTTAATTTCTTTTCTTCGTAGTCATCGTTATCTGGTTCATCATATTCTGGAACAGGGACAACTTCTTCAAAACGTTCATAAGCTAAACTCTCTATATCGTTCTTAAAATCTTCATGGAATCTTCTAGGTAAAATCCTTGAGATGTTGGACATATCAACCGTTATAGAATCTAATTCGTTGTAACCGCCTTCCGACGGATGATCGTATGTTTGAGGTACATATGGTATATGTTCATATGTGTAACAAACACTTACCGTATCTGGAAAATTATCAAAGTAATCTGTCACATACTTATCTAGTTCTTTGTTATCGAATACTATATCGCTTAAATCAAAATCTAATATCTTTGTCATTTTTCCCGGTCTGTTGATATTGTTTCTTCTAAAACGGTTTCTCATGATAATTATTACCTTTTTGATATTTATTTATAAAATGCTTATAATAAATGTTTTGTTAATTGATTTTTTTGTTGTATATTTGCATCGTAAGTTTATAAAGTTAAACGTTAAAAAATGAAATAATATGTTCACAACAGAAGATTTTTGTAGTTTTGGTACGAGTTCCTTTCTCAAAGATGCGGGATATGTTGACCCGACAAGATATTCATATATTAGACATACGCGTGTATCTGATGAAATAATGGAAAAGCATCCTGGTTTATCAGATGACGGTTATATGGATTTGATTAAAGAGTATGGTGGGACATATGATAGAAAAGATGTTTATAAAACATACATTGAGATTGAAGAAGCATACCATAAAAATTCTTTTCTCGATGCGGATCCGTGGATTATATGTTCTGCTCCTACACATCAAGATGCTGTGAATTGGATTCTTAACAAATATAACATATGGATATCGGCAAAGCCATATGTCTGTGAAGATGGTATACTGTGGCTGTCTGAAATTAGAAAGATTCATATTGATAAAGTTGAACTGGTAAAAACATTAACGGTAAAAGAATCTCACCACAAGGCCATTGATGATGCAATCAAATATGTTTTGGTAGAGGAGATGAGACAGTTGATGAATGAATCTAAGTTGTTTTTGAATACAGAAAATAACAATGGATAATAAAAAAGAATATGTTTTATGTGCGGCAATAAAAAGAAAGGTTCCTAGATTTGTTCAGCCGTATTATAAAGGTACTAACGATATTTGTGATATAGAGATAGGTTATCGTCACCATGATATATTTCATAGATTCCGAGATGAAATGGTGGATTGTGAACAAGGCTTCTATACATCACGAGGACGATATGTTGATAGACGTGAGGCTATGAAGATAGCATGTATTGCTGGGCAAGTGTCTAAAGATGTTGCTTTAGGTGAAACATTTGCTGCTGAGGATATAGAATCTATCAACAAAGAAAAGTTTAATAAATTGTTTTCGGAAGATTTATATTGATATGAGCGCGATTATTACAGAATATGAAGAAGATTTGTTAAAAGCCGAAGAAATATATAACGAAGAATATAATCCCGATACATCGGATGATCATCAGTATTGTCATGAGCAGAGTTTCAAATGGGGATTCCAAGAGGCATGTGACTGGAAGAAGAATCAAATGATTAATAAGGCTCGTAAATGGTTATCTGGTCTTAAACTACAGGTTGCAAATGGAAAACCAAAACATGTATTTGATGAATATTGGATGAATCGTTTTGTTAAAATGATGGAGGAAAATTAATATGGGAAAAAGAAAATATAACATAGGAGATTATGTTCGTGTTAACTCACGCGAATGGTACGACAGCCTTGAAAATAAAACATCAACAGGAGATGTTTACTTTGGTCATAGTTTTTTTACAAAGAAGATGTCGCAATACTGTGACAAAATTGTTCAGATAGTGGGCGAATACGGTGGCCAGTATGAAATTGACAGAATGAAAGGACACGTCTGGACGAATCGCATGTTCGCTTGTAAAGTTGATATGACACCACTTAAATATAAACCAGGTGATGTTGTTGTGATTAAATCAATAGATTGGTATAACGATAACAAAGATGAAAATGGAAACGTTGTGCTACCTTATATTGATTTCACGGAAGATATGTCATATTTTTGTGGTAAGGCTGTTACTATATCAAGTATACACGGATATGTATATGAACTCGAACAAGATTACAGAAATAATTATACTGATGATATGATAGATAGTAGCTACGATGACGACGAAGAACACTGTGATTGTCATTACCACAAGAAAAAGATATTTATAGATGATGTTGAATATTCTGATGTAGTTGAAATATCTCTTGGTGATAATTATAAGTTGTGTTTTGAAGGTGATAAGGTATTTGCCAAAAGAAAAAAGATAGTTTATCCCGATACATATGATAAATGTCGTAAAAACATGAAAGATGCTATATCTGGTGAAAAGATAGATAAGTATTTTAGAGCACAAAAAGAAAAAATGAACAAGTTCACCAATCTTATTCTTTGTAGGGATGAGTATTGGCGAATGGCGAACTGGAAACCTAACCGAGAAGATAAGTATCAGGAAAAATATGGACTCTTTGCGTATTGCGGAAAAATTGTTTTTGATGCGACAACATGCGATTTGACTTTTGTTTTTCCTACTAGGGAGATGAGAGATGCGTTTTATAATAATTTTAAAAAAGATCTGGAATATTGTATAGAATTTTTATAACAGTTTGATATGGGAAATAGAAAATACAAAGAAGGTGATTGGGTTCTTATATATGGCTATGAGAGTCCTGTAAAAATAACATACGTAGGTTTCGATTTTTATGATGCTATCGTTGATGGCGAAATAGAATCATTGTATGAAGAAGATATTGCAGAACTTGTTAAAGAAAGTGAATCTAAAACAGATGAAAATGTTTCGGATATGGGAGAAGTTTCAGACGGATATCACACATTCAATGAATTGTATGAATATAGACTTTTGTACAACGCAAGCATGTTCAACGAATTGGCTAAACAGGGTCTATATGATGTGCATAAATCAAGAAAGCATTCAGATGGAGAATATCCTTTCGGTGATTCTAATTGGTTTATAGTTATGGCTGAACTTCCAACGGGACAAATTTCTAATCATTATGAAATGAAAGATTGGAATCTGTTTAACATTAATGAAAAAGAAGTTGCAAATGTTTGGGATGGTCATACACCAAAGGATGTTGCTGAACGACTGAGAAAATTTCTCACACCTAAACCAAGATATCCTCAGAGTTATGAAGATTGTTGTGAGGTAATGGGTGTTAATCACACTAACGACCTTGATATTTGTGAACATTGTGATTATAAAACAGAGATAACACATTATGAAGATAGTCTTCTTGAAAAGACAGAGACGTTGTATCGTCTTATCATTTGTCGTGATGCCTATTGGAAGATAGCGGGTGATGAGATGGGATTGGGTAAACCTTGGGAACCATCAAAAGACAAAATGGTTCATAGTTTTTATCGTCATTCTAATGTGATTGAAACAAATATCTTTTCAGGTGAAAGCGCAACATTTGAATTCCCAACCAAAGAAATGCGAGATGCGTTTTATAATAATTTTAAAAAAGAAATTGAAAGTTGTAAGGAGTTGTTATAATGGAAAAATATAAAGCGACAGGTATATATGCTAGATACGGAGAGATATTCTTTGTGAACAATAAGAGTTATGCGTTACGTTGGTTTAGGGATAATTCTGCTCCGTGTGCAAATTGCGCTTTCTTTAATCATTCAAATCTTAGTTGTGATTATCCTAATAAAGATGAGCGTTTATGTAGACGTGAATCTGGAACAACAAGAGGATGGGATACATTAGAATATCTAATGATACCTGAGAGATATATTGTACTTGATGAACAGTTAAGTTTATTTTAATATGGCAAAATATGTAAAAACTTATTGTAATAAATGTAAAAAAGAGACCACACATAAAATCGGCACCGAAGATTTCTGGGGACTTGAAGGTGGATGGAGAATTCTAGGCGCTATTGTATCATGCGGAGCATCTATAATAAGTTCGGAATCGTATTCGGTTTGTTGTAGTTGTGGACACAAAAAACATATATAATATGAAACCAAATGAAAAACAAATTGAAGCTTGTCGTATTATTAGCGATCAAGTTTCGTTCTGGGAAATCACAAATGATATAACATCGTCTACTCATTTTTGTGATATTGAAGAAAGTGTTAATATGTCGGAAGTTCTTTCTGAGAGCGAATCAGCAGAACTAACAACTTTATTGACACTATTGTATAAATATGTAAAACATTTATCATGAAGATATTAAACGATTTAGTAAATGAACATCTGAATACATTTTCTCCGGCAGATAATGATTTTCAAAACGCTATAGTAATAACAGCGGGGAAATCTTTCATCGAAGGATATACAGCCGCAATACGTAATGCTGTGGAATTTTTGAAAGATAAACTGTATTTGTTTGATCATATTGAATACGGTTTATATGAGGATACCACAACAACATATTTGACATCTGATTATGAAACTGTTGACGAATTTGTGAATGATTTCTGTAAAACAATGCATAAGTGATTGATTAATTTCAATCACTTTTGTTTTGTTTATTCAAAAAATGTTTGTATATTTGCATCGTTGAACATTAAAAAGAGATTGCATGAAAACAATTGAGGTACCGGAATATGTTCTTAAGAGCATAGAAAACACATTAAGGTTATGGGCTAACACCCACGATTCTTATAAGAAAACAACATGTCTCGATAGAGATACGATAGGTAACATGAACTGTATCAGGAAGTTGCTTAATGGTGAAGAACTGACAGGAATGGAAAGATTGGAGGATTACAAATGCTAACTGAACAAAAAAGATGGGAGCGTTATGTTCATGCAATTAATTATTGCATAGGATTTGGATATTACATTGACATCGAATCGACAAGCACAGGAAATGTAAAATACATTAAAGTCAAACAATGTGAATCTCCTCACAAAGAATGCATTATATATCTTAAACCGAGAAAGTATAAGAAAGATGAATTGTTAGGTTTGATTATTGATAAAATAGGAATATGAGAAAATTTTTGCCAGTAAAAATACATCACCAATTTTATGGTAATGGTTGGTGGTTCGGAAAGAAATTTTATTTCTGGGACGATTTAAGTGGTATTGTTATCGTGCCGTGTTATGCCGAGTGTAATAATACGGTTTATGCTTATTCTGGAAACAAAATAGGGGACGGCATGGTATTGTCATGGGACGATGATAGATCCAAAGAGCGCAGAAGAAATAAAATAACAAAGAAATATAGAATAGGAAGTTACTTTCCAAATTCATATAGCACTTACAAATATAGAGTAGAGCGTGAGAAAATGTTTAGTTGGGAGATAGTCTATATAACAAAAACGATTGAGGAAGCACAAGAAAAGTTAAATGAATTTATCAACAACGAATTATGTCTAAACCATTAACATTTTTGTCTGTCATCAGATTGATTGACATGATACCACGAACAGTAAAAGAAAGTACTTTTGCTTATTATGTAAACCATTTCTGGGATTGGCTGGAAGAAAACGGTTATAAAAAAGATGCAGAAATTCTAAAAGAACATCTTAGGATAAGAAACGGAGAAAAAGTTGCAATGGCCGTTATGGATGAAGCACCAGATGAATATAAGTTTTACGAAGCGATGATAGAACATTATTCTGAAATCGATAATCATAGTAAGGATCGTATAATACAAGTAAACAATGATGTTAATGTCAAGACAGATAAGATATATATCGGAACAGTTAACGGAAGTCTTCATATCAATTAGCATGACGACATCATTATCGGAAACACAATGGTCCCAAGCTCATGTTATTGAGAACAGAACACTAACAATAGCGGTTCCTCCTGCTAGATCCAAAAAAAAACAAAGATAACAGTAAAAAGAAATGATACCAAAACTAAAACTAAATCTGGAAAATTGGGATCCAGAATACAGAGAAGAAGTTAAACGAACGCTCGATCATGACATAGCAATAAATGGAAATGCTGATATAATATGTCATAAAAGAAACGCAAATTGTCACATTGAATGCTATTACGGTTGTGAAAATTATACGGCGCTTATATATGAATATGGTTACGCTGACACAGAAGCTGCTGTAGAGAAGTATTTGAAGCAGTATGTTGATGATACGGAACGAAACTATTTCGTTGAAGTCGGTATAATGTCAAAGGACTACGAGAAGTATTATAAGAGCGGATCATATATCAATGCTGATGGCGTAGACACTGGAGAGGATTTTTATGATATCTATGACGGTGATTATGAGCCTGAAACTGACTATGAGAACGCTTGGGTCACAGTTACTGTATATGAATTAGTTACAAAATAAAACTATACTGATATGGATTTTACACGTGAAGATTTAGAAACACTGAAACAACTTCAACTTGATTTCGACACTCGTTGTGATTACATCTGTAAGAAATTGGTCAGATACGATGGCGACTTTAATTATTGTTATGAGTTTGAAATTGGAGAGGCTGATATCTTTTGCAGAGGTTATTACACAAGATGGAATGAGTCCCAGGACGTAGACTGCGAATTTCCTATAGATATGCTTTTCATGTCTGACGATGAACTTGAAGTGAAGATTGATGAATTAATTGAAGATGCTAGAAAAACAAGGGAAGAACACGAAAGGTTGATTGAAGAAGGTAAAGAACTCCAAGAAAGGTTAGAATACGAAAGGCTTAAGGCTAAATACGAGACAGATGTTTAAAAACAGGCTTAATTTGGCTCTATTTTAAGTTATATTTATGAAAATGACAAATCCCTTGTGTTTTGAACAAAGTGTCTAAAATCGGCTAAAAACGGCTAAATAACAAAGGTTGGAATTTTATGTTCCAACCTTTTATTTTAATCCCTTTTTGAAATAAGGATTGTCCTTCAATTCATCTATTATGTTGCTGAATTCTATACATTTGTCAAGAAATTCTTCGGGATGTCTTAAAGCAAACCACTCGTTGAGTTCATTGTTGTCCTGGTAATGGTTATGTAACATGCTTTCAAGTCTGTAAGGATAATCACAACAAAACAGATTTTTTATTTCAAGTTCACATGAATTTCCGGTTTGTAATTTCTTTAATCTTTTATTTGGATCACCTTTGGTAACTCCTATTTTATAAGAGTTGTTGTTTCTGTCATGTATTAAATAAACGTATCCCATGACATATTTATTAAATTATTTTTGTGTTTCCATTTTTTGTTGTATATTTGCATTGTAAATAAAACACAATTGTATGTATAAAATAGGTGATAAAGTTTTGATAAAGAGTTTGGACTGGTATAACAGTCTGAAAGATGAATACAATGAAATTGTATGTTATAACGAAGATGATTTTGAATTTCCGTTCACATCTGGAGAATTTTTCACAGAGTCTATGACTCGGTATTGTGGCTGTGTTGCCAGGATAGAAGATATAGAAATAGGTCGTTATAAACTTGATATTGATGGTAATCAGAATTTTTGGACAGATGATATGATTGAAAGATTGGTAGAGTCTGCTTCTGTTAGAGAATTTAGATTGCCACCTGATGACGATGACAAATTAGCGACAGAAGTTCGTAAGGGAGGAGTTTCTATATTACCACCCGATGGTTATCTTATAGGAAAGATAACAGATGTTGAAGGTGGAATGCTTGTTGAATTTGTAAAGAAATAAACTATGAAACTAACTGAAATATTACCAAAGATTCCACAGTATGAGTCAATTCCTTATGCTGGGGACTTTAATTGCCCTCATTGTGATAAAAGCGGATTCTATGAATTTTATGGCGAAGAACGAGTTCGTCCCAATATTGTAGGATGGTGCGAAACAAACATCGGATACATGGGAATTTTTGAATGCCCCGTTTGTTTTAAAAAATACAGATTTCATTGTACTATAGGCACTTACATTGCAGATATAAGAGAGTTTGATACGTATCTATATTATAAAGCAATGGAATGTGGGAATTGGGAAGAAATCAAAAGTAAATTGAAAGATTAATTTAAGTGATATGGAATTGAAATATAAAGAAGGTGACAAGGTTACTGTTAAAAACATCGAATGGTATAAAAAAACTAAGAATAGGTTTGATGTTATATTATGTGGGGCATTAGAATTTACACCTTTACAAGCAAAGCAGTTTTGTGGTAAAGATGTCACAATAGATTTAGTAGTAGATGATGGCGGTTATTATTGTATAAAGGAAGATGGCTATAAATTTTATTGGAATGATTATATGTTTGATGATGTAAACAAAGGAAATAGTTGTTCTAATTCGATTACACAAGATCGAGTCGATGAATTGAACAAAGAAAATAAATCAGACGAGCAATTACATGAAACATTGTTAGGTTTGTTTCCTGTTAAAGATGGACATGAGTTGATACCTCGTGAAGGTTACGAAATTAAAAGAGAAGGTGACAAATTTTATCTTGTTAGAAAGAAGCCAGAATATCCAAGAAACTATGCGCAATGTTGCGAGTATATGAAGATAGATTATACGAATTATATTACTATTAGAACTCTGATGGATGATGATGAAAAAAATCTGACAGAGTATGAAGAAGGTTTGATAGATGACTACTTTGATATTTTATATGAACTTCGTATTTGTCGAGATGCATATTGGAAGATTGCTGGGCATGAAATGGGTCTGAATAAACCTTGGAAGCCTGATTTTAATGATCCTGAACAAATTAAATACGCTATTATAAATTATCAAAATAACGCATCTAAATGTCGTTGGGATTATAACTTTTGTACGGATTTTGTTTTTCCAACAGAAGAAATCAGGGACATTTTTTATGAAACATTTAATAAACAATTAGATCGGTTGTATAAAAAATAAAAAGTATTGGGCATGAAAAGAATAGTTGTTTTTATAATTGGTTTGCTGTTGTTGTGTGGTTGTGATAGTAATATTGACAAAGGGAATCTTATTGTTGAGAGTCAATATACATCCGCAACGCACAATTTAACAAGATATTATATAGTATTAAAAAGTCCTCACAATAGTATATTGAGACGTATGATTGTTACAGCTCCACATCATACATATGAGGTTGGTGACACATTGACTATTGTATCGATAAGAAAAATTAGAAATGAAAATGATAAAAACTGTACAAGACTTGATTGATAGATTGTCTGAGGTTGAGGACAAAAACTCTCCGTTTGAAGTTTTTGTTACACAGGACGGTGTAGACGGTACATTTTACGATACTGGTTTGTTTGATTTTAGTATCATAGAAGATACCAATTCTGTGAAATTAGAAATTTATAGATAGTATGAATAAAAATCTTATTTATTATCCAGGCAGAGCATGTCGCAACATTAAATATGATATGATTGAAACCATTGTTGGTTTTGGGATAATGAAAGTTAACGGCGAATGGATAGAGTCTGTTACATATAAAGGAACAGATAGGTTCAGCGGTGAACTGAAAATGTTACGAAATCTCTTGTTGAATTGAAAACGAATTTGAATTGCTGTAATATGGAAATTGAGAAATTTGAAAATAGTCCTGTTAGAGAATCGATGAACTCCCAGTCAAGGGGCAAAGGGTGGGATATGAAACAGTATTACAATGGATCGAATAATCGTAGAATAATCGGAAGATATCTTAGAAAGTATCTTAAGAAGTCCATTGGAAAGAGTTACAATGCTGTTAGAAAACATGTTCTTGAAAAGTTTAAGGATGTTCACGCCAGAGGTGAGTCTAATGTAGCAGATGCTATTTTAAATTTTTATGTTGGAAAAGATAAGGATCACCATGATTACCTCGTAGATGAACAAGGTAGACTTCAGATGAACCAGACTAAAATAAACAGAGACAACTATTGGGCTAATTATAAGAGATTAAAAAAAAGAACAGTTTCTTCTGGCGAATCTAAGACGTATAGAATTAAAGAAAATCTTTCAACCGAGGATGCGATAAAGCTTCGTACTATTCTAATGTCAAAGATTCATCTTACCAGGAAACAAATAGAGCATATTATGTATAAGGGCATTGTGTCCGAAATACTGTATGAGATTCTTATAGATAGTGATAACAGATATTATTGGTTTACAAGAAAATTGACAACAGAGGAATCTGCGTTTGTTGCAAATTGTTTTGACATTGTAAGCGGTGTCGATTATGTAATAAAAGATAATTTCGAATATCGTAAATATAAAAAAGAGTCCCTGGATCAGGCTAGGAAAAAATACAGAGAAAAGGTTAAGTTCGAATCGGAAATGCGAAACGAGGAACTTAGTGAGGCGTTGATTAAAGATAAAAGAAAAAGACGTATACAAAAGTCAAAGGTTAAATGGCCAGGTGATGAATAAAGATTTATAAAGATAACTTTCAAAATATTTGGAAGTTATCTTTTTTTGTTGTATATTTGCACTATACAAAATAAAATAACAATATGGCAAGAGACAAATTTGAATACGCAACACGACGACTACCAGTTACAGGATTTGATATTGATGCTGATATTTTTAATGCTTGGGGTGAAAAAGGCTGGGAGTTGTGCGGTTATGATAGCACTAAAGGAGTGGCAATATTTAAACGAAAAAAGGGAGATGATGAATGAAAAAGAAAGGGACAATTAAAGATGTAGTTTTCTGGTCATATGCTTCATTATGGCTGATTTCTAATCTTGTTTCGTTTTTTATAACGAAAGATGATTTTGCTGTTACGGTGACCAATTATGCGTTCATGGTTACTATGATGATAATTGTGTTTGTGAAAACGATGAGTAAAAAATTTAATGATTGGCTAAATAAACCTTTGTATGATGAATGATAAACTTAATGTGATGAATGATAAACTTAATCAAGCTGCAAGAGAATATATAAACAGCAGTGTCGTTCCAGCTGAAAATATGCAGATGGCTTATGGAGATTTTGTTAATGGAGCACAGTGGGCTCTCACTAAAGGATATGTGTGGATAAAGGAACATATTTTTGATTTTCCTTGGTTTGATCCTGAAGAGGAACTTAGCTCAACTGATGTTGCCGATGAATTTGTTAAAGCGATACTTAACTATTAAAAATGAAATACATTATATGGCAATAGATATTAAGAAATTTCTAGGTGGTTGGATTGAAATAGCAAGGATACCAAATGATTTCGAACCTAACATGAAAGATGTTACAGCGGGTTACACTATTAATTGCGATGGAACAATTGATGTTATTAATTGTGGTTATCTTGATGGTGAACTAATGGAAATTCATGGTACGGCTCGACAGACAGAACAAGATGATTTGTTAAAGGTATCTTTTTTCAAAGGTATTGAGTCGGATTATAAAATACTTGCGGTTTTCGATGTTGGTGATACTTATAAGTACGCTTTGGTTGGTGGCAGTGATATGAACCATCTTTGGCTATTATCAAGAACATTCTATATTGTTCAAGATGTTTATGACAAATTCATTAGAATAGCGGAAGATAAAGGCTATGATGTCGATAGAATAGAAATAACAGAATCATTGGAAGTTTAGGAGGATTGATATGAAAAAAATGTTTTTTATTTTAACCGTTTTGTTTGCTTTGGTTGGTTGTACGGAAGTAACAAAATTTACTGAACCCGAACATAAAAGCACAATTCGTTTTTACGAAAAACCAAAAACCTTTGAATTTAATGGACATAGATATATCTATTTTACTATGAATCCCCATAGAGGAGGAGTCGTTCATGATCCAGATTGTCCGTGTGATAAACAAAAATAACAGATATGTTTGCTAATAACGAATATTGTACAATAGAGACAACAAATTACCTTGTTCGTCTTGGTATGGAAACAGATTCGTCTGTTCCTACTATATATGAAGCGGCTAAGTTTTTAAGAGAAAAATTTCATTTTAACATATATGTTACGTCTATTTCACACGAAAGTTGGCAATATCATATAACCATGCGTAAATATTTTGGTAAGGTTGGTTATGGTGAAGATTTTTATTCTTATGAGGATGCAATGAGATGGGCAATTGATGAAGCTATTAATTTTGCTAATTATTTGTAATGATGCTTGATGTATTAGGCAAAGAAGTCAAAGTTAACGATAAGGTAATAACTTTTGAAATTGTACTGGGTGATACTGTTCTTGAAACAGGCACCGTTGTGAAAATAGAAAAGTATGAAGACGGTTGTTATTATGCTGAAATAATGATAAGTTTTTTGATAGGTAACGAAGATTATCATCGGTATGTCTATAGAAAAAGTAAAGGTATAATGAAATTGTAATTTTTTATCCGATTTGTTTTGCAGATCGGATTTTTTGTTGTATCTTTGCAATGGTTAAAAAACAAAACGATATGACACAAGAAGATAAAGATTTGCTATACAGAGATCTCTGTGCGAGATTGCCCTATGGCGTAATGGTTAGAGAAGATACTGTTCTTTATGATGATAAAAACACAACAAGTTATCGTATTAAGAAACTTAATTATGTGCTGATAGGAAAGGGTTTTTCAAGAATAAAGGGTTTTATGCACGATTACGAATACATTTACAAACCGTATCTTTTTCCAATGTCAAGTATGACTGAGGAACAAAAACAAGAGTATTCATACATTGTTAATTATTTGAGTCCAGATGATACAGATAATTGGAAAGAGGGTGAGTTTGTATATGTTGATCAAATGTCACAGTTGATGCATTTCTTTTACAGAAATCATCTTGATTTTAGGGGGTTTATTGAACAGGATCTTGCGATTGACGCAACAGGATTAAAAATTTATTGATTATGAAATACTCGGAAGGTGATAAAGTACGAATTAACAGTTTGGATTGGTACATTAAAAATAAAGATGAAGATGGTGATGTGAACTGTGGAGAATATGATTTCGTGGAGCCTATGGTAAAGTTCTGTGGAAAGATTGTCACAATAGATGCTTGTTATGGAGAATATTATTATATAGCTGAAGATCCACAAGGTTTTTGTTTTACAGATGAAATGTTTGAAGGTCTTGCACATGATAATAATAAACCACAAAAGGCTCTTGTGATAACTCTACCGGAAAAGGAACCAGACACACGACATATATGTAACGCCGAAAATTGTCCTTTCTATCAAGACGGACAACCAATAGAATCAATTTGTTATGCGTTATGGTCAAATCCACCGAAAGGTGTTACAAATCCGCTAGCAAGCATTTGTAATTATTATGACACAAGAAATGTTAAGATTGTCGAGGTTGATTCAGATGCGTTAGAAAATCTTATCGCCGAAGAAAGAATAAAGGAATACTTTAAAAAATAAAGAATCATGAGAGTAAAGATTATTAAAGTTAACATCAAGTTATTTGGTCCAGATGAACAGGAACTTATTAAAGATGGAGAGGTTGATTTAAAACTTATTCCGGTAAAAGGAGATGTTTTGTGGATCGATGATGTAAAATATACTGTGCTACAGAGAGATATTATTTTTTCCGGATCAGAACAGAATGTAAGATTATTTGTACGAAATTATTAAAAACTAAATATAATGAAAAATATAGGAGTAGTGTTGGCAAGGCTTCAGCCAATCCATAACGGACATATAGCTTTGATTAAGAAAGCTGCTAATGAAAATGACCAGGTTCATGTTTTTATAGGAAGTGCAGATAAGTTCAATAAACGCAATCCTATTCCGATTCACATGAGACACGATCTGGCTATGGCAGCCATCTATGAGGCTGGTATAAAGAATGTTAGTATACATTGGCTCGATGACCTTTCAGATGAATCGGACAATTCACATGATTGGGGATTTTATTTGTACTCAAAGATTGTGACTGAGATTCAGCAAAGTAATTTCACTATCTATTACAGTGATGGTTTTGAAATTATAACATCTTGGTTTCCAGGATTTTTGCTCAGAAACAATGTTTCGTTGAGTCTTCTTGCAAGAAACGCAACAGAGTCTGGTATATCAGCGACCACAGTAAGAGAGTTTATAATGAATGACGATTCAAGACTTAAAGATGTTGTTCCTACAATGGTATATGAACAAAGAGCAACTATTAAGAATCTAATTGAATTGTCAAAAATTAAGTCATAGCATGAAGAAGTTATTTAGATGGTTTAAGGAAGATGTTCTTGGAATAAAGAAAGTTTTTAAAGTTAAGATTGAAGAATCGAGTTTCTCACCACAGTATTATTGCATTAAGTTCTCTAATGACAATGGCTGGTCATATGAGTATATTATCAGAGATGAACCTGATGTATATTCATGTTGTAATGAGTTGGAGCCTTGTGTTAAATATTTTCATGCTTGTGATGTAGAATCAAAAACAAAGGATTTTTCTACATATGAAAAATGCAGAGAGCACAACGATTGGGTTATGGACAAGATTAACAAAACCAATAAACAAAGGCGAGAGAAGTATTATAATTCGATAAAAAAGGCTAAATCGTTTGCGAAAAAATTTAACAAGAAATAATGGAAGACAAGAAAATTAAAATATATCCGTCACTTGAAGCTGTTACAATGGTTGATTATCTCGATGACGGTTATCTTAAAGATAAAGATGAATTCGTTGACAGGTTCTATCATTATCAATGTTCTCAGAATGCTAATGTTGCAACAAACTTTGATAATTTTTTGATGGGATATACACATTGGGCAATCGAAATCACTAAAGACAATCTTATGATTAAGATAAAGGATTGGATGAAAGAGAATGTACAAAATTATCATATCTTGACGGATCCAGATTGGATTGATGATGCGATGAATGATTTGATAAATTATTTAAGTGAATAGGTTATGACACGAAAAGAAATGATTGCTTACCTTGAGCAAAATCCAGATAATACTAAAGAAGGTTATATTGATGCTTTAGGTGACACATATTTTAATGAGGCTGTTTCTGTGGGATTTCTGACCACGAATCTCGGTGATATATATTGGACAACGCAGTTGTTGTCGGATTTCTATCATGATATGTTTGGTGAAGGTGGCGATGATTGCGATGTTAAGAAATCTAATAAGCCGTATTATCCAACCACTGTATTGGAGTGTTTTCAGGTATTAGGTATTGAACAGCAATATTATTTGTGTGGTGTAGGATATGGCCATAAATCTGAACTTTGTACTAATTTTCAGCGTTTACTCATATGCTTAGATGCTTATCATAGAATAGCAAACTATACACCTGATTGGACAAATAAAAACGAAACCAAATATGTAATAGGTACGTGGTTAGGTAAACCTATTAAAACAGCATCAACAGAAAGAAATTACACATTGGCGTTTCCTACATCTGATATGAGAGCCGCGTTTTATCATAATTTTTATAGTTTAATTGAATATTGTAAAGATTTGTTGTAATATGAAAAAGATTATTTATTTTGTTTTATTAATCATGGTGATAGTTTCTTGTGATACCCCATGTTGTGATTACAGTTCTAATCTTGTTTACAGGATTGAAAGTGTAGACACAATGTCAGGGAGCAGGGACAAAAGTTATTATCGTGTTATTGGCTGGAATAAAGGAACAATTATTGATCGCTTTGTTTTTGTAGCACCAACTCATGCATATTCTATTGGTGACACAATAGTAGGATTTAATGTTAAACCGTTTGTAAAAAATAATCAACATGCGTATAATTAAAGACAATATGAACAAATATCCTATACAGGTTACATGTGTGAATTGTGAATCTGTTATAGAACTTGAAGATGGAAAAGATGTTCTTTGTTTTCGGTTGGCTGGCGATGACATGAATATGTTTGTGACATCAAATTACGCAAAGGTATGGAAATGTCCATTATGTAATACAAACAATAAACTGTAAAAAATATGATACCACTTGTTATTTGTATAGCAATTTTTGTTGCATTTATCGTTTCGATTTGCTATAATGCATGTAAAGATTATCGCAAATATAAAAAACTTGTTGATAGTTGTAAGCCAGGTAAAGTTTTTCACTATAAAGAACCAACTAACAATCCGTTCGATAAGTCAGTAGAATACGATATTCTTATAGTTGATACAAAGAAAAATCAGTATGGTAAAATGTATGTTAAGTACATAGTGGGTAATGACGAATATGAACATTCCAGTCCAGTTGAAAATTTTTATTACGCATATTTAAAATATACAGATTATGACAGTAAATGATTTGTTAGACGAAGGAACAAGACTGTTCGGAAACGAATTCAATGAAATTGCTTGCTGGATAGGACATATGCTATCAAATGAAGTTATTAATCAATGTGAACTTTTAGAGATTGTATGGGATCTCGATGAACAATATTATCAGTAAAGATATGGATACAAAAGAAATTGTTAATGATTTTTTATGTCATCTTGATGACATCGCAGAAGACATAAACATAGCACCAGATAAAAAGAAACTTATACAAAAGGTTGTGTTGGATGCAGAATCTGCTGTCAAGGATAACTGTAACAATCAGGTATTTAAAGAACAAAAACAAAGGTGTTTGCATAATATAGTAAAGATAGGAACTTCTCTTTACATGGTGGTTAATAATATGACATTATCCGATGCTATCAATGGAAAGGTTATTGTGCTAGGAATGTCACTTAAGTACGATCATAGTTCATTTGGTCCAGGTGCTGATTTTGAATATAATACACACAAGTATAGGTTTCTTCAGGAAATCGTAAATGCTGAGGTACTGACTATAGATGAATTTTCCAAAGAACTCGACAATTGTCATTTTATCAACAAAACATATGTGCTTGATAATTTCAAAGAGTATCTGTCGCAATATAATTAGCATATAAATCGGATTTGTTTTTGTGAATCCGATTTTTTGTTGTATATTTGCAGAACAAAAATAAAAAAGATTATATGACACTGTTAAAGAAACTAAAGGATATTGAGATAGGAACAACATTTGTTTGTGTTGAATCCGGTAATTTTGTAAAACGAACATTGATAGACAAGTTTGATGTAAATCGTATTTCCAAGCAAAATTTAGGATTAGAACTGAGAGCAGACTATTCATCGCATATATTAGGTCTTACTGTTGATGGAGATGCATTGTGTGTTGTGACAGACACAGAAGATTTTTTTGCTCCAGAACAAAACATGATGTTCTGTTTGGAAGATCTCTATAGATTAGGTTATCGTAGAGGATACACGCATGGTACACAGGACGCTAAACATTAAAAGAAACAAACATGGCTTATACAGAAGACGACAGACAGGGATTGATTGAATACGCAAAGATTCATCTTTGTGATATGATACCGTATAATGATCCAGATTATGAGGAAAAGTTGACTGCTATGGCTGAATGTTATGCCGATGCTGAAATTTATCCATCGCGTCCACCTGTGGAGGATTTGCAAGGTATCATAGAATTACATGATGAAATGTTAGATGCTGGTTTAATTGATTTTTAAAGTATGCGTAGAATAGAAGCAATTTTAACAAGGCTCCCGGATGTGGACAGCAAGGTTAATTTTAGAATAGAGTATCAGAAAGAGCAACCTCACCGAATGGTTCGTTGGGATTATGATAAAATTCGTGAAGATGTTGCTAAAATGAAGATAGGTGAATCAAAAATTATTAACAATTAAAAAAAGATTAGTATGTTATTTTTTGCAGTTTTGCTTTTTATTTGTATAATTGTGTTTATAGCAATTACTGTTGTAAAACACATTGACATCAGTTATGGTTTTTATCTTGCAATTTGTGGCATGTTTGCATTTATTTCGGTACATGAAATGGTGAAACTTGAGAATCCGAAACCAGCTGCTATTGATGTTTACAGGGATAAAACCACTCTTGAGGTGACATATAGAGATTCTGTAGCAATAGACTCTGTTGTGGTATTTAAAAACGAAAACCAATGTCAGATAAATTAGGATTTATGATATACAGCGTCAGATGGCGACTGCATACGAAGGACGGATCAACCGAAATCTTTAACGAATTCCATACCGATTGGACATTGAATATAGAAGATGCAATCAAATGGAAGAATGAACTTGAAGAAAAAGCAAAGACAGATAAATCGTATGTCTATATCCGTCTCATAGAAGAGTTTGTTGTTTGTACAAAGTTTGAAATAGATAATATTTCATCCAAAACATTTCCGTTAATAGAAAAAGATTAATTATGATTGCTTATCCTAAAATAGAAATTATCCCTGATATATTCAAGGATATAAATGTACTTGAATATTTGAATTTATTTGGGGCAAAAAACATATCATCATTGAACATTGATGATATTGACACAAGAAATTGTTATTATATTGATTGTGGAAACGCTTATGCTAGTAAAATATTCTCAAGAGTAAGTTCACATTCACAATTTGCACACATCTATGAACTTAAAATGCTATTTCCTTTGTTAAAGGGGGATCTCGCTTATGTACCAGGAGATAGCACAACATATTATGTCGAAGGTTTAAGATATTCAACGGCTGTAAATGAACATGTATATGTTCTTAAATCTCGCGACGATGAAACGAAAAAAAGAGCCGTTCCATATTACAATGTCCATGCCTTTAGATCAACTTTATAAACCACTTAAGGACGTTAATGTCGGTGAAAAGATTTATGTCACGTGGGAGATCCAGGATCCATCTGTGATACCAGGTCTCAGGTTAGGTTGTAACATGACAGTGATATCAAAGAAACATGTCAACGTCGTGATCGATGACGAAGATATGCTTTTGCTTGATTTAACTCTTGAATGTGACAAGGGAACAAGAACATATCGAATTAAAGGAGATTCCTGTTGTGAAGGAAACGAATACATAAGATTACATTCCTTCTCAATGCCAAGTTTCGGAATGCTTAAACCAGGAGACAAACTCAATTTTGAATGTTACGGTTCTTATGATTCTGTCAATTTGGAAATAACGGAAGTCAAACCAACAAGAAGTTATGTCTATATTAAAGCAAACGGTGACCTTACAACATTCCTTAGTTACTGTGAACAGATAACAGAAACAATGACAGCCGAATTTGAATTTTATTTTGATAAAGAGGCTGTTATGATACCGAGAGTTTTCGGTGAAGAAGTTTTGTATATAACAGCAATGAAACTAAATTGATATAAATATAGTGAACATTAAAATAAAACCTTTTGTGTTATGAGAGAAATTGATTTTGATGATTTTGTGGGTTGTCGTAACGACAATGAAGGAGCGCCGCTTAGAGAATCAGACGAGTGGTAACACTAATTAATAAAACCCATCTTAATGATGGGTTTTTCTTTTATCGTCCTTGACCTCTATATGCTTTCTTATAGTTCTTAGAACTCTTAAGTCCAGATGTCTTGCACTTTGCATGCACTCCTTTTCTTTTTACCTTGACTTTCTCAAGTCTGGTAGATAATGATCCTGTTATTTTTGCCATATTCTTGTTTTTATTTTATTTATTGTTTTGTTATGTTAAAAAAATGTAGTATATTTGCACAGAACAATATAAAACAATAAAGAATATGAAAAAGTTTATTATCGCACTATCATTGATGCTGGTTTCAGTATCATCGTTTGCACAGTACACGCAGTGGTTTCAGGCAACATCATTCGCTTATAAGCCAGCTTACGGATCCTGGTCAGACTGGGAACCGTCTACAGTCAAGATTGCTTTTGACTTTTCCGACAACACTATAGTAATCTATAGTCCACAGGTACAAATCTATGCCGTCATCAAACAGGTCCCAGCCGATTATGACCCGAATGGCGTTCAAGAAAAATACTATGTTGTAAACGGTAACGGATCCTATGGGTATATCAGACTCAGAATAGAGAACAACGGAAATTCCCAAATCTACATCGACTATAACGATGTGTCACTGGTTTATAATGTCAGACGAATTTAAGAATGTGATGAAACAAGAAGATAAAAAACTACTACTCAAAGACCTTTGTGCAAGGTTGCCATATGGGGTAAAATGTGAAGTAAAATACTATGATGATGCTTGGGAGTTGCTTGCAATTTACACAAATGGTACGACTTATGCTGCAAGAGATATAGGTTATCCTATTGAAACATATTTTGAAGACTGTAAGCCATATCTCTTCCCTCTTTCAAGTATGACTGAGGAACAGAAGAGAGATTTAACAAGTTTATTTAAATGTTGCATTATAATAAAACAATATGAGATAGATTTCCCTAATTATGAAGACAGCAACATGGATAATTGGATGAAGGTTTGTACTTGGTGTTATAAAAATCATATTGACATTTATAATCTTATTCCAAAAGGACTTGCTATTGATGCAACCGGTAAAAATATTTATTAATTATGCAAAAGAATTACAAAAATCTTAAGACTGGTGATATTATTGTCATTACAGATAATATGAACCAAACATTGATTTCTATCTATAACAATATTAGAAAAAATCCTATTACTAAAACAACAACAGTAACAGATTTTTGTTCATGCACTATTGTTGAGGATAGTTTACCTGATGTTTTCTTTGCAAGAGATGATGAAGATATTACTGGGTGGATTGAAAATTTAGATTTCGTAGGCATGGCAGACGAAAAGCAAAAGGGTTATTTCTATCGCAACGTACTTGATATATATTGTGATGAGCATCCTGATTGGGATAAGTATTTTACTGATTCCACATATAATGAAGTTCAAGATTGGTTCGCTTACAAATGCAATGTAGAGTTCGATGACAATACTGGTTATCCCGATTTTATTTGTGACTTTACAAATTTTGCTTGGGATATTCTTTGTAAACAGATGAACCCAAATAATCCTGTAGATGTAAAACATGAACTTACTGGAGAGGAGTTAGTTATAGCATGGCTTAATAAAATTGAGAGAATGGCAAGTAAGAGAACAACAGATGCTGGGATTGTTATGGACGAGAAAACAGCATTGAATGAAATTCGTATTCTTGCACGAGATGCGGGAGAATTTGTTAAGCGATATATGGAAATTAGAATGGATTAAATATGATACAGGAAGATAAAGAGCTACTAATCAAAGACTTATGCGCAAGGTTACCATATGGTATAAAGGCTCAAGATTATGATGACGAACCACCATTCACCATCGTTGCTTATGATGGTTTGTGTTTTTGGGATGATGATGAGTGGGAGCATAAGGTGGATAAGATAAAGCCATACCTTTTTCCTCTTTCAAGTATGACTGAGGAAATAATAGACGAAATTTATAATAATGCGGGAGTATATGATATAGGTATAGATTCTTCTGTTCATATTGAAGTAGGAACCAAATTTGAAGATTTAACCAAAATATTCCATATACTACATAAACATAACATAGATTATAGAGGTCTCATCCCTAAAGGACTTGCTATTGATGCAACAAATAAAAATATTTATTAACATTATGAAAAAAATTATAGCTATATTAATAACACTTGTATCGTTTTGTAGTTGTGTTCACATGGATTTAGATGAAAGAACAATGATTGTGCAACACAAATATGAATCTGGACATTATAATCTGTCAAAATATATTGTTAATGTAAAAAACGCAGATGTTTATAGAACAATACAATTTACTGCACCATCAGATGCGTTTCATGTGGGAGATACATTAACGTTTACTAAGGTTTCTAAATAATAAACAAAATGGAAGAAAATAAATTAACCCCGGCTGAAAAACTTCAACAGTATATCGATGATATCGGTGAAGAGGCTTTCGCTCAGCAACTGTTTATATTCGATTGCCAGTTTAACGGTATCGATCCTAATTCTAAAAATGCAAGAAGTAAACTCAGATTGCGTAACTTTTCAAACAAGATAATAAGAAATCTTCCAACTATAGCAGCTGGATTAGATCTGATTGCATTGTGCATATGGATGTTTTTGTTGGGTGTATTCGTTAGAGATGGCGAAATAGGATGGATTGCAACATCGGCTTGTTTTGTTGTGTTCTTCCTTGCTAAAGTTTGGAAAATAATTTATAATAAAACAATTTAATTATGGCACAGAAAAGATCAGAAAATACGTATCAGAAGATTAATACTATCTTCAAGAGAGATGAAAACAACATCATTATGCCATATGAAGAGTTCTCTTTACCAGAACTCAACTGGCTAAGACATTGTAAGTTCGATGCAACCGAAAAGATTGACGGAACAAACATTCGTATTGAGGTAGTTCCAATGCAAGGTGAAGATTTTGAAATCACATTTGAAGTTGTTTATAAAGGCAAGACGGATAATGCTAATATACCAAAGCATCTTGAAATATTCCTCAAGGAGACTTATCCAGAAGATAAGGTGTTAAATGCGTTAGGTTTACCAAAAGTTATAACACAAGACGTTATGACGGAAAAGAATTGGTCATCGTTTGAAACAATTCCTATGTATACAATTTATGGTGAAGGCTATGGTGTTAAGATTCAGAAGGGTGGTAACTATATCAAGAATGGTGTAGGATTTATTGTCTTCGATGTTAAGGTGAATGACATGTATCTCCTTAAAGAATCAATGGAAGATATCGCTTACAAGCTCGGTGCTCCAGTTGTTCCTTATATGGGGCAGTTCACTGTCGATGAAGCAATTGAGTTTGTTAAGAAAGGATTCAAATCAACCATTGCTGAAAATCCTGATTATGATGCTGAAGGTCTTGTGTTGAAATGTCCAGATGGTCTTAGAACTCGTAGAGGTGAAAGAATCATTTTCAAAATCAAAACATGTGATTTTGTTAAATTTATGAATGCTCAACAAAACAAGTAACATAACTTGTTTATATCAATTACAAGCATAATCACTTGTAGAAATAATAATCCCCACAATGTTTTGTTGTGAGGGATTATGTTATTTTACTTGAAGATTATTTAACATTTCTGTTGCTTTTTCAGAGGGATATACAAAATTATATGGTCCAAAACTACGACTACCTATGATGCGTAAAGCGTGACGTAATTTATATAAATCATCACCAGAAGGGAATTCTTTGTAGTGTTCAGATGTTGCATCTCTATTATATAAGAAATTTCTTACATCGTAAAATGCCTGAGAAAAATATCCTTCAATGTCTTTTCCTTTAATTTCTTGTAAAACATCAAACGAATATTTTAAAATTCCATCATATAGAAGTTCACATAAATCATATAATTTTTTATCGGGTATTATTATATTGTGCTTTCTACAAAAAACTTTAAAATTATTTTCAAAGAAGTTTTTTTCTGGTAACCACTGAGTTTTATCGTAATAAGAAAAACCTTCATGAATACCATGACGTTCGTTAAAAAGTCGTTCTTCAAATATTATTTTATATATATCAGAATTAAATTTTTCAAATGTATCATAAACAGAGTCTATATCATCATATGAAATTTTATTACTATTAATTAGTTGCTGAAATCTATCTATGTATTGTTTTGTTCCTTCAAACATATCAAGAAATTCAGATACAACTTGTGTTCTGAGTTGTTTTGTTTCTTTATCTAAACTTCTATCGTTTAAACCAACAATGCCTTCATTAATTCTATTTTTAAAGAAAACCCTTCCCATTTTTAATTACTTCATTTGATGTATTTATCACTGATTAGTACGCAATACAACAAGTTTTTTAGTTTAAAGCCTCTAATATTCAGTAAAAAACCAGAACAAAACAAATTAAGCAAATGTTTTGTTCTGGTTTTTGTTTTTACTGACTTAAATCGTGATTTGCTGACAAGCATCAGCGTTTTCATTAGGATTATAATGTTCATATTTCTTTTTCAACCTTTGATACTGAGAAAATTCATTTATCTCAACTAACCTTTTATTTTCAAGAAGTTTATGCTTGACAACATCTTCATTTAAAGGCTCAAGAACTCCAATATCAATCAATTGTTTAAAATGTTGTCGATATATATAGTCGTCACCAACAACATATCCTATTTGATTTATGTTGTAATAACTAAGTCCTTGCAAGTAATCATATAGATAGTAATCATCCTCGTTGTCTATACAGATAGCAATATAAGTCCCATCTGTAAATGTAATCACCAGGTGGTTTTCATTATAATCATTCATATTCGTATAAAACGACGTTTTTTCGATAGTTTTTCCTTTAAGTTTATCGGATACACCTGATGGTATTGATATTCGTATCATCCTATTTTCCATATCATTCATAAAACTGCTTATTCTTTTATTTTCTAATATTGTAGGCCCAATCATGCTCATATAAATTCTCCTAACTCTCCTTTACTAATTCTAATTTATCAAGATCATCTAAATCCATCCTCTTCCAACATCCATCCCAATCTTTCTCCCAATCACCATATCCGTCACAAACAACAAAACCATCCCTATACGGCTTCAACCGAACCCTCTCCTGGGTCCAGCTGCTCACACCATATAACTTTATTTCACCACTCTCTATCTTCTCTCGTATTTTATCAATCAAATCCATATCTTTAAATATTACATAATTCATCAATCGCTTTTACAGCATCAACTATGTTGTCACTATCTTTCATGAAAACCAAATTTAAAAACTCATCGTGACATATTGTTTTGAGCAAACCTTTTTCGTCCTTGACAAAATTTCCGTCTTCATCAACAATACCGTATAAAGTCTTCCTGAAATTTTCTTTCGCAACATAAACCGGCTCAACATAAACTTTTTCACCAGTCTTCAATTTACCTAATATTTTCCTGTTGTTCATAATATTTTCTAATTTTTGACAAATATACAATATATTTTTTATATCACAAAACATTTCAAAAATATATTTTTTCACATTTTTTTCACATTTTTTAATAACTTTCTATTTACCAACATTTTAAGCGAATAACCCCATTTTTACCCAAAAACACCCCCAAATTTCAAGTCTTTTCCCGTAACCATATCAACCCCTTATCTATACAATAAATCTTCTTAAAAAGCCTTATTTCATCAAATACACAATATACCAGTTTTATCCCTAAAATTAACCCAAGAAAACAAAAACATTTCGATAATTACAGTTTCACCAGATCCTCAATTTTTATTATATCTAAAGATATAATAATTGAACAAAACTACTCCATCAGAAAACAACAACTTTTTTCAATCACATTTTTCTCTCAATACCTATCTCAAAAATATACATATAAACTATAAAAATCCTGTTGTGGAAGATAATGGAAGAAAATGGAAAACTTTGTAAAAACAAAACTAAACTTTTCCAGCCTTTTCTCCTGACATAAATTAATAATCTCATTTCTGACTATTATATACAGTAAAAAATAAAAAATATTTAAAAAACAATATAAACAACATAAACTACTCAGAACTGTTGCACCAAAGCAACACTTTCTGACGGTAATTGCATCCAGCAACCAACATATTTCACCTACAACGCAATTAAATGCGTAATTTGTTTTTGTTGTAATCTTTCAAATCGTTGTGTTTTGTTCCCAGAACTTATACCAAACAGTTGTGTTTTGTTCTGCTAACGGGTTGTGTTTTGTTGAGGAATATTTTCGGAATTTAATCTCTGCGTCCAAGGCGCTTCCAAATCGGACTTCCAAATACCCCCAAATACCCCTATTTCCATATCCCATTTCCAAATGGTACTTCCAAATACCAAGAACGAAATCTCTTCCGTTTTGTGGTGTAAACATACTTCCATATAGATATACGAATACTTTTCGTTTTTCACTTCGTTATACATTTCGGTTTAGTCTTCGGTAACAACTTTGTTCCACACAACAAAACAGTTTTCGTTTCACTAATTTAATTTGTTGATGAATTTAATTAAAGCGTGAAAATATTTTAAGTTAAATTATTCCATCGTCGAAGTGTAAAATTGGACATTTTCCGGTAAAAAGTTTATTTTTCTCTGGGGTGGCGAAACGGCAGTTTTGTATCCTGCTGAAGCATTTCCGGTGCTTTGACGAGGAATATTTTAGGTTAAAATATTACTGGAACCTCCTGGTTCTGAGGCAATTAGGGTTATAAGTAGCAGAAATGCGTTGGTGTTGTGTTGAGTTACGATTTGTAAGTGAAAATATCGATTTTGCTTACGATTAAAATTTTTTTATCGAGGTATATGGTTACAGATTGTAAGTAAATTGATGAAAAGTGCTTATGATTTGTAAGATATGTGTTAAAATTGAGTGATATGGTGCTGTTGGAGATGACCGGTGACGAATTTGGAGCTGGGATACCTTAAGTTAAAATATTTACTCGTCTGGTAGGGACCTTTTTTGGAGGATAATGCCATTATCTCCTGAATTTGGTGATTAATATTTTAAGTTAATGTATTTGACGGCGAGACGCGTGTGGACAGAAGTGAAGAATGTGTGGTGTGGGTGAAGAATATAAAAAGATAGTGTTCTGCGTATCACTACGGAGAACACCAACACGAATGTGTATAGCATTTGGGCGCGAACTGCCCGAGAGTATCCTGTTAAACTCTTTCGTTATCTTCTTTGAACGGGTTAGGTAGGTTAAAAAGTTTCCACCAACCTATTGTAGCGACAACGAGGAAGAACTCTATTTTAAGCCAGTACCAAAAGTGGTTAAGGTCTATTGCGCAAGCGAGGATGATGATAGACCAAACTAAAAGACCAGCGACTAATTCAACGATAAACTTTTTCATAATGGTTTTGTTTTGTGTGATGTTTAACTTTCTTTGACAAAGGTAGTGAAAAGGAATGACATATGCAATAGTTAGATGAAATTTTTTTGAAAAAAGTTTGGTGAGGATAAAGCGTTAATCGGTGATGGTATACATTAAGTTAAAATATTAGACAGTGTGAGTCTGTTGATGTCGAGCAGTCTTTGCCGGTGATTTCTGTCGAAGGCGATGGAATATTTTAAGTTAAATTATTATGAAGCCGCGCAGCTGCGATGTCAGGATGAGTGTGATGATGAAAAAGTTTGGTGGGGTGTAAATAAATTTGGTGGAATGGAAAATAAGTTGTATATTTGCAGATGAAAACATAAAAGGAATGTGTTATGAAAAAGTTTGAGATTAGGTTCAAGGAGGTTGGTAGTGATAGAGTAGGTACTACCACTCATATTGGTGAAAAGACCAAGGAGGAAGTGATAGATTTCTTCGGTTTGGAGGGAGATGATATAGAGTGGTACGAAGTGAATGAGGTTCCTATGGTGTAGGATTTAGGTTTTTGTGATGTGATATTTTGTTGAGGTTGTCGCTGAGAAGTGCCGACCTCAATTTTTTTGTGTTGATATAAGTCAAGGCAGGCTTTGCTGTATCCGGTGATGGAATATTTTAAGTTAAATTATTTAACCATGTGACAGCTGTGATGTCGATAAGGGTGGTTGGTGGTAGTATATAAAAAAACAGAGTTGTTGAGATAACAACTCTGTTTTGGTGTGAAACTCGAAAAGCGATGAACTATGATATTATGTAAATCATAAGTGCGATGAAGATGATTATGAAAATGACGGATACTATTGCCCATCCGTTGATGATGATACCCAAGAAGAAGATTAGTTCTTTGATGAGTAGCCACGCAAGGGGAATGATAATGATGAGTAGTATCAGTGAGAGTAAAAATGTAAGTAGTGTTTTCATAATCGTTTGTCTTTATTTGATGTTACAAATATACGAAATTAGTTTGGAATATGCAAATTTATTTTGATGTGATTTGAAAAAGTTTTGTTATGTCCAAGGTTCGTCGCCAGGGTTCGGACGAGAAAATATTTTAAGTTAATGTACTTACTGGGGGAAGCGTATGCAATGCCGTTTGTTCAATATTGTGATAGAGATGGGATACGACTCGGAACAGGGGATACTTTAACTTAAAATATTTACCTGGGATCTGAGATGATGTCAGGGTAGAGTTCGGTGAGAGGGAGGTTAGCATTTGTTGCCATAACCTGCTGATACCGTGAATGTTACGGGATTACTTTAACTTAAAATATTGTCATGGTGGATACCGGTGAGTTGTTCAAGTTGTGTTGTGTGTGGGGGGATATAAAAAGACAAGTGCCGACCTTTGCCCAGTAGGTCAGCACTTGCTTGCCAATTTTGTTGTATATAATACGGGTTAATAATGCTACCGCCCCGTGCGATAGTTTGTTGTTATATGAGAGTTGCGTTGATGAGCAGTGTTACTCCGTTGGAGTATCTTAACCTGTGTACCCACATATTGTCGGTTTGGATGTTGATGTCGCAGTGTACTGATGTGCCTTTCATTGCGAATGGTTCGAGCAGGTGGTCTTTAATGCACTCTATATAGAAGTTCGCCTCGTTCTTTGTCTTGTCAGTTTCACTTGCGTAGGTGTGAGTTGCTTTGTGTCCTTTTGCAGTGAGTTCAGCCACTATGATTAACTTTGCCATAATTGTTAGGTGTTATTGGTTTAACTTTCTGATACAAAGATAGCAATAATTTTTTAATCTGCAATAAAAAACACAACAAATTTTCAAAAAAGTTTTTGGTGAAAAGGTACCTGCCGGTCGATGGAATATTTTAAGTTAATGTATTCCCCTGTTGTGGGATACTTCATCAGCATCAGTTCGATAAGTTTATCTTGAAATCATCAGACTCGTCGAGATGGATTCATTAAGTTAAAATATTTTCTGTCCGAGTCATCTCATCATCTATCTCAACAAGGTGAGTTGTCCGGAACAACTGGACAGTTCGCCGGTAAATATTTTAAGTTAAATTATTTTTATGTCCGGTTCGAGAAATGTCGGGGTGTCAATTTTTGAAAAATAAATTTGGATATTAAAAAAATTATTATTAAATTCGCATATCCAATTAAAGATAATGAGTTATGAACATTGATGCTTACATTAAGTCTTGCATGGAAGTGCGAGAGAAAGAAAGTCAGCAGAAAAATGATGTTTTGTCTGCAATTAGGGAACTGATAAAGGCACAGGGTGGTAACATATATATACCTTGTATGTTTGATGAAGATGATTACGATGAGGACGATTATAATCAACTTGTCGAAGATGAATATCTTGTCAGCATAGGTGACATACTGAATGATGAGAATGACAATCTTGAAGTCGATGTGTGGGTTGAGAATTGTTTTGGTGAAGATACGGTAATGACTATTCAGGTTGTAGGTATCAAACTTGATTGTTACGGACATGTATCAGTCATATCTCCAAGTCAAAACACATATTCCATACACGATAGTAGTATGTTAGACATATTGGATTTGTGTCGGACACTGAAAAAGTTGGGATATGAATTAGAGTAATTCGTTAGGGTGTTTGTGCGAAAGGATTTGCGTTGTGAAATGCAAGTCCTTTTTTTGTTGTGTTGATGTTACTCAACAGAAGTTGCTGCCGCTGGGACAGTGCAATACATTAACTTAAAATATTTGAAGCAGCCATCTCGTGAAGTAGCACTTCGTTGTTCCGGATAAATGGGTAAGGAACCTGCGGGTTTCGAGTTAATACATTAACTTAAAATATTTGAAGCCGCCAGACTCAAGCACCAGATGGGTTTCCTGGATCCACAACAAAACTTTTTCGGTAATTGATGTGATTTCTATCGCAACAGGGAATATTTTAAGATAAATTATTGAAATAAAATTTCAGAAAATTTCTGTCAATGTTCTTAAAAAATTGTTATGTTTATTTTGCAAAAAATACACAAAAAGATAGACCACCTTTTTTTGGGTAGTCTATCCGAGTTTAGTTATGATAAAGAAAATTAAACCTCAACGAGCAAGTCTGCCGTAAAGTTCAGTTTGTTAAGCAATGCCTTATCCATAGTAGTGATAGTGTATGCTGGAGTTTTGTTTTCGGGTATGCACCAAGATTGTTTTGTTAAGTCATACTCACAAGGGTAGATGAATGCGATTGCTTTGTCGGGAGCGAAGTCGGTTACGATTTCAGTAGCGATTTCCACGGACTGATTGTAGTCGCACATGGTATCTTCCATTCCGTCATCATCATCCCAATTCGTTGCGGGTATAGGATTTCCGTTATTGTCGTACACGAAGATGTCCGTAACAAACTGAGGAACAATTATATCGGTTTCACTTGCGAGAAGTTCTCTTTCGTGTTTTCCGTCAGTTACAATCATAACACCACCAAGTCGTGATACAACCTTATATGTTTTGTTGTTATACTCAACAAGGTCATTAGGGTTTGGATAAATGTTTTTCATATCATTATCTTATTTGGTTATGCAAATATACAACAAAACAATTTAATATGCAATAGGTAGAGTAAAAAAGTTATGAAAAAAATGTTGTGTTGTGTAAGTGATTGATTATCAATAGAATCCGACGAAGCCCCCCCTCGCTGGGAATATTTTAAATTAAAATATTCTGCTGTGCATAACCTGCTTGGTCATGTTGATGTCTTTCGATTTTAGGGTATAAAAAAAGAGTTGGCGTTTCACAACGGCAACTCTTTGGACACAAACCATTATTGTTATTCTTTATGAGATAATTTTCGGGAGTAGTTTTTTCATAGTTACATTATTAAGTTTGAGGAAGTATTTGTCGGGAGAGATATATTCTCCCCAGTCTTCTCTACCTATATCTGATAGCACGACATGATAGTCAAAAGTGATACATCTTATGCAGTCATCTTCCATACCGACAACGATTATTTTATTGTCGGAGTTCCTGCATATTTCAACGCCTGACATAAGGATTGCAGGTGTAAGACCCATATCAAGTAGGTTATCTATCTGCTTGTTGAGTTCAGTTAGATGTTTGATTGTTTCGTTGAGGTAAGCCATAATCTTCTTTCTTTATTTGATGTAACAAAGGTAACAAAAAGAAATGATATATGCAAATTTATTTTTTGTGTTTGATGAAAAAGTTTTTGATGAAAAGGTACCTGCTGGTCGATGGAATATTTTAAGTTAAAGTATCTAACGGTGTGAGAGCTTGTATAAAAGCAGAGGGGTCGGCGTTTCACAACGGCGACCCTTCAATAAACAACTAAAAATACTAAATTCTATTACTAATCTTCGGCAAGAGTAAAAAATAATAGAATGATAGACATGTTATACATATCTTCATAGTATTTATCTATGTATTTTTTGAAAATGTGTAAAAAACACAACTTTTTTTCAAAATTTTTTTGAGAAGAGTAATGGTTTGTTGTGTAAGTGCTTGATTATCAATAGATTCGGTGAAGGTTCGGAGTGAAAAAATATTTTAAAATAAAATATTTTTCACCGGTGAGAGCTGTGATTTCATTGGTTGTTGAAAAAAATTTTTGTAAAAATATGTAGAAAAATTTTGCAGAAACAAAAAAAAGTGTTATATTTGCAATCAGATACAACAATGGTGTTGTTATCGTAAACAAATCAATTATGAAGATTACACATCAGGATTTAGTGAACATTCTTGTTATGGCAATGGCGACTGCCGAGAGTGTTGAGGTGCAGACCTATTCTGTCGCAAAGATGAATAAGACAAGGGCGTTGCTTGATGAGAACGGCAACGAGGTCAAGGAGAAGTATTTTGACAAGAAGTCAAAAACCGAAAAGGAGAGAGTTGTCAAGGTTGAGAACGAACTCAAAGACGATAGGGTAATGCGTTTGCAGACAATCGAGTATGCCTTTGGTGGCTCTTATGAGCAGAGAGTGAACGAGGCACTTGCCGAGAACAACATTGAGGGCGAGTTCAAGTCCCAGCCACTGAAATGGGGCAAGTGGGTAGAGGGTGCAGAGGGAGCCGTAATATCCCACACAAAAGACGGAGTGGATAAACTCTATATGAGGTGTTATGTCAAGGACAACGGAGTTAAGTCCACCGAGTATTATGTGAACGGAAAGCCAGCAACGCAGAGCGAGGTTGATACAATCAAGGAGTTCACTCCAAGCAGAACAAAGGATAGCAGTACGCAGTCAGAGGTTGGTTTGGAGAAAGGCAAGCAAGTCATCCCTAACGCAGTTGATTTTGACAACATCGTTACAATCACAATCGAGGGTGTCACTTACGAAGTCAATGACTTGAAGTTGTAAGTCCACAACACAACGGAGCAGTAGAAATCCATTCCCAAGTTGGGAGTGGATTTTTTTGTTGTATAGTTGAAAGACCTCAACAGAACCCAGCAGGTTATGCACAGCAGAATATTTTAACATAAAATATTTCTGTATCCTCCTCTGTAACAGTCGATTAGGTGTATATTTCTCATTTTTATTTTGGAAAAATTTTTGTTTTGTTTTTTGTAAATTATCCGGAAAAATAAACCGCAAAATTTGCGGTGAATAATCCGCAGAGTATTCTATAAAAAAGCGGTTAGGGTGTACTTCCCAGCAGACCCTAACCAAACAAAACAAAATAGAATATGAAAACAGAAAAAGAACGGAGTGTAAGCTCCGTTTTGTTGTAATAGAATGGAGCTTTTATAAAAAAGCTTTTCTATTATTTTTCTTCTAATTATTTATTGGAAAGTTATTCAGAAAAAATGCAAAAATAAAATCAGAAAAAAAATTGAATTTTTTGTAACGGCAGAAATGGCATTTCTTGCTGGAATTTTTTTTAAATATTTTAAGTTAAATTATTTGAATCGACCAGCCTGTCGAGAGAGCTCGTCGTGTTGTGATACAAAACAAAAAAAGATCCTTCCGCGCGCTATTGGAAGGATCTTGGAGAGATAATAGTAATAAATTTAATTGTGTTTTTTATTTTGCATATCCTAATACAAACGACTCAACACAAAAGCCGTACTCATCAGAAAGATAGTCAGCGATTTCCATTTCATCGATTTCCATTTCATCGGCTATCCTTACCTCATCGGGCAGGTTAAAGTCTTTTGGGTTTTCTCCGTCAGTGTCCCAAATAATATCTGAAACTACTATCATAACTATTTTTGTTTATTTGAAAAGATCGAGTTTACCTGCTTCATACATCGTATAGAGTTTACGGAACCCCCATACAGTGATAGAAGATGTTACCGCAGTCATAGCGAGGAACAACATTGTTGCACAACCCATACAGTCAATGTTAGAGTAAGCAAAACAAATGTTAAAGATAAGTGTTGCGAAAAGCACAACCACCAATGCAATGTAAAATACCTTTTTCATATCTTTTATCTTTATTTGTTTGATGTTACAAATATAGCACAAAAATTTGAAACTACCAAAAAAATCTACACTAAAAACAAAACTTTTTACAAAGTTTGGGGCGACATAGACTACTGGACCGGCAGGTTCGTCGGGCTGGAATATTTTAATTTAAAATATTGAATCGGGAATATTCACCGGAGCGACTCAATGTGGTTGTACCAAAACACAAAAATTTTTCAAACTTTGGTACAACATTGACCACTGCCCAAGCAGCCGTCGCATGGGAAAATATTTTAAGTTAATGTATTTGACAGTGCGACGACTTCGGTTCTGTTGATGTCGTTCAGTTACACAACAAAAAAAGACTGACAAAATGTCAGTCTTAATCGTAGCGTTTCGTTATTAACTACATAACTACCTTGTATGGTACATATCGTGTAGTAATCTTAATTTTTTATCAAGTGATAAGTTTTCAATGTTCCACATATCACCGAACTCATCCGTAACAATCACAACATCATAGTTGTCAATGTAGATTTTTTTCCAACTGCAATAATACTCAAAGACGAGTGTTCGGTTGGCTTTCTCTACAAGGGTACGGATGTCTGAACAAATGTTCTGCTCTAACTCTCGGAGTTGCTTTTCTCTTAATGCGTATAAATCCATATCGTTATCTTTATTTGTATATGCAAATATAGCAAAAGTTTTTGAATATACAATAACAAAACACAACTTTTTTCAAAAAATGTTTTGTTCAGGATTTTCCTGACATCATCTCCGTCCTCCTGATAATATTTTAACTTAAAATATTTTTCGCCGAAGTCATCTTCATCAGGGTGATTTCGATAAGCAGCGGATACGCTTTCGCCAGATAATATTTTAACTTAAATTATTTTGTAACCTTCACAGTTTCAGTGGGTTACGACGAAATGTGGATATAGCATAACAAAAAAGTTTCACCCTATGTTAGAGTGAAACTTTGTGATGTGGATTTTTGTTTATGTATTACTTAATGAGCAATCCCGTGTTTGGATCGAACTTGTTGTACTTACATTTGTACGGAACAGGTTTATTCTCGGTATGAAATCCTCCGTCATAACGGTTTGGTACATTGACCGTTGTTGTTTGGTATGTTTCGGAAACTGGCATATTCGATATGGTGTCGAACAACTTGATTGCTTCCTCAACGATTGTATCGTTATTGTCCTGCCTTGGATCCAGGTTATAGAGTGTATCTATAAGTTGGCTTGAATAAGACAACGGAACACAATAATACTTTTTGTATGATATGATGTTCTCGTCAACCGATAGTTTACCTATGTTAATATTGTTGAAGATGTTTTCGGGGAACTCAATGTAATACACGAAACCGTTTACATGGAAATGCGCAAAGCAAGTGAAACAACCCCAAAACGGTGTTGTGATAACTGGGCAATCCTTGATAACATCATCGGGATTTGCTATCCTCAATGTGTCTTTCCTACAATGAACATCAGAGAATGTCAGTTCTGTTTTGTAGGAGGAAACGATATGTCCGCCATTGTCAGCCACGATTTGTGAAAGTGCGTTGAGCAACTTGATCGCGTTGTAGTGAACTACTCTTGCGTGAATGTTTTGATTTTTCTTTTCCATAACTTTCTATGTTTTTATTTGGTATTGCAAATATAGGAAATATATTTTTATCTACCAAAAAATCTTCAAATTTTTTTACAAATTTTTTCACAAATATTTTCCGAAAAGTTTTGTTGTGTTTCCTGGTAACTACTGTCCAGCACGCTGGTCGATTCAAATAATTTAACTTAAAATATTTGATTCGAGCCACCTGGCGGTTTCAGGATTAGAGTCATCATCCGGGGAACAAAACAAAAAGGGTTGTCCCAAAATAGGAAACAACCCTTGACCAAGTAAAGATAGAAAGTTAATTCACCTCAACCTCATATATTGTGGCTGAATAATGATCTTCGCTATATCTGCCACTTGCATACAATTCAACGCAAGTGTCCGAACTATCATCGTCAAACTCGTCATCAAACTCTTCCTTGTATTCTGATAACGCAGTCTCGTACAATTCCTTAATCTTGTTCTTTGCTTTCTCTATGGTATCACAAGCATACGGAGGATGCGGATAGTCGTACATATCTGATACCTCGTTAATTGTCACAACAAAAATTTTCTTTTTCATAACTAAATCTGTTTTGTGTTTAACTCTGATGCAAAGATAGCAATAATTTTTTAATCTGCAAACTTTTTCTACATATTTTTATAAAAATGTTTTGTTGTGTTGATGAACCTCAACCTGTTGACGACAGACTCGGTTCTGACAATATTTTAAGTTAAAATATTTTGGACGGAACCCGCTGCAACACCGGTTTTGTTCAGGAAAATTTGGTTCTGTGAAAAAATTTCTGAATAGTTGTATCAGGAAATATTTTAAGTTAAATTATTCCATCTCCGGAGTCATCTCCTCATCTCGTTGCATAGAGTGCCGTACAACAAAACAAAACGGGAATAACATTTCTGTTACTCCCGTAATGCGTTTTATTATGTCAAAAAAGGTTAATCCATTATGCCGGGTTCCAATGTTTCAAGTACATTGTACATAAGTACAACCCAATTAAAATCATCACACGCACAATTATCAGCGTCTATCCACTCATTTTCTATGTCGTTGAGTTGGAACTGCAACTTGTTACATTTCAGTTCCTTATCCTCTGCTATACCGACGGCAATAATTCTATCACCCTCTATGCACTGGACTGCTGGAATACACATTGCAGTTTTGTTATTATCCTGCAACGCCTTTATAAGTTGCTTCTCGATCCTATTGGCTTGATCGACTTGCACCTGCATCTCTTTTACAAGGAATGCTCGGTGTGACTGACTGTTTACCATACCCGTGCCCTACTTTGATATTTCAAACCTGCGCACATCTATATTGATAGTAACGATGTCGATACCGTCAGTAACATTGCGCAACACCATTTTCTGATTTTCCTCGTCAAAGATAGTCTCGCACTTCTTACCGAAGAATACCTGATGAACATTCTTTTCGGTGTCCATGACGAACTGGGAAAAATTTGCTGAACCCATTATACCAGTTTTGGTATCGTCTCCGTCATGCTCATTTACATCCCTTGCTACCTCGTCACCATCTACCTCAATGAACGGTGCTACTTCGATTGCACCAGTGATGTGGTTGATTACCACGCAGTTGATAAGTGTAATTCTTTTCATAACTTTATGTGTTTTTAATAATGTACTGCAAAGATAATAAATCTATTTTTATTCTCCAAATCTTTTTTGATTTTTTTCTCGTAAATATTCCTCAAAATCTTTTTGGAATTTTTCAGCAAGATCTGTCAAATCTGTTAGGAAAGGAATTTCCAAATTTAATTCTGTATATATTGCCTGAACACTGTACACAACATAACCCTTTATCGTAAACCTGCCTATATTGTAATATGCAGGTAACTCAACATCCAGTTTTGCTATGTCATTACTACAACAATTTGTCGGTAATGCGATATACTGATTGTCAGTGTAGAACTGTGTTTCAAATCCACCCCAGTCCATAAGAGCAACACAAAGATGTGGCTTGCCGTCTATCGTAACAGATGAAACCCTTAACCTTTCACCCTTGATTAGTTTCTTGATAACTTGAATGTCTCTCATAACTTTTATCTTTATTTGTTCACTGGCAAAGATACACAATCTTTTTCATTCTACCAAATTTATTTTAACATTATACGAAAAAAGTTTTGTTGTGTTATGTTCCAACCGGCAGGTAATGCAGCTGCCGTCCGCCAGTAAATATTTTAAGTTAAAATATTCCGGACGGAACCCCGCTGCTTTACCGGTAACTTAACTCGTGTTCATCAGACTCCCCCGGAAAAATATTTTAAGTTAAATTATTTTGTAACCTTCACAGTTTCAACAGGTTGAGAGTACCTCAACATAACAAAACTGTTTTGTTGTTCATAACAAAAAAGGGAATGACAATCGACTTGCCATTCCCTACTGGAATTAAAAAGTTATTTATATGAAAAATGCTAAATGCCCGTCTTAACCCTCAACTCGTCAAGGACTTCTGCAAGAGAACCCAAGTCCACATCAGACGACTTGATGTCGTGTACCGTTCCATTATCCATGATACCAAACGAAACAACATAAGTGTTTATGTGTTGCGGTTTTGTTATGTTGATACAGTGACACTTAAACAGTTTTGTTGTGTTGTCACACTTGTCTTCAACATATATTTCGGTGTCAAGTTCCCCGATATAGTATCTATGGAAATGTGCTTTCTGACCTTTGCCCCTCAACAGAAGCCAAGCGATTTCCTCACAGTAATCATCTTTCTCTTTGTTAATGATACTCTCGTCAACGCTATCCTCGTCAAGTTCAGGCACTTCCATGTCTTCCTCTATCTCACCGACATTATCAAGACAAATAGGATTATCACCACTCATAACAAAACCTGTTAGTTTGTTACAAGCAACCTGACCTATGTTATCAAGAACATCATCGTTCTCGTCCCAGTTATCAGGAACATCTACGACAACTCGTGTGCGTAACACAACATCTACTAAAAATGCTTTTTTCATAACAAAACTGTTTTATATACCTAACATTGCTTTTAATTTGATAGCATCATCATAAGAAAGATCAAGACCGTTGTTTACAATATGACTGACAATCTTTTTGTTCAGATTTACTCTGCTGATTTCCATTGCCTCTATTACATTATAAGGTTTGGCGATACTCCTACACCAACTTTCTCCGGGTTGCAAACCGTTTTCTTTTTTGAACTTACTACTGCCAACATAAAAATATAACCTTGTAATCTTATCAACAGTACCTATGCTTCTACCATATCTGTTTTCTATGATTACCTTGTCACCAACCAGTATGTTTTCAAAATTTGTCATATCTTTTTATTGTTTCTGCAAAGATACTAATTATAATTTTAATTTCAAAACATTTTTCAAATTATTTTACAAAATATTTTACAGATTATTCTATTAAATAATATAGAAAAAACACAACAAAAATATGTTGTGTTTTGTTCCAGTGTTTTACTCGTTGTCGTCCTCCCACATTTCTATGAACTCGTCGATATGATCCCTGATAAATTCAGCCAGTTCAATCAGTATCACTGTATCTATATTCTCGATAGGAGTTGTTTCGTTGTGACAATCTGATGCCAGTGCGACATCTATGTTCTCATATTCGGAAATCAATGATAGCCATATAGTTCCCTCGATAACAAAAATGCTATCAACTATATACTCTTTGACAGAAGGTGCATCATCGAAATCGTCAAAACATAACCGCGGCTCACCGTTATATTTTTCGGATAATTTCAACGCACCACATATAACATCGATACATCTGATGTCAATCTGCTGGATTTGTTTTTTGGCATGATCAAAGTTTACCTTACTTATTCGTTTAAGTATTCTATCCATAACACAACTGTTTTGTTAAATGTACATATCATCGGTATGGAAAACCATTATATCGTTTACATCACAACATAACTCTTGTGCCAGTTCATCAACTCTGGCATTCATAGCATCTTCACCCTCTACGGTTTCCCAGATCTTTTCACCTCGTTTGTCAGTGTAACAAAGAATATACATAATCTGTTTTGTTAATTGTTAGTTACTCATCGTCATCAAGTTCGTCATCAATGACTTCACTATCTGTCCCAGTCCAACCACAACAAGGACATTCAAAATCAAGATGTGCAGTATCGTAATTGTAATCCCAATCACCTTGAACTAATCCAAAGCCACAATCAGGGCAATAATATCTACTCTTTTCCATAACTAAATAGTTTTATAGTTTATAATTCTTATTCCAAATTACATCTGCTATTGTAACGATTTCATCTGTGTTAAGTTCATCAAAACATATTTCATTAAAGTTTGTGTCGCAATCTTCATCCACGCCAGTCATATAAATATCATTCTCTGTAAGAACGATAGTATCAAGATATGTTTTTACACGCTGTCCGTAATAATCATTTAACTCAACACAAATAGCCCGTTGTGTTATGTCCGAAAAGTTCAACTCATAACTTTCATCATCTGCGATTTCTCCATACAATTTAGTATAGATAGATTTCACATCGATTTTGATTTGCTCTACCATAATAGAACGGAACTTGTTTAACTTTCTTTGATTTCTCATAACTCTATAACTTTAATTTGTTGTGACAAATATAGCACTTTAATCTGAAAAAACAAAACATTTCTACATATTTTATTAAAAAAGTTTTGTTGTGTTTCATACCTGCCCACTACTGTCCAGTGACTCGGTACAGAAAATATTTTAAGTTAAAGTATTCCCGGTTCTGATCCTGGATCAGTTCTACTTCAATCAGATCACAACCTGTTATATATACTACTTCGACAAAACCTCGTAACCCATTGATTATCAATCGAATCAGTTGAAGCCCCCTTCCTGGAAATATTTTAAGTTAAAATATTTAAGATCCGATCGATCAGATCTGATCAGATCACAACGGGTTGTTGTGACTAAACCAAATAAAAAAGGAGACCAACTTTTCAGTCAGTCTCCACCCACATAGTTTTGTTATGAAATGAAATCAATACAAATCGTCCTCGGTGAACTTCTCAAACCATTCATCGGTCATATTGTAATTGTCTTCGTACTCCGCATCGTCCTTTGCACTCTTTCCGAACTCTGAAAGTTTGCGTATGCAGAAGCGATTTGTGCCGTCGTGATGATGTCCGATAACCTCAACACAACCTGTCTCGTCGTCAAGGTAACATTCTACATCGTCCATTCCCTCTGCACATTTCTTTATAGCCAATGATAATGCACTGCTATATGAACGCTGTTTTGTTGTGTGATGATATTCGCTTTCACTCTCAACAAAAACTGGATCTATTTCGGGATTGCCATACCATAAACCTAATGTACCAGTGATAACAACCATTGTGTTTGCATCCTGATTGCAGTCTATGTTGGAATAAGCATCCTCAATATCCAAACTTATCATATCGGATACCCAATCCCAATAATCGTTGCTGTCCTCGTCTTGTGGCTCAATCTCGTTTGACTCACAATATTCCAAGTAGTCTTCATACTTGTAATTGTCAATGTCTGTTGTGTAAATAACCTTTTTCATATCTGTTTGTTTTTTAATCCACTGCAAAGATAACAAAACTTTTTTAATTTGCAAAATTTTTTTTAACATAACAAATTGTTTTGTTGTTTTCGTAACTCATTGATTATCAATCGAATCGAAAACGGTTCCGGAAAACAAAATAATTTAAGTTAAAATATTTCCTGAACCAGACTCTCCTCCCAGATTTAGTTCGGGTTGAACCATAACACAACAACCTGTTTTGTTCCGGTAGATGCAGCTGCTTGCGACAGCGAATATTTTAAGTTAAAATATTTTTGTCCCCTCATCTCCTCGCCTGCTTCATCAACGGGTTGAACACAACACAACAAAAAACACTACCCCAGTTATAGGATAGTGTTTCGATAAGAAAATGAAAAAAGAAAAATATTTACTCTGTTTTGTTGTGTTTACTTTCCAGTTCACACAAGAAAAACATAATCTTGTAAAGGCTTTCTATATCCAAGCAATCACAACTGACTGTCTCGCTATCACCGTTTTCATACATAACAGTGTAACCCATTAGAATGATGTCGTTGTCGTTACGCCATAGACTGAAACCATAGAAAGGTATCACCTCAACACAACCACCGTCATCCTCAACATTCAACTTGACAGGCTGTTCTGTTATGTTCTCAAAACAGTTTATGAAATACAGTCTTGTTGAGTCCATAGGGAACAACTTTAATACCTTATTCAGTATCTCGTTGTGCAACCTGTCCTTCATTATGTTGTTAAGATCACGATCATTTATGAAGTCATCCTTGCCTTTGCCATACGGAGTTTTTGTGTCTTCCGCTATGTATGTCACATCTTGAACACCGAATACTTGTTCACCGTTATCAATCCGTGACTTAATCTGATTACAAGCCGCCTCTGCTATTTTATCTGAATAATCTGCATTATTCTCGGCTACCCGATAATACTCCGGCACATCTACGATAACTCTTGTACTGATAAGAAAGTCTGCTATAAATGCTTTTTTCATAACCTGTTTTGTTTTGTTTTGTATGTTGCAAAGATACAACTTTCATATTAAATTTGCAAATCTTTTTCAAAATATTTTTCAAAATCTTTTTAGGTTTATTATAGTATATTATCACAAAAAAGATTTCAAAAAATATTCTGATTTTTTATTTGCTCCATTCAACAATAAAAGCATCCAAGTTTGTCTCAATAAATTCTACTATGTCTAACAGATACCAAACATCCAAGTCAATCAAAGACATATATATGTTTTGTTCACTGTCATACAAATGTATGTTGAGACGGTTGTGTGTGTCAGGATAAATGTCCTTGACATATAATCCCAACGCAACAACAGGCTGATTATCGAACAAAGACAAATCTATTTTGTTGTGACCGTAAGACTCGGCAAGTTCCAGTGTCCGTCTGATAATGTCACAACACTCCATTGAACACCGCTTGATATTGCCACGACATTTTTCAATGTTGAGATCAATTATGTTTTGTTGTATCTGCTTCATAGTTCGTCTTCAAAACTTTAATGTCCCAGTCAATGTTGTTGGATAAACATTCTATTTTGTTTGTGGCATCGACAACAACATTCTGTAAATCTGTTAACTTTTCAGTGATTTCATCTGCTATAAGTCGTTTTGCCGCCTTACCTACATAGTTGAAATAACTATCTGACAAATGCTTAAAGAATGTCATCACATCAATCTCTTTGCCGTCAACAGTCAAAACAATATCGACCTCCGCTTCCTGTATGTTTTCAGGAGACAGTGACAATACCATTTCCCGTAATGTTTCACCAAGTGCGTGACCTACTGCTATGTCACCTACTTCTGTTCCGAATACTATGTCTTTAATTTTCCTTTTCATAACACAACATTTTTATTTCAGATAATCTTCCCAAACATCATCATCATACTTTTCAAGCAACTCGTCAAAGTCACCTGCCTCAATCATTTCCAGTTCCTCTTCCAGTTCCGCAATGTTATCCTCTGCAAAATCTGAACCACCCAAACCCCAAAGGTTTTCATTGGCAATGTTACCCTTAACACTTTCCTTGTACTGATCCCAATCGATCATGTCTGCTGTAATCTTTCCCATAACTAAACTTGTTTTGTTGTTTTTCTGATGCAAAGATAACAAAACTTTTTTAATATACAATAACAAAACAAAACTTTTTTATTTTTTTTCTACTCCCCCGAAGACTGCCCAGTGCCTCCGCCAGTAAAATATTTTAAGTTAAATTATTAACCTGTTCTGATCCTGGATCATTCACCTGCTCGGATCTTAACACAACATTGTTTTGTTGAGGACGACATCGACATCGTGCTGGAACCACTGACAATATTTTAACTTAAAATATTTTCTGTCCGAAGTCATCTCCTCATCTCAATCAACTTAACACAACAAAACAGTTTTGTTATGTTGATATTATATACAACAAAAAAGGGTTGGCGTTTCACAACGGCAACCCTGCATACAACTTAATTATTAACCTGTTGAGGTTATGAATATGTGTTTAGATGTTTCTTATAATCTTTTTTATCTGTGCTACTATTTCACAACAGATTGTTACATCGAACTCCTCCATTCCCAAGTCAAGATTTACTGGATGTTTGTCTAATACATCCCTTATCTTGTCAACGGCATTACGATACGGATCATCAGACTGTTGTGTTTTCTCGTTATAACAATAGTCTATGTCTTCCAGTTCGTCTATGCTGAACTCAATGTTACGCCAATCACAACTTCGTATCGTTTCATAGTTCTCATCTATCTCAACAAAGTCAGGCTCATACATTGCACTGATATACTCACCCTCATACGGTCTGCGAAGATATACATATCGACCTGTCAGTTTTACTTTTGCTCGTATCATAACACAACCTGTTTTGTTTTGTTCCTATCGTTTCCTGTCGTTTACAAAATCCTTGTGGGTTCTATATGTGGCATTGTTATAACAATCGGCACACACCAATCTGTTACTCAAATTGAAACCCTCCTGTCTCGGATCAAAATGCTTGCCGCAACAAGGACAGATAACCATTCTGTATTTTCCCTTTCCCATAACTTTGTTTTGTTTATTGATAGTGCAAAGATAGTAATTATATTTTTAATTTCAAAATCTTTTTCAAATTATTTTTCAAAATATTTTCAAAAATCTTTTTCACATAATCCTATATGTTTTCACCGTATTTTTTCACATAATTCCTATCAATAAACAAGAGGAATATTTTTGTCAATTTTAATCTCTGTTATGTCTATGCGAACATCCCTGCCAAACATATCACAAAGTTCTGTCTTGATTTCATCTATGTTATGTCCTGCTCGACCAATAAGCAATCCCGGTCTGTGTAACTTGATGTTCACAACAATAATATTGTCTTGTTGTGTGTCAACATCTATTCCGTGTACATTAAGACGGAAATAGTTTTCAAAACCAAAGTGATGTTCCAGTACCTTTGACACAACCATTGCCGGACAAAATATACTTATGTTTTCACCCTCCCTTAATGTATTACCATAGTAAGGATCAGTTATATCCTGACAAAGATATTTCTGTTCATACTTGTATATCCTTGCCCGATACTCGTTCAGCCTGTTCTTATACAACTTATAAAACCAATCCCTAATGCAATACCATATACAATCAGGATGACAGATGTAATACCAAATCATTTTCATAACTATGTTCTTTTAATTTGTTTCTGCAAAGATACAAAACAATTTACATTTATGCAATACTTTTTCAAAATATTTTTTACATTTTTCCAACCCAATCAACAAAACAGGTTTTGTTGAGATCCCTGACTCACAACACAAAATATTTTAACTTAAAATATTATCTGTTCCGAGACGCTCAAGCACAAGTGAACTTACTCAACACAATCACAACAAAAAAAGATGTACCCCCAATGCAGGAATACATCTTCACATTATAAACAGAAAAATTGATTATGCTGTTATGTTGAGTTTTTCAAGGTTAGATTTTCTGATACTTTCCATATCATTGTTAATCGTATTGAGGTGGCGCAGTAATGCTCCCTTTCTCTCATAGTAATAATCACAGTCGTACTGATACCCAGCCAAGTAATCAAGCAAGTCGTAGATGTTCATTTTCCAAGTCGGAAAACAATACTTGAACTGCTTTGATAAAACATTGTTTGCAAAATCATAGAATGCAACCTGACCCTCTTGATCTGTTCCGTAAAAGTTGGCACATCCACCACGCCCGTCATTCTTTGCTACTCCTACTTTCTTTCCGTTGAAATATACATCGGCACTGAAACACAATGTTTCCTCCGACATATCTTCGTGTACATTCAACTTTTTCAATGATACAACATTGCCCTCTAATTCATAACGGCAAACGAACCCTCTATTTTCCTTGTAGATGTGGAAATCTCTTTCAAGTGTAAATATCTTTTCCATAACTGTTTGTTTTATGTTGATGCAAAGGTAAGAAATAAAAACAACAAAACAAAACATTTCCATAACTTTTTAATAAAATGTTTTGTTTTGTTGTGAATGTACCTAATCAATGTGTTGTGTTGTGATTTTGATAACGATACCTATATCGTTGTTCACTCTTGACATAAACTTTTTCTCGAACATTGAATTTGATTGTATAACCACAAGACTGTTGTCACCGAAAAGTTCATGCACCCGTTTAGTCTGATTATGCAAATGCTCCTTTGCATCTTCCTGACTGTAAAAAAACTTTTTCTTTTCAGATAAAACCTTGTCGGTCTTCTCCGTTACCTTTGTCGATACCTCATAGATAACACAAGGCGGTGCAGGATATTCCTCAACAGGTTGTGTTGCGTTGTCGTTTTCATTCTCATCTTTCATTGTCTTGTCATAGCCGTCAAGCCATACACCGAAAGACTCCCTGAAATGATCCGATATGTTCTCGCTGAAATCCCAGTCATATATGAAATATCCTATGAACATAACACACTCCTTTGTCGTCTCGTGAACAACAAATGCACTTTCCTCAATGTTTTCACAATAACGATATTCAAGACTGAACTCCCTGTTTCTGAATTTTAATTTGAAATAAGTATTAGTGCCGTTTCCCATAACTTGTTTTGTTTTTATTGTTTCCGCAAAGATATAAATAAAAATCGAAATAACAAAACTTTTTTATGTTTTTTATGTATAAAATTTTTTATATATAATTTGTTTTATATATCGACAGCACTCCCCTACTCAACCGGCAGGTGCAACAGCAATATTTTAACTTAAAATATTTCCTGTCCGGAGTCATCTCCTCATCTCAATCAACATAACAAAACTGTTTTGTTGTGAACACAAAAAAACAAGGAGTGTTTCACAACAGTCCTTGTTTCCCCTTTATAAATTATGTGTAATTATGAAAAATAATACTCACCCTGCGACGACAAGCATTATCATTTTATTTTTTTAATGTTGAGGCATACACAACAGATAACTATCTGTCCCTGCTTCCTTGCGTTCTTTCATTGCCTCATAAGCCGGAAAAAGAAACCTTGACAGGCTAACCATTTCAGTCGGTGACATAGACATCCATTTTTTGCCACTTTTCAGGCTCTCTGCCGGGTTTTCTACTGCTCGCTGGATGTCCTGTACTATCTTGTCAACATCGTACAAATTAAGGCACTTTATTTCGCTTTCATCACCGAAAACAACAGTGTTCAGAACCGGGCAAACAATGTCTGCGATTTCAATGATGTCAACCTTGTTTTCAAGGAAATTCATACAGAACACATCGAACTCGTCCAGTGTCTTCACATTGAGGATTTCAGCGGCAACAGAAAGTTTTGTTGTGACAGAAAACAACATGGGGTACATATCGGATATGATTTCCGCAAACTCTTTCTGACTTGCATTCACCAGTGCGGCCCTGCCCTCGTCAAAAATTCGTTTTGCGAACTCCTTGTTAGCCTCCAACTCGTTTTTGAGAACATCAACAATAGATGTGTTTTCGTTGTATTCAGTCTCAACAAGATAATATTTAACTCGATCTACTCTCATATAATTCTTACTTTTTATTTGACATTGCAAAGATACAAATTTCATTTTAATTTTCAAAACAAAACACAAACTTTTTTACAAATTATTTTCATAAATCTTTTAATAAAATACTGGAAATAAAATGTTATGTTTTGTTTTGAAAATTAAGGGAGAATATGTTTTTGTTATTATTCATACTCTCCCTATGAAAAATGTTACCACCAACAGTGCATATAAAGTGACTCGTTGTCCCAGTCCATTGTTTCAAGCAAAATGCTGAACTTGTCTCTTACATTCTCAACATCCTTGAAATACCACTCGTCATATTCAGTTGAACCGAAGAAGAAACCGCTTGTTGTAGGCAGGATATTACCTAACAGGTTTTGTTTTGTGAACTCGTCAAGTTCAACATAATAACCCTTGCCCCTGTAATCGTCAAGACAAATGTCAGTGTTGTTCTCAACAAAACCGAAAAAGTCTTTTTCGATTTCAGACATAATCCTCTCAAACTCCTTGTGTGTCTCGCCATAGATGTACACCCCTCTTTGGCTGCATACCTCTCTGCCGATATGCTTCTGAAACTCCAACTCCATTTCAGTGATAAGATTTGTTGTGTCAACTTCACCGATATTGTTAAGTGCCTCGATTGCCTTGTCAGCATCAAATGTTTTGTTGAGTTCGAGGATAAGATTACATCTTTCAATCAGATCCTCAACCTGACATTTGCTGATTTTAATATCAGAACAGTTTTTCTCATAGTCGAAGAAAGGTAACAGGAAATTAACCTTGCGGAAATACGCAACCTCTTCCATTTGGTAATCACCCATATCGAAACTTTCATAAGCATCGAATACATTTTTTGGAATGTTCACAACAACATTGCTTTTCAGTTTGTCATCGCTCTCTGCATCAAGCACACGCTTAACCTCGTCCTGTATCTCTACAAGTTTCGGCATACACATATCCCTCAACGCTTCTTTCGCCGCGTCAACATTACCGTTGTCATACATTTCATTGAGTTGTTCATTCTGCTCCTCTGTCAATGTATATTCAACATTACCAAACCTGTTTCTCAATTCGTTGAGATCAGCGATAGCATTAACCATTCCGTTGTGTCTCTGCTTCTTAAAATAAATGTCAAGTCCCATAACTATTTTTGTTTTGTTAATTATTGTACTGCAAAGATAAGTAAACTTTTTCTATTATCCAAATTTTTATTTCAAAATCGGCATATTTTTTACAAGACGATATGTTGTGTCGTATGACTTATCAGCATAGAACTCTGTTCCATAAAACCACAACTTACTTGCCGCACTACGGATTTCAGCCTTGTTATAACAGCCGTTATCGTCTTCCTCTGGATCCCCGTAATCCTCGTGTGCCCATATTTCCTCAGCGATAGCATCAATAGCCTTTTCAGTCTCGCAACTGCTATCCAGTACAAGCAACACCTTTGAAGACCAATACTCGTTGTTGGCAAACAAAACACAACACATTTGTGTATTACTGTTCTCTGCATCAATATGGATGTTGTGTTCACTGATATATTCCTCGATTACCGATACCAGTGTAGGAACATTAAACATATCCTCACCGCTATCTGTTGTGACTACCAAATCACACCAGTCGCAATTACAATCACAACCCCACAACTCACAGATCAATTTTCCGCTTGCCGTTCTTAATTCAAAGTATGTACTAAATTGTCTTTCATCAAAGCACTCTTTTACATTGATTGCTCCGTAACAAGTATTAACCGTTGTTTCCATAACTACTATGTGTTTTTAATTTCGTTGCAAAGATATATAATACATTTCAATTATCCAAATCTTTTTTATAAATCTTTCAAGATTTTTCTGACATCCTGTTTTGTTTTGTTCCTGTTGTATGTCTTAACAGAACATCGTATCTTTGTCGGCTGTAATCCAACAGTCTCACGCATTATCTTCTTAACTGATTTAACATAATCAGTCAGAAAATCCTTTCTCTTTCTTTTCTTTTTCATAACTACATATCTTTAATTCCGATTGCAAAGGTATATATTATTTTTCTAATATGCAATACTTAACAAAACTTTTTTATTAAAAATGTTTAAGTGATTGAATATCAAGTGGATACTGCGAAGGTGTGCATATATAAATATTTTAAGTTAAAATATTTTGTGTTGTGTTGCAGCTGCTGAAAAGAAATTGCTTTGTGTGACACAACAAAAAAAGACCGACCAGTATTTAGGTCAGTCTTTAATATGGAAATGTTGTGTTGTGATTACTCGTCTTCGTCCAGTAAGTCTTTATCGAAAAAACATTCAACAATGCTATGTGTATCATCAATGATTTTATCCTCTACGATAAAATCATAAAGTTTGTCTATACGGACAGCCTCGTCATAATCTTTGTGTTTTGGAAGTCCTATTGTTTCCACCTCAAAGATAATTTTATGTATTGCATTATCCAAACTATCAGGAGCAACACCGAATGAACCTTTGGAGGATGTCATTGTCGCTATCGTGTATTCCTTGTTTTGGAACACAACAGTTTGTTTTGTTAATTCGTTCATATTATTTCCAATAGTCTATGATTGTTTTTGTTGGCTTTGCATTTTTGATTTCCAGTGCAGTGTTTTTGAGTACACTTTCCGTTACCTCTCCGATAAGTTGTGTTGCATCCGTATCATATTCGTACCCCCAAAGTGGAAGTGTACCTATGATACCGACACTCATTTCACAATTTTTTCTCCTATATCCTTTCCAGTCTCCCATAACAGAAACAGATATACCGAAACTTGTTAAGTTGTATTCAGGCTTGTAACCCTCTTTCCACTTATAGAAAACACCCTCTACACTTTCATCATATCCTTTGCGTTTTGTGATATGGAAATGAATGTTATTGAACTTTGCTTTGTGTCCTGATACCAAACGCAACGCATAACCGTTCTTTGTATCGAACATCTTTGGCTTGATACTGTAATGAACATTGCCTGTACTCATACCATTTATAACATTGATAGTATAAGCACCTACACCGAAATGTTTGTCAGCAAGTTCAATAATTCTTTTTTTGAATGTAGCAAGTTCCTCTGTTGTGAACTCTACATTTTCCTGTCCTACGAATGTTCCTATCTTCATAACTCTATGTGTTTTTAATTGTTGGTGCAAAGATATATATTATTTTTCTAATATGCAAATTTTTTTAATAAAATTAACACAACAAAACAAGTTGCTATATATACTACTCGGACAAAACCTTGTAACTAATTGAAATATAATTTGTTAAGTGTTTTTACTTCAAAAATAATATTTTAAGTTAAAATATTTTGTAGTGCAAGTATTCCAAAAAATTTCAACACAACAAAACAATTCATAAAAAAAGGAACTGACAAAAATATATTGCCAGTTCCTTATAGGAAGAAATGTTGTTGTGATTATTCGTGTGTTGATCTCTTGATAATATGTTGTTCAAGTAAATCGTTTATATCCAGATCAACTGGATATGGTGTATGAATATCACCAACACGGACTAACTTGGAAAGGTAGATGTCATCTGATAGGACGAATGCCACATCATAGAACGGCAAATTACCCTCTATTTTTTTGATATACAATCTGTTGAACTCTTTGTATTTGACATTAAATTCTTTTGGTGTATAATCATCCACAACAGGGAGCATTGTTTCCGGAATTGTTATGACAATGGTTTCACTATCATAATCACTGAAAAGGAAATTGTAAATTGTTTTGTTCCTTTCCTGTATTTTTTTGGTTACACCGTCGAAGTCCTCTGCGAAATTATGTTTTGACTGCTTTACTTGTTCAAGCATAGCATCCTGTTTTGTTTTATACAAATCACTCTCATACAAATTTATATCGTTGTTGAGGGTGTAGTATCTTTCATTGATACAATCTTCGTCATAGTCAACCGCACGACGATCTGTTACGATGCCTGCACACGGAACATCCTTGATGTAGAACAAAACATCACCGATGTTATACTTAAAACCTTTTTTACTCATATTGCTATTTGTTTTTTAATTACGACTGCAAAGATACACATTATATTTTTAATATGCAAATTATTTTTGAAAAAGTTTCTGAAAAAAAATTGTTTTGTTTTTTATTGGATATTCCGAAAAAGTTTTTTATATTTGCAGTCGAAAACAAAACACAACCTTTTGTAAAAAAAGTTTTATAAAAAGTTTGAAAAAAATTTGGATATTTGAAATATAGTATATACCTTTGCAGAAACAATTAAAAACAAAAAGAGTTATGGAAAAGCCAGTTATATCTTATAAGTGCAGTTGCGACATACCGACATTAAAGTTGCTAATGGCAACAGAAAAGGATTATATCAAGTCCCATAATAATATAGTCGATATGCAGAACGACCTGTATGAACAGGCAAGCAAACGAAATGCGTTGGTAGCGAAACTTCTTCTCGGTGACAATCCCGAAATCGTTATACAGGCAAAAGACTTTTATGCTTGGGTAAGAGAGAATGATGTTACAAAGTCACACGAGAAAATTGACTATATCAGGATAAGTCTCAATTCAATTAACGAACTTATCTTTGAGTTCATTACCGAAACACGCACATACGGTCTTGATGATATGGACTATGATGTGCAGGTGGATATTAACAACATACTGGAATGTTCTGTCAAGACATTGTTTCACAAATTAACAGAAAATAAAAAATAACAAAACGATATGGGAAAGTGTAAGATTTACGGCAAGTGTATTGCTATCTATGGAAAGAGTTTCAACATTCCGGGTCTGATTGACAGACATCTTGAGATCTATGAAACACCAACAAAACACAAACTGGTTTTGTTCAGGTCAGTCACAAAGGGTTGGAGGTTAAGGGAAAACATACTTGACACTATCCACATTGACAAGCCAGTGACAAAACAGGACATTGAGAAATTTGTTTCGGATCTTGGTTTTGATGTGACAAAGAACAGGCTTTGGTTTGACGAGAAAAGTGTAATCGCTTAAAATGTTTTTGTTATGAACGATACAATAAAGAAAATTACAAACAGTCTTACAAATGATATGGCTGAATACGGTATGGTTGCAAGGCGTGTTACGGATAATGCAACATCTATAATCAAAACACTTTTTAATAGTGCTGGTTGGGATAAGCCCGGTAATCTTATGCCGTCATTGGAGGATTACAATATCATTGCAATCGATCAAGAGAATTTGGATTTTAATCCTTTCAAGGTTGTTCGAGTACGAAAGTATTTGGGTTGGAACAACACATATCATTTGGAAAGTAAGAATGGTGCGGAGTGTCCTTTGGAAAACCTGGATCCATATACGCTTGTTGTGTTGGCACAGGCTGTTGTGAGGGTGTATGAGAAAACTTTATCAGAATAATTCTTAAAAAGTTTTTTCAAAATAATTCACAAAAATTTTGCAGAATAATTTTTTATCATTATCTTTGCAGTGTAATCAAAAAACAAAACAGGATATGGGAACAAATGAAATCAAGCCGCCTAAATACAAGATTGGCGATTATGTAAGTGCTATTGATGTTTGTTTTACTGCACACAACAGTGTCATTACGGAGACATTGAAACACGATGACATTTATCTTTATAAGGTAAATAATCATTGGTTCAATGAGAAAAATATCTATACAAACGAAAGAGATTATCAGATCGGTTGTGTTTTGAACAGAATGTCTGCCACACAGACATATATGATGGCTATGGATTACATCATTGGTTTGTGTGAGGAAAAGACAAATGTTTTGCTTGGAGACAAAACAGAACTGGTTATCGAGTTCGGTGAGGTTGATGCAATCAAGTATGTTGACTGGGGTGACACAAAGGGGGTTAAGTTCAGCAAACTCAAACTTTCAAAAGAGGTGAACGCTGATGAGGAATGTATCAGTTGGTATATTTATGACGAAACGGAGAATGACTGGGTTGGTGTCTTTGAGAATTACTGGGATTATATCTATGTAACAATAGACATCATTCTGACATGGGAATTGAAAAACTTGCTTGGCAAGTAACATAACTCAATGTTTTTTAATTGTGTGGTCTGACTGCTGATGCGGTCAGATCACTTTTTTTGTTGTGTTGTGATTGAGATTTGAACTGTGAATAAAAATTAGAACAAAACTGATATTTTAACTTAAAATATTTTTGAAAAATTTTCCGGATATTTTTTGAGAATTATTTTTGAAAAAAGTTTTAGAAATATTTGCATATTAAAAAATTATATGTATCTTTGCAGAAACAAATAAAAACAAAACGAGTTATGAAAAATGCGATTGAAAGAGTTAAGAGGTTGTTATCCAGTCAGACAGGCAAGGTTGTGTTTCCTTACACTATCACATTGGAGAGCATAGACGGTGACGAGTGTATTGATGTCAATGCAATAGAATATACTGCAACTGGTATGTTGTATATATACAATGATAACAACGCTTATGATGCCGTTGAGTGGGTCATTGTTGTTGAAGATTGGCTTATGCTTGAAGCCTGTATCGGTGAAACAATATCAAAGCAACAGAGTGCAGGTCAGGTTGTCATACCTATATATGCAGTTGCTTTGCTTGTTTCAACAGACAGTTGTTGTGAGCATTGGGAGGATGTTGTTGTAACACCTTTCTATACAAAACGAGAACAGGCTGAGGCAAAGTATAATGAAATGATAAAGATGACAAAAAAGGAGAGAGAGGAACTTGTGTTTTCTTGTGCGGTTGAGAGTTTTTCAATAGTAGAGGAGGAATTAGATCTTACTGGTTCGGGATTGAAAAAAGTGTAAAAAGATTTGCATATCTGAAAAAGTTTACTTATCTTTGCAGAACAATAATTAACAATTAAAAAACAATAGAGTTATGCCAAATTGGTGTTCAAACAATCTTACAATCACAGGCAAGGTTGAAGATGTAAAAGCAATGTTTAAGACCGCAAAGGTCAATGCAAGAGGGGAATATACACTGGAAAGTTTTATTCCTATGCCACGAACATATTATAACATTGACACAACAAACAGTGTTGGTTGTTATGTCAGTGATAGCATACGAGCATACACGGATATGCACGGTGTTATTGACGAAGCAACGGAATTGAGAATAAAACAGGATTGTGAAAAAAGATACAAGGCGGCGGTCAAGTATCAAACAAAGAAATATGGTTGTGTTGGTTGGTACAACTGGCGTGTTGTCAACTTGGGATGCAAGTGGGATAGTACAATCTGCACCAAAGGTTTCCTTAACAATCTTATTGAGTCTGAAACAAGGAACGGTGAAACAAGGATTACGCTTGTGTTTGATACTCCTTGGTCTCCTCCTGTTGAATGGTTGGTCGTAATATGCAAGAGAAATCCTAACCTTTCTTTTGAGTTGTGGTGTGACGAGGAAAGCGGATATAAGTTTGCCTTTGAGGGTAGCGAGGGCGAACTTGGTGAGAATTTCGCTGACGAGTTGAGAGCAAAGTATTATCAAGAGGCATTGAAAACGGATCCTGATGATATATGCGATATGTCTCATATAACAGATGATTACGCTATCGCTGCAATCCACAACAGTAAGATTTTCCCTATGCTTTTGGAAAGAGCGTTTGATTGGGGGTACTGGGGTAGAGACGGTTATTTAGAGGGATTTGAAGAGTTCGTTGAGGGTTGTTGCTTTGATGAGGTGTTGAGGGATTATGCAACAAGCACAACAAAACATCATATTAAAATCAAACCTGAACTATGGTGTTTCGGTAATATGAATAAAGATGATGTGTATGATTTACTTGTCGAATATCTTGAAGTTGATGACAATGTACACAAGGGAGTTGCGGATGAAAACTGGATAGAGGGTTTTGTTAATTGGTACACAACCGAAAAGAAGTAATCATTTTCTAACTATGTGTTTTTTGGGGACTGACATAAAAATTGTCGGTCTCCTTTTTTGTTGTGTTGAGTTACTCAACGCCAGAGTTGGTTTCTGGTGGATCCAAAATATTTTAAGTTAAAATATTGTGTTGTGAATGATCCGGGATCATTTTTCTTCACAACACAATATTTTTGTTATAAAAAAACAGACCTGAACTTAATCAAGTCTGTTGAGAACCGTCCTCCGGATGAACGGTGTCCGATAAGCACGGACGATTGTTGTGAAATATGTAGTCGTGCAAAGGCACTGGAATAGCCTTTTATTTGAAACGGATAATGAAATATCTTCCGTCATTCGTAATTTCAGCGAGCCGTCCCTGCTTTTCTAATTCGGCATATCTTTCGTTTGTTATACCTTTTGTTATGCCGTGTTTAACTAAACTATTGCAGAACTGTTCTGTCATAACTGCCTTATCAGGATTAGCACCGAACATATTTCTATACGCCTTTGTATCAATTATGTAGTTCATTAAGTTTAGTACGCTGTCTTTTAAGTATTTATCACAACAAAAAAAGTTTATTGTAAAAAATATGAAAAAAGATTGTGTTTTATTTGGTGGTTTGAAAAAAATTATATATCTTTGTCACTGTAATTAAAAACAAAAACAGAGTTATGGAAAAATCTATCACAAGAGACATTGCTACACAGGCAAGATTAAAGTTTATCAGTACGATAACCGCAAAGGCAAATTCAATGTATTACAAGACACAGGGTGTTAGTGTGCCAGCGACAGGTGATGATATACCTGCACCTGTTATGTTGTCAATGTCTGACATTGGTTTGAATGTCGGTGACATTGTAATCCCGTCAAGTCATCCTTATTATATGGATGAAGTTATTACAGGTATTTTTGTTGGTCGTGTTGATGATGACAGTAATATCGTTGCAGGATTTAGAACAGAAGATGAATTTGATTTAACTTGTAACGATCTTAGTCTTGACATCCTTTGTGATGTATGCTTTCAGTTTGAAAGTAATTGGAAAAAGATGTATAACAAATAAAAGTGTTGTGTTATGAAGACAGAGGGATATTTGAAAGTGACACAAGTTTCTGTTGATGAAATTGCAGATTTCTTGGAGACTGCTACATTGGGTCGTATTGATATATGTTGCGATTACGATGAAGACGAACATTTCAAGGAACTTGAAAAGAGAGGTATGATCAGAAGTGGAATGTATTTGTGCGAAAGGACAGCGGTTATGCTTGACAGTGGCGGAACTATTAAACTTGTAGATGTTGCAAGTAACGGTGAACATTACTGGAAACTGCCTTACAAGGTGATTAACAACGAAACGGAATACTTTGTCACAATCAAGGATTTCAAAGAGGGCATAGAACGAGCATTGAACGGAACATATTTCCTTACCAGTCTTGATGAAAAGAACAGTGTAATGGATGCGGCTCGTAATGTGATTAACGGTGAGTACGACAGTTACGATGCTTTCTTGGTTTTGCAGATTATTATGTTCAATGAAATTATTTACGGATAATTTTTTGAAAAAAAGTTTACATTTTTTTGTAAATTAAAAAATAAGTAATATATTTGCAAATACATATAAAAAAAGACTTTTGCTATGAAAAAAGAAATTTTTGATTTGCTCAATGAGTTTGAGGGCATTCTTCAAGTATCAGATTTAGGTATTGTAATAAGCGGTACAAGGATTGATTATCTTCGTCTTAACTATACAGGTGATGTTGAGTTTTGGGCGGGCAACCCTGACGAAGATGACTATGCAGAGGAAATTATCCTCAACGACAGACAAGAGGAAGATGTGTTCACGGAAATTCTTGAAATTTATTAACAGAACAGAACAAAACAAAACGAAATGAAAACATTAGACATTATCACTGCTTTGTGTTATATGGGTAACACAGAGGGTACAGGACTGGCAAAGGTAGAGGACAGTGTATCAGATTTTCTCAAAGACCAGTTCGGTTTTGACGAGGACAGCGAATTTGAAGGTGAGGTTGAAACAAACACGCATTATGTGTACAGTTACGATGATCCGTTGATGCTGCCTTGTGGCAATAACATTTGTGAACTTCCAGTGATTGATGCAACGGTCAAGATAGGTGACACATACATTTATCTGCATAAAGTTGAGTAGTTTTTGTTGAGGGAAAATAAATTGTTATTTTTCCTCAACTTTTTTATAAAAAGATTTGCATATTAAAAATATAATGCTTATCTTTGTACCGTAATCAAAAAACAAAAAGAGTTATGTTAAGACAAGTACCAAACGAAGCGATTTTCGTTCCAAAGAGAAGACATTATATTTCATTTGGAATTGAGGATTTGAACCTTATTACCGACTACAAGAGCATTATGCCACAGACCGCTACATTTGCTAATATATGGGGTGTGTCTTTTGAGTATGTGTTGGATAAACTCAGGGAAAAGAACATCCTGCATAAGATGTTTGATTTTGCCTATGATTATAGCGACAAATCTGTCGAAAGTCGTTACAAGTATGCTCAACTTCTTATGACAAATTATTTCCATACGACAACGACTGAGTATGTAAGAGGGTCATATCGTACAGTAGTAAAACGCCGTTACGATGCGTATGTTATTGAATGTAATTATACTAACTTATTTCTTAACAAACTTATTCCCGATATTATCAAAGACAACTATAATTGGTTGTATGTAGAGGAATGTGTTAACAAATTCAGTCCTGATCTGCCGGATTTCAATCCAAAATGTTCTGTTGACACTTATACTTCAAATATGGAGTTTAACAGTTTGACACTGGAAGACATTGCTTTCATTTGTAACAATCCAAACACTTGGAGAGATTACAAGGTTAATAAATTCAAGTTCAACTATTACAATGATATGTTATGTTATCGTATTGGCGGTGTTGTTGTTGATAATCACGAATACGATTATAGTATCATTATCCCTGTTGAAGCGATATTGAAAAGAGACTGGAGCATTGTTGAAAACAAAATGTTGTTCAGTATCAGAGATACACGACCAAACAAAAAGAAATGGTTTGAGGGTAAACAGATAGATGCACCGTACTGGAACGATGACAAGGTAAAAGAAATTCAAAAACTTTTTGAAAAATAATTTCAAAAAATTTGGATGTTAAAAATAAAAGAATTATCTTTGTGGTGTAATTAAAAAACAAAACAAAGTTATGGAAAAGAAAATTGAAAAATTTACTGTCAATTTGTTCGGTAACGATTATACGATACTGAATGTGACTACAAGAGATGGATCCGTTGTGGGCGTTGCACCCGAAAGTCTCCATGATGTTATCAATGAGTGCATTGAAAACGATATGTGTGAGGACGAGTTAAAACGGGTCGATAATATGTACGGTTATGTTTTGGCTGACTCCGACATTGAAGCGTATGTTTCCGAGGATGACACAGACACTGTGTATGAAATGTTGGCTGACATTTTCGATGATGACGAATTGTTTAATTTTTAACGATAGAGAGTTATGGCAACAAGATCATTTATTGGGGTTGTAATTAAACCCGAAGACAAAGGTAGAGTAATCACACCTAATTTGGAACTGCTTGGAAAGGGCATTTGTTCTGATTTGAAAGAGCCAGTTTTTCATAGCACAACGCTTGAAAACGGTATCATATCGATTTATCATCATTGGGACGGTTATCCAGAGGGTGTAGGTCAAACATTGCTCGATGAATTTAACGATTACGAAAAGGCTTTGAACCTTGTTTCGTTTGGCGATGCAAGTTCAATCAATGGTGTTGATGCAACATTCTATAACAGTTGGAGAAGTGGCGAAGACTGGGATTTCACTCAACCGAGACAACACGATGATGAAGATCAGTTTATGGAGAAGTGCAAAGAAAATTATCTATATCTGTTCAAAGACGGTGAGTGGTGGATGTATGCTATGTATGCTGACAATCCAGAGTGGATGCCGCTTGCATCTGTTCTTTCATAACAGAACACATTTTCACACACATTTTATAACCGGGGGCTGACATTTTGTCAGTCCTTTTTTTTGTTGTGTCAGGTCAAGTAGAATTTTTGTCGTTGGTGAGAAGGAAACAAAATATTTTAAGTTAAAATATTTTATCGAGGACGCGTCGCTCCACTTCCCTCCCCCAACAAAACTTTTTTGAAAATAATTGCTAAAATGTTTTGTTGTTTCAGATTTATTTGCTATCTTTGTTGTCGTAATCAATAAACCTATTTAGTTATGAAAACATATACTAAACAACATAAATTTATAGATAATGTTTTGTCTTCTTACGGACAGGCTATACTTATCAATGAGAAAATATCATTTACAAGTTTTGTTTTGTGGTTAATATCAACAAAACGAGGTCTATATGTCATTATCAACAAAGACGGTATTGATATGCTAATGAAAGCAACGGAAAGTATGATTGTAATATGTTATAATATACTTACCAAAAAATACGATACTGTTGAAAATGTACTTGATAAAGCAATAATGATGAACTTTCCAGAGAACGATAATCTGGATAAACATTTTACATTTGATGTTATTGCTAAACCGAGTTATGTGTTTACTGCAACATCCGATGTATTCGATAAGTGTTTGTGTGTTGTAGATGCTGATAGTCTTGACAAACACACAACAAAACGACTTATACAGAGAAAGTTATTCGCATATTGCAATAATATACTTGATGTGGATTTAGATACTATATCAAAAATAGATTGGGGTATAGAATGTGAGAGACTATGTGAACATCCAGCCGATTATGTTTTTGTACTTGGTAATGTTAGTTTTACATTGATGTTTGCTGACAATTATGAAATAGTAAATAATTCTTAAAATGTTTTGATATTTCAAATTTATTTGCTATCTTTGTGATATAATTAAAAACAAAACAAGTTATGGCAGCTGAAATTAAATTTACATATCTTCAAGGTTTCGAGGAATATCCGAACCCTGTTGTCAAGGTTAAAAGATTAGATAAAGACGGTAAAGAGGACTGGTTTAATGTGTTTGGTAGTGGTCTTCATATTGAGAAACATCCTGACGGAACATTCTATGACCGGGAAAATGATGTATGGAAAGATTATGTAATGGAGGGTCGCACTGACGATATGTCGAACATAATGATTGCTGTGTTCGGTACGGATTGTATAAGATGTACAAGTCTTGAAAGTATCAAAAGAAGACTTCATAAAATCCTTGAATATGTAGATTATAAGTTTCCATATCAAAATTTTTTGGAAATTATAAAATAATTGTGTATTTTGTCAAACATTAAAAAACAATAGTTATGGAACATCCAAAATCATTTTTCATAGAGATTGCTAATTGTGTTGCAGACTCTATCAAGGCAAACCGAAAGAAACTTGACGGTGTGGTAGATGACATTTTCAACAGGCACGATGATGATGCTATCAAAGCACAACATCCGTCTTCACCTATTGTCTATGTTGACGAAATCGCTAACTCAGTCTTCACGGTTGATGCGTTGAGTTATGACAAGCAGACAAAGATACTGTATATCGAATGCAGTGACGGAAACAACAACACCGAGATAACAAGCAGATCTATTGACATAGAGTTTTATGCTGGTCTTGTCTGGTGGATTGCGACAAACGAGGATGCTTTGTTTGCAGGAGAATTTGATGTCGCAAATGATTATTCCGAAACGGATGATGATGATTTACCGTTTTAATGTGATTGTGTTATGATTAGCAGTATCAACATAATAAGTTCATATATGCAGAACGGTGTCGGCTATATGGTTGACATTAAACTGTCTGACACAGAGAAAATAAAGTGGATCCTGAAAGCAAAGGATGTTATGTATTGCATCATTGATTGTGACAAGTATTCATATTGCAGGGAAATGACAGAGGAGATTGCCACTATCATATACAACACAACTTGGCAATACATCACAACAAACATATTCAACGACAAAATTCCGTTGAGTGAAAGTTTCACTTATGACTTTTTTATGAAGCAGAAATTTGTGTTGTGTGTTCGCACAGGATTGCTTGAAAAATGTTTGTGTTCATTCGACACATTAACACAGGAGTCTAAATGTGTAATGAAAACACATATCAAAAAGTTTTTATCTTCATATTATGTTAGTAAAGCGTGGAATGATATTGATTGGGATGAAGTCTGCGAAAGGCTTATTGATTGTCCTGACGATGTTTTTTATGCGAACAACACGGCATTTGATTTGAAAATTGTCGATGATTATGAAAAAGTTTCAGAATAATTTTTGAAAAATAATTTCAAAATTATTTTGAAATAAAAAACAAAAAACTTATCTTTGTAAAAACATAAAAAAGATTATAAAAATGCACAGAGACAGAGCAGTTGAAATCCTTTCAAAAAAGGTTATTGTTGAGGGTAAGCCGGGTTCATACACCGAGGACGGTGTAAGGCATAAGTATATCGGGATAGAGTTTCCAGTATATAAAAATATGGACTATGCCGAGAACGAGAACGGTGAGGCTATTTTCTTAACTCGTGCTTTAATTTTGCAGGAAGATTTGGACGAGGGGTTTGAGTATCTGAAATTCGCTGACAAAAAGTTTGATGTTGTTTTAGATGATGTCAATCTGTTGGATGAAGATTTAGTTTTTCTTGCAGAAAATTTGTAAAAAGATTTGCAAATTAAAACTATAATGCTTATCTTTGTATCGTAATCAAAAACAAAAAGAGTTATGGCATCATTAGAATTTGACAAAGCAAAGAGTGGTTTTCGTAAAATGACAATCATTATCAATGGCAGGGAGTATGACGGATTGTATTCCGATATAAGGGTCGTTAAATCGAGCATTCCCTCCCCTCTCAATGGTTATGACATCCGTCACGAGGACGATGATGATATGTCACCTGTCAGCATAAAAAAGGGTAACATTATGGTAAACTGTTATGGAACATTCATAACAGAACACATCAGCGGTCTTGATAATATGCTGGTCGAATTTGACATAGACGATTATGATTTTCCTGACGAGGACGAGGACAACGATGAGGTTGAGTTTGTTCTTAATAGAAATTTGACAGGCATTAACAACGCTTTGAGAAAATTTGTTGTTGAGAACGGAACACAACACTACGATGTTGATGATACCGATACCGAGAGAACAGTATTGACATTGTTTGGTGTCTTTCTGAAAGGTTATGGTATGTTGTTTAACAGGGTTGTTGCCGACATTGATCCAGACTGGGACGAGGTTGTGTTAAGGGGCGATGACATTGATGTGCCTATTTCCTATCTTGATGATGACGAAATCAGAACACTAATCGCTAACATAGACGGTTTTGAGTATGACTACTAAGGATATGTTAAACCGGCTATCAGGTAAGGGATATAAGGTAAGTCACAAACAGGGTTTCGGTTACACTGTAACTGACAGATCTGGAATAACAAGGACATTCCCAAGTGTGACACACGCTTACAGGTGGTATTTTTCAAGCATATATTGATATGTACATCAGAGAAGAGAGGATTGGTACACAGAGAGTATTATCTGTTATACCTAACGATAACATAACATATTATTTCGTTGAATGTTTGTTTAATGGTGAAACAGAGGGTTTTATACGGACAGATCAACTTGCAAATGTGATTGATGTTGTTCGATATACAAAAGACGGTACAACAAGTTCGGCTGTTCACAACAGAGGTCACTGGTTCGACTATGAGAGTGTATGCCGTTGGATTAACGAGCATTGCGATGTTGATGAAAATGTTGTAGAGGAAAATTATTAAAAATTTTTTGAAAAAAGTTTTTAGAAAATAATTACGAAAAGTTATGAAAAATAATCCTGAATTAAGAAATAATGTTATCGATTATCTTTGTGGCGAATATCCTGACGAATATAATGCAGGTATGTTCACAACAGAAATCGTTGATGCTATCATAGACGATATTGTTAGAAATTCCGATGATGAAGATCCGCTAACAAGACTGTATGAGTCTGATTATAACAATGACTTTGTATTACAGTTTTTGTCAGATGAGAGAACACTCCATAACTAAATATATTTTTGATTACATTGAGAAACGCTCACAATTTGTGGGCGTTTTTCTTTGATATGTGAAATTATTGTCGTATATTTGTAACATAATTAAAATGTTATGTTATGGCGAATGCTATATTGGAACGCAACAACAAACACAACGATATTGTTGAGATAATATGTACACGGTGTGGTTCTTATATTACCGCCTGTCGAAAAGAACAAATACCTAAACGCATAAAATGTATGATGTGTGAAACTAAATATGGTTCAAAGTTCGTGGGTAAAATGAAATCAACTAACAAAAGATAAACGATATGGCTAACACAACAATTAAAAAATCTGGTATCAACTATATGTTGATTTGTTCAGACTGCGGAAAACTTATCGCTACTGCAAGCGAGGAAAGGAAACTACCAAAATCAGGTATGTGTCCTGTATGTGACAATGATTTGATGTCACGAATGAGACAGTACAACGAGACAAGGGGTCATCTTTATAACGGTAAACTAAAAAGGAGGTAAAATGACAATAGAAGGAATAGAAGTATTGTATGTTAATCTTATCACAGCAATCGAATGTGGTTTTGAACACATAGCAAATAAATTCGCAAATCTGTATCACAAAGACACTGGCGTTATATGTATATCGTTTGAGGATGATGAGGAAAAGATGTTTGAACTTTTGGGTATGAACTGCAGCAGTATTGAACTTAATCTTGATGATGCAGTAAACGGAACAAGATTATCAGAAAAATCGTGGGACGGTCTTGTTTATACCTATACAAACCTTAACGATATGTCAATCAATGATAGGATTGTGGTATTGAAATTGTTGAATGAGCGTTATAATAAACTCACAGTAAGTTAGAACGGAAACTGGAACGGGTTTTGTTTCGGAGTTGGATATATTTTATCTGACTCCGAAACTTTTTTGTTACATAGTCTCGTCGAAAAAGGAACCTTCTCGACGGACGAAAATATTTTAAGTTAAAATATTATTCAAGCCCCAGACTCAAGTCTGGTTCACGATTATCAACATAACAAAAAAGTTTCGCACCCGAAAACTTATTCAGGTACGAAACTTGAAAATATGACACTTTTTCCGTTGGTTACATAACTACATCAGGGTCAGTAGCAGTCTTGACTACAAATTTATTGTCAACATCTTCGGCTTTCACAAGACCGTTATCATTTGCGATAGGATGATAATGCAATCCCATAATACAACCCTTTGAATCCAGGTAACGCATATCGTAATCGTTAGCGTCTATGACTGTATATCCCTTGTATGTCTTTGGCATAACAGGACTATCGAACACAACAGCGACCTTTCCGTTATCTTTGAGGAATTTTTCACAAGCATCCCAGTTATAACCGTCAAAACTGAAAGTGAGGTCATAGTTAGGGTACTTTTTCATCAGTTCCAGTCTTTTTGGTACTTTTGTGTAGTCATAGAACTGCACATCAGGGAAAATTTCAAGGATATTCTTATCACCTATCTTAAAAAGTTCAGGTGAAAGGTCGGATGTTCCGTTAAGTCTTACCGAGAACTCCATTCCCTTTGCTTCTGCGTATTTTCTATCACGCTTCATTTCGTGGATAAGCAAACGCATAAACATTTCCCTGTCATTATAGAAAAGTTTGGTCTTCTTAATTCTCGCTTGGTTGATAGATGATTGCTTTCCACCATTTTTAAGGATGTCAGCCTTGTTATGCCCAGCTGCGTTAAGGCAAAGTTCCTTGCAGTGCTGACTAAAAGGACACACATTGATACGGCTACCCTTTTTTGTTCGTCCTGCCATATTTGCCGGAGCAAGATAGATGCAGTAAGTAGCAACATTGTGCTTGTAACTCTTTTCCATTTTGGCTGAATGTTTCAGACCACCGAGATAAGAAAATCCCGCTTCTCTTAAATCTTGAATATAACACATAACTTTTTGTTTTTGATTACGGTTACAAAGATAGGTATATTATTTTAATTGTGCAATAGTTTAACGAAAAAAGTTGATAAAAAAGTTTTGTTGTATAAAAATATATAAAGTTTTTGGCAAAATGTTTGGATTATTGCCAAATTATGTGTACCTTTGCTGACAGTAAATGATAGAACTATCAAAAAAGTTAAAGTTTTGACAAATAATTTTGGAATTGTCAAAAATAGTTCGTACATTTGCAGAAGTGTGTGTAAAATGTAAGTTAAACCGGCGATATACTTTTGTATATCAGCATAAAACCGAATTGCTTATGAGAAGATTTGAATGAAAAACAAAATGAAAGAAACTTACAGTCGTTTGTTCAACTTTGTGTTAGCAACACTCGACAAGATTACTGATCTAAAGTTATCAGTTGTAAATGAGATAGTTACCGCTGTATTTGAAATTACAGGGAAAGATTGTTACATTCTTTTCAAAGAGATGTGTAGTAACGATTGTTTCTATTGGTATGACAATGAGTGCGAAATAGATGCAGTCGCTGTTCATAATGATAAACTGTATCTTCACGAAATTGAATTGGGCTGGAAAGAATTGAAAGAATATGATTATTCCATTTCCGATTTAAGTAGCTTTATAAGTTATTGTTTCAATGAAGATAACTTTATTGTCAAAAAGTGTTCGGATGCTGACGGGTTCTTTGATGATCTTCCGCAGGAAGATGTGTTGTGCGATGATAATAAAACAGAATATGTTGTTACTGTCATAAACAACCAAACAGGAAGTTGTTTGCCTGTTTGTATCGCACCATCATTGGACGATGCTAAAAAGTATGTTGGGGAATGGATTACAGACTTTTTGAAGGGTGTAAACACAACAAAATATAGAGTTTTCCCTGAAACGGATTACATCACAACAATCCACAAAGAAACAAGTGTGTCTGAATGGGAAATGATTAAGACATTGACGATTAGCGAGGTTAGTCGCATTTAAGAGGGCGTATTATGCCCAAAGATAAGGTATCATCAGGATACCAACACGAGAGTATAGCATTATTTCAGGGGTCGATACTAAATCGATCCCTTTCTTTTTATATTCAACAAAACATTTTTGTTATATTTTGAAACTATTTCTCAAAAATGTTTCACGCGGGTCGAGAAAAAATATTTTAACTTAAAATATTTTGCTGTGAAAAGCAAAAAAATTCCAAAAATATTTTAAGTTAAAATATTTTTCAACCTTCAACACTCCCCCACTTCTCGGACACATAACAAAAATGTTTTGTAACAAAAATGTTTCACAACTAAACGGTTGTGTCGGTTGTGTGGATTTTTTAGGTGAACACTTCCCTATACTTTCATCATCTTCTATATGCTTTCATCATCTTCTATATGCTTTCATCATCTTCTATATGCTTTCATCATCAATGATTGTTATATGAATTACACACCATTGCACTCCCCCAGTCTATCAATATACGCTTATTAACAGATAATTGGCAATTATCTGCTTATTAACAGAAGTTTATTGTGGTGAACGATGTACTCCCCGTATTCAAGTCATAAACAAGAGTTATAAAAACAAATTAGATTGTCTAAAAAATCAATAATCAAAAATAAGCCTGTTTTAGACGCTTTTATTTTCGAGTAAAGGGTTTCCTCATTTTTATACAGATAATCGATTGTAGGGCAAATTAGGTGGCAAATACGGGGTATTACGAATTAAATCTTATACTGCTATCACAGATATGTACAATAAATCAGCCAAAACAAAACATTTTATCTGGTTTTGGCTGATTTATTTTTATGTTGTGTTCAGATATATTATCTTATGTCTATTCTTTCATTATTCGTTGATAATCTATTGACTGCAATTTAAGTCGAAAAGTTGACTTGATTTGCAGTAGAAAGTGGCACAACATTACAGTTCCACACTGTTATGCCATGCCACTTTACAATGAAATTAAAATCGAAAAAAAATTATCACAAAATTCAATGCACGCTCGCTGTCACAGCGATGTGTATGCTGAAAAAATATAAATTTTATTTTTATATTTTTTATATTTTTATTTTCAAAAAATTTCAAAAAAATTTTTCTAATTTTTTTCTGAAAAAATATCAGAAAAAATTTTGAACATTTTTGTTGTATCAAGAGTCATGGTATCTAACGATCCCTTTCCTGTCTCCCGAACAAGGCTATCTTCTAAGTGTTTGATATCCATCTTCCTGAACATCTCACTATCATCCATAAGACATGGTTCATAAGTTGCGAACAGTATTGTTATTGTCGTTGTCGCAATTATCAACAGCACCCAGAATATTTTACTGCATAGTTTTTGCATTAGAATAAACTTTTAATTTTATACCAAATCTTATGTAGCATTAGCCTTACGGATCCTCTGTTGAAAACACCGTGTTTGCACTCAACAAAACCTACAGGGATGTAATTAAACTGGTTCATACCATATTCAAAACATCTTGTGTACCAATCATCTACATCAAGAGAGATATCTTTTGGCACAAGGCAATGATGAATTTCATAATGTGTACAATACTTACACGCTTTACAAGCGTCCCCACCAACATTTACGATATGACCGTTTATATCTGTTATGTTGTGAGGACACTTTTGTAAAGTTATATCATTGTAATTAGATTTTGTAAAAAGTATTCTCATTATCCTCTTATTTCTGTATTAGAATAATCCGTGTTATCCACGATGCTGTTACAACATTCACCCTTTTCTGTCGGAGAGTATATAGGTATCACAAAAGGAATGACACTGACACCTTTATCGTTGATTACAATAGATTTACCAGGATGTTTAGATTTCATAAACTCAACAATATCATACAATTGATTTTTGATATACTCAACATCATCAATATCAAATATACAATTGTTGTGTTCATCACAATATTTACTTTCTTCCTCAATGATTTCAAGACAAAGAAGTTCCAATATATCTACTTCCTTAAGTTGACTGTTAAAGAATGATCGTGGTGAATAACAAGGTATTATATTATTATCAATAACATAAAGGAACGGTACATCAGCCCAAGGTGATGTGTAATTATCTGTATTAAAACCTGCTTTGAGCAGTACATCTACACATTCATCTGAGAATATGCCAGTGCTTACTTTTATATTATTATACGCAAGTCTGATTTCCGGTGCTGTAAGTTTCGTTATACGACAAGTATTTGCATTTCCATTCATAGTTGATTTCGGTATTTTTTTGAATGATGCTGTGAATGATGAACAAAACTGATTTAACTCTCGTTGTGATTTATCGCACACATCATACATTTTACATTCAGAACAAGATAGTTTACTAAATGTGTCAATGTTTTCTTTCAGTTCTCTCCATAATATATCACGCACCTCGTTGTTTATTTCAAATTCATCATAAGGTACTTCGCCCCTGTTAAATGCTTCATATGCTCTACAAGCAGCATCATCAGCATCAAACATCTGTTTAAGTTTCGAGATTAATTGATCAATGTTAATCGTGTCTTCTTTGTTCATTCTTTTTTACGGTTTTGTTTTTCATCAAGAAACATCTGCCTATCTTTTTCGACAATCTGAATACCGTCAACAATTAGTTTCTTGTAGTGGTCTTTATGATCTATGTTGGCAGTTTCGATTGCAATAAGATCTTCTCTCAGACACTTTAATGATTCATCACAATCCTCAACAGAAAACAGACTATCTGAACTAATCAAACTGACAAGATAAAGATCCAGGAGATTTTCCTCTTGTAATTTTTCTAAAAAGTTTTTTTCCATTTTTATACATAAACATTTTCACCTTCTTCTGTTATCCATTCTATTCTCGGATATGACTCAGATGATAAATGTGTCATTCCACATTTCGGACATTTATATGATACTTTAGGAGGAAATGATAATAAAATATCAAAATCTGATCTAAGCATATCAACATTACAATCTGGACATAACAATCTTCTGAGAACAGGTCGAACGTTTTGTTCTGTTACTATTGGCGTTTTATTTGTGTTAGACATAAAAAATAAATTGTTGTTTTTTGGTATTGCAAATATACAACAAAAAAATAAATCCGAAAAATAAATTTCGGATTTATCTGAAAATTTCTCTAAAAAGATTTGCTGTAAAGGCATCACACGCAATAAGTTCTACTTCTGTTGGTGATGTCGATACAACAGCAACATTAGCCACATAAGTAATATCATTATCATCCACAATCTGCGATAGATATTTTTCCAAGATAACGTCAACTTTACGCGCCAATAATTCTCTGTTATCTTTAGAATTGATCTCGAATTTGAAACTATCCATTACATCAGATATTTCCTTTCTTATCTGCTTTCTGTATTGATCAATCGGCTGTTCCATACTTTCTATAATAAAGATTATTCAATTCATTGTATTCCATAGCAACTGTCTGTGCCTTTTCAAATTCACCTGATAGAACATGAGTCATACATCTTTCTGCTAAAAACTTTAATGTTGCGGTATCAGAAAGAAGTTCCTCTAACTCAGTCGCGGCTGGTCCACATTCAGCATATTCTGACATAAGAGCCTCATCTTCGGCTTTCTGTTCAGGTGTTCTGTTTGCAAGATATTCTCGCAACTGTTCACTAAAATAGCCCATAAATATCGTTCTCTCTTAAAATGTTTTTAATTCTTTCAATCTGATCTCGTGAAGGGAAATTCTTACGACCAGATTTTCTGTTCAGTTCGGATACAAGTTCACGCCACTCTGCACCTGTTTCTTTCCATTCCGTGTATTCACTCATATTACCCGGATATACTTCTTGACCATATTCACCATATCCGTTATCTTTTGAATATTTTTCAATTCGTCCATATCCAGTATCGATATGAATAAATTTGTTACCAACCTTTGTAACAACACATTCCTTTGGTGTAGTCCGCTTGTTATTAGGTTCGTGCTTAACTACGATGTCGCCTTCTTTAAGTTCAGCAAACTTATCTTCAATCTTTTTCATACTTTTAATTATTTTTTGCAAATATACAAATAAAAAATAAAACTCCAAATTATTTTTGGAGTTTTTTATGTTAATTTTTATCGTATGTTAATGAAACATAATTCCATTTCAGTCCCCAATATCGTTTCACAAACTTATCAAATTCATCAATATCATCCGTGTCAAATTTATTAGAATCCCTGACGAACTTTGATACAAGTTCAAACCTTTTGTTCCTAAATATTTCTATCATATCATTATCAGATGATGTTTTATGCTCTGATACATCGTCGAAATTCTGTGTGTAATCCAAACGTTCTTCCTCTATATCATCTACATAATCATCGTAACAATGAAATTCAAACCATATCACATAGTTGAAATCTGTTCTGTGACAATTGGACAAAACATGTATAGGCTTAAGAGGTATATCAGTATAAGTAAATACATTGTCGGCATAAAAGCCTATACCATTATTAAACTTACCCTGTTTACAAAATTCAACAAACTCACTGAACTTAAACATTTCACCCTCAGTTCCTTTCTGAATTGTTCTGGCGTGATATTTGTTCATCTTATGAAACTTCGCTGCAACAGCACAATTATATTTCATAATCAAAACATCATCGTCTTCGTTAACAGCAACATCACATTGTAGGTCGTGACAAACTTCAACTAACTCATCATAAGTCAGTCTATTAAGATAACTTTGAAAAATGAATCTGTCTAATTTTTTCATCGTACCCATACTTTCATTTCTCCATCAATTACAGCCATAAAAAGGCATTCACCGTTTAACCATATATTGCTAATGTTTGTTATCTCAGGATTATCAACATGTGATTTGAATTTATCCATTATTTTATCACTTACATCGTCAATTGTTCCAATAAACCAGTGTCGATCTTTCTCAAAATTAAGATAATCAATAAGTTCATTTGCATGAGAGAATATAGCATCATGATCAAGTTTTTCAATGTTAATGATATGTGTACAATAATCTTTCATATAAGATGAACAGAATCCTGTTTTTAATATGGATTTGATAATCTTAGTGTCCTCCAGTTTATCAATGTCTTTGACATACAGAGACTTATCCTTTATCTGTTCAAACTCTTCATCGGTATAATTGTCAATACACCCCAGAACATAGTTATATGATTTAGCATACATCTTTGCAGCTTCCTCTATATCACTACCGAAATCATTGTCTCCGAAATAAAAGGCAACACAAAAATCTTTTTCTTTTCTGAATTTTTTATATCTTTTTTCTTCCGAATTTTTCCTAACTTTATCTTCACCGATATATAATGTTCTTGAAACACCAGCCATAAATGCCCTAAATGTATCAACACGCACAGCATCTTTTATGTCATCCTTGTCTTTTGCTGTGAAAGGCATGTCTGAGAACATAACAGTATCATCAATATACTTGACAGCTGCATTTACAACATCATCATCGAATTCTTTTTGATATTCGCTGATATAATTTTCTAAAATAGTTTTCATGTTTACTTTGATATTTTTTGCAAATATACAATAAAAAAATTAAATAACAAAAATGGAGGATAAAAATCCTCCATAAAATTACATTGTTACATACTCATTGCCTATCTTCCTGATTTTGAAATCATTTAACACAATGAAAACAGATATTCCTATATTATACAACAACAGAACAATCAGCAGAACAATGTATTGTGTATTAGACAATTCAGGTCTTATGTATTTGAAATCTTCAAATTCTTTTCTAACCCAGTCACCTTGATTAAGACCAGATCTGATTACATTACTATACGATACCAAATCAAGCGTGTCCCTTTCAGCGAAATATTGTTCCGTTACAAGTTCAAGTTTAGGACTATCACACCAAGAGAAAGCATTACACCAACCAACATGTGTACTATCTTTCATTCCAAGACACACAACAAGTTCATTTTTATTTCCACCCACCCAATATGAACGCTGTAACTCACTGATTTCTACACCTTTATCATACGGAAAGAGTAAGATATACATTCTAAACTGATACTTTGCTCCATAATATCCGTTTGTATATCTAACAGCGCGTTCTTGATTAACAGGAACACTGTAGTTGCTACTCAATATAGGGGTCTGGTCGTATTCAATTATCTTAGGGTAGTGATACAATCCTAAAGTATCTGCTTCTTTTTCAGTTATCTTTGTAAAATTGAAGATAGAACGGCTTGATTGTATCTTATTTTTATATGAATGACTATATGTTAATGTGTAGGCTGTTTGTTCTGTTCTATTCCATACATATTCCTGAGCGTCACCGTCAATGCGATAATACTTTCTGTTCATATCGATGAACCTTTCAGGTGTTTTGAAACGATATCTTATCTTGTCATATTCTTCCTTGTAATACAGCCAGTGTTCTTCTCCGTTTTGATCGAAATAAGTCCACCTTTCTGGATGATATTTTCGATACGAACAGTCATAAGTTTCTGTTCGATATCTTGTGTTGCCGTTAGAATCTTTACCGCAAGGAACTTGTCTTGTACAAGTACGGTGGATCCATTCATCCCATTCATCGTAATGCCGTACTTTTGTGATATAATCACCAAGATATTCTGTATCGGTTGTGTTGTAACCAATCATAATAGCCCTTGTTATGAAGAATACCAGGATCGACGGAACGATTAACAGTAAGTATTCATACCAAGTAGTTTCCTTTCTGAAAAATATCAAAAGAAATATTGCTACAACAAACGGTAAAACAAATGCGATTATTTCCATATCTTGAAAAGTTTTGCGTGGGAGAAACAGTCCCCCACGCTGGTATATATTTTATTAGAATAAAGAGATGTCGTCGTCAATACCTGTTTCCATAACAACTTTACTTCGTGTTGACGATATAACTGTATATTCAATGTGTTCCTTATTGGAAACAAACCACTTAGACGGTACTGTAGTTAAGAGAACATTATGCTCTCTAATGAGGTCGAGCATCCTTTCCTGTGACTTCTGAAACTCTGTTCTAAGCAATTCAATACTGAGCATCAGATCCTTATAAAGGGATGTGTCGAATGTAGGGTTGGCTTCTGTAATCCATTTCATAAGAGAACCGTCTCCCTGTGAGTATCTTCCCTCGATAAGAGCTGGATAAATCTCAGCGAAAGCATCCTTGTACTCGTTAGATACCTGTGCCTTCTGCTGAAGTACCTTCCACATCTTGTCATGTACACCTTCTACCTTACCACGCTGGGCTTCAACCTGTGCCCTGAGTCTGGCATCGGTGTTGTTGTAAGAAAAATACATTCCTACTGCGCTGCCCACCCCGATTACGAGGATAACAGCAATACAAATTCCGATAATCTTTTTCATATTTTATATTGTTTTAATTGTTAATGCAAAGATAATATATTTTCAGATAACTTCCAAATTTTTTTTACAAAAATTAACAATCTTTTTTCTCAGAACGATGTTTTTCTAAAGCGGCCGTAAACATTTCTGAAGAAACTTCTTCAAATTTGCCACCAAATTCCATAAAAAACCTGTCTATCTGTTCAACTTTACCATCCGGATTAACAAGAGAGACAAAATGAATAGCATCATAGTCACCGTTATTCTTATCGAACAAAAATTCTTCTACATTGGCAACATATGTTTGACCTGTTGGCATATATGGCAACGTAATAGGATACATTTTGTCAACGATATTAGTAATAAAGCTACTGCTCCATGTTGATCCATTAGATATAACCTTTGTAACCACTCTATCAATGTCACTGTATGTTACATTACGTTCATCATCTATTCGCATAAACAGACTTGACATACGAGGACATTGGTGTGAACCGATTATTTTGCGTTCAAAATAAAGACCAAAGTCCTTTTCATCAATAGGAACCATAGGCAGACACTTTACCATTCTATTGAGATACTTCATAGTAACTCCGATAGAATATCCTGATGCATCCTTACAAAGAAGTTCAAGGGCTTTCATCGCATCATCATAACAAAGCAGTTCATACTCACTAACTTTGTTTTGTATAAGTTCGCGTTCTCTTTTGTAAAAATCTAAAATCATTATAATCTTTTTTATAATAAAATTTCTTATAATTACTTGTTCTGGAGGACAGACATAGTTATCTTTGATGCTGCTTTACCGTCATACTGTGCCGGATAAGTTTCCTTAAGCATCTTCATAACATCACCCATCTTAGCACCAGGGTTTGCTGTAACATACTCTGACACAACAGATGTCAGCTGCTCGTCTGTGAGTTGAACACGGATAAAATCCTTAAGATACATATACTCCTGATCTGCTCCCGGATTATACTCTCTCATTACTTCAGATGATTCATACAACTTCTTAACCACTGTATAAATCTGTTCTGATGTCGGTTCGTCTCTTGTCGGCAGTCTATCCAATTCACCGAGAAGTGTTCCGAGCAATGTGTTAATTACCTTGTTGTCCTTGACGATTTTACGCTCGTCTCTAATTTCCTGTACTGTGTTAAACTTTCTCATATTTTTATGTGTATTTTATTATTACGATGCAAAGATAGTAATAAAAATTAAATCTGCAAAATTTTTTGAAAAATATTTTCAAGAAATTTCTTCAATCGTTATTCTGAATAGTTTAGGTTCTGCTACAAACTCACCAAACCAGTCTTTTAGTTTAATATAACCTATTTCATTTGTATAACTGCCACTGACCCACATACCTTTTGTTGATTTAGCAGAATCCGTTTCAATGTAAGGCATTTGAGTGTGAAGTTCTATCCTATCACAGTAACCGTTGCTTATGGATGATCTTTGTCTAACACCGTAAACGTTGAACGTTTTTCGTTTTGTTGTGTTGAGTTTTTGGTTTTCTTCATAAGACTTTTTCAGATCATTAACCAAATCTATGGCACCATCCAACTTATAAAAATGATCCAAATCCTTCCAAAACAAACCTTTCTTTATTTGAACATACCACGCAATTTGGTTTGTTGTTCTTTTTGGTTTAATTCGTACCTTCATAACATTCTTTATTAAATGATTTGAAAAATTGCACACACGCTTCATTAAGTGCCTCATAATAAGTATCATACGACCATTCTGTTATATCAGGCACTCTATTGTTCCCGAAATCCTCTATGGTATATGTCCAACCACCATCAATGAACATATGTATATGCACCTTATAATTGTCTCTAACATAGTCCTTAATGTCGCTGAGTCTGTATGCTGGAATTTTTATTTCATAGTTGTAGAAGTCATCTTTATTTTTAAGAATCATGTCACCATCTCTATCCATAACCCAATAATATGTTATATTATCAAGTTTGATATTCAGTTTATAAATCATCTCAGATAACTTACTGTCACTTATATAATTGAGAGCGTTTAAATATGTGTTCGCTTGTTTATCTATGCATTTATTATAATATTTCCATTCATCTACCATATATCCACAACATGAATTACACGGCATTATTACACCAGAATACTTTTCACACATACCATCGCTGTTCATCAGCCGGCATCTTCGTCTAAATGAATCTCTTGTATATCTTTTCATTCCCATGTTACTTTAATTTCTGATATAAGAGTAGTGTTGCAATCACGATATATTGCAGTCTCGTAACCAAGATCACGTAACATGCTATTAACAGAAGATATGTTAATATCACAAACAACATCCCATGTCCCATAAGCATAATCATATGGTAGCAACTTTACCATATATTTTCCTTTTTTAACGGCTTTTTTTATTTTCTTACGAACTACTTTCGGTAAACCGTTCCATGTTGCTTCTTGCTTCGCTCTTTCTGCTGTCATATCTAATCGTTTAAAGGGTTATTTTTTAAATGTAAAATATCATCCAGTATTGCTTTTTTACGTTCTTTGGCTGCTGGAAGATTTATGTTTTTGGTGGCAATGAGAACACTTTTCTCAATTGAATCCAATATACTAAGTCTAATAGGTGTGTAATAAACATCAAGTTCTCCGTTACAATCAAGAGCGTAGAACACTCCGTTTTTTACAAACATATGAACATAACATTTTGGTGTCCTAGTGTTATATGTTTCTATTGCTAAAGGTCGCTCATCGTCATCAACAATTTCAGCATGATATGTGTGTACACCGAAAAATAATTCATCGCCAGTATATATGCCCTGAGAATTTATAAAATGTTCAACAGAATATGTTTCCAGTTTATCATCGTGTACAACTTTCAATTCAGATTTAAACTTGTCTCCGATTTCAACAAAATCCCTGATAAAAATATCACTGATAGCAGATACGATTTCACTTACCTGTTTAGATTTTGATGTGTAATATTCCTCTGTTATTTTTCTTGTTGAAGCAGCGTGTTCAAAGACATATATATCTGCGTTCATTCTATCTGTAAGGAACGCTTTAAATTCGTCAGCAAAATATATTCTATCTACTCTTGTCAAATAATACATAATCTTTTCACCAAGTTTTTCGAGGCACGCCTTATATTTTGACCTGGTGTTTTCCCTGAATTTAGAAATATATTTTCTGTTTATAAATTTATAATACAATTTTTTCATAATAAATGTTTTTTGTTGTTTTACTTTTGTCCCTGCAAATATACAACTTTTTATATAAAAAACAAAACAAACCTGAAATTTCTTTCAAGTTTGTTTCTCAGAATTCATCGGCTACCGTTGTAATTATTCCACCACATTCATAAGCGGCTATTCTAAATTTACAATCAGGATTATCAGATGCAACATCTTTTAATTTTAATTTTGCCTCATTAGAATCTATCGCTGCTTCACAGAATCTGGTGATAGTGCCATCTGGATTTGTTTTTTCAATATGTACTATCATCTTTTCTTATGTTTTATTTTTTACATTTTTATCTTAAATCTTTATTTAATAATTTAAAAAGGAAATCTTGTAATTTTTCCGCAAAAAATGCCATTTGATTTCACAAAAAACAAATCCGCTTCAACAGAAACGGATTTGCACAATAAGATTATCTTATATTAAATTATGCCCTTCCGTTGTAAATATTCAGCCAGCACGAACATATCAAACCCGGTAAAAGAGTTTTCACAGTATCGAGCTGCATATTTTTGATAAAGATAATCAACATCCTGCTCACCGTCAAGATAAGCGTGTACATCCTTTAACACTTCGGTATTGAAGCGTAGTATAGCATGATCATGTCCTAACATTTCATCATACTGAGGCATAACAAAACCGAATATTCCCATCAGTATATGTTTTGCTTCTCTGGTTGTACAATCTCTCTTTCTATGAAAACCGATTGTGTATCCGTCTTCATCCGCATTCACTCTGAATGTCAAGTTGTATTTGTATTTAGACATCTGTCAATGAAAATTCTATTTCTGTTTCAACTTCATCTGCTATTTTGTATTCGTCAACAACTATATTGTACCATTTCTTTTTGTCATATATATCGATTACAGCTTCTGACATTGCTTCCGCCAAATCTGTATTATAACCCAATATGTCTGCCCCAGCCTTAACAACCCAAATATAATCATCAAAATTATTGGTGTGTGTAAAATCAAACCGTTTACCTTTGTAATTATCTTTGGATCCTAACATGTCTTTATGTACAGGAGCAAAAGATATTATTCTGTTATAAAATATATCCTGTGTTTTATATTTTTTTGTATATCCTGTGTTGTATTCTGGTCTATTCTCATACCCTGTAACAATTTTAGTATAATAGTTGCACCCTAACAAATTTATCAAATCACCTATATCATAAACATCAACATATTCAGCATTTGTATTGCTGTTCAATGTATGCTTGTTTCTATAACGGCACGGTTGTATATTTAATATAGACTTAACAGCAGAGTCTAAATTATCTATAATATTATATACCTTATCAAAATTTGTTTCGATTAATGTTTCTTCATTTTTTTTATCAATTTGTTTTGCTATACCAGAATGTCTCTTATTGTATGATTCTTTTTCTGGTAATTCTGATAAAGGTATTTTATATAAAGGTCTATCAAAATATATAACCTTGACTGCTTTGTATAATGCTTCAACAAGTTCAGTATCAGCACCTATGACAACATCACCAAGTTTAACTTTCCAGATATAATTGCTTCTGTCATTTGAAATAGCATCACCAGTATTGCTGGCTTTCAATCTGCCAATTACATCTTTGCTGGCATAATCAACACTCTCCATGTATATCGTAATATATCTATGCACATATATCCTTTCGTGTTCAGATTTTAGTACATTATGAAATGACGCATTAACTTTTCCGTTAAAAACTATCCTTTTTGTTAATGCAAATTTTTTACGATAATCATCAAAAAGAAATTCCTTTCCCCATTCAAATTTCTGCCAAGAATCATATTCTTCTCCATCTACAGTGACTACACCTCTGTAAAAAAATTGATCACCATAATCAACAACTATATCGGGATGTTCTTCATCAATACGTGTTTTATACAAAACAATATTATCTTCTTTCCTTTCGGGATCATTAGCAATACCCCAATCACATATCACATCATCATCGTAGTTGCTAGTATCGTAAGATTCACCGTCAACTGGGTCATCAAGATAATACCCTTCAAATTTTAAGTCGTGACAATTTTTAGATGTTTCAATTGATTGATAGTAATAACTATAGTGAAGAAAATTAATCAAATCCCCTATCGTATACGATTGGATATATTTTGCGTTATGTGGGTCGTTTGTATAATAATATGGTGCGTATAGACCTAACCTCTCTACAATATCCTTACCAAGTTTTAAGTTCAAATCTTCCCAGAGTATATTACTTCTGTTATAATATCCTAACACGATATCATTTTCGTCACTCAACAAAACTTTTAACAATTTCTTTTTTATTGCCATACAAATTGTAAAAAACATTTCTTTATTTATTTTCATTTTTGTATAGCATTATTAATCAAATAATTAATTGATAAAAATGAAATTATTTTTGTTGTGTTTTCTATAATAAAATTAGGAGACAATATTGTCCCCTAATACTACATTTTTCTAAAACTTGTTTTCTTATCAAACCCTTTCGATTCCAACTTCTGAACATCTGTTCTGTTGTCTTCAATCTTCTTATCCTTGGTGGAAATCAGATAATTGTAAATAAGATTATACATTTCATCTGCTGGAATAAACTTAGGAATCCATGTATACATCATAATAGGATTCTTATATATGTAATATCTTGAATGATTTAATTCCATATTAGCAAGTTCTCTATATGATGTTACACCACTAATGCTAACCATAAGAACTGGAACTCCATCAATGAACTTCTTTGATGAATGTGCTTTTTCTATAAGTTTAACATCCAACTTAACATTGTCATTATCATCAAGATATCTGTTAATTGAAAACCTATATCTTTCGTAGCCGACCTCAAGGATAAGTTCAGACACCCTACCTTCCATTACGGTTACAATTTCACCACGACCAAAAGCACCTTTCTTTTGTCTATACTTTTTAACTGGACGCAGATGTATATCGTTATATCGTTTAGATGTATCAAACCATTCAGGATCTTCTGGATGTATTCCACTGCGAAACACATGAGATTCTGATCTGTCATACACGACATCTTCATCGATGCCGTAAAAACCTGTAAGATAATCGTAATAATCTTTCTTTCCTTTTGAAATCAGTTTCATATATTTAGTTTTTAATCGGAATTTATTGTAAATTTACAATGTTTTCCGAATTGTCTTGTAAGTTATTCATATAACATGGTGTCTAACATCGGTAGAAAAATTTTGCAAAAATTTCTACCTCTTGTAAGTTACTCACATAACATGATGTCTAACATCAATTATTCGGAGTACAAAACCATGAAACAGCCTGTCAGTTACTCACATAACATGATGTCTAACATCGGTGGCGACAGTGAAGAACGGTGTGGTTAACCTGTCAGTTACTCACATAACATGATGTCTAACATCTTCATCCGGATTGGGAAATTGCCTTTTCGCCTGTCAGTTACTCACATAACATGATGTCTAACATCCATCCAGATGAAGGGTTCTGGCCCCAGGTGCCTGTCAGTTACTCACATAACATGATGTCTAACATCTCTTTTTGCCTTTCGGCTCATACATTATGTCCTGTCAGTTACTCACATAACATGATGTCTAACATCCAAATGGAGGCGCTGCGCTCACAGCTTATCCTGTCAGTTACTCACATAACATGATGTCTAACATCTAAATAAAACAGTCAACAGAACTTCTACAACCTGTCAGTTACTCACATAACATGATGTCTAACATCTCGATGTTTGTAAACATTTGTGTATCAATGCTTTATTTTGTGAGTTTTAATATTTTTCTGATAATTTAGTGATAGTTCTGTTACCTGCTATCCATATTTTTATCATTCCAATATTATTGTTACATTTGTTTCAAAGAACTAATGAATTACGGTGACAAACCGTTTGTATTGTTTTACTTTGCAAATATACAACTTATTTTTATATTCACAAAATATTTTTTAACTTTTTAACAACATTTCTTAATTCCCATTGCCCAAGCAGTATCTTTATCTCCGCTAATATGACGAGCAATCTCGTTTTGTTCTGCAATAACAAATGACTCATAATCTTTTGTCATTGCTTCAATGTCATAATTTTCGCTAACTTTAATATTTTTCTTACCAGGATCGATGCGATGTTTAATGTTGAATGCAGCTATACCATCTCTTGTATGTGTATTACCGTTGCTCAACACAACGTTTCGTTCTTTTCCCTCGCGCTTTGTAAAAGATTGGTCTGTAAAATCAAACTGTGTCGATGCACCTTTACAACTAACTTTTTTGAAAGTACCACCCAAAGCCTTGACTTTATTTTCAAGTATGCTTACCAATTGAGAAGGAGCGTTGTTTCCAATAGATTTCCCCATTCTTTTCTTTGAGTTAATCTTACCAGTCTTTTCATTTACTGTCGTTTCCTTTGCTCTTTTTGACATAGCCTTTATGTTATTATCTTCGATGATAAATGTATCACCCATTTCGATTAAACGATTTGCTATGCTATTATGATGTTGCTTTCTATGATAAGCCCTAAGTCTTTCAAGTTCGGCATTTTGTTTCTTAAGTTCAAGATAATGCTTTGAACATTTCCATCTTAATTTTTCACCTTCGGCTACCTTTTTGATAGTACCGTCCTCGTTATAATTATTAGGGTTAGTGGCTCTTCTTGATTGATCCATAGCCTGCTGTATCTTTGCTTTCTTTTCAAGATACATGCCTGTAACTTCGGTATTAAGGGTGAGCATTTCAAGTTCACCTGTACCGTAAGCTGCTACAGTAGACACACCCAAGTCAATACCAACCTTTCCTGTTCCAATGTTTCTCATTTTATTATATGGAACACCCTCAATACTAAACTGAACCTCATAATAATCTTTTCCTCTGACTTGTGATTTGACGAACTTAACAATTTTAACTTTATCTTTATTAAATGCGTCAATTACATATGTGTTATATTCCGAATTTCTAATAATGATTTCACCATTAACAATATGTTTACCAACCTTAATGTTTATATGTCGCATATCATTACTTAATGTAATGCCTATCAACTTACCATTAGATTTTGAAAACGAAACTGATGATTTATCTATAAAACGTGATGATTTGAATTTAATTTCAGTTTCTGGATTCTCTATCATTTTAGTCCATTGCATATGTACACTTTTAGCAACATATTTCGCCGACGTTGAATTTAGAAGAGGATATTGCTTTTTATATTTTCCGGAATATGCCATAATTCCATATTCTGTAAATGGTTTGAGTTTAAGAATGTTTCCTCTTTCGCCCTTATAATCTGTTTCATAACTCTTAAAAAAGCGTTCTCTTGCTATAGCATAAGCCATCTTCTTATCAATTTTACCTTTATATTCATTGACGATATTGATAATAATATTATCATCGGTGATAAGACTTTTATCTTCACCGTTGCAGATAGCATAATCAGTGTCAATCTTACGATATTCTTTGCTGGATGTGACATAATTATAAACATTGAACATCTTATTATTCAATGTGTTCTGTAGTAAAACACACTGCCTCATAAGACGATTCATCATATCCATATCAGATTTATTAAACTTGATTGGGTAAGTTGCCACATAAACACTACCTGTTTTTTCTTTTGCCATATCGTTATTATCTTTTTAAATACTTTGCAAAGATATAACAATTATTTTAATTATCAAAATAAAAATGAAAAAAGTTCTGTGATTTTTTCACAGAACTTTTTGTTTGCTATTCAGCAGATGAATCTGGAACAGGCTCGACTGACGAATCTGTATCTGTAACTTCCTCGTTATCAGTGTCATCTGGAGCATCTGTATATGTTTCATCTATGGTCTCACTTGTATCAGTCTTTTTATTCTTCTTAAACAGTTTCCTAAATAGTTTTTTACAGAGAACATATAATACATACACAACCACAACAGCAACAAGTAACACCGCTATAACTCCCCACATCACAGCAACAAAAATATTTGTTACAGTATTGTTAAACTCACCACAACTTTCAAATGTATGATAGTTAAACCAATCCATAAAAATGAAACCTATCAACGCATAAGTAAGTATTCCGTAAATAATCAAAAATGTTGTCATATTTTACTCGGTTTTTAAATTTAGTTTATCTTTTTTAATATAACCTCTTTCTATAAATTCATCCATCAAAGGTTTGGCTAATTCATATGCCTGTGGATGTGGTTTACCTGTTGTTCCGATTGCTCTAAGATTGAAGAAATGGATCCAATCACTTTCAAATGCTGTCTTAATAAGAGGTGAATTGATTGCACATGGTAACACCGTTCTTGCTTGCTGGGCTTGCCATCCGAATTGATTTGTTAATGTACAATATGACCATTCACATGCTTTGAGGGCAAACATCCAAGCGGTAATATCATCCATTGGCCCAACACCACACTCATAATCTTTGACGCTCTGGCAGAAATCTTCTATTGAGCAATCTGCCTTGTCATTGATATCATCCATTCTATCAAGAAGCCAAACAGGAACAATATACTTTATTGAACCACCACCAAACTTTTCTTTTGTGAACAAAATATAACGAGTGCTTTCTCTATTGAATGATGCCACTCTATGGCGGAGGAATTCTTCTCCAGTAAATCTATCAAGTTGAAATCTCACCTGATAACGTTTCTCATGTTTTTCTGTTGGTTCAACACGATAGTTATCAAGATCGCTCAGCCAACCATTTTCAAACAATACTCTAAGGTTTGTTGATACATAGGCATATTCTCCATCTGAATAATACTTTGAAAACTTATTATGCATATATTTTTCCAAAGGATTACCATAATAATTGATTTCTATGTTATTATTGTAATCATATTCTTCTGGTGCCATTAGATATACACTACCGTGTTCCAAAGGAGCACCATGATCTGATTTCATAAGACCATTGACAAACTTCTCTGCTGTACCTGGTGCCATTTTGTCCTGTGAACCATAACAAATTCGCCCTGGTAGTTCAGCTGCCTTATATATACCTTCCAAGCCTGGATCCTGTTCAATAATTTCAAAACCTGCTACTAAAAATTCCATATATATTTGTTTTTAATTTATATCATCGTAATCAAATTCACATTTATCCATAGGAAGATTATCCAAAGACAGCAAACATTCCTCCACACATTTCTCTAATGTCGTTTCGGTTACTTCACCACAACTCAAATACTTTCTTCCCCAAGCTGGTTGATACCATATAGACCAGTTACCTCCAACAAGATTACACATGTTGAGTTTATACAACCTAATGCCTTTTTTTGACTTTACTGTAATAGATGCTGGCAAACACTTGAACTTATCTTCAAATGTATGCGCGTTCTTTAATTTATCTGCAAAAAGTCCCATATATTAAAACCCCATTATAATTTTATCAATCTTTCTGTATGACTTTCCATATGACTTTGCTAAGTTATATGTTCCCATCATTTTCATGAAATCAGTCCATGTAACTTCATGGTAGTTCAGTTCTGAATCGTAATAATAAACATTCATCAGAACAGAACAAACCCTATCAATTTCAACCACTGAACCGTTTTCTGTTGTAAGTTTGTCATTGTGTGACATATTTATAATAATGTTCTCATACTTACTATGAACTCTTATGACCACACCCATGACACACATAATACCTATGATAACCAAAGTAAATATTATCTTGAATAAAAGCATAATTAAAATAATGTATAATTTTTAAAACAATTTTCTCCGTTTAATGCCTTAATTATATTCTCGGCAATCCTTTGTATCACAGTCACCGTCACGGAGTTACCGGCTTGTTTATACAGATGAGAGTCTGCTATATCAGGCAACACATAATCGTCTGGGAATCCTTGCAGCCTAAAACATTCTCTCGGTGTCAATTTCCTTATTCCCGTTGCCATTTTAACAATAGGAACGTTGTGTCCTCCTGTTCCCATATTTGCTGTCAATGTAGGCGAAACACCGTTCATGTTTTCTCTGACATATTTTCTACGCCATTGATATGCTGTGTTTTGTTTTACAACACTATCCTTTATTTTATCATACAACGGTTTACCTTCATAATGATAACGTTCATCTACACTATGTTCCAATATATCAGCAAGTTCCACAGATCGCTGTATTGGTTCAGGAAAACGAAAATGTGTTCTGTCACTTTCATTTTTGAAACATACTATATAGATACGTTCTCTGTTCTGAGGTATATTGCCATAATCCTTTGTGTTAAGAACCATTGCATCTATTGTATAACCCAGTTTAGATAAAACATCGCATATAACATTGTAAGTGTTACCGTTATCGTGACCGCATAAGTTCTTTACATTCTCCAAGAAAACAACACGAGGTTCAGTTGCTTTGATAAAATCGACAACACGGAAGAAATGATTTCCTCTATCATCGTCAAATCCTAATCTTTTTCCAGCAACACTAAACGGCTGACAAGGAAAACCTGCGCAAAGAATATCAACTTTAGGCACAGACTTTTCATCTATCTTCCACACATCACCCTCATATAATGTATGCGTGAAATTTGTTCTATATGTGATGCAAGCATATTTGTCGTATTCGTTAGCCCAAAGTAATTCTGCACCAGCATTTTGGAAACCAAGACATATACCACCAACACCAGCATACAAACTGCCTACCGTATATTGATTATTTGCCACCCCTAAATTCTCTTAATTTTCTCTTTGAAATAAAATCCAATGTATCACCTACAACAAACAAATCGTGATCTGATGTTTCTCGTGTTGAATATGTAACCTTTGCTTTTCCAGTTTGCATATTCACACGTATTTGTGATTGTGACCTATCTTCAAATTCAATACTGTCAATCGTTACATCTGTCACCTTTCTCTCCATTATTGTACAAGATACAAAATAAAGTATCATTGCAAAAAGTAAAAAAATCTTTTTCATATTACTTTTCTTTAAACATTTTATCAACTAGATCAACGTCAATCCTGGATCCATTATCCAGTTCAAAGACAGCATCACCATAATCAAGATTCGTGATAACTCTTTCTTGACCATTTATTACGATTGTTTTTCCCAGATAATCTTTTTCATAATCTTCAAGTCTGCCATAGACAGGAGAGTACATAAAGGCTACCACAAGAATAAAACACGTAACTAAAATAAAATCTCTAATTGTCGCTAATGTGTCTCTCATTTTATGTTGTTTTTAAAGTAAAACTTACCATTTGCCGATGTATATGTGTTGAATCTATCATCACTTGTTGTATACCTAAGAGGGCAGTTGACACAATCCCTAAAAGGATTACTGCAATCGTTCCATGATTTACATCCCCTTGCACTATCCTTAGGCAAAACGTATGGTTCAGGGACAACAGTAGGTTTCTTGGTAAGCATATCTATTACATTATTTGCTTCAATAAGCATCTCAATCAACTCACTCTTTTTCAATCTCTTATACATCTTGACCTTTTCATCGTGTGTCATTTGAACAACACTAAGAAAATTAGTTGCATCCATAACTTATCTTTTTTTATAAAGTGCAAGTAATGTTCCTAAAAGAACACCTATGACAACATAAATTAACAAATACCAACCCACCATTACAATTAGCGGTGAACATACCCACCACCATGACCATGCTATGACATTAGTCAGTTTAAGAATCAAAAACACAATAAAGATTAATGGCAAACATCCTATTGTGTGTACTTTAGTTTCACTCATTGTTTTTTCCGTTTAATTTATCTACAATATATTCTGCAAATGTATCTTGTATATCAGCTGCTTCATCTTCATCAAGATGATATCCACCTGTACCGGTGAGCATACCCCAGCCTCTTATCCTAAGAATCATTATTTCCTTTCCCTCGTCACTTCCACCAAGGAATTTACAATATATAACACCAGCTTCATGTCTGAACAGCTTAGGTACTTTCTGCATAGCAGGTCTATCACCATTAATGACTTCCAACATCTTGAATTTGATATCATCTGGTGCGTTAATCATCCAATCAAATGCCATTTTATCATCGGCAGTGAACACCTTAATGTAAAAGTCTTCCCACATCTTCAGCGGAAACTTAAAATAATTCTTAAATTTTTCCATGTTTATTCGGTATAACAATTAATAATTTCATCTATGCTCGCCTTATGAGCAGGTATATTTCGGCTTGAAAACTCGTTAGGTGTTCCGTCTTCATTGAGATCAACCCACCAACTATCTTTATTGCACGCAACCAAACTTCCTTTCTGATAAATGGAACCCAAATCTTCAATAAATGTTAGATTTGTTTCCAGCACAAACAACTGATCTTTATCCGTTTCATCAGACAATGCTGTAAGTGCTTTGAACATATCAACATCATCGTCACAATACAAACCATACAGACTATCATATTCGCCTTTCACTTGTTTACAGAAAAAAGAATTGCTCGATCCATACACTCTTTTTGTTTCTGTCACGAATATATAAGAGTCATCAGGAGAAAAAGTATTGGCAAATGTATATCCGTGATTACTTAACCAGTCTCTAAGTTCTGTTGTGTTAAGTCTTATACTACAATTGATTTGTTTATTATCAATAAAATGTGTTTTCATATTAAACTGTTTTTATACTGCAAATATACAACAAAAAAATGAGACTACCAAATAATTAGTAATCTCATTTATAAAATTTTTTCTTACTGTTTAGACAAATCATTACAGACTTCACACAAGTCCTTTTGAACATCCTCACCTATATAATCTTCCTTAGTAATTTCAACTGAATATACACAACCGAGACATTCAATTGAACCAAGTACATCACCTTCTGCTTACATAGTTTCTAAATTAGAGTGTCCCCCATTGTTCGGACATTGCCTGAGCAACACCTTTAAATGTTTTTGATGCTTCTTTTGCGTTTTTAGCCACTCCTCTGGAGTGTTTCTGTCCTCTCTTTGCGCCACCTGTATTAGATGGTAAATAAGGCTTATAATTGCTTACTATGTTTGTAGGTGTAATAGGTGGTAGGTTCTTTAACCATAAACAGGTTTTCTTACTAAAAGGTTCACCGTGTTCATAAGGTTGAACAGAACATGTTGGCTCTGGTAGCCCAACAACCTTTAGTGGCACAGGATTTTCAACAGCAATTCGCTTGCATTTGGCATTCAACATCTTAAAGAAAAATTCTTTTGCTTCCATAGCAAGTTTTAATCTTTCTTCGCTGATATTTCCTGCTGTTGGATACATCCATCTCGCCCCAGCTTTACTCATATATGTGCAAGGTGGATGTGCGATAATCAAATCCCACTCTCCAACCTGAGTGTGTTTTGTTCCGTCCTGTGTAACAAATTCACAATCACCATCTAAAAGACTTAAACAATCACCGTTTATATGCCACTCTGGATGTCCACCCGAACACTCTTGCAAATCACACGAAAAAGCAATATGTCCTTTCTCCCTGAATGCCTTGCAGACAGTTTGACTTTCTTCACAAGCAACTAATACTCTCATATATCACAAATTTTACAAATAAATTTTACCATATTATTCTTCTTTTATAGGTACAAATAAATCATACCCATCATCATCTTCGAAATGATTTATTTTATCATTGAATGTGCATCCAAACTTATATCGTTGATATTCAAATTGTTTACCGTTCCATATAGCTTTATCGGCATTTCTACAACTGCCAATATATGTTTTACCGATAACCAATTCATTCTTTGGTATAGCACCTGCTTTCAACAGCCTTGGTATATAATATTCCTTTAATTTTTCAGGCGTACAATATGGTATAGCGGGGACATCATCAGGGCACTCAAATTGTTTTAGATTATCCCAATACTCCAAATGGCTTCTGATTGCATCTGCGTTAGCCAGTTTAACTTTTTCATGTATTTTTTCCACATTCATAACTATCAACAATATCTTTTATATCAACATCATGTTCACGATATACAACAGAACCCAGTTCATCATAACCTTTCTTTAACAACTTTGTTGTCTTTGCTCTGCCGAGTCTTATCTGTTGCTTCAAAACATCAATTATTGTCAACTTCTTTGGCATCTACATTATCTGTTTTGTTTTCATCGTTATAAAAATAATCATCAAACACATCTGCAACAACAATCTTCAATATATTATGAGCCCTTCTGATTTCTTTTTCTGTTCCATCCATACCAGGTTTACATTCCAGTACCCTATTATTCTCATGCAGGTAAATCTTATAATTACTATCAAGAAGATCAAATGACAACAATGTAAGAGCAACAGTGTGTATGACCTTTACGTTATTATCGATAGCCAATTTGGTCGCTTCATGTGTAATGAACAAATCTGAAACATCAACAGCAAAACTATAATCTTTGTAGAAATGAATTTCCTTTTCATCATCTTTTGTTACCATTGCCGATTCCAGAGCATTTTCATGACAATGCTTTAATCCAATAGCAAATATAGCAAAAAACCTTAAGAGTAAAACGCATGTTGTTATTACAGCTGCACCGGCAAACATACCATATGGAACAAGGCTTTCATCGATACACAACAAAACCAATAGCATAACCATAAACGCACACAGTGAATAACTTACTGTTGATAAAATATTTACAAACTTTTTCATATCAATTTTTCTTTTTATATTATGCAACTTTCTTAATTCTTGTCTTCATCTTTCCCAATGACTTTGCAATAATCTGTTCTATTCTCTGAACAGTCATTTTATGCTTTTCAGCAATGTCTTGTTTTGAATATGCTGTTGTGTATTCACCAACACCAAAAAACATCTTTACGATATCAGCATCTCTATCTTTAAGAACAGCCAACGCCTTGTTGATAATATACTTGTTGTAATCATTATCGATATCGTTGTTATACTCGTTATTGCTGCAAGTCATTTCGGCAAATACACCTGATTCCTCAAATGTTTCACTGGATGAATCATTCGGTGTAGCATAGTCAGAAATATGAAGATATGTGAAATTATACAGACCACTGTACTTCTCAATGTCTATTCCATACTTCTCATTCATAATCTCTGTTAACTCGTGGTGTTCAGGATATCTATGGTTGATAGCATAGAAATTCTCCTGTACCTTTTTGATTTTGTGACCACAACGCCTAACGAATTCATTTCTAATGACACCACCCTTGTTGTTAACATATTCTGTCATGAATTTGTGGATCCAATGACGAGCAAATGTTATATAAGAGAAACCTCTTGTTTCATCAAACCTTTCAGCTGCTTCAACAAGACCCTTCACTCCCTCATTAACAATGTCAAGGATAACATCAGGATCCTTTGTGTATGATTTAGCCTCTTTATAAAGAAGTCTAAGATTAGATACAACGATTGCATCCCTGTACTTGATGTCGCCAGTCTCTTTATATTTAATCAAAAGTTCAATCTGTTCATCAACACTAAGCACATCATACTGTCTAATGTCTGTAAGGAATCTTGAAATGTTGTCGTTTCTCTGTACGATTACGTTTTCTGTTGTGTTCTGTCTCATGTTTATTCTGTTTTGTTTGTTTTTCTGATGCAAATATAGCAGCATTTTTTTAATCTGCAAAATATTTTTAACTTTTTTTGCAGATTTTTTAATACGGACAAAAAATCTGGACTAATTTTGCCCAGATTTTCTATCACTGTCTGTATTTCAAATACTCTTTGTATGAATCATTTAACTGTTCGTCTGTAAGATAAAAACCATCATTGGTGACATAAGAGTCATATATAATCTTTTCATATAAATGTTTATCATCTAATTTGTCAACCAACGGTTGCAATCGTTTCAATTGAGTCATATCAAGATGTATTTCATCTATAAACTCCTTTACCAAAAACTTTCCAATTTCCATAGGAACATTCCTATCTAATGTAACAGATATAAATTCATCTGCTGTCATTCGTTTCCACTGGAAAACACATTTGTTTTTGAATTTAAATTGACGATAATACTCAAACCCAACAGGATTATCTATTAATTCTAAAACATCAATATCTTTAGGCGTAAAACCTGGAATGTTTTTGAAAAAACAAGTTGACCCAACTATCATATTAATATCTACCGCATTTGATACCGTAATTCCTTACTTTCTCCTGAAGTTCATCTATACGAGTGTTCTTTGTTATGTAATCGTACTTTGTTCTCATCATTTCCTCGTATAATGGATTAGACGCATAACGATTTCCGTTGACATCAACATAATTCTCCATCAAATCTGCTTCAACTTTGTTGACAAGATATTTTGTTGTGATAAGTTTAAGATAATCTTCAATAGATTCATTAGGATATTTCTTTTTATACTTATCATCAATCATTTCCGCTGTCTTGCCATCTTCACAACCGACATTGAACACATTACAAAGTTTAGCACCTAAACCAGTCGTTGCAAAATGAGATTCTATTTCTCCCTGTGCAAGGGCAAACTTGACATCGACCCTGTACTTATCACACAACTCAACAAGAGCATATCCTCTTAAATTCGATGACGGTGCAACAGCAGTTATATAATTCTGCACCTCCATTACATATTCAGCGTACCACTTATTGTATTCAATCTCTGCCTCACGCATACAGTCATATGCGTATGAATACTTTTCAAACTCTTGTTCCTCGTGATGTTTTGTTAGTTGTGCTATGCAAGCCGTGTTATAAATTGTTGTAACAACCATAACAGCACTTAACACCAACGCAATAATCATTCCAATTTTTTTCATAATAAATTATTTAAAATTAAACATAAAGTGTAAAAATAAAGCAAGACACAAAAAATCTGCATCTTGCTTTCCCAACACTAATCAAATAACATGAAAAACAATCTCAAAAATTCAGAGACGTAAATTGTGCCAGCACTCGTAAACTTGTTCGACCATAACAAATTATAAAATATTTTGCTGTGAGAGTGCCATTTGCACGAACACCAGAACTCATCGTTGTCTGTGGTAATGGGTTCAATCAATTTAAGTTAAAGTATAATTGATCTAGCTTAAGTTTTGCTGTACGAGTTCCGTGACAAGGACACCAATATTCTTTTTGCAACCACGTAACAACGACGGTTATCCTTGCTGTGTTTTATATTTTCAATGAACTTTTTGTTGCGGAAGAGGTGGGACTCGAACCCACAAGCCAGTTTCCCGACCACCGGTTTTCCGTACAACCATAGCTTTCGCTACCAGGGCCCTCGGTGAATACACCGATATTCTTTCAAGGACTTAAGATAACCTTAGTATTCTCAGTTATCACCCTGTTTGTTGTCTGGACTCTATCTTAACCATATTAATGTGTTGCAACATCAAATAAAATTGTGCTATTACCAAAGGCAAATCCCGTTGTAAATGCATTACATTTCTCCTATGGATTACTAAGGTATTTCTCCCTAAAATTCTAAATGAATAACTATTGGTATGAATACACCACACCCTTCCATTTTTATTTGAACATTAACTTAGGTTCCTCCTGTATAGCCTCTACGCACTGTCTGATAAATTACCTTAACGATAAACGTTTCAATTAAGTCCGCTTTTTAGGGACGGGTTTATCAGTGACATTGGCACGGTATTAACATATTAATATATTGAACAACCTCAACCAGAATCATGAGAGGTTAGGTAAGAATTAGACTCTCTTTTTTCAATATTTCAACTTAGTCTTCACCGTTTAGGGAGGTTCTACATAACAGATTTCTCTGTGTCCCTCAAAGAGGGTATGCACTCGTTTATACAAGACCGGACGACTACCAATTATCACACTCTTCCGTGTGAAGAATCTCATTTAGTTTCAGTTTCTCAACTCACCTTATTGAGATTCTTGATTTCTTTTGCAAATATACAACAAAAAAATTAATTCAAAAAATTTTTTAAAATAATTTTGAAACTTTTGTTGAAATTTTTACTCCAGATGACATTGAACCACATGCCTTCGTTGCCTTGATAACATTCTCACGAGGATTGTTGTGACGCAAAGCATCAAGTCTTTGTGGCTTAATAACATTTGTTTTTTCACAACTAACTGTAACAACAGGCTCCTCATATATGTAATCTGACGGATCCGCTCCTTCTGGAACACCTGGTACAAACGTATCATCAGGGTTTGTTACCAATGTCTCTGGTTCAGGCTGTGATTCTACGGTTGTATCTTCGGTAGAAACTTCTTCGCTAACCACATTCACTTCTGCAGCATCTTCAGTTGTAACCGTTTCAAGAACTTCTTCTGAACCCTCGTTATCATCAGACTCAACAACAGTTTCTGTTGTTTCAAGAGTTTCTATTGTATTTACTTCCTCATTTGTTGTGTTTTCTACAGTGACATTTTCAACTGTTTCCTCAACATTAACTAATTTCTTTGGTCTGCCCATATCAATTTTTAAATTTGTTTTGCTCTATATTTATCTCTATTTTTTGTGTACTGATATTTACAAAAGTATCAAGTAGCATCGTGAACTCGTCATCTTCAACGTGAAACATATCGACACCTCTAAGATTCCTTATGTAACTATCAAAGTTTGACATCAACTGGCAAAATCTCCAATCAGGAAAATATGTCTTCCAAACATGTGCAATATGATCTGTTATAACAGATATTCTATTTATATCCCTCATTACTTTTTCTTTTTAAGAATATCATCAATCATTCCGTAGTCAAGAGCCTCTTGTGATGTCATCCAATAATCTCTATCACCGTCAGCAATAATCCTTTCGATAGGCTGTTTAGTGTGTTCAGCAATAATACTATACAGTTCGTTCTTTGTCTTTTCTATCTCCTTAGCTGCGATAAGAATGTCCGATGCTTGACCTCTTGCACCTCCAATTGGTTGATGAATCATAACCCTTGAATGTACTAGTGACGAACGCTTACCTTCTGCTCCAGCACACAACAGAACTGCTCCCATTGATGCTGCCATTCCTGTACAGATGGTTGCAACATCAGGCTCAATAATCTGCATTGTATCATAGATGCCAAGACCTGACGAAACCTGACCACCAGGTGTATTCAAATAAAGAGAAATGTCGGATTTGGAATCTGTCGATGCAAGGAACAATAACTGTGCCTGAATGATATTAGCAACATCATCATCGACAGGAACACCCAAAAATATAATTCTATCCATCATAAGACGGCTGAATACATCCATAGATGCTACATTCAGCTTTCTTTCCTCTATGATTGTAGGATTAATATAACCGGATGCAAATGTATTATATCCGTCTAATGTCAAAGAACTAATGTTATGTTCTGATTTTGCGTACTTATAAAATTCTTTATTCATGCTAAAAATTATTATGTGTGGCCAGAAGACGGTTGAGGCGTGTCTATAAAATTATTATGCGAAGTTGCTGTACGTCTTCCATTTACCACGATGTTTCTACTTAGATGTGATAGCCTTCTTATATTCTTTAAGAAGATTATCAAGGAACATTTTTCCATCAAACCCTGCACAAAGAAACTTAAGAAGCATTGGTGAATAACCAGACATATAAATGTTACCGTGTGTATCCATTTCTGGAACAGTTGCACTTCTGGAATTGAAATTCCACCAAACAATTTTTGTTGTGTAACCCTTTTCTTTCCACATATCCATCAGCATATCCTTAGACATAGATGAACCAGCATCAAATTCCATATCAGAAAGAACAACAATGTATTCAGGGTAATCTGTTCTCTTGACACCGTTAACATACATTCTCTCAAAACATTTCATCACCGCACCGAGATCTGTATTACTACAATCTCCTGTGTACATACTGGCAATCTCTCTGGCGTATCCTCTCAAATTACCAAGTGATTGCACATCATACTCAACATTATTTGGATGATTTGTCTTGTACCAAGTATATTTTGTATTTGGTATTCTGTTCTCTTGACCAAGCGTCAATACTGTTGGTGTAGATGAAAAAGATACAACTTTATTTGGTGCATATGTACTACATTTAGCCAAGTAATGACCAATAGCCATAGCCTTACCATAAGAATCGTTTTTATCCTGCATTGAGTATGAAGAATCTACAACTGGAACACAACTCAACGCAATCTTTTCAATCTTACTAAAGAAAAGATCAGCATCAATATTATGTCGGTTACGATAGATATCATAAACTGTTGTTGTAGATACCTTAATCTCTTTCTTTCCAGCCTTTACATCAGCAAGATATTGAGCAAACCTTTCACTTGTATCTGAACCATTCTCGAATCTCTTGTAATACTTAATCATTGCAAGAGAAGGAACATGCTCAAATATAATGTCATCTGTGTTCTTACGAGAGAGTTTGTTCTCTACAGTATTGCACTTGATGAACTTACCATACTGCTGTTTGTTCATTCCCCAATGCTTAGCAATTGCCCTAGCAATCATAGCATTCTTTGAACTGTATCGTGGCATCCACTTCTTTACAAGTTCATTATTCATAAAGCACTGGTCATAGAGATAGTTAAGAACATCACATGACAACTCGAATTCGCCCGTTTTTGAATTCAGGATAAACAAATCATCAACTCTACCGGCTGTTACTATCTCATCAATAGAACAACCAGACATGTGCATCAGAACACGACCAAGATCTCTTCGTCCCAAACCATGTCTTGGATCACGAATCATCATTGAAAACAGTTTCTCTGTATCAGATGCACCAATATGCACCTCGTCAAGATGATTGGTATAATACTCTGACAAAAACAGAATGTCAAGAAGATTGTTACCTGTTGTGGTGAATGCGATATCACCGTTCTCTGTGTACTTTGAGTTAAATGCTTCGTCTAATGTCATCATATATCTTTGTTTTTTAATTCTTTTGCAAATATACAACAATTATTTTTATTTACAAAACTTTTCAAAGAAATTTTTAGTAATTCCTTTGAAAAGTTTCTATAAAAATTATTCCATTTTATTTTCTACCAGTAGAACCGAATCCACCTTCACCTCGCTCCGTTGTATCAAGAACATCAACTTCATCCCATTCTACTTTTTCATATTTTGTGACAACAAGTTGAGCTATTCTTTCACCAGGATTAACTACAAATTTTTCATTAGACAGATTAATAAGAATAACCTTAATCTCTCCTGTATAATCTTCATCAATCAAACCAGGTGTATTACATACAGTGACTCCGTATTTCGCAGCAAGTCCAGATCGAGGACGAACATCTGCTTTATATCCTGCTGGGAGTCCTATATGAAGACCCGTTGGAATCATTTGTCTTTCGAGTGGTCCTAGAACAATTGGTTCTGTTGTGTTTGCCTTAAGATCCATTCCAGCCGCTCCTGGTGTAGCATATTCTGGAAGTCTGTGATTTGATTTGTTTACTACTTTTACTGTCATATTGTTTTAATTTATTTTTGAATTATATAATCGGGGTGGTATTCCCTTTCTTTTGCTTTAGATGATGTATAGCCATACCAACTGTTGTCCTCATTGTAATATGGTCTTATAATCCTAAATGTACTTTTATTAAAGCATTCTTTACACAACGGAGTAATCCATCCCTCTGTTATACCATATGCTGTCTTTCCACACTTGATACAGGTTCGCAATGAAATATATTCATATTTCTCTATAATTTTCATAACTTCATCGTTATAACCTGAAGCATAAAGACTTAAACTACCCCACTTTTCCTTGATATCGGTTATGCGAAATTCTTTCAATGCCTTTCTTCCACCTTCCGCTTTAAGAGCATCAGCAATCTCCTTTATCATTTGTTTACCAAATGCCTTTCTCCAGCCATAAGGAATAGCATCATACCAAGAGTATGTGTCAAACCAATGAACCCACTGATAAGGATATTTTTCAATCCAATCAAGAATCCTCACTTTCGTATACAACCACCTGTCAACAACAACATTACAAAACCTTGTTAGTCCAGATGGATAATCAGTGTAACTAAGGGCTTTACCTTTATTGTATCTTATAGTCAAACATATTGTTTTTTCTAATTCAACGCAATCTTCTATAAAAATATATTCAGGATAATCCTCAAAATACTGATCCAGGTCATAAACATGAGCAATCATATTATCATAACAAACGTACAATTCGCTGGGCGATGTTCCTACATTATATGATAAATTGCCCCATATCTTTTTACCGTTTCTCAACTTCACTTCATATTCAAGTTTGTTATCTCTCAATGAGGTGTCCTCAACCAGTTCAAAGTATACGGTTTTACACGAATCGTGGTAATGTTTCTTATGGTATCGAGCCGCGAATCTCCAATTATTTCTTAATCCTGAATATGCACTATACAATCTAAGAAAAGGATATCGACAACACAACACCGTTGTTGATATTGTGTGTAATGGCTTATCTATGAGCGCGTTTTTTATTTTTTGTAATACTTTCATTCTTCTGTTGGCGGTTCTATTTTAGTAACAGATATGATATAACTCTCGTTTATGTGTGCATGTTCACCTATATAATAAGTATCATCATTTGGTAACTTAAACGCTAACACTTCTTTATCACATCCCTTAACCTTTACACTATACTGATTATCAGGATTATATCTTGCCATGAACCATGTATCATGACCACACATACAACTATCAGGTTTAAATTCTCCATCATGTAACTTGTCTAGCACACAATCATAAAGAAATTTCCTTTCACTTGGCGTAAGTTTATCAAAATACACGTCGGTAAAATCCTGTACATGACTTGAACGGAGGTGGGACCCCCTGAGACAACTCTCAAGGAAGTACCACAATCCGAATTTATCTAAATCAATTTTCATTATTCATCCTCCTCATCATAATATGGAAGTTCTGCATCAGCATAATAACTGAAATCGTTTTTGTTATATATCTTCAAGCCATTATCCTTTCTGATACAATTAAAAGCATCCTTAAGACAATAAACTTCCTTTGCTTTAGCCTTAATAGGATTGTCAATATCTTTATTTGAATACTCTTTTAGTCTATACGGCTTTTCAAGCTGATATGATGACTTGTGAATTGTTTCGTTTACACCGTCAACATAAAGACTAAATTCTCCCTCATTAAGTGTAATACACTTGCTGATAGCGAAATTCTTATCCAGCCAATCATAATATGTGTTAGCAAACGTTGTATCAATTGCTATCATATAACTGTTCTCAAACAGTTTGTCGAGTTCAGCGTCTGTAAACTTTTTATGTTCACAATTGATTCCTCTACCATTAGTCTTATAACCAAGGAACAAAAACGGTGTCCAAATGTTACGCTTTCTATGAGATTCCATAAGTTCTTTTACGGTTTCTACGCCAATATACTCTGGAATCATATGACATGTTATATACTTCTGGTGATAACCTGGGTTACGCTGGAAAAAGTCATTGTCATGGAATACTTTATACATACGCTCAACTTCATCGATGTCTGTTGCCTTTGTAACAGATATACCAATTCCATCAACATACTTCATAAAGATATCCCTAATATTTTTATCGTTAACGATAGTCTCACAGTCCTTAGCGTTAACCGTTACATTAACAACATGGCCTCTGCTCTTAATCTTCGATAAAACATATTCCAAATCAGGATATAACAGTATGTTACCTCCACCAATAGAAAACTCTGTTTGTTCACCACACCCATTAACAATCCTGTCAATGTAATGCTTACGCATATGAACATCCTTATTATTAGAATCCATGAAACAGAACGGGCATCCATGATTACACTTATTGGTAATTCTCAAATCAATAAGTTCAGGATATTCTGGTAGAAGATCTCCCTTTGTTGTCGAAAATCTTGTACGTCCAACAGAACAATGTCTTTTATATGCTGTGCTTCTATCACAAATATCGTCATCATCTTCTGTTTTCTGTGGAACACGAGCAAGACGAGTTGTTCCGAATGCAACCCAGTAATTACCATTTTTATGGATATAGTGTGACCTATTGCCATATGATGGGTATCTTTCACCGAACGCAGTAAAATCGGTTGGCTCTACAACCTCCTCATGGTTCTCAGTCGTATCATATACAAAATCCATTTCATCTGAGCCTCCTACGATAACGATGTCAGGGTTCTCAATGATTTCTGTTATGTACTCAATATCATATTCCATTTCGCCTGTGTACAATTCACCTCTGCAATACATACCGAAATCTTCACTGTCGGACCAGGTTCTATTCTCATCGTTAAGAAACTTCTTCTTAATCTTACCGAAATACTTCTTCATTTCAGGATACTTAGGAAGAAGAGCCTTGACAAGTTCATCGTTATACATGATGTTAGCCAACACGTATTTAATCTTTGCTTCACGTGTTGCAGCGATTGTAGAATCACATCTACCATAATAATCGAGTTCAAATATGTCAAGATCTTCGAACATTTCTCCCTCATTTCTGTAAATAACAGAATGTGTTGAACTACTGTTTGTAGCCAAACCATTTCTAAAATTTCTCAAATAAAATGCTTTCATAATTTATATTACGTTTTGATACTGCAAATATACAACAAAAAATCCTACGAACAAAATATTTCGTAGGATTTTTTCAAAAAATGACTATCTTCGTATCAATCCGTTCCAAACAACGGAGAGAAAAGAAAACCATCAACGATATGATGAAAAATTCTTTTTTAAACAGGTTTGTGTTTGGTACAATTAAACCTACAATGGTTGATATGAAACCTCACAAACCGCAAATAAGGGACACGTTCAATCAAATATAGTCACTGCACCTTTTGTGGATAATCATTTTCAAAAAATGTTATATTTTATGCACCATCGATAAGATTCATCATTTCCAATCATACATCCCTGACATTATTGTTTCTTTAAACCCATCTCTTCATATATCATATTATTCAATTACAATTTTTAAACGCTTAACCAATTCATTAGAAATCTGTTGTCTAAGACTATAATCAGAGAATTGTCCTATATGATTATCAATTTCACGACTAATCCTATCTTTAATACTGAATTTTGAAAAACTTTCATCTACAATTTTTTTCACTTCTATTTCTACCGCGTCTTGTATCCATTCTCTGATGTCTTCTTTTGTTATACCTAATTCGTTATGCATGTAATTTTTAAACATGCTCCATTTATCATTCTTACTTGCCATATTATTCTAATCCTTTAAATTTTTTACTCAGTATATTTCTTATGCAATTCAGTGATCCACCAATTATTTAGGCATCATCTGACATTACTGCACACATTTACTTAATGCCCATTCAGCAACACAAGTGGCTCGTTTACCGTTTTCAAGCTGTATATCATAAACAAATGTTCTGTTTGGTGATAACTTTGAACCCAACACACCAGTATTTATTATAGTGCCTTTTATTCCGGCAAATACTACCTTATCGCCTAATTCATATTTAGATGTTTGCATATAACGCTGTCAAGTGATTTAATTTTATATCTGGAGTATTTATTCCAGCTGCTTGACACTCGTTGTTAAATTTATCTCTATTAAACGGTTTTGTGAGCAAATGAACACCTGAATTTGTAGGCAATTCACATATAATGGTATCTTGTTCTGGTCTAAGTGCTGTCAACCAATACTTAAAGAAACCTAGATTTTCAATCTGATCATCGTCAATATCCACTACCCATGTCTTATCACTTCTCTCAACATACTTACCAGAACAACTCTCGTAAACAGAATATGGCTTTCTATAATCATTCTTGGATGCTAATGCAGCCAACTCCGCTATGGTATTCATAGTCACAGCCCTAAATGATTTTCTGTTTATAGATATATATGCTCGCATTCCAAATGTCTCACATATTGTTATGACTTCATCCTTTATCTTATCAAGACCTTCTATGCTTGTCACATAATAATTCTTGAAATGATAATTGGATGAACCCATTTCTTTATGATCCTTTGCACGTCTTATTATCTCAACAGTAAAATACAAATCTGGTATATTTTGCCTGTCATACTTCTCAGGCAAACCTTTCTGCCTAAGATAATCTTTTATTCTTTCAAAATTATCAACCATAACCTAACTCTTTGATATAATTACACTTAACTTATCAAATTCCTCATACATCGGCATATCAAAATGATTAATCATTCCTTGGAACAATTCACCATCAATCTGACCATACCTACGCACAATGTTATGAGTAAGTGTCGGTGCCTCACAATAGATATATCTCCAGCTTATATTATACTCTTTCAATAATTTTTTGTAGCCATCCCTATACTCTCTACGATTATTCATATTGTTAAGAACAATCGTTTTGTTTTGCGCAGCTGCACTTAACATCTTTTGATTAAATATTTCCGTGACACATTTTTCCTGTTCTTTGTCACCGATAAACTTCTCACCTTCAGCACAATAACCCAGTTCTGCTCTGATCAAATCTCTCGATACAATAACATAATCATCCCCTTTAAAGTTCTGGTCGACATATGTTGATTTACCAGCACCCGGTAAACCCATCATAACATAAACTTTTATTGTGTTTTCATCAATGAATCTGTTGAGATTTGTCTTCGGTCCGATTAAAGGTTTATTGTCATAAATCTCCAATGCTTTAGCCGAGTACATAAACTTAGTTAAATCATTGTACGATTTTTCAACAGCACCTTGAACAGTTGGTTTTGAACCCATCAAATCAAACATCTTCACGAGAGCCAACTCCCTGAGACCGCCACATCTATGCGCCAAATCAAACATTCTTTCAAGCCAATCTGATTTTGAAACAATTTCAAGTGGATGCATATGATATCTCACCAACTTACAAATGTACTCCCTTTTGTAATATCCCAAGTCCCACAACAGTCTCCTTGTTATCCTTTCACCCTCAACAGCATGATTTGGATTGTGATATAAACCGTCATCACCGAGTTTTGTTGTTACACCTTTACCGATATCGTGAAACAATACTGCGAGCATAACAATATATATCGTTGTTTCGTCAAATTCACCATAGCGAGAACGGTCTGCAAAATACTTACAGGCAGCATCAACCGACAACCTGACATGATCGATAACATTCTCACCCTCCGAATGCCACTTTGGTGACTGTGATGTTGTTTCCAATACCTTAAATTCAGGTATGTTTTTAATATACCCCCAGTCAGGTGTCACACGCACAAACGCATCACCGCCATATTCGCAAAATTCTACACTAAAATATTTACTTGCTATTGTATTCTTCATATCAATTCAATGATTCTATGTCAACATCTCCTTTATCTGCCCTTTCAGACTCCAACGCTAGATGTCTTTGTGACTTTAATTTATACGCTTCTTTACCTACTCTAACAACAACACCCTCTCTTGGTCCTGCGATCTTGCACAATGGCTCATCAAGTTCCATTCCAAGAAGCGTTGTATCATTCTTCATTCTTTCGTAAACATTTTTTGCCCACTCGTTATCAACAGGAATATCTTTGTACAAATCACAGAACTTGCCAAAGTATAACATCTTAGGGGGAAGAAGTTTAGCTTTCAATTCAGGATATAAACACATCATTTCCTCAACCGATGCACATACCTTATCCATATTCCACTCTGTAACAACACCATCTCTGTCGGTTTCTGTTATTCGATATGGCATAAATTTCCATTCGCCAACTTTACACCCATAATCCCTATCAGGCTGTATCATCAAATCTGTACCCTCAATATATCCAACAACCTCACCGTAAATAGACATACCCTTTGACAAATACTTGCCTATCAGGTTCTTAACGGGCTCCCATATATCAACACCATAAAAACCTAATGATGCACCAGGGTTAATCTCAACACTCTTAATAATATGATGAGAACTATATATTACATGATAATCCTGTTCCTTAACATTAAAACCTATCTTACGAGCCAACCTGTCAAACACATTCAACTTCTTGTTAACCAATACATTAGAAACACAACAAGCTGATCCATCAATCTTCACCGTAATAGCAACGTCATCGTAAGGATTTACCTTATCAATAAATTCTGATAGATGTGATGTGTCATAATGCAATCTGAACTGGTTTTCAACGAGATTTGCATTTCTCTTAACCTTCTTCATAGCCTTCTGATAAAAAGTCTGCTTAGGCTTCAAAGACAAGAGATGAGCCTCCTGTCTATTGATGTACTTCCAACAAATCTGTGTTGCGTTGAGAGTGTCGAACTTCATTCCAACATGATTCTCCCAGTCAACGACAGAAAATATACTATCCATCGCTGTAATAGCATATGTGTGAATAATGAAGCCCTCTGAGTGTACGCCCCTTATCTTTCTTGTCTTTACACGACCACTGGCATCAAAATAACCGCACATAGACCTTGCTTTAACATAAAGATCTTGCTTCTTCGCAATATTTTTTTCATTATTCATCTCATAAAGCACAGCATCTACATCTTTACTATTACGATTCTTTTTGTAATTATGTAAATCATACAAGTTATTCGCCGACAGAAACTCCTCACAAATAACACACTCATGAGGGAAATATACAACAATGGATCCTTCTTTATAAAGTTTCTTTGATGCTACAATTGTTCTACCACACACAGTGGTCTTTACTAAATAATCAGAACCCTCTATAGGCTCCACCTTGTCAATCTTCTGAATAGATGCGTAGTAATTAGGATTGTTACCACACGTATCAATTGCTTTATATCCCATATTGTTTTCTTTTATTGTTTAATATCTTTATCGCATAAAAACTTTTTACAAATATACAAATAAAAAACGGAATTACAAAATAATTCCGTTATAAATTAAATTTTTAAATGATTATCCGCAAAAGGTGCAGTAAATTTTGGTGTTTGTGATAGATGTGCTAAATTTGCTGGAAACATTTTGTTATGATAGACATTATAAAAACAGGCTTTCGAATTAGGTTCAATAAAGACGTTGGACCCCAACCATTCGATGTGTATTATATTAATAACAACACTTATAAATTTGATGAAGGACTAAACTTCCCAAAAGATCAGGACGGGGTGTATATATTCTTCACCGGTACGAATGACCTTGTAGATGGAGAATGTAGGATATTATATTGTGGAAAGACTGTTGATTTAAGAAGTCGTTTTACATCACATCATAAAAAGGAGCCTCTTTCGAAAATTAATCCTCTTTATATTGCGGTGCTGTATTGTAAGAACGAATCTGAGATAACAAAAACAGAAACTGCTCTTTTGAATTACTACGATTTTCCGGAAAATGAACAAAACAAAGGCCAAGTACCAACACCCACAAAATTATATAGACAGTAAAAGAATCGATGTTAGTAGAGCACACTAACATCGATTCTTTTTAATTCTTCAAACAGTGCAGGAAAAATCCAATTAGCATATATATAGTCCTTGGCAAACGGGCCATCATCGGTCATTCGTATAACGATACAGTGGTCATCTTCACATATATGGTATGTTTGACCACCATTTGGCATCATAACGCTTGTTATAGAAGTGTGCTTTCCATCATACTTAATTGGTCCCACGGGATAGTAATATCCGTTTTTTATGTCGCTCTCTGAAAATGATGTATTTCCTCTTCTGTGTTGTTCGTTTACCATTAGTTCAACTATTTCGGGATATACATATTCTTTGCTTTTATAATCATAATCTTGTAATGGGTTTAAAGACTCATTAATGTGATTGTTGCGTTTGTATTCGTTTATGTTGATTGTCTTCATCTTTCTTTATATAATACGTGAGTTTATACTTGTTTGTAATTCGTTTATAAGTTTGTTCCATGTTTTTTGTTTAGAAGGATCAATTGTTAATTTATATCTCGGAGACTTACCTTTATAGTTATAACACACTTGGCTATTAATTAAATCGATAATAATGCTACCAGAAAGGGGCTCATTATTAAACGTAATATCACCCTTAAGAATTGCCTTTTGCGGAGTAAGTTCATACAATTGCTTCAATTCGAAAATAAGTATAGATGCCGCACCTCTTAAATTTTGACAATGAAATAAGTACTTTGTTTTATATGGTGATATCAGGGAGTCAGCTGCCCTTGGATCTAAATCTATGCCTCTCACAATAACATCCATATTTTGTCTTCCCTGTGGCGAGACAGCCACATTGTTTAACACGTCTTTCTGTGCTTTTATGGTTGCATTATGCACTCTAGCATAAGTTTTACCATCAATTTCATTTATAGTTGCCTCTGCGACCAATTCGCGCAACTCATCTTTTGTAAGTGTGCGTTTCTTTCGATAAAACTTTCTTGCCATATTTATATAATTCTTTAGTGTATTTATTGGTTCATTGTGTGTTAACGCTTTCAATAAGAATTATGCAGTTTTCCTATACGGTCTATGTGCAAAACCATTACTGTATCCAGCACAAATATCCACTACTCTATCAAACAAGCCTTCTCCAAAACACCTTCTATTGAACTTATAACAAAACTCGTTCAAATAGTCCTGTAAATATACTTCTTTTATTCCGTGATACGTATCAAGAAGCAATGATTTTGCATTGGCTATCGTAGTATGTACCCACGGTAACAACTCATCTATATCCTCCTGTGTAATACATTTCTCACTTATGCAGTCATACTCTTCCTCTATCTTGGAATGATTGAAGCTTGCATCCATTGATAATACCGCATCCTTATGGATGTTTTCCGATGCAACATTATACAGAGTGTCTTTTTTGACATCCGGTATAACAATCATCTTTATGTGCCCTACCTTCTTCGATTTCATATTAGGTTTAGGATTAGACACAGGAACACTTTCAGCCATTACCATAACCTTTGCCTTCCTTTCTCTACCATGTTTCTTGGCATTCTTCGGTTTCTCAGTCGTAAAATATCCCTCGTCAAGTTCAACATAACCAGCCAATATGTACTCAGCATCACGTTTCCCCATCACACTACGAATCTTATGAACCATTTCCCATATCGGCTGATATCTTTTATGCCCTAATTGTCTCTGTATTTCAAGAGCAGAAAGGGTGTGTTTTGTTGCTGTAAGCAAATGAATAGCAATAAACCAATACTTATACGGTAGTTTGGATCCGTGCAATACAGTACCAGAGCGTAATGAAAATCTACAACCACAATCCTTGCATTCAAACTTGGAACTCGATGGAAG
>JAZSEO010000027.1:0-3482 GCA_045531735.1 Wujia sp. | reverse complement strand
ATCTCTTCGATAATCAGGAATTGTTTCTTGGGGGTAACACCTTCTTCAGCCTCTGCATAGAACTTCCATGCTTTGATATAAGCCTGCAAAAACGCTTGGTCAACGAATTGATAAATAATACGATTTTCTGTTACAGGTTGGCCATGTTCTATTATGACTTTACCTGTAACATCACGCATTTCAACCTCCTTTGTTGTTGGCTTGTAGCATCCAACAAAAGTTGAATAGTCACTATCGGGATGGAAAGTTGTGCGAACTACGCTTTCCCCTTCGGTCTGTTTCTTTACGATATGTGATTTACCAGTACCAGGAGCACCATAGTAAATTTGTTGAAGACTTTCATCTATTTTCTTATTATTTAGTTTATGTGGTTTATTTAATTCAATCACATAATAAGGTGTATTCGCTGTGTCCATATAGCTTATGTATTCTTTATTTGACAAGTTAAAATCTTCAACATTTGAAGGGTACCATACTTTATCGTAGCTGATAACATCATTTATAAAAGTAATATCATCTGTTGATGTTGGCATAACAAACGAAAGAGTTCCACTGCGGTTTTTAAATACACTGCTAGCATATTGTAGCACTGTCATCATCTCTCTAAGCTGTCGCTCATATTGATTCCATTTGATTTTTGCTCTAACACTTGAAGTTATGTCGTATGGATTATTTCTATAACAGACAATACTGTTTATTAGCTCGTCTACATCAAAATTAGGATTCGTACAAACATCTGAATTGCAGAAAAAGAAGAACAATATCTCGTCGTGTGTTAAATAACTAGTATTGCCTTCATTAAGAGCAAGCTTATATAAAACAGAAATAATAGCCCTATAAGGTGCAAAAATAATTTTATCATTTAGTGTGTTTCTATATGATTCCAATGTCCTTGTATTCGGAAATTGGAATTTAAGAATAAAGTTTCGAATAACCTCTAATGTCGCATCTTTTCCTTTTATAAGAGTCTCTGTATTATCTTGAAGATTAAAATAAAATTGAATAGTTGCGCCATTATTGCCAAAACTTTTATCCACTTGATATGGCTCCATACCAGACAGCAAAATCTCACTAACTCTTTTTATGGAGTCAGGTAAATCGCTGATGCGCATGTCATTTGTATAAAGATAATTATACATACTTATCTGATTTATATTTTTTCAACAAATCTACGACAGCGAAGGCTAAAGCCTTTGCTAATTGAGGTGGAACAGCATTTCCAATCATTTCATATACACTACCACGAGAGCCAATAAACTCATAATCCATGTCAAAACTTTGTAGCAAACCGGCCTCTCGAGGAGTAATCGTTCTAGCCTGTTTTGAATCATAGTGTATGAACCTATTTCCATCCTTATGCAAATGGGCTATGATGGTTGTACTTGGTAGATCTGGATTAAGTACATGGTAACGATGAATTGGAGATTTTGAACCAACTTTTTCCTCATACAACTCCGCAATTTTTTTACTATCATATACAGGAGATCCTGATTCAACATCCTGTGCTAGGAGTTTAAAAGTCTCCATATCTCTTGTATTATTGTATCTTGGTTCATGCCATGTAGCATCACAGATTGGAGTTGAATGAGAAACCCTTTTAGAATGATGTGCCTCATCCCAATAAGGCTCTAATGGAGGCATTGCTCCAATAGCATCCCTTACTGTGAGAGCTTTATGACCCTTATATGATGGTAAAATGTTGGAATAAAAGTCATCCAGCATTTCTTGTATATCAATATGTTTAAAAGACTCTTCTCTAACCCCTACCATGATTATTCGCTTTCTATTCTGAGGGACATTATAATCCGAAGCATTAACTAATGCTTGAGATAAATCATTGGTTATTATGTATCCCTTCTTTGCAAATTCGCGAGGAATTACTTCAGATACTCTGATACCATTCGGGCATGCACTTAGAATACCAGGAACATTCTCGAAAATAAAAATATCTGGTTGATACCTATCAACAATGGATAAGTAATGCTCAAACAGGTAGTTTCTATAATCATTATGCATTCCATTCTCATCACGAACTCTACCCGCAACGGAGTATGCTTGACAAGGAGGGCCTCCGATTATAATATCGATACCATTAGCCTTATCAACATAATAATCTAAGCCTTTGCTAGTTCCAAATATTGCATCTTCTGACCATCCACAGAACAGCTCTTCTTCTCGCTGGATATCAAAATGCAGTATACTTTCTTCGGCATCGCGCTTTCCCCACTTGGTGGATAGGCGATGGCGAAGTGTAGAAACTTGAGGTTCTTTCCACTCAACAGCCGCAACATCTGTAAAGCACCGTGTTTGCATAAAGCCATCTGTAAGACCTCCACATCCAGCAAAGAGATCTAACATTTTTATTTTCTTCTTTATTTTAATTGCCATTCTTTTTTAACCATTTAAAAATCTCTGTTGCGATAGCTTTACCAAGCAATGGTGGGACCGCATTTCCTACTTGTCTATATTGTTGAGTTTTGTTGCCAAAAAACACAAAATTATCCGCAAACGACTGCAATCTTGCACTTTCTCTAACCGTAGGGATTCTATCCCACTTATAGTGAAAATGTGAGCGATGTCCCGTATTAATAGTTGGAGATGGTTTTTTGCTATGATATCGCGTCAATGCCTCGTGATATTTATAAATGCCGGCATATTCCGCTGGTAACGCTCTATAATTTTTACCTTCTGGAACCATTCGGATAAATTTCTTTGTTTTAGCATCATGAATAGTTCCTTCATGATTGTATATAGCGCCAGATCCAGATCGCATTATTTGTTGATACACAGACATAGGATCGCACGGATATGGTTGAACTTTTTCACCTACAATATCAACAAGTGCAGGTAAATCTCCAATCGCTTGCTCACATGTAATATACTCCTCCGGCTTTAGAATTGGCATAGGATATGAGAAATCCTCTATGGCTCCCAATAATCCCACAAAAACAACCCTTTTTCTAATTTGTGGCACGCCATAATCAGGTGCATAGAGAACTTTTGGTTCTCCCATTTTATAACCCAAAGCCGTAAAGTCGCTAATAATTTTATCTTTTACTAATCCTCCATGAAGTTGAATCATGCCTGGGACATTCTCTAATACAACAACTCGTGGGCGCAAGATTCTAGCTGTCATAACCATTGCTTGATACAACTTATTTCTAGAATCATCTATTTGTCTTGGACCAGCCAAAGAAAAGCCCTGACAAGGAGGCCCTCCAACTAAGACATCTAGCTTATAGTTATTTTTATCGAAGAAATCTTGTATTACATTAACATTATCTAGATTGAATAAATCTAATTTTAATGCTGTTGCTCCTTCGTGATTTGCCTCAAATGTTTTAAGTGCGGCATCATCAAAGTCTACGCCTAATTTCACAGAGAACCCAGCATCAATAAAGCCTCTAGATAAGCCTCCTGCTCCACAAAACAAGTCTAGTACAATAGGTTTATCTTTCATTGCTCTCTATCAGTTCTTTTGG
>JAZSEO010000009.1:0-1897 GCA_045531735.1 Wujia sp. | reverse complement strand
CATGGGCGATGGAAAGAAATTAAAAGAACACATTGATAACAAAGGTACCAATGTACGTAAGATTGCTAAAGAAACCGGCATCAGTGCCACTACACTTTATACTATTATTCAAAAGGATACCAACATCAGATTTGACTTTGCTCTTCGTCTGGCAAATGCCTTGGATATTGATGTGAATGAGATTTGCTCCGCAAGTCCTTTCTCCGGAGCCATTACAGAAGAAGAAATCTACCCTACCCTTCCGGATGGTTTGAATGGTGCCTTGGATTCCAGCAGAATAAAAACCTACTTAAAGTATTCTCTCTATCCACTTATGCACCTATTTGGTAAAAACAGTATGCCGGATGTGGATAATCTGCTCACTTCTTTTTATCAGTTGGATGATGAAGCCCGAAAAGAGGTTGTGGAAACAATACAATTTAAGCTGCAGTATCATAAAGATGCGGAGAGGGCAGAACAGGTAAAACAGATTAAGGGATGGTAAAAAAATAGCTCCAGTGAATATGTGTGTTCACTGGAGTTTTTATCTTATAATCAATTCATATATTTATTTCTCGGTCGCTTGGCTGATATGTTCTAGTTCATTGACTTTAGCTTCAAGTTCTTTTATCTTAGTTTCTAAATCTATTATTTTTTGCTCCTGCTCCCGATTCTTAGTTTCTAATTGCTCTTTATCCGAAATACAGGTTCTCAACTCGTGTAAAAAACTAGGAAAATATTTATTCAAAACCAATTCTTCTATGGCTTTATATTCAGATGAATTAATATCAATTCTGCCATCCTTCTGGTGATACAATATACGATTTATACTTACAGTGCGAATATCATTAAGCTTCATCACTGAATCATGTTGTATAAACGAATAATCAGCTTTCTTTAACAAATATAAGTCGCTTTTACTTGTATTATTATCAACCGGATGATAAACATCAGGATGTTTTTGTGAATCATATGAAAATATGGGCAATACATATAACAATTTCTTATTAACACCGATTACTAAGCCCCTATGCTCATACGACATCTCTGGAACAAAGTTCTTTCCAAATTCAAACTGATATATTTCTCCCTTCTTTATTTTTCGAGTCTGAAAACTCTTTCTCTTATTATCTGCCCATCTATAATCTGACTTTGAAAATCTATCAATCTCATCATTCCCTAGTGTTCCATTTAAAATCAAATCATTCGTTTTGGTAATATTTCTTATGTATTCCCTCACTAGAACGCCTCCATTTACTTATGTATGAAAAAAGGGTATAGACTTAGCTATACCCTACTCTGAAAATCAGAGTGACCTCGTCGGTCAAATTAATCCTTTCATGTCATGGCTTTGTCAGCCAAAAATTTAAGCAGTATAACTGCGAAAATTCATTAATATTATTTGTTTATCTGCTTAGATTATACCATACTGCACATTGGTTTTCAATATTTTATCTAACAGAATGTGCTTATTGTATCAAAGAAGTTTTCTACTGTCAATCTCTTTATAATATATTCTATGATTAAATTTTGAATTATGTGTTATACATTATAGCACAGCATCTCATTTTATGTCAAAAAACAATTTATTAAGCATTCTCGGCACCGTTTTGGCACCGCTGACTCTATTTTTCGCTATTTTTTCCACTTATTTCAAGACGAAAAAAGGGCTTCCCGATTACTCGGAAAGCCTTATGAAATCTAGCTATTTGTAGACACTATCAACGATTATTCGATGATAGTAGCAACACGACCTGAACCTACAGTACGTCCACCCTCACGGATAGCGAATGTAAGACCCTGTTCCATAGCGATGGGATGGATCAATTCGATTGTCATTTCTACGTTATCACCAGGCATGCACATTTCTGTACCTGCAGGAAGGTTACATACACCAGTTACGTCAGTTGTTCTGAAG
>JAZSEO010000018.1:0-105528 GCA_045531735.1 Wujia sp. | reverse complement strand
AGGTTCGCCCATTCTACCTCCAAAAAGTTTGTTTTCATCAGATGACATAACAATTCCGTATCCTGCACCTTTAATTTTGATGGCACAGTTTTCTTTCATTTCGCTTCCGCATCGTATGCACTTTCTCATAAATATTCCTCCGAAAAATTCGAATTTTTACACTTTATTGTATCACTTACACATATTATCTACAAGACTCTCCATCGTCATAGGAAGTTCGAAGAACTTTCCTATGATGATTAGGGGATAAATAGAGGGGGATATCATAATCCTGTATAAGAAAGCGAGCAATATAATATATATCAGACAAATTTTCAAACTGCGTTCTTAGTGACTGACGAAATCCACTAATTACTAAGACTTAGGCGCGAAGGCATTCCTGAGCGTCTTAGTCGCAGTTATTAGTTAGTTTGTCAGCACGTTGCAGTGATTTGTCTGCTATATATTATATTGCTCGCATTTTTATACAGGATTATGATATCCCCTATTTATACCCTACTTCCAAGAAATAGAAAACCACCTAGAACAATGGCTCTTTGAGAATAGCTGTTCCAATACCCTTCTCTGTAAAGAACTCAAGGAGTAAACAATGCTCCATACGTCCATCGAGCATATGAACTCTTGATACACCATTTTTCATAGCTTCAATACAGTTTGAAAGTTTAGGAAGCATACCACCACCAACAACACCATTGTCAATGAGTTTCTGAGCTTCATTAATATCCATTTCTGAAATAAGTGTAGATTTATCTGTTGGATCTACAAATACACCCTCAATATCAGTTAAAAATACTAATTTTTCTGCATCAATAGCAGTTGCAATAGCACAAGCTGCATCATCAGCATTAATATTGTATCCATGATAATCTTCAATACCAAGTCCAATAGGAGCTATAACAGGAACAAAATCATTCTCGATTAATGTATCAATAATGCTACTGTCAGCCTCTACAACCTCGCCAACATAACCAATATCTTTTCCACCAGAAAGTTTCTTCTTAACTTTAAGTAAACCTGCATCCTTGCCACTTAAACCAACAGCCTTAACACCTAACTGCTGCATCATTGCAACAAGGCTTTTGTTAACCTTAGAAAGAACCATCTCAGCAACATCAAGAGTCTCATCGTCAGTTACACGAAGACCGTTAATGAACTCTGTTTCTTTGCCGATACGCTTGAGCCATGAGCTAATTTCCTTACCACCACCATGAACAATAATTGGACTAAGTCCAATTAACTTAAGGAGTGCAACGTCTCTTATTACATTATATTTAAGATTGTCATCAAGCATCGCACTTCCGCCATATTTTACTACAATCTTCTTACTATTAAATTTCTGTATATATGGCAATGCCTCACTAAGTGTCTGAGCTTTAGCCAAAATCATTTCCATTGAATCATTGTTAACCATTGTATTTTCCTTTCTCATAAAACCTTATGAACGATAATCAGCGTTTATCTTAACATAATCATAGGTCAAATCGCAACCCCAAGCAGTAGCTTTTTCATTACCTGATTTAATATCTGCCTTTGCAACAATCACTTCAGGAGATAAAATTTCAGTAGCAAGTTCCTCATCAAAAGCAGTAGCTTTTCCATTTTCAACAAGCTTTATCTCGCCTTTTTCACTGGAAATAGTTATATCTACTTTATATGGGTCAAACTGTGCACCTGAATAACCCATAGCGCAAAGTATTCTTCCCCAGTTAGCATCTTTTCCATATACAGCACATTTTGTAAGATTTGATGTCACTATAGATTTTGCAAGCGTTTTTGCAGTAACTTTATCAGGTGCTCCAACAACATCTACCTGGAAAAGTCTTGTTGCGCCTTCGCCGTCCTGTGCAATCTGTTTTGCAAGATATGTATTTACATCTTTGAGAGCGGCTTTAAAGTTTTCATAATCAGTGCCCTCAGCATCAATTTTTTTGTTGCCTGCCATGCCATTTGCAAGAACTACAACTGTATCATTTGTAGATGTATCTCCATCTACAGAAACCATGTTAAATGTATCTTCAATTATTTCTTTCAAAGCCTTCTGCAAAAGCGACTGCTCTATATCTACATCTGTTGTAATAAATCCGAGCATAGTTCCCATATTAGGATGTATCATACCTGAACCTTTACACATCGCACCTATCTTACAACTCTTACCATCAAGCTCAAATTCTACCGCATATTCCTTCTTATGAGTATCTGTAGTCATGATAGCTGTAGCTGCATCAATTGCTGCCTCTCTTGTGTCAGTTATCATATCCTTAAGTAAATCTATTCCATGAGCTACAGCATCCATAGGAAGCGTAAATCCGATAACACCTGTTGATGCCACAAGAACATGTTCAGGACTTACATTTAATGCCTCACCTGTGAGTTTAGCCATATTTACTGCATCCTGATAACCCTCATCACCTGTACAAGCATTAGCAATACCGCTGTTTACCACAACAGCCTGCGCTACTCCGCCTTCAACAACCTTTTTATCCCAGAGAACTGGTGCAGCCTTTACCACATTTAATGTAAATGTTCCAGCAGTAGCCGCCGGTACCTCCGAATAAATCATTGCCATATCTTTATTGGTCTTACCCTCACGAATTCCTGCACGAGTTCCTGCTGCCTTAAAACCTTTTGGAGCGGTAACACCACCATCTATAACTTTAATAGCTGTCATATTAATCATCTCCTTAAATATGTACTATCGTTTTCACAAAACATCATCTTAACATAAGTATAAATTATGGGAACATCGGAGGCATAAGTAAACCTTCAGTTTCAGGAATACCCATAATAAGATTCATATTCTGAACCGCCTGACCTGCTGCTCCTTTGACAACATTGTCAATAGCTCCCATAACAACAACTCTTCCTGTTCTTTCATCTACTACAAAGTTTATATCTACATAGTTGCTACCCTCAACCCATCTTGTCTCAGGGCAAACACCTTTTTTCAATAATCTGATAAATTTTTCATCTCCGTAGTACTTCTCATATACTGCCTTAATATCCTCATAAGAATATTTATCCTTTAATTTTGCATACGAAGTAGCAAGAATACCTCTGTTCATAGGAACAAGATGTGGAGTGAAATTAATTGTAAGAGGGGAGCCCTCATGTGCGTAACCAAGCTGTTCCTCAATCTCAGGTGTATGTCTGTGTGAAGCAACACCGTAAGCCTTAATACTCTCATTAACCTCACAATAAAGATTTGCAAGCTTTGCGCCTCTACCTGCACCCGAAGTACCGGACTTGGCATCCACAATAATTGTATCAACATCTATCATTTTTTCCTTAACTAATGGGTAAAGTGATAAAATCGAACATGTTGTATAGCAACCCGGATTTGCAATAAGCCTTGCCTTCTTTATGTCCTCTCTATTTATCTCACAAAGTCCATATACAGCTTCTTCAATATACTGTGGGCTCTTATGTTCTATACCATACCATTTTTCGTATGTGGCTACATCTTTAATTCTGTAATCTGCTGAAAGGTCAACTATCTTAGCATTAGATAGCACCTCTTCATTGACAAGTGATGCACAAAGTCCCTGTGGTGTAGCTGTAAAAATAACATCCGCCTGCTTACTTAACTCCTGCATATTGTCATCCATACATTTTGCATCTACAATCTGAAACATGTTTCCATATACTTCTGAATACTCTTTATCAATATAACTTCTTGAGCCATACCATACGATTTCCGCATCCTTATGACCAAGTAAGATTCTCACCAATTCCTGCCCTGCATAGCCTGTTGAGCCTATAATACCAACTTTTACCATATTAAACGCCTCTTTCCTTTTTTAAACTATTACCGATTATACAACTATGTGCAAGAATATGCAACAAATAGTTGGAATTATTAGAATGTTTTTGTATTTTATACATTTTTCTGTATTTTATGCACTGTTTTATGCATAAAATAATAAAATTACTTATTGCATAATCATAATTTAAGGTTTATACTGATGTCAGTGCAAAAAAGCAGTGAAGTTTGTGCTTTTAAATATTCTAAGGAGGATTTATATAATGAAAGAAAGAGTTATTCTTGCGTATTCTGGTGGACTTGATACTACTGCCATTATACCTTGGTTAAAAGAGACTTACGATTTCGATGTTATTTGTGTATGCATCGACGTAGGACAGGAAAGTGAGCTTGACGGTTTAGAGGAGAGAGCAAAATACTCAGGTGCTGAGAAGCTTTATATCCTTGACGTAGTTGATGAATTCTGTGACGATTTCATCGTTCCTGGTGTTCAGGCTAACGCTACATACGAGAACAAATACCTTCTCGGTACTTCATTTGCAAGACCACTTATTGCTAAAAAGCTTGTTGAAATTGCAAGAAAAGAGGGTGCCACTACTATTTGTCATGGTGCTACTGGTAAGGGTAACGATCAGGTTCGTTTCGAAATCAACATTAAAGCTTTAGCTCCAGACCTTAAAATTATTGCAACTTGGAGACAGGCAGAATGGACTATGCAGTCACGTGAAGACGAAATCGAATACTGCAAGCAGCATGGTATCGATCTTCCATTTGACGCTTCTACATCATACAGCCGTGACAGAAACTTATGGCACATCAGCCATGAGGGACTTGAGCTTGAAGATCCAAGTCAAGAGCCAAACTGGGATCATCTCCTTGTTCTCGGTACTCATCCTGAAAAAGCACCTGATGAGGCAGAGTATGTTACTATGACATTCGAAAAAGGTGTTCCAAAATCAGTTAATGGCAAAGAAATGAAGGTTTCTGATATTATTCGTGAGTTAAACAAGCTCGGTGGAAAGCATGGTGTTGGCATCGTTGACATCGTTGAAAACCGTGTTGTTGGAATGAAATCACGTGGTGTTTATGAGACTCCAGGTGGAACAATCCTTATGGAAGCTCACAAGCAGTTAGAGGAGCTTATCTTAGACAGAGATACTCTCGCTTACAAGAAACTTATTTCTGACAAATTCGCAGATATGATTTACGAAGGCAAATGGTATTGCCCACTCCGTGAAGCTCTTCAGGCATTCATTGAAAGCACTCAGGAAAGAGTTACAGGCGAAGTTAAATTCAAGCTTTATAAAGGTAATATAATAAAAGCCGGCACAACTTCTCCATACTCAATGTATTCAGAGGAGCTTGCAAGCTTTACAACTGGTGATTTATATGACCACAAGGATGCAGAAGGTTTCATTAACCTCTTTGGTTTGTCTATGAAGGTTCGTGCAATGCTTGATCAGAAAAGAGATAACTAATATATAAACACTAAAGGCGGTTCATACGAACCGCCTTTTTATATTACATTTTTTTGTTATTAATAGAAAACATGATTACCAATCACCACATACGAGCTAAGAGCTGATGTGTTTACATTCCAAGATGGCTTGAAACAAGAAAACGAACCAATATTGTTTCTTCCTGCTGCTGCCTCCTGTGCTGCTGTTACACAGCTTGACGGAGCACCATTTGCAATCAAATCATCCATCTGTGATGAATTTACAACCGTAAACTGATAAGGAGCATAAACTACATCAGAGACTGTGCTGCCATATGCACCAGATAACAATCTGGTTATAATAACATTTGCAACCGCAAGCTGACCCTCATAGGATTCACAGCCACTTTCTAAATATATAACTGCTGCCATAAGATTAATATCTTCTGCTGACAATGAAACCGCTGCTCTCGTTGTTTCTGTAACTGCAATCTGATTATCAGTAGTAGTTTCTGTTGTTTCTTGTGTTGTCACAGTTTGTGTAGTATCACTACTTTCTGTTGTTTCTGTTGTTTCTTCCGATTCTTCTACTTCTTTTTCATTAGTCACAGTATCTTCTTCATCTATAACAGGCGTTGCAGAACTATAACTCATCTGAACATTTACATAGTCACTGCATATATAACCTGTCGCACCATCCTCAAGATATATGCAAACCCAACCTTCCAAAGTATCTGTAGTAGACTTGTTTATCTCAAAGCTGTCACCTTGATTTGCAGTACCTATAATTTCTGACTCCGTTGAAGCAGACTGTCTTATATATACCCCAGTTTCTGTCACTACACCTTTTGAGGTTTGATAATTAACAGCATATTCCTCTGCCTCGGAACCAGTTAATACAAACTCAGCCTTAACATATCCTGTTACACTTCCGGAATTAATCTTAAGCCACTCACCATCAGAAGAAAGTATATCACCAACATCTCCCTGATTAAGTGTTCCCACAATAGCAGAATCAGTAGAAGCCTCTTCTCTTATATTAATATCTGAACCAGTAGCAATAAAACGTGCATCAAACTCACCTGTTGTCTCAGATACCATCTGAGTTTCATTAGCCTCAACAACTGCTTCTTTATTATCATTATCCAAAGATGTTTTTATCATTGAAATAGAATCGGTGTTAATCTCAGCAGTATTATATGTATAGATAACAGCCAGCTCCTGAGGCGATTCTTTTTTGTTATCTTTGCTTGAACTTTTTATCATCATAGCTGTTCCTGCTATAACAGCAATAAGCGACACCATAATAGTAACTGCCAAAAGATTTCTAACTATAAATTTACTATTAAAAACATACTTAGTCATAAACATCTGCATATTTCTAAGTTTTAATTTTGTACGTTTACTCATCTTAAGTTACCTGTCCTGTTTCTAAATTAAAAATACTTCCGCATCAAATGTTACACATTTGTTACGAAAGTATTTTAACATTTTACATATTATGTGTCAAGTCTTATGACATTTTGGTATATTTTTGTAATATTTTATCTTGGAACAAAAGCTATAGCTGCCATTCCTGAACCCACATGAGTTCCAATAATAGGTCCAATAGGTGCTATCATAATATTTTCTTCCTTCATGCCCGCTTCTATTACTAATGCTTTTATCTTCTCTGCCTTGTCCATAGCATCTGCATGACCTATAACAGCAACCATATCTGAGAGATTTTCACTTTCATCTACTGTTCTAGACACAAGATAATCAATCGCTTTATTAACACCTCTTACTTTAGCTTTAACAATAAGCTTACCTTCTTCATCGACACTCAAAATAGGCATTATTTTTAAAGCACTTCCAACAACAGCACCAACAGTCGATAATCTTCCACCTCTACTCAAATGAAACAAATCCTCTACAACGAACCAATGGCTCACCTTTGTACATCTTTCTTTAATCCATGTAGAAAGCTCATCCATAGTTTTACCGTTTTCTTTAAGTTTAGCCGCAAGATATAAAAATACCCCCTGACCAACTGATGCCGCAAGAGAATCTATAATTTCTATTTTTGCATCCGGATAATCCTCTAAAACCATATTTTTAGCCATAACCGAAGACTGCAAAGAGCCACTTAAGCCAGAAGAAAAGCCAAGATAAATAATACCTTTTCCTTCTTTGACATATTTTTTAAATGTATCCTTATATATAGCAGGGTTAATCTGAGAAGTGACAGGCATTGCACCACTCTTTAATTTGGCATAAAAATCATTTACATTTCCATCTCTTTCATCCAAATAATAATTATAAGGCTTATCATCTATAGAATACGAAAAAGGAATGATATCAACTCCCAATTCTTTCACTACATCTATTGGTAAATCTGCTGTAGAATCACTTATCAATACATAATCCATAATAAAGTACCTCCATCTAACAACTATTTTTGAAAATAGCTATCTATTCCATCTGCCATTCCAGTTATTATTTTTGTCTTATATGCAGCATTAATTAAATTTGCTTCATCCGCTTCATTACTTAAATATCCCAAATTAACAATAACCACTGGTGCTTCGCTCCAATTGATTACTGTCATCTGATCAGTCTCGTATATTCCATGATTGGCTGCATTGGTTTGTAAAATTATATTCTGTAAAATACGCGTCGCCAGAACATTACTGTTTGAATATAAATTGCTATTATAAGGACTTTGTTTAGTCATAGTAATCGCCATTACTCCAGATAGTTCACTATTCGAGCTAAAGTTCATCTGGATTCGAATAAATATATCCGCAGCTTCTGTGTTTGCAAACTCTGCTCTAGCTTTATTTGTCAAATCAACACTATCACTTTCTCTTGTGAGAACCACCTCATAGCCTCTTTTTTCGAGTTCGGCTTTAAGAAGCAAAGCATATTCTAAATTAAGGCTGGACTCTTTTGTGCCTAAAATACTCCCTGTAAATCCGTCAGAGGCTCCCATTTTTGTTTCTGTACTTCCAGGTCCAATCTCCTCCATAACCATATTGGCATTAGATTGTTTACCTGGGTCAATAACTATTTTTTTGACCTGTTCTTCTGCATCTCCAGAAGTAGCTATTGGTTCATCAGGTAGCTCTTCCTCAAGAGGTGCTTCTGTTTCTACAACATAATCTGAATAAATATAAACGGTATCTCCATCTATAACCACACGGCTCCACTCTTCATTATAACCAGTTCTTTTCACAACCTCTCCCGGTCCTAAAAGCTCATATATATTTGCATCCGTAGAAGGTTCATATCTGACATTAATAGTGTCACCGACAGTCTCAACATAATCCTCTATAGGATAAAAGCCTGTAGCATCCTTTTGTATCTGTTCCTCCGTTGTAGCCTCTGTTGTTTGAACTTGCGTAGGCATAGCTGTTGAATCTGTTTGTGTCGTAACAACAGTTGCTTCAGTTGTTTTTTTCTCAGTTGTATCTTTACCACAGCCAACAACGACAAGCATCAGCACAAATATCATGATATATGCCAAAATTTTATTGTATTTCATTTATTTTGTCTCCTAAAGTAAATTAACGACACAATTATAACATCAAAAAAAGAAAGGTACAAGATGTATAATTATCCTGTCCTTTCTCCTAATTTTTCTATTTATAATTTCGTTAAAACGATACTATTACACCACCCTTGTTGCCATACATGGTAGTAACGCCTCTTCCATCCAAAATTTCTACATTTTTAAAATCAAACTTATCAATAAGTATTTTCTTCACATTCAAACATCTTTCTCTGCTGTCGCACTGAGAAATTATAACCTTTCGAGTTTTATCATAGCCTTCTTTCTCAATATGCCATAATAACTTATTTAAAGCCTTATTCATACCTCTAGCCTGATCAAGCTGATTTATTTCTCCATCTACTGCATAGAGTACAGGTTTAATATTAAGCATATTTGCAGCAAAAGATTTGACTTTAGATATTCTTCCATTCTTTCTCATAACATCCAAATTATCCAAAACAAAAATCGTCCTCATATTTTTTATATACTCATCAACAGTACTTACAACATCTTTAAACGCCATGCCTGCGAGAGCACATTCTTCGATTTTTTCACATATAAGATGCTCACCTGCTGCTGCAGTTTTTGAGTCAAATACATGAATATTAGTATTCGGATTATCCTCCAGATAAATCTGACGCGCAATAAGTGCACTATTAAACGAACCACTTAACTTCGAGGACAATGTCACAATATAAATATCATCTGCTCCATGAAATTTATCTATATATGCTTCAGGAGATGGACATGAGGATTTTGGACACGCTTCACAATCAGCCATCATTTTTAGAAATGTATTCTGATTGAAGTTTTCATCATCTATAACATCTACGTTTCCAACTGTAAGTGTCAGAGGTACATTAATAAAATATCCCTTATCTATATCATGTTTTGTAAAATCACAACAACTATCTCCAATAATTTTAAATTTCACACCCATCACCTCTACATAGTTTTTATTACTACATATCATAGCATGCATAATCACTTTTTGCAATATTAAATACAACTTATATTTTAATTGCCATTTCTTTAACAAAATAGTATAATTATCAACTGTACAAAATAAACCTATCTAATAATAACAAATAAAAAGAAAGGACTTATCATGAAATTTATTATCGACATAATAAAGGGTATATTTGTTGGGATTGCAAATATTATCCCTGGAGTAAGTGGTGGTACTATGGCAGTATCATTTGGAATATACGACAAAATTTTATCTTCAATTTCCAACATATTCAAAGACTTCAAAAAAAGCTTAAAAACATTATTGCCAATCGGTATCGGTATGGCAATTGGAATAGTAGGCTTTTCATTTATTATTACCATTTTATTGAAAAATCAACCTTTTATCACAGCATCATCATTTACCGGACTTATCTTAGGTGGACTTCCTATGATATTTGCCTCTTTAAAGTATGGCTGGAAAACAGACAATAAAAAGTCTCTCCCAGTAAACGTAATTGTATTCATTATTTTTACAGCTATAGCAATTATTCTTCCATTTATAAATGGAGGTGAAGACACTGGTGTTCTTCTAACCGCCGACATAAAAACAATGGTTATTGTATTCTTTATGGGATTAATCGCAGCTGCTGCAATGGTCATTCCAGGAGTTAGCGGTTCACTTGTTCTCATGATTTTAGGATACTATTTCGGAGTTTTAGCTTCCGTTAAAAACTTTATCTCTGCCTTAAAAGACTTAAATATATCTGCAATGTTAGAGGAATGTAAAATACTTATTCCTTTTGCACTAGGTTGCTTAGTAGGTATAATATTTATTTCGAAGCTTATTGAATGGCTCTTTAATCATTTTATATCTGCCACTTACTGCGGCATACTTGGACTAATACTTGCTTCTCCAATAGCTGTATTTTACAAAGTACAGCAGGAATACGATATGTTAAGCTCATCAATACCTCAAATAATAATCGGTATTATTTGTCTTATACTATGCATTGGATTAACATTGTTTATTGGAAAATTAGACGAAAAACAGGAAACACCAAAAAAAGAACAGGCATAACATGAACTACACATATATTGTAAAATGTAAAGATGGAACTTTATATACAGGTTGGACAAACAACCTAGAAAAACGTTTAGATGCACATAACAGCGGAACGGGAGCAAAATATACTCGCTCCCGTCACCCTGTTGAACTAGTCTATTATGAAATATTCTCCACTAAAGAGGAAGCTATGAGTCGTGAATTTCACATCAAAAGGCTCACTCGTGCAGAAAAAGATGCTCTCATAGCACAGTTTATACGAACAAATACTGTGCACGAAAACCCACTTGCGTTTGAGTCGGAACGCAGCGGTACGTAAGCTTGTAAAAATAAGGTATATACAAAAATATATGCACAGGGGACTGTCTGGAGACGCCGGCACTTAATGAGGATAAAATAAAAAAATGCTTCATTAGTACACATTTATGTGTAAGCTAATGAAGCATTTTTCTATTTTTCCGAGTTTAGTATCGTTGCGTCGGAAGTCAAGCGAGAGCCGTGTCCCCAGTGTATATATTTTTTGTATATACCTTATTTTTACAAGCTAAGTACCGGCGTCCCTCCGACAGTTTTCTTTGCACAGTATTTATTCGTATAATTTTAACTATGAGTTTATCGAATTACTATTGCTATGTTTTGGGGTTACGACACCTTTTTCTATGAGGCGTATAGGCTGATACGAGGTTTTGGCATGTCTTAGTCCTGGTATATCCATATCCTCTTCCCTATTGATATATTTATAACCATCCAACGCATTTCTAACAAATTCACGGTTAATCATAGGATATGCTCCCTGTATTTCTGCATAGGCTTTTTCAAAATGTATTACAAATGTATCTTCTGTAAGTTTTTCCCCTAATGTAAATGCTATCGCTTTATCGTTTACACGAATGAGTGCACCCTTAAGTCCTAACACCTCTCTGTCTATCAATGCAGACTTTATTATTTTTCTTTCGTAATCCTTATCCTCTTCCAACTCCAGATTATTTTCCTTTGCCCAATCTTCCGATATTTTTATACATTCTTTATAATTGTTATTATCTATTTCTTCATATACATAATCAGGATATTTTTCAAGAAACCTATTTATATGATTTCTTTTTCCATGTAATTTTTTTCCTGCTAAATTCGCTAATGTATCATAAGAATACAAATAATCTGCTTCACCACGATTATACTTTATACTATATTGTTCAGGGTACCACGAATCAATAAGCTCATACATTTCTTTATGAACCATATACATACAAAATGCTTTGTCTTGTTGTTTATAGTACTCTACTATATAATCAAAAGCTTTCTTAGGATTATGCTTACCTATAGGGAAAGAAAACATTACTGGTTTGTTTTGCTCCAATTTACAGAATACTAACATGTCTTCTATAATCGTAAATCCTGTACTGTAATATTGGGACCATAAAATATTATTGGCTGCGGATAACTCGCAGCCATAATAATTATTATATGCTAAATATTGGTCTAACAGATGTTTGTTTTCTAAATCAGGTTTATATATCTGCATATTATTTTCCTTCTATCAACTCATCTACATCACTTCGTCCATATTCATATAACATATGTCTTATTTTATTATATGTCATTTCATCAGCATGTATCTCAATTATGTCAAATAATTTATCAACATAACCACACCATTTTTCATATATATTAACTAAGTCCTGTGTGGTAGGCATTTTTTTCTTTTCATGCTGTACATAATTGCTATTACCAGATGTAAGTATTTCTTTAATTGATACTGCTCTTGGCTCAATTCCATATGCAATGTAGCGTATCTCTTCTGTTCTTACAAGACCAGAATCATACATTTCTATAAGAAGATCTTCTATACAATCCTCTGGCAAGTTAAAATGATGATAATACATATCAATTGTTTTATAGGATGGTCTTTCTGACGCATCTATCATATTAAACCAGAAGAAATCATCTGACGGATGTGCATAAGATAAATTCTTATTTGTAACCTGCTTATGCATCTTGCCCAGCTTTTTAGCAGGTGCCTTTTCCTGCTCTTGCTCAGCAATAGCCGCGGTAACATCTACCAAAGAACCTGTCATACCCGTTACTGCTGCTCCCATTGCCTCCGCTTCTTTAACAGATGCTTGTATCGCTTCATCTGAAAGAACAGGAATTTTACTTTCAACAAATGCACTATCTGCCAATGTCTCATCTGCAAAAACATCTTCATACTCATCATTCGCAAACGCGCTATCTCCAAATGCACTATCTTCAAATGCATCATTCGCCATTACATCACCATCATCAGTTTTAACATCTACCCCAACAGGTTCTGACACCTGTGTTGGAATCACTGACGACATAGGTGTTACAGGTTGCATTGGTGTCACTGGCTGCATTGGCGCTATTGGTTGCATTGGTGTTATTGGACGCATCGGTGTTACCGGCTGCATAACTGGCATCTTCATTTGTATTGAGATATCCATATCAGCCTGCACTTTTTTCTCTTCCTGTAAAACTGCTTCTTCCGGTGAAACTGTTTCTTCTGGTGAAACTGTTTCCTCTGGCGAAACTGTTTCTTCTGGTAAAACTGCTTCCTCTGGTAAAACTGTTTCCTCTGGTAAAACTGTTTCCTCTGGTGAAACTGCTTCCTCTGGTAAAACTATTTCTTCCTCTACAACACTCTCTTCCGATAAAGCTGTATCCTGTATTGAATTCTTAGCCTCTTGTCTTTGCTTCTTTATAGCATCCTTTACTTCCTGCTGTGGAAGTTTCTGTGTTGTATCCATAGGTGATGGAACTTTATCATCCTGCTCAGACAATATTTCCTCATCGACAGATTCATTAGTTTTATCTTCAGAAGATACATTTTCAACAAATGCAGTATCACTAAATGCACTGTCTCCAAACGCACTATCTCCAAATGCGCTGTCTCCAAACGCACTATCTCCAAATGCACTGTCTCCAAACGCACTATCTCCAAATGCGCTGTCTCCAAATGCACTGTCTCCAAATGCACTATCCTCATCTACATTATATATTTCCTCAGATTCCGAATTATTATACTCTTCTTCATCAAAATCATGCACTTCGTTATCGTCGTCTTCATTATTTATTTCATCGTCGAACTCATCATCCTCGTCAATGTTTTTTCTTTTGCTCATAACAAGTGCCACTGTCATAGCAATCAAAACAACGAATAAGAGTGCTAAAAAAACCAAATATAATATCGCAATTCCCGAACCACTCATCTTTTTCTACCAACCTTTACCTAATTTTGTATAAACTAATAATCTAAACGCATCTTTAAATAGTATACTAAAATTTTTTTCATTAATCAATATTCTGTTGTAAATTGAATTTGACTTTGTTATAATTTCAAAAGAATTCTAGACAAAAAGGGAGAAAAAATAATGTCAAAAGTTAGAACAAGATTTGCCCCAAGCCCAACGGGCAGAATGCATGTAGGAAATTTAAGAACTGCTCTTTACGCATATCTGATTGCTAAGCACGAAGGCGGTGACTTTATACTTAGAATAGAGGACACTGATCAGGAGCGCGAGGTTGAAGGTGCTGTTGATATAATTTATCGTACATTAGAAAAAACCGGTTTACTTCACGACGAAGGTCCAGATAAAGATGGCGGTGTAGGACCATATATCCAAAGTATAAGACAAAGTCAGGGAATATACTTAGAATATGCAAAGCAACTTATAGAAAAAGGCGAAGCCTACTATTGCTTCTGTGACGAAGAACGTCTTTCTACACTTGTAACTGAATTAGAAGGAAAAACTATTTCCCGTTATGACAAGCATTGTCTTCATCTTTCTAAAGAAGAAATAGAAGCAAATCTTGCGGCAGGAAAACCATATGTAATCAGGCAAAACAATCCGACCGAAGGAACTACCACATTCCAGGATGAGCTTTACGGAGACATAACAGTTTCAAACGAAGAGCTTGATGATATGATATTAATCAAATCAGATGGTTTCCCTACCTACAATTTTGCAAATGTTGTAGATGACCACCTTATGAATATAACTCACGTAGTAAGAGGAAACGAATATTTATCATCGTCTCCAAAGTACAACCGCTTATATGAGGCTTTTGGCTGGGAGGTTCCTACTTACATTCATTGTCCTCTCATAACAGATGAGACTCATAAAAAACTCAGCAAACGTAGTGGACATTCATCCTTTGAAGACCTTCTTGAACAAGGCTTCATAACAGAGGCAATCATTAATTTTGTTGCCTTACTCGGATGGGCACCTGATGAGAATCGTGAGATTTATTCCTTAGACGAGCTTATCTCAGTATTCAATTATAAAAACATGTCAAAATCTCCTGCAGTACTTGACATGACAAAATTAAAATGGATGAACGGCGAATACATCAAAGCTATGGATGATGATACATTCTACGAGATGGCTCTTCCATATATCAAAGAAGCTCTCTCAAAAGAAATGGACTTCAAGAAAATTGCAGCGATGATTAAAACTAGAATTGAAGTATTTACTGATATAAAAGACCAAATTGATTTCTTTGAGGAAGTACCAGAATACTCAATCGATATGTACACTCACAAGAAAATGAAAACAAACCCTGAAAACTCACTTACACTTTTAACAGAAGTGTTACCAGTCTTAGAAGTTTCAGAAGCTTTCGATAACGACTCACTTTTCGAAACACTTCAAAATTTCGCAAAAGAGCATGAATATAAGACAGGCTATGTTATGTGGCCACTTCGTACAGCAGTTTCAGGAAAACAGGCTACTCCTGGTGGCGCAACTGAACTCATGTCCATAATAGGAAAGGACGAAACCATAAAAAGAATTAAAGCTGCTATCGAAAAATTAAGCTAGAATATTTATTTTCTTCAACAAACCTCTGCCCTGTATACTTGTGTAATGAACAAAACAGAGATATAAGAAAAATAACAAATGCACTCGAAAACACGCTCTCGCTTGGTCGAAACGCAGTGGTACGTAAGCTTGTGAAAATAAGGTAGATAAGAGTAAAAATGCAACTCAGGGACTGTCTGGAGACGTCAGCACTTAATGAGGATAAAATAGAAAAAAGCCTTGTCGGTACACGTTTATGTGTAAACCGAGGAGGCTTTTTTCTATTTTTCTGAATTTAGTACTGCTACGTCGGAAGTCAAGTGCGAACGTGTCCCAGAGTGCATTTATTACTCTTATCTGCCTTATTTTCACAAGCTAAGGACCAGCGTTTCTCGGACAGTTTTCGGTGTGCATTTTTATTTTCTTATATCTCTGTTTTGTTCATTACACAAGTTTACAGGGCAGAGGTTTTGTTATAACTAATAAATATCCTAGCCTAGTGTTTCTGATTCAGATTTTAATTTTTTTAGGAAGGCAAGTCCTGCCATCAAGGATATGAGAAGGGTAAACACGTCAGCTACCGGCTGTGCTATTTGTATACCTGTCATTCCGAGTAATGGTGGTAATATAAGCAACAATGGTATGAAGCAAATTCCTTGTCTGCACAATGCTACTACAGATGCTATAAATGCCTGTCCACATGCTTGCAATAGCATGTTGCACATTACTATCCATGCATTAAGAGGAAACGTTATACATTGAACTTTAAGAGCAAATGTTCCTATTTCTTTTACTGCAATATCGTCCGCCTTAAAAAATGTAATTATCTCAGGGGACACTATGTATCCCATCACTGCAATCACTACTAAAAAGACAAATGATGATTTTACACAAAACCAAAAAGCTTCCTTAACTCTGCTATATATTTTTGCTCCATAATTAAAGCTACATACTGGTTGAAAACCCTGTCCAAAGCCTATAAGTGCAGAGTTAGCAAACATAGTCACTCTACTAACAATAGACATAGCAGCAATCGCTGCATCTGCATATAATTCGCGGGACATATCAAAGGACATGCTAAACGCCTCGTTCATTGCAATTTCCTTAGCACACACATTAAGTACTATAACAGAAATGCTTGCTATACCCTGTCTGCACAAGGATGGCATTCCACCCTTTATTATCTCTGGTAACACTCTAAAACAAAATGGATTTTTCTTAAGACCAATTCTTATATTTCCACCATATCTTGTCAAAACTAAAAGGAATAAAAAACTTACCATCTGGCCTATTACTGTTGCATATGCAGCTCCCGTTATCCCCATATCAAACGTAAACATAAGTAATGGATCAAGAATAATATTTACTATAGCGCCCGCAATAATTCCCCACATTGCATACATAGCATTACCTTGATACCTCATCTGATTATTAAGAACAAACGAGGTCATCATAAACGGACTTCCAATAAGTATTATTCTCATATATTCAACAGCATACGGAAGAATAGTATCCGTCGAGCCAAGACAATATGCCAAAGGTTCAACAAAGATAAGCCCCAATATCATAAAAACGAAACCAAAGCAAAGGCAGAAAAAGAAACCAGCATTTCCTATTATAGCTGCTTCCTCTCTGTCTTTCTCACCCAGTTTTCTCGCCATGTAATTTCCTGCTCCATGACCAAACAAAAAACCGCAAGCCTGTATTATCGCCATAAGAGAAAAAACAACACCTACCGCTGCTGTCGCGGATGTGTTGAGTTTTCCCACAAAATATGTATCTACCATATTATAAAACGATGTTACCAGCATGCTTATTATCGTCGGTACAGCTAAGGAGCAGACAAGTCTAGGCACTGATTCAGTTGTCATACGCACATATTTTTCTTCCTGTGTCATAAGTCACTCCAAAAATCTTAGTAGAAATAAACCTACTTCTTAGTTCTAAGTTTATTCTTTTTTAAATAAAAATGCAAAATGAGTTTTTCCGGTATTCTTTTTAATATTATTTGAATTTCCTCACGTTTAGCTATAGGTTGCACTAAAACACTTCTTATGCCGGCATTATTTGCTCCCCACACATCCGTAAATATCTGATCCCCAACAAAAAGTGTATTTTTTCTATCTGAGCCCATAGTCTCCATTGCTTTATTATAACCTTTCGCCAAAGGCTTTCCTGCCTTGTAGATATAATTAGCACCTAAATTCTCATTAAAAGTTTTTACTCTTTCCTCGTCATTATTCGACAAAAAGCAGACCTGATAGCCCATTTCCATAAGACCTTTTATTAAGGTTGTTGCCCGCTCATCGGCTGGTGCATCATGCTCGACAAGTGTGTTATCTACATCAAAAATAACTGCCCTATATCCCATCTTATAATATCTCTCAAAATCAATAGAGTATGTTGAATCAAAATATTCTTTTGGATAAAAAATTTTAAACATATGTGTATCCTTTCTTATTTAGCTATGAAAAAATTCATATATATATCTAGCGGTACTTTCGGGTATTTCTTTCACCTGCGACAACTCTTCTATTGTAGCAGTTTTTATTGTCTCGACATCCTTAAAATGTTTTAATAAAGCCTTTCTTCTCGCAGGTCCAACTCCCGGTATCTCATCAAGCACAGAGCGAACCTGATTTTTACGTCGAAGCTGTTTATGGTATTCTATAGCAAACCTATGCGCCTCATCCTGTAATGCAGTAACCATAAGCATAGCCTCACTTCCTTTTGGGAATTGGATTTCCTCGTTGTTAAAATAAAGTGCCCTTGTTCTGTGATTATCATCCTTAACCATACCACACACAGGAATATCAAGTCCAAGACTATCCAGCACCATAGTAGCTACATTTACCTGTCCTTTGCCACCATCCATCATAATTACATCTGGCAAAACATCTAATTTATCATCTGTAAACCTTCTGCTTAATACCTCTTTCATAGATGCATAATCATCTGGTCCTGTAACAGTAGTCAATCTAAATTTACGATAAGCATTTTTCTTCGGCATTCCCTTTTCAAATACTACCATAGACGCTACAGCAAGACAACCTGATATATTAGATATATCAAAAGCCTCCATTCTGTCAGCACATGCTATACCTATGGCCTCTGCAATTTCCTTTGTCGCACCAATAGTACGTTTTTCCTGACGTTTTATTCTTTCCATGTCCTGCTTCAAAACCATTAAAGCATTATCTTTCGCCAAATCCAGTATTTTCTTTTTATCTCCTTTTTGTGGTGTCAATATATTAACACCGCTGCCCCTTCTCTCTGAAAGATATTGTTCTAAAATTGCTTTATCAGGTATCTGTACTTCAACTAATATTTCCTTTGGCAGATATGGTGTACCTGAATAAAACTGTTTTACAAAGGTAGAAATTACTTCCGTCTCACTATCCTCAATATTTCCATTCAAATGATGATGCTCTCTCCCCAACAATTTTCCATCTCTCACAAAAAAAACGGTCACCACAATGTCGGTTTCATTTGCTGCATAAGCAATAACATCTCTATCATCTCCATAAGTTTTATTCATCTGCTGTTTATCTGCTATGTGCTTAACACTTTCTATCAAATCTCTCGTCTCTGCTGCTTTCTCAAACTCCATTTGAGCTGCATAGTTTTTCATTTCAGTCGTCAGTTTACTTAAAATATCTTTATAGTTACCACTCAAAAATGACATAGCCGCATCGATATTTTTTCTGTACTCTTCTTTAGAAATCATGTCGTTACAAGGCGCATGACACTGTCCAATCTGATAATACAAGCAAGGTCTGTCCTTATACATTTCCTTTGGCAATCTCTTATTACAGGTTCTAAGCTTATATAGCTTATTCATAAGTTCAATTATATCTTTAACTGCTTTTCCATTTGTGTATGGTCCAAAATATTTAGATTTATCCCTCTTCATATTATGACTATATATTATCCGTGGATATTCCTCTTCAACTGTAACTTTTATATATGGATATCCCTTGTCGTCAGTCATAAGTGTATTGTACTTTGGTCTATATTCTTTTATTAGATTACATTCTAATACTAACGCTTCCATCTCAGAAGATGTAACAATATACTCAAAATAAGATATTTGCTCTACCATTTTTGCAATTTTTTGAGAATTATTATGACCATGTCCTGTTCTAAAATATTGTCTGACACGATTATGCAAATTAATTGCTTTACCAACATACAAAATATCGTCATTAGAACTATGCATAATGTATACGCCCGGATTATTTGGAAGCTTTTTTAATTCTTCTTCTATATCAAATATCTTTGTTTGTTCCATATTCCCTCCACAAAAGGAAAGGAGGTATCATTACGATACCTCCAATTATGATAAAGGTTTTTTTGTGCCTTATTATAATAAGTCAGCTCTAAGCTTTCTGATAACCTGAAGAGTCTTTGTTCTAAGCTCCTCAGCCTCATAAAGTGGAAGCATTGTATTTTTGTCAAGCTTCGCAGACACTACTGTATCGAGCCAGTCATTAACATATGCCTGAACATACGCTACATTCTCCTCCGATTTATCCTTGAGTGCAACAACAATATTGTTTACATTCTCAATGATATTTGGAGCAAGTGAATTGTTTGAGCTAACTGTTGTCTGTGAGCCTTCATCTGAAAGCTCAATTACCTTACCAGTCTTAGTAATAATAACTTTTTTGTTTGGAGCCGACTCCTGTTTAGCAGAACCTGCGCCCTTTCTATCAAGAAGCTTTTCTATTACTTTTATGAGACATACTACGCTGTATGTACTCTCTTCTGGTGTCTGACTAACATTACCTTTTTCTTCATACTGATACCAAAGCCACTCTGATTTGAGAAGCATCTCTTCAATCTTAGTGTCTGATAAAAGTTTCTTAAGATCTGAATCCATAGCAGGTGCTGCACTCTTACCAAAGAGCTTACCTCCACTCTGCTGAACCTCTGCCTTTTTATATTTTGCAGGAACCTGAAGCTCTGAATATGTCTTAATAAGATATCTCTCAGCTTTCTTAGGATCATAGCTATTATTAATAATATTAACTCTACCACTGTTAAGACCGTTAGTAATCATATCCTCGGCAGTCATAAATACGAGTGCCTTCTGTCTGTCTTCTATCATCTGCTTGATTTCATAATTTGTCTTTGATTTCTCAAGAATTGAATTCTTTCTAACCTTAAAAGCTTTAATCTTCTCTTTTACACTAAAGAAAAGTTTAAGGAGTGTAGGATTAGCATTTACATAGTTTCCAATCCATGTGAGTTCGACATACTGATGCTCAATCTTGTTAGAAATTTCATAAACATTATATCCATCAAATATAACATTAAGAGTAGTATAAAGTAACTCTAATATCTCATATTTTTCTTCCCATGAGCGAGCACCCATATCCTGATTAACAATATCTTTAATACCGCAATCATAGAACACAAGATTATATTCGTATAAGCCTTCGAATACATTAGTCTTATCCTTCAAAGAAGAACCTGCACCAAGAATCTGGATATTTTTCTTCATGTTTGGTTCATTCTCTATGTACTGATATACCTTCTTAACAAAAGATGCAACCTCACCAATAAGAGTATCTATTCTCTTGTTGTAAATCTCCTGTTTAGATATTGCATTAATAACACTTCTGCTAAGTACATTAGTGTTCTCTGCTGAATTTGTATTTCTAATAAGCTCCTTAAAGCTTTCGTATACAGACATATTATCGATAGGGATATACTCTGCATTTAAACCATAAAATTCAAATGCTTTCGGAAAATCCTTGTTGCTGATATATGCATTAAATAAACCAATACTAAACTGAATCTTATAATCGTTACCAACATGTGGGTCTTCAACAACATAGTCAAATAATACTTCAAGATTATTCATGTATGCATCTGAATTTGCCTCATCTGCCGGAATACCCATCTCCATGATGACATTAATAAGATCAAGATAACCCATAACCGCTTTATCAAAGTTCTTAGGTCTATCGTCATCCTCAAGAATCTGGTAACTTACATTAATAAGAAGTGGGGCAATTCTCTCACCAATGAGTCTCATCGCATCTCCAAATCTCTCTCTCTGATAAAGATAAATAAGCCAGATACTATAGCGGTAAATACCTGATGTACTGATAGGTGCATCAATATCTGTAGGATCTATATCACCATATACAAATCTGAACAATGGCTCAATCCACTCTTCAATCTCATAGCGACCTGTAGCTTTGATGTTCTCATCTACAAATTCTCCTAATTCGTAAAGCTTAGTACACTGGGCTTTAACGTCATCATCAACCATCATATTAGATAAATCAAAATTACTGTCTTTCAGATAGTCTATAACCAATGCATAAAAACCGTCTTCAACCTGCTCATTTAAAAATCTGATAAGAAGACCTTTATTATTTGAAGCAGCTATAGACAAAACATTGTTATCTGAACCTGTTGTTATATTTGCTGGTAATGCCATACAATCCAACCCCCTTATAATTCTAATTAACTGTCTTCAATTTTATACCATTATGCGTCAAAGTGTCAACAAAGATTTTAGTACTTTCGCATAACTGGCATTATGCATAATGCACAAAACTTTTCCACCAATTTTTTTTGATTTTTTTGTGTATTTTGCACACTCGATATATTTCGTCAATTTTCACAAAATTTAATCTGCGACCTCAAAGCCTGCCATTCGCAATATAGCTCGTGCATTTGTAGTGACACATCTTCCACTTTTTATTTTATAATCAAATTTAAGCTCGTTATTCTCATAATATTCCTCAAAGTGAAGATTGTCAGCTTTTTGTCCCTTATCATCTTCAATCTCACAAAGTTCAAAATCATGAGTAGAAACTATAGTCATACATCTGTCACCTGCAAGTCGTGTTATCGCTTCCTTTGCTCCAACTATTCTATCAGCCGAATTAGTTCCCTTAAATATCTCATCTATCAGACAAATCATTGGCTCATTATTTTGTTTATAATCTGCCATAGCTTTTATCCTTAATATCTCGGCATAAAATGTTGATATTCCACCTGCAATATCATCTGTAACTCTCATTGATGTAAAAATCTTCATATAATTTGCAGCAAGCTTTTTTCCGCATATCGGTGCACCCATATAAGCCAAAGCCAAATTAATTGCTAAAGTTCTCAAGTAGGTAGTCTTACCAGACATATTTGAACCTGTTATAATTGTTATTCCACCAACAAAATCAGCATCATTTGCCACCACCTTGTCTGGAGCAATTAATGGATGATATATTCCCTCTGCTTCTATTATAATTTTATTATTCACTTCAAGATTTATGTCAGCCCAGCTTGTATCTCTAACTATCCCCAAAACAGCAAACGACATAAGCTCTTCTGTTTCTGCAATTGCGTCGAGACTGGTTGAAATAGACAAACCATATTTTTCTTTCCATCTGCCTATCAAAAAAGCAAGCTGATAATCCCACAAAATAATGCCACTTAAAATCTGATGAACAAGCGGATTAAAGGATATATTATAGGCCTGACTTATTACGCCAAGTTTTTTTAATGCTTTAAGTGCTCCCTCCTCACTTCCGAGAAGATTTTTTATTTCAGACATTCTTTGGGAAGTAAGCTTTTCATCATTAACATATTTCATAAGTGCCACATAGTCATCAAAAATATTATTTAAACCATAAAACGGAGCTATCAACGCTGAGGTAACCGAGTTTGTAAGCCACGAAAAAGATAAGACAAATAAAAATCCTGCAAGAGGAATTCCATATCCATATAAGCCCAAAGCCCATAGTGCTATCAAAATAATTTCTATCGTTGGCAACACAATTCTGCATATGCCAGCCCATTTTGGAAGCACCCCTGTTTTATCATCGCCACAAAATTCACAAAATTTTCTTATATCAAATCTTTTTTTCTTAGCCTCAATCCTTATACCTGCCGCCTCAAAATCTATATCAAAATTAACTGCATCAATTAATTCTTCTATCGCAGCTTTTCTTATTTCATTATCCTTTAGCTTACTTAAATCGAAACTAAGCTTCATATCATCTGCCAACCGTTTTTTGCCCGCATCTGTATGACACACATTAATCATCTGATACAGTGAATTAGCTCCCAGCAAATCTATATCCAATGCAACAGTATCACCTTTCGTTAAAAACTCTTTACCGTCCGACTCAAAATTTCTCCAACCCTCAGTAAATCTTTGTATATATTTTTCTACTACCTCAGATTTACTTTTCTCTATCTCTGTTTCTTTTACAACATCCATATGTTTTTTTACAAAAGAAAAAAAGGCAAGCAAAAAAACACTGCCTGCTATTCCTGCCGCCATTTTATTCTCTGATATTCCTATAATTAAAAATATTATACCTGCCAGAAAAGTTATAACTCTGAAAAGAGATATCTGTGAATATTTTTTATCCAAAGTCTCTATTTTTCTATCTATATCATTTTTTATTTGTTTATAAAATTCCGATTTATTTTCCACTTCACTCATTACAACAATCCTTATTTTATTCTGCTTTACCCTTTGCTTTTTCGCTTAAGCTCTTTGGCGCAACAACCTGCTTAGGTTCTTCTTTTCTCGTCTGGTGCATATATACACCTACTATCGCAAATACAACACCTGCTACAATACTAAATATACCCCAACCTGTAACAGATAATGCAAGCATACTTATCCCTACTACAAACATAAGCACTGCACATTTAATGTAATTTTTTTCAGCCTCTGACCATGTTTTTTCCATTTATTTTTCCTCCAAATTTCTACGCCTGTCAATTCATAAAATTATTTTTTAGTATATCACAAGTTTTCAAGTATATCAAATTGTCTACAAAAGCCATAACGTATATTTTTATATATCTTGATTTTTATTTTTTTATGTATTAGAATAAATTTATTATTTCGTAGAAAAATAACTATATAGTAAAGGAGATTCACTATGGGTAAATTATTAAAAGGCGTTGTAAAATTCACAGTAGCTGCAGCTGCCATCGGTGGTGTTTGCTACGCATTTAAGGATCAGATAAAAGAAAGCAAAATTTATAAAGATTATGATGTTGACACTAAAATCAACAAAGTAAAAACAACAATCAAAGAAAAAATGCCAAAAGCTTTTTCTAACGAAGAAGACATTGTAGATGATGATGAAATTTTCTTCGACGATATGGATATGGCTGTTGAAAGCCCAGAAAAAAACTATGTATCTATAGTTCCAGAGCAGACTGCCGACACAACAGAAGATTCCGAAACTGAAGCACCTGCTGAGTCAGAAAACACTTCTGAAGAAGATTCTACAGTCCCTACTATAGAATTATAATTCACCACTGCCAGTTATTTTATGAAACATTTAACATATTTTCTAAAGCAAAATATGGATTAAAGAGTTTAACTGTCATTAAGGTATGCAAATAACAAATGTGCTCGGAAACACGTTTTCACTTGCTCGAAACGCAGCGGTACGTAAGCTTGCGTAAATAAGAGATATGAGAAATATATATGCACAGGGGACTGTCTGGAGACGCCGGCACTTAATGAGGATAAAATAGAAAAAAGCTTCGTTAGCACACATTTATGTGTACGCTAATGAAGCTTTTTTCTATTTTTCTGAATTTAGTACCGTTGCGTCGGAAGTCAAGTGAGAACGTGTCCCCAGTGTATATATATTTCTCATATCTCTTATTTTCACAAGCTAAGGACCGGCGTTTCTCGGACAGTTTCCGGTTGCACATTGTCATTTGCATACCTTAATGACAGTTAAACTCTTTAATCTATATTTGCTTTAGAAAATATATCTAATGTATCTCATTTAAATTGGCAGTAGTGAATTATTTGGCTAATCTTTGGAGGTCACTATAGAAATCAGGGTAGGATATGTCTACACATTCGCTACCAAGTATTTCTGTCTCTCCGTCCGCATTCATGCCCGCTATTGCAAAGCTCATAGCTATTCTGTGATCGAGCTTACTGTCAATTTGTGCACCATGGAGTGTTTTTCCTCCGCGAATTATCATTCCGTCTTCTGTAGCTTCTATATCTGCACCCATAAGCTTTAGATTATTTACTACAACATCTATACGATTTGATTCTTTAACCTTTAATTCTTCTGCATCCTTTATAACAGTTTCACCATCTGCAAAACATGCCAATATTGCTATAGCAGGTATCTCGTCTATCAAAGTAGGAATTATATCGCCACCTATTGTACATCCCTTCAGAGATGAAGTTGATACTGTTATGTCCGCTGTTGGCTCTCCAATCTCTCCAGATGTTTTTTCTATCTTTATATCTGCTCCCATCATTTTGCACACTTGAATAATTCCATCTCTTGTAGGATTAATACCAACATTTTTTATTGTTACACAAGAGTTTGGTGTTATTGCAGCGGCAACAATAAAGTATGTAGCAGACGAAATATCTCCTGGTACAATTATTTTTCTCGCATGGAGTTCCTCTGCCGGTTTCATTGTGACAGTCTTTTCCTCACATTTTATATCTACTCCATACTCCTCAAACATTAATTCTGTATGATTACGGCTTACTGCCGGTTCTGTTACAGAGGTTTCTCCATCCGCATATAATCCTGCAAAAAGTATAGCTGATTTTACCTGTGCGGATGCTACTGGTGAATCATAATGTATACCTTTAAGATTTTGACCATTTATAATTAATGGTGCACAATCATTACCTAATTCACTTTTTATGTCAGCCCCCATCATAGACAGCGGAGTCATGATTCTTCTCATAGGTCTCTTCTGGATTGATGCATCACCATTGATTTTTGATGAAAACTTTTGTGCCGCTAATATTCCCGACATAAGTCTAGTCGTTGTCCCACTGTTTCCTACATCAAGAACCGTTCTTGGTTCTTGTAAACCATGCAAGCCTCTACCATGTATCAGAACTATATCTTTTCTATTGTCTATCTCAACTCCCATTTTTTCAAAACAGGCAATCGAAGAAAGGCAATCTGCACCTTGTAAAAAACCATGTACTTCTGTTGTCCCTTTTGCGAGCGAACCTAACATTATACTTCTATGTGATATCGATTTATCCCCAGGAACTGTCACTTCACCAGAGAGCCCACTTATTTTTTTTATAATCATATTTTTTCTCCGTTTTCGTATATAATAATCTTGTTTAATAATAACTCATCAACCACTCAAGCGCAAGCTTGAAAGCTCATTGCTTTTATAATATAATTCAAACATAAATATATCAGGAATATCAGGAGGCACTATGAACCATTTATTTGATTTATTAAAAAAAGGAAAAACAGCTTTTCATGTAGTTAAAGAATGTATAGATTATTTCACAGCCCAAGGCTTTACAATGCTCAAATACGAAGATGAATGGAACATTCAGCCTGCAGGTAAATATATGGTATCACCTTACTCTTCTATGCTTATCACATTTGTTGTCGGTGAAAATGCTAAAAACCTAAGAATTGCCGCTGCACATACCGATTTTCCGATGTTAAAATTAAAACCCAACAACGAAATCATAAAAAAAGGTTATTTACAGGTTAACATTGAAACATATGGAGGACTTATAAAAAGTTCTTGGTTCGACCGTCCTTTAGGATTGGCTGGCAAGGTTGTAACTGAAGGCAAGGACGTATTTTCACCTTGCGTACACTTATACGATTCAAAAAAGCCATTATTTATAATACCAAATATCGCACCTCATCTTAACAAGAGTAAACCAGCCGAAATTGATGTACAAAAAGAGATGCTTCCTATTACTGCTGCAATGTATGAGTATCCATACTATGTTGATGATGTTCTTATGGCACATATTGCATCGGAGCTCAACATACTAGAAACCGATATATTAGATTATGATTTATACCTATATATCCACGATGAGCCAAAAATCTTTGGTGTAAATGACGAATTTATCGCAAGCCCACGTATAGATAATATTTCTTCCGTAGCAGCCATTTCGAAAGCACTGGCCGAGACAAAAGTCAACGACAGCATTATTGTAGGAGCATTTTTTGACAACGAAGAAATAGGTAGTCGCTCTAAACAGGGAGCGGATTCTCCTATTCTAAAAAATGTTTTAGACAAACTATCAAAATATGTAGATTTACCAACCAATGCTTTTTCTATCTCTGTTGATGTTGCACACGCTACAAACCCTAACTATACCGAAAAAAGTGATCCGACAAATAGGTGTATTTTGGGTGACGGTGTTGTATTAAAAACAAGCGCTACACAAAGATATGTAACAGACAGTGAAGCAAGTGCTGTTTTCATTAATCTATGCAGAGAAAACAAAATTATATACCAGAGAAATGTTAATCATTCCAACATTACAGGCGGACAAACCTTAGGTCCAATAATGTCCTCTTATTTACCTATAAAAGGCATAGATATTGGTATACCTGTTTTAGCAATGCATTCCGCGATAGAAACCGCACAAAAAAATGACTATGAAGAGCTCGTCAAGCTCCTCACAGCCTATTTTTCTTACTAATATTCTGACATAAATCTTTCTATCCAATCTGACATAAGGGTATCATTGGCATTGTACATGATATCCTTTGTCTTATATGGATCATCGGTTATTATACTATCTACATCCAAAAGCAAAAGATCTTTTATGTCGTCTTCCTTATTTGCAGTCCATGCGTATATTTTCTTTCCTCTTTGATGTATTGTATTTACCATAGTCGAATCTACAAATGTATGTTTTATGCTAAATATATCCGCATATTCCAAATCTTCAAACTCTCCAAAAGCCATTGTCATTATATACACTGTTGTTATTTCAGGATTAAGTTTTTTTACATTTGAAATAGTTTTATAATTTATAGACGCAACCACGCAATTATCTTCAAAGTTGTATTTTTCAATTAATTCTACAATTCCATCCTCGTATTTTTCATCTGTTTTAGCAGGTTTTAGTTCTATATTGAGAAATATATCCTCCTCCACAGCATACGCAATAACCTCCTCTAAAGTAGGTATTTTTTCTCCTTCGAACTCCTCCGAAAAATATGAACCAGCATCAAGTGTTGAAATATATTCATAATCCAGAACGCCAACCCTCTCGTTGACACCTGTTGTTCTCTTAAGGTTTTCATCGTGCATTAAAATATACTGCCCATCCTTAGTCTGTCTTACATCTATTTCAATAATATCCGCACCATTTTCATTTGCCATTTTTATGGCAGCCATAGTATTCTCAGGTGCATTTGCTGAATCTCCTCTATGGGCAGTTATATCGACCCATGTAGAATAAGCTACATTGAAGGAAATCCTGTTTGTAGCATTAAGAAAAACATACACACCATTTATAATTAAAAAAGCAATCAGAACAATGATAAATGATATTTTATTTATTCTTTCCAGTTCTTCAGGTGTATGCTCTTTTCTTTTTTTATGCTTCCTTACCTTATCGCGCTCTTCATACACGGACTCTTCTATATCATAAAAACACGCACCAATATACGAGTAAACAAACGGTGTAGATATCAAAGAAACGGATACATAAATCACAAAAAATATAACCTGTATGGATAAGTCCACCACAAAACTCATCTTTTTTGAAGTTATGAATTTGGATACGAGACTAACCAAAGCTGTAGTTACAGTTCCTTGTAACAAAACTAAAAGAATAGTAACAGCCATATTTACGACAACAACTCCGACAAAAACTTTAGCAAAATTCTTTTTTACAGCCTTAATACTCAAACTAACTGACTTTGCATAACTCATTTTGAAATTTGTAAAATAATTAAGTGAAAAAACAAGAAACATCGCCAAAAAGCAAAGTAAGAAATATATCACTAAAATTCGACTTATATTTTTATCATATATATTTATTAGTTTATTCAAAAATTCAGGAAGCCGCAAGCCCACCAAAGAACCCGAAAGCATAACTGAATAAGTAAACGGTAATACAAAAAGCATATATATGATAGCACCCATATTTTTCGGATGAATCACCCTCAAAGAATTGAAGGTACCCTTAATCAACAGCATCAACGCATTTGTTTTTTCCTCTCTTCTCGAGGCTTCTATTGCATATATCAATGCTGAAGCATCCACTAAAAGAAACATTGTCACAACAAGTAAAAGAATAAAAAGCATTGCATAGGTATGTGGTGATGTAAAATATAAAAGTACATTGTCAGAAGATAAATATCTTATTCCGGCTGCCTTTATAGAATAATTCACTATCAGATATAAAATCGGTGTTATTATAGCTAGAGAAATAAGCTTATATAAAAGCTCAAATAAAAAAATGGCGGAAAAGTTATATCTGAACAATTTTATAGCTCGGTTTAATGTTTTCATAACTTTTCCTCCACTTAATAATAAAAATTATAATATAATCATAGCATCTCCAAAAGAGAAAAATCTATATTTTTCTTCTACAGCAATTTTGTACGCTTCCAAAATTTTTTCTCTATCGTATAATGCAGATACAAGCATCAGAAGGGTCGATTCCGGCAAATGAAAATTAGTGATTAGTCTATCAACTATCTTAAACTTATACCCCGGATATATAAATATGTCCGTCCAACCACTGCAAGCTTTTATCTGACCTTCAGAATCTGCTGCTGTCTCAAGAGTTCGCGTACTGGTTGTCCCGACAGAAATGATTTTACCGCCATTTTTCTTTGTATCATTTATTATCCTGGCTGCCTCCTCATCTATTACATAGAATTCACTATGCATATGATGTTCTAATACATTTTCCACCTTTACAGGTCTAAATGTGCCAAGTCCAACATGTAGAGTTACACGGGCGATTTTTACGCCCATGTTTTCCACCTCATTTAATAAATCCTCAGTAAAATGCAACCCTGCTGTAGGTGCAGCAGCCGAACCTGTATGTTTTGCATAAACAGTTTGATATCTATTTTTATCCTCAAGCTTATGTGTTATATACGGCGGAAGTGGCATCTGTCCAAGTTCGTCAAGAACCTCTTCAAATATTCCTTCATATTCAAATCTTACAAGACGATTTCCCTCTTCAACAACATCAACCACCTCTCCGACAAGCTTTCCATCTCCAAAGGATATTCTCGCTCCGGGTCTTGCCTTTTTTCCTGGTTTAACAAGAGTTTCCCATACCTTATCATCATGACGTTTCAAAAGAAGAACTTCTATTGATGCGCCTGTTCCTTCCTTCTCTCCTATAAGCCTTGCAGGAAGTACCTTTGTATCATTGATAACAAGACAGTCACCGGCAGACAAATATTTTGTTATATCATGAAAATGTCTATGTTCTATACCACCACATTCTCTATCAAGAACCATAAGCCTTGAATCACTTCTTTTTAAAAGCGGATCCTGAGCAATAAGTTCTTCTGGAAGGTCATAGTAAAAATCTTTTAACTTCATTTTTTTCTCCACATTATGCTCTGATTTCAATTCCCATCTTAGCAAGCTCAGAAAGAATCTTATCAATTATTTTGGAAACCTCAGCATCCTCAAGAGTTCTGTCTTTAGCTCTAAATGTCATTGTGTAGGCAACTGACTTCTTACCCTCAGCAACCTGCTCACCCTCGTAAACGTCAAAAAGTTCACATGTTTCAAGAAGCTTTCCACCACATTTTTTGATAATCTTTTCAATCTGTCCAACAAAGATATTCTTATCCACAACAAGACTTAAATCTCTTGTCATTCCAGGGAACTTAGCAATACCCTCATACTTTCTATCAAATGTTGAAAGCATAGTTACTGTTTCCATATCAAGAACTGCAAGATATACCTCACCCTTAATTCCATAATTGTCACCAACCTCAGGATGAAGCTGACCAATATATCCTATCTCAAGATTTCCCTTTTTAACATAAGCCTGACGTCCTGGATGAAGGAATGGTTGCTCAGATGTTGGCTCGTATGAACAAGTATCACCAAAACCTAGCTTATCACAAATTTCCTCAACAACACCCTTCATTGTAAAGAAATCTCCAGCACCATACATACCAAGTGTAAGTTTCATCTTCTCCTCAGGAAGCTCAGTAAGAGGAAGTGCTTTTGGAAGATATATGTTAGCAAGCTCATATAATCTTACATCCTTGTTTCTTCTATTATAGTTTGTAGAAAGAGAAGTAAGTATTCCATTTAAAGGAACAGTTCTCATAATAGAGAAATCCTCCCCCAATGGATTGCTTATCTCAATAGCATTTCTGAGCGGTGAATCCTCTGCTAAAAGAAGTTTATCAAATACCTTAGGGCTTTCAAATGAATAGCATGCTCCTCCGGAAAAACCATTGCTCTCAACAACATCTCTAACCACATCATTTATTCTCTCTGCATAGCTCTTTTTACCAACAGTTGCCTCACCACGAGGAAGAGTTACAGGTATATTGTCATAACCATAGAATCTTGCAACCTCCTCCGCAAGATCTGCCATACAATTCAAATCCTGTCTAAATGTAGGAATTGTAATCATATTTGTCTTCTCATCATACGAAAGACCTAATCTATCAAAATACTTAAGCATCTGTTCTGAAGATACATCTGTTCCAAGAAGGGCATTCATCTTCTCAGGTTCGAAAGGAAGCACTTTGTCCGATACAGGATTTGCGTATGCATCTACAACCCCATCAACAACCTTACCACAGCCAAGCTCCTCAATAAGCTGGCATGCTCTATTTATAGCCTCAAGCGCAAGATTAGGGTCCAGTCCCTTTACAAACTTAGCAGAAGCATCAGTTGAAAGACCAATTCTCTTAGAAGAAAGTCTTATGTTGGTTCCATCAAAGCATGCAGCCTCAAAAAGAAGAGTCTTAATGTTATCAGTTACCATTGAGTTTTCACCACCCATGATACCTGCTATAGCTACTTCCTTCTCACCATCACAAATCATAAGAACATCTTTGTCAAGCACTCTTTCCTGACCATCAAGTGTCACAAACTTATCGCCATCATTAGCACGTCTTACAATAATCTTGTTACCTGCAATAGTATCAAGGTCAAATGCATGCATAGGCTGACCATACTCTTCCATAACATAGTTAGTTATGTCAACCAGATTGTTAATTGAACGAATTCCCTGTGCAGCAAGTCTTTCTCTCATCCATTTTGGTGATGGTCCAATCTTAATATCTGTTACAACTCTTGCAACATATCTTGGACAAAGGTCAGTATCTTTAACTTCAACAGAAATATAGTCATTTACATCTCCACCATTTCCCTTTACCTCAACAACTGGAGGGATAAATTCCTTATCAAATGTAGCGGCAACCTCTCTTGCCATACCAATCATAGAGAAACAGTCAACTCTATTAGAAGTGATTTCATATTCTACTACTACATCATCAAGGCCAAGTGCTTTAACAGCATCATCGCCTGGCTTAACTCCCGAATCTTCCGTAAATATATACACGCCATCTTCTGGTGCTTCCGGGTAAAAATCTCTTGAAGAACCAAGCTCTTCAATACCACACATCATACCGTTTGATTCAACGCCACGAAGTTTTCCCTTTTTAATTTTAATTCCATCAGGATACTCATTGTTATCTCCATGTGCTGCAGCAACTTTACCTCCATCTAAAACAACAGGTATTACATCGCCAACTTTAACGTTCTTAGCACCAGTTACTATCTGTATAGTTTCTGCACCAATATTAACCTGACAAACAACAAGCTTGTCTGCATCCGGGTGCTGCTCCATAGTTTCAATTTTACCAACTACTATTTTTTCAAGGTTTTTGTCCTTCTGCTCATAGCATTCAACATGAGAACCTGAAAGTGTCATTTTATCAACAAATTCTTTTATATCTACGTCCAAATCAGGAACGTATGCTTTAATCCACGAAATAGGTGTATTCATTATTGTTTCCTCAACTTTCTAAATTTTTCTATATTTATAACTACTTTGCTCAGCAACGCAACACCAAGCTCCATACAGCTTGTCAAATATGCACCCCTTTGTAAGCAAGCTTGCAGGACTGCATATTTTCCAATCTGTGCGTTGCTCTGCTTCGCTAAAACTGCCCCAAAAATCTTGCATCATTTTCGTAAAGCAATCTCATATCGTCTATCTCATATTTAAGAAGTGTTATTCTCTCAAGACCAATACCGAAAGCAAAACCTGAATATACCTCTGGATCTATTCCACACATCTCAAGTACATGTGGATGAACCATTCCACAGCCTAAAATCTCAATCCAGCCACTTCCTTTACATACTCTACAGCCTTTACCACCGCATTTGAAGCAAGTTATGTCAACTTCTGCCGATGGTTCTGTAAATGGGAAATGATGTGGTCTAAATTTAGTCTTTGTCTTCTCTCCAAAGAACTCCTTAGCCCACTGGTCAAGTGTTCCCTTAAGGTCTGCCATTGTTATACCTTTATCTATTACAAGGCCTTCTACCTGATGGAACGATGGTGAATGTGTTGCATCAACCTCATCTGAACGGAAAACTCTACCTGGCGAAAGTATTCTGATAGGGAGCTTTCCCTGCTCCATAATACGAGCCTGTACAGGTGAAGTCTGTGTTCTAAGAAGAATATCTTTTGTGATATAGAATGTATCCTGCTCATCCTTTGCTGGATGATTAGCTGGTATATTGAGAAGCTCGAAATTGTATTTGTCATACTCTATTTCAGGACCTGATACAACTTCATAACCCATACCAATAAATACTCTTTCTAAATCCTCAAGAGCTATCTGATTCGGATGTCTATGTCCTTGAATCTTTTTTACACCTGGAAGAGTAACATCTATAGTCTCCCTCTTCATTTTTTCAGCTCTAATTGCACTATTAATTGACTTTATTTTAGCCTCAAGTTTTTCCTCAATAGCCTGTCTTGTCTCATTTACCATCTGACCAACCTTAGGCCTGTCTTCTGGTGCGACATCCTTCATGCTCTTTAAAACCTGTGTAAGTTCACCTTTTTTTCCAAGAATCGAAACCTTGATTTCGTTGATTACATTAAGGTCAACTGTAGCTTCTATTTTTGCAAGAGTCGCTTCCTTAATGTTTTGTAACATTTCTTTCATTTTGATTCCTCCATAATATATATCCTTTGAGCGCTGAGTGCTAGTAAGAAAATTAAAAAAATCCCTTCTATCTTTCGATAAAAGGGACGAATATATTCCGCGGTACCACCCAGATTCGATTTATTCAAATCGCACTCAATATGTGTAACGTACATAAACGACACGCTCTACTTATATACAGCCATTACTGTATTTTTGTTCAAGCATGTAGCTCCAGTGTGAAAATGAGATTAATTATTTCTTAAACAGGGGTTCCAGCCATGCCCCTATCTCTCTGTTAAGTGATATCAATCCTTGTTGCACCTTCTTAGCTTTTCTATTAACTTTTACAAATATTTATTCTAACACAGTAAAGTTTTGTGTCAAGTTTTTTTGTAAAAATATTACTATTATTAGGCATTTACACCTCTAATATAAGTTACTATATCATCTATCAGACCTTCATCCATAAAATCCACCTCATAAAAAAGTTTCTCTGGATTTGACATTGTAAGTCGGAAAACTTCCTTTTTCAAAAAATCATAAAATTTATTTTCAACAATATTTTTTGACAAATATTTTATATAATCAAGCTTTATTACATCCGTTTTTGTCAGATAATTTACAATCATATAATCCGATGTAATATATATATTCTTTTTCTTAAATAGCAGTTTATTATTTAACTGTTCGTTTAACTCATTGATAATCGAACCAATTTCACCATATATTTCAAGCTGCTTTGTCTGAGGGTGCATATATGGATTAACCCAAGTCATAATAGTATAAATAATTATAAGAACACATATTATTATTGGTGATGCAAAAAAAACATACACCATGGCAATATAAGAATCTGGATAATCCGGCTCACTTATCATGTAACTGCAACAATATTTTTCAAGCGTTACATAATCTAAATTATTTTCCGCAGCCAACTGATTCAATATATATCCAAGTGAAACTTTATCTTGAATTATTTTTCCTTTAATTTCAAAGTCTGTATAGCTATTCTTCGGTTCTTCTGTCTTAATTAAAAAAATATGCAACCTGTCATTTATAACACTATAATAATATGCCCCTTTTATTTTCTTATCAACAACATAATCAAAGCCTGTATATTGCAATTCCTTTACAGTATACTTAACATTAGTCATATCATGTTCCGACATAATTTCAAGTCGTTCATCCAACTCCTCGATATTGCCTATCTCATTACACTTTATTTGCTCTAAAACAGGATAGTTCATAAACATAAAAATAAGCACAACAAACACAGCTATAGCAGGTATGGCTATCGCTAATGTGTTTTTTAATAATAAGTTTTCGAACTTTTTTCTCATAAATGTCCTGCCTATAATATTATCTTTCTGACTAATTATCTTAACATTTTAAATATTTATAAGCAACCCTAAAAATAAGAGGTTCTTTTTTAACACATTTTAGCTCTTTGAATAGAATAAAGCATAACAATTTAATCGGAGGCTTTAATATGAGTGATTTATCAGCTACTCAGTGCGGTTGTGGATGTTCAAGTGGTTTTGGCTTTGGTAACGGAAGCAGTTGCTCTTGCATTTGGATTATAATCCTTCTTTTCTTATGTGGTGGTAACAATGGCGGTTTCTTCAGCAATGATGGCTGTGGCAACAGTGGCTGCGATTGTATCTGGATTATCCTCATTCTCCTCTTCTGCTGTGGCAACAATGGCAGAAGCAGTGACTACAACTGCGGATGTGGATGCTAATCTAAAGTGATAGGAATCTTATATTGATTCTTATTGCATAAGGTCACTGTCTCGGCAGTGACCTTAATTTAGAATAAATATATTTCTTTCGCATATATTTTATAAATAGGTATGGAGTTTTAACATGGATAAAATTCAAAGAATTCATCCTCTGGACAAATTAATTAAAGACGATTCATTATTCATGTTGGAAGCTCTTGTACCCTTTGTAGATTATCGTTTTAAAAAACTACTTATACTTTACATCAAATACAAAGAAATAACCGCTCTATTAGACTCTTTCGCAAAACCAGGTTACATATCCGAATGCGGATTTGACTGTCATCCAAAATCTACAGAAGATTTTATTTCCGACATATGCAATTTCCTTCCTGGTGATTTTTCTACAATGTTAAATCAAGTCAAACAAATGCAACAGATGCAAGGAATGATGAATATGATGAATTCTATGAATATGAATCAATCTGAAAATACAGAAAATAACTTTAATCAATTTGAGAATATTACTACCAATCAACCAAACTCAAATAACGATAGTCTTTTTGATAGTATAATTTCTATTTTAGATGAGGAAAAATCATCAAAATATTAATACTATTTATAATCCAAATAAAAAGAGGAATATTCCATGTATAATAATTTTAATAATCGTAACAATCCTATGTTTCAAAGACAAAACGCTATGCAAAATCGTTCTCAACCTAACCAGCAACAGACTAATATAAATATTGATTTTACCCAGAATCCTCGACTTAAAAATATAGACCCTTTGAAGCTTAAAATCATTAATGAAATACAAAGAAAAAGCAAGAACCGTTCTATTGAAGAGTTGCTGCCGGAAATCATGAAAATCAATCAGGAATTAAATCGCAGAAATATGTCGTTTTCAAAAGAAGAAACCGCTGTTTTACTGGATGTTATAGAAGAAAATCTTTCTCCTGAGGAGAAACAACGATTCTCAATGCTGAAGAACTTCTTTTAAAAAATAGGCTGCAACACTAATTCTTTAGTGCTACAGCCTATTTTAATTATAATTTGTTTTATATATCTTTATTTCACTACTATATTAACAATCTTGTTAGGTACATAGATTTCCTTAACAATTGTCTTATCAGCAGTGATAGTTGTTACTCTTTCATCCTTCTTTGCAAGATCAAGAACAAAATCCTTATCTGCATTGTTAGGAATTACAATTGTAGTCTTAAGCTTACCATTAACCTGAACACCAATTTCGATATTTGCATCTACTGTTTTTGCCTCATCATACTCTGGCCACTGTGCCATAGATGCAAAACCTTCTCCTCCGAGTACCTCCCAGATTTCCTCGCATATATGAGGAGCAAATGGGCAAAGAAGCTTAACAAATATCATAAGGTTTTCTTTTGAGATGTGACCAACTGCATATATATCATTAAGAAGAGTCATAAGACTTGCTATAGCAGTATTAAACTTCATCTCCTCAATATCTGAAGATACTTTCTTAATAGTCTTGTGTATCTTGGTCTCAAAGCTTGCGTCAGTCGCATCCTCTGAAAGCTTATCAGTAAGAGCAGAAACTCTCTCTAAGAATTTCTTACAGCCCTTCATAGAGCTATCATTCCAAGGTGTAGCAACACCATAATCACCCATGAAAAGTACATAGGTTCTAAGCGTATCTGCACCATACTCTGAAACGATGTCAAGTGGATCAATTACATTTCCTTTTGACTTACTCATCTTATCTCCGTCTGGTCCAAGAATAAGTCCCTGCGCCGAACGCTTTGCATATGGCTCTGGTGTATTTACTGCACCTAAATCATATAAGAACTGATGCCAGAATCTTGAGTAAATCATATGTCTTGTAACATGCTCCATACCACCATTATACCAGTCAACCGGCATCCAGTAGTTAAGCTTATCCATATCAGCAAGACACTCTGTATTTTTAGGGTCAATATATCTTAAATAATACCATGACGAACCAGCCCACTGTGGCATAGTATCTGTCTCACGTTTAGCATCCTTACCACACTTTGGACATTTGCAATTCACATAACTTTCTATTCTTGCAAGAGGTGATTCTCCCTCCTGTCCAGGCTCGAAATTCTCCATGTTAGGAAGTCTAAGTGGAAGCTCCTCATAAGGTACAGCTACATCTCCACAATATTCGCAGTGTACTATAGGAATTGGCTCTCCCCAGTATCTCTGTCTGTTAAATGCCCAATCCTTCATCTTAAATTGAACACCGCCCTTGCCGATGCCCATTTTTTCAACTTCTTCGATTGCTCTCGCAATAGATTCTTTCTTGTTATTGTAGCCATTAAGGAAGCCTGAATTAACCATCTCACCATCACCAGTATATGCCTCAACAGAAATATCTCCACCCTTAATAACCTCAATTATATCTACACCAAATGCTTTTGCAAAATCATAGTCTCTCTGGTCATGAGCAGGAACCGCCATAATAGCACCAGTACCATATCCCATCATTACATAGTCAGCTATAAATACAGGAATTTTCTTGCCATTTAATGGGTTGATGGCCTCTATACCATCAAGCTTAACACCTGTTTTATCCTTAACAAGCTGTGTTCTCTCAAATTCAGTCTTCTTATTACACTCTTCTCTGTAAGCAAGAACTGCATCCATATTTGCAATCTTATCCGAATACTTATCAATAAGTGGATGCTCTGGTGCAATAACCATAAATGTAACACCAAAAAGTGTATCTGGTCTTGTAGTATATATCTGAAGCTTATCCTCTATACCATCAATATCAAAATCAACAAATGCACCTGTTGACTTACCAATCCAGTTTACCTGTTGCTGTTTAATGTTCTCAGGATACTCAACTGTATCAAGCCCCTTTAAAAGCTTATCAGCATATTGAGTGATTCTTAAATACCATACATCCTTTGATTTCTGTACGACATCGCTGTGACAAATGTCACATTTTCCACCCTGGCTGTCTTCGTTAGAAAGAACAACCTTACATGACGGACAATAATTAACAAAAGCTCTGTCTCTATATACGAGTCCTTTTTCAAACATCTTAAGGAATATCCACTGTGTCCACTTGTAGAAACCTTCCTCTGTTGTATCAACAACTCTATCCCAATCAAACGAAAAACCAACCTTTTTAAGCTGAGTAGAAAACTTTTCTATGTTATTATCTGTGATAATACGTGGATGAGTATTAGTCTTAATCGCATAGTTTTCAGTAGGAAGTCCATATGCATCAAATCCAATAGGGAAAAGAACATTATATCCCTGCATACGACGTTTTCTTGATACTACCTCAATACTTGAATACGCCTTAATATGTCCAACATGCATACCCGCGCCACTTGGATAAGGGAATTCAACTAATCCATAAAATTTTGGTTTGTCTGAACCATCAACAGCATTAAAAATTTTTGCTTCGTCCCAACGTGCCTGCCACTTTGGTTCAATCTTCTTAAAATCGTGTCTCATATATCCTCCATCTCACACATCCTAGGTGTAATTTGCATTGGTATAACCAATGCACTTTTATATTTATATAAATTTTCTCAAATCATTATTATAGGTATATCCTATCTTGTCAAGCTTTTCTTCTACAACACTCATATCGATTTGGAACTGATTGCAGAATTCCTCCAATGTAATAACATCATCGCGAAGCCTTGTATTTACAAAAGACAATAACATCATAGGGTCATTTGGAATTTTTTCAATAGCCATTTATAACACCTCACCGGTAATAAGCCATGGGGATGGTTGAGTTACAAATACACTGTTTTTATCTGTCTTTGAAACAGTAATCTGTGTAACTTCCATATTTTCAATTCCATATTTTGCGAACAAATCTTTGATTCCTGATAAAATATCAAGTTCCAATGTATATATTACAAACTGCATCTTAGGATTTTTCTTTAATAATCTTTGAATATCTTCTTCAAGATGTTTGTTTGCAACAATAAACGAAAGTCTAGGCACTGGAATTTTTTCCATAGATTCTGGTCCCAAATCAGGAACTATCATAACATTATGCACACCAAACTGCTTAACATTGTCCTCCATGGTCTCTTTTGCACCCTTATCGTTCTCTACGCAAATAATTGTACCATCACCAGCGACAAAAGCAGCTTCTATTGCGATACTTTCTGCATCCACAAGACAAATTGTATCTTGAGAGTCTACTCCCAACATGCTCATAATCACAGCTCTTATTTCATGTCCTACATACTTAATAGGACCTTTAGAAAACATTTCGTTTTTCATACCGATACGATATGACTCGCGGGTATTTTCGTTAAGAATAAATATAACTGTAGGTTCTGTAATTTTTTTATTAATAACCTCTTTTATTTTTACTTTTTTTACCTGTCCTTCTTCCTTTAAGCCTGCTCCATACCACATATCATATTCGCCAAAACCGGCTTCCCAAAAATCATAGAACAAATCTTCATGCATTTCATCAGCAAACACCAAAACTCGCTTATGTGTTTCCACGAATGGAATAACATTTTTTAATTTTCCACAAATATCAAGAAGCTTAATTTTTTCTGGACTTACCCCCATCTCCTGAGCGAAATAGCCCATCCATGCAAGAACTGCCTCTGTTGAATAACATCCTTTTGCCATAAGTATACCTCCTTATTGTTTCTTCTTATCAGTCTCATTCAATTCTTCTTCAGACATAGCATTATCCGCTAAATCTGAATCAAGAACTGATTCATCCTCTATTCTGTCATCAGCAATAGCTTCTTTTATATCTAATATATCCTTATTTTTTATATCTTCTGCGCTCTTATCATCTGATTTTCCAAACCAAAGTTTCTTATTTTTTTTCTTTTTATGGATAATTGTTTTCTTAACATCATGCTCAGTATGATAAATAGCTTCTCCTGTTTCTTCATCAAAACCTGCAAGTAATAAATAATCTTCTGTTTTTGATGAAAGTTCTTTTTTCCGTAATCCATCTCTCAACATAACGGCAACAAATGCGTACAAACACGCAAATACAGGCACACCAAGAATCATACCAGGTACACCGAACAAATCACCAAATACAAGAATCGCAACAAGTACCCACATACCTGAAAGTCCAGTTGAATCACCAAGAATAAGTGGTCCTAATATATTTCCATCGAACTGTTGGAGAAGGAGAACAAATATCACGAAAATAAAAAAATATGTTGGCGAATCCATAAGTGCAAGTAAGCAACCCGGAATAGCTCCAATGAATGGTCCAAAAAATGGAATAACATTTGTAACACCTACAATAACACTTATCAAAACTGCATATTTCATCTCTATTGCTGCAGTAAATGCAAAACACATAAAACCAATAATAATCGAATCTATAATTTTACCATTAATAAATCCTCCGAATACAGAGTTTGCATAAGAAAAACCTTCAAGCACTTTATTTCCTGTCTTTTTAGAGAAGAACAAATAAATAAACTTTTTACCTTGAGCTAACAATACATGCTTACTAGAAAGGAGATACACAGCAAAAATAAGTCCGACAAGGAAGTTAAATATTGATGTGACACCAACAATAACTCCACTGGAGATATTAATAACAAGTATATCCATGTTTGGCACAACCTTTTCTTCCACAATCGTCCAAATATTGTCTTCCATGTATTTTACTATACTAGTAAGATGTTTCTCCAAAAATTCATTTTTAGAAAACAATTTCTCAATCAAAGCCTCAACGCTAGCTATATAATCAGGCATATTATAAACAAGATCCTGCAAGCTTTCATATATTTTAGGAATAACCAACCACAGAAAACCAGTAAGTGCGCCTATAAAAACAACAATAGTTACAAAAAGAGAAACCGCTTTTACTTTTTTATAGGCTTTCTTGTAATCCATTTTAAAAACTTTTTTACAGAACGTTGCCAAGGCTTTTCGTATGTATACCATAATAGGATTAAGCAAAAATGCCAACACTAATCCTACCACAAATGGTGCTAACGCACCTGTTAATTTATCGAACACTCCTGCTATTGTACTCCACTTTTGTAACATTGCTTCAAACAAAGCATAAATACATAGCGACAAAGTAAGTACAACTCCAAATTTAAGCATACTCTTGTCAATTTTATTTTTCATTCAGTCCCTCCAACATTTAAGTTTATATTTATTTATAATAAAGCACTTAAGTAAACCAATATTCCATCATATTATTATACCACCATAAAAACCATCCAACAAGTAATCTACATTTATTTTTCCCTTTTTTTTACTCTGTTGACACAAACAATATAATTTACTAAAATAATATAATGTAAATACTATAAATAACTTTTGTCTATGTGTTTCTGATTATAAAAAGGAGAAGGTTATGTACAGAAATGTAGTGAACGACTTTGCTAGCTGGTATGAAAAAGGTCACAGACAAATTCTATATGTAAAAGGTGCTTACGGTGTTGGAAAAACATGGGCAGTTCGTGATTTTGCCACCGCCTTTTTTGGTGAACAGGTCTATATTGATTTAACGGATAATCCTGATTTCATTAAGGCTGTAAAGAACTTTGAGCCCGAAGAATTTGATGCACTTTTGTCACCTTATCTTGAAGGTAAGTCGTTAAATAATACTATAATTATTATTGATGAAGTTCAATTGACAAACGACTCAGGAGTTTTCTTTTATTCTTATCTTAAGCTACATCGTAATTATACGTTATGCCTAATAGCCTCTACTATGGCCATAACAGAATATGAATATCATCATAGAGATGCATTTAAAATCGTCCGCATGAGACCTATGACCTTCGAAGAGTACCTTATAGCAAACAAAGCTCATACTTTTATTGATGCTATATCCAACAACAAAAACACTACGATTACACCTATTGAAGTAGAAGGTATATCTCTTTTGCTCAGAGACTTTTTATTAGTAGGCGGTATGCCGGGAATAGTTAAAGAATTCATAAAAACAAAAAACTACGAGGTAGCCAGACAAAAGCAGCTAGATTTAATAGAAAAATACGAACAGATTATACGAACATCATTTTCCTCTGCCATGTCACAAAGATGCAGACGTGTATGGAAAAGTGTTCCTAAACAGCTTTTGAAAGATAATAAAAAATTCATGTATAATCTTGTAGATGAAAATGCCAGAAGCAGAGAATACCAAGAAGCCACACAGAATCTTTGCAATCTGGGAATAGTAAGAAAATTGCCTCGTCTTAAGCAGGCACAGGCTCCCTTAGAGGACAATGTAGACACAAAATCCTTCCAGCTATTTCTTATAGATCATGGTCTTCTAAGAGCATTATATAAATTACCTGCCAGCAGAGACATTGAGCTTGCAGAAATACTTAACGAGCAAGACGGCGTCATTGCCGAGCAATATATTTTCCAAGAACTCAGCAATAAAGTCGGAAATATTTACTACTGGACATCATCAGCAACTGCCAGAGTACCTTTCGTATATGAAGGTGAAGGTACAGCAGTCCCTGTAGATATAAGGTTTACACCAAACAACAAAGCGCAAAACATCAAAACCTTTTTTGCAAAAAATCCTGACACAGAAATAGCAATCAAACTATCTATGGAACAGGTTAGCTTAGATGGACAAACACTAAACATCCCAGCCTACGGATTATGGAACATGTAACAAAACTACAAGACTTTGCGTAAATTTTACCGAAAACTAAGGTGTCGAAGTTGGTATGATACCAACTGCGACACCTAGTTCTTAGCTAAGATCATCTAAAGTCTTGTAGTATGATGGTATAAATTCTTTCATGAAGTCTGTTATTTCTGGAATATTTACAGACATCTGTCTAAGCGACTCCTCAGTCGCTTCTTTTGCTTTTATAAATTCTCTATTACCTGTTTTTTCTTCCTCTATACATTTTATGAGTGCTGATAGTTTATCTGCTGCCTTTATCAGTTTCCACTCATAATCCAAGTTATCCTTCTTAAAGAAAATATCCTCATAAGCTGCCTTCAAATCATATGGAAGTTGTGATACAAGCTGATGATTTGCCTCATTTTCGATAGACTTAAACACTTCTTTTATGTTTTTATTGTAATATTTAATAGGGGTTGGCATATCTCCTGTTATTATTTCTGATGCATCATGATAAAGCGCTATCACCGCCGTTTTGTCCGCATCAAGATTTTTACCATAGCGAACATTACCTATTATGCAAAGAGCATGTGAAATCATACTGACCTCAAGTGAATGTTCTGAGAGATTTTCTGTTATAGTGTTTCTCATCAGTGCCCAACGCTCAATATATTTCATTCTCGATATGGTTGCATAAAAATTATATTCCATATACTAGTCTCCCTCTCTTTCAGCAAGCTTAATTCCCTGATGCTCCTCAAATAATTTCATGAATTCTTTACCTGTAAGATTTTCTTTTTCAATTAGAACCTCAGCAATTGCATCCAATGTTGCTATGTTATCTTTAAGAAGCGAATATGCTTTATCATAAAACGCTTTCATCATCAAGCTTACTTCTTCATCAATTTTTGCCTCTGTTTTTGCCGAACAATTAAGCACTCTTCTTCTATCTAAATACTCGCCTGTTATGCCCTCTAATTGAACCATACCAAAGGAATCTGACATACCATACATGGTTATCATTGTTCTTGCAACATTTGTAGCTTTTTCAATGTCATTTGCTGCTCCTGTAGTAACAGAATCGAATTTCAATGCCTCGGCGGCTCTACCAGCCAGACAAATGACAATTTCTTCCTCAAGTTCTTTCTTTGTTTGAAGCTGCTTTTCCTCATCTGGAACCTGCCATACATAACCTAATGCTCCATCTGTACGTGGTACGATTGTAATTTTTTGAATTGGAAGAGTATGTTTTTGCAATGAGGATACAAGTGCATGACCGACCTCATGATATGCTACTATTTTCTTCTCTTTTTCACTTAATAATTTTTCTTTTTTCTCTTTACCTGCGAACACTACCTCAACAGATGCCAATAAATCCTTCTGTGAAACAAACTCTCTTCCGTTTCTTACTGCGAGTAATGCTGCCTCATTAACTATATTAGCGAGATCTGCACCTACTGCTCCTGCTGTCGCAAGTGCCATCTCCTTAAAATCTACCGTTTCATCTATTTTTACATTAGCCGCATGAACCTTAAAGGTATCTATTCGCCCCTGCAAATCAGGTTTTGAAACAATTATTCTTCTGTCAAATCTACCTGGTCTGAGCAATGCCTTATCTAATACTTCTGGTCTGTTTGTCGCCGCAAGAACAACTATACCCTTAGAAGTATCAAAACCATCCATCTCTGACAGTAACTGGTTCAAGGTCTGTTCTCGTTCAGAATCACCACCCGAATGTCTGGTATCCCTGCTTCTTCCTATCGCATCTATCTCATCAATGAAGATAATACAGGGTGCCATAGAATTTGCCTTTTTAAATAAATCTCTGACTCTTGATGCACCAACACCCACATAGAGTTCAACAAACTCTGAACCCGAAAGTGAAAAGAAAGGAACTTTCGCTTCTCCTGCTACCGCTTTTGCAAGCAAGGTTTTTCCTGTACCTGGAGGTCCTACTAACAGAGCTCCTCTAGGAAGCTTAGCACCTATCTCAAGATATTTATCAGGTTTGTCAAGAAAATCTACCATTTCAGAAAGCGACTCCTTCGCTTCCTCCTGACCGGCTACATCCTTAAAAGTTATACCTGTCTCTTTTTGAACATACATTTTTGCGTTGGTTTTTCCAACACCAAAAGCACCATTCTTACCAGCATTTCTCATTATCAGAGCCATAAGAATATAAAAGCCAATAATCATAACTATGAAGGAAAGAATTTCTGCCATAATAGCACTCTTACCCTCATCTATCTCTTCGAAGCTAACACCTGCCGCATACAGTCTCTCAACAATATTATAATCATCAGTTCTTATAACATAATAAGATTTATTATAATCGGTGCCTTCAACCTTTTCATTAGACTCAAAAATAATCTTGGAATTATAGATTTGAACGCTATTAACTTCACCCGCTTCCAACATTTCAATAAACTCATCATAGTTCACTTTTTCCTGTCCAGCATTTTTGAACATATCATATGTGCTCCACAAAAAAAGTGTTAAAACAATAGACAATATTAAAATAACTATTGTTCCAGACGGTTTCTTTTTATTGTTGTTAGAATTGTTTTGATTATTACGTTCTTCCGGTTTATTGTTTTGATTGTTTTCCATTTTTTCTCCAATCATAAAGGCTGCTCATGAATTACACGAAGCAGCCTTTATCATAAATATAAATCTTAATTAAGCATATAAAGGATATTTGTCTGTGATACTCTTAACAAGAGCCATAGCTTTTTCATTATCCTTATCAATAACAGCTGCTTTTATTGCATCTGCAATAACAAGCATATCATCTTCCTTAGCACCTCTTGTTGTAATCGCAGGTGTACCAAGTCTAATACCACTTGTAACAAATGGCGATTTAGGATCATTAGGAACGGTATTCTTGTTTGCAGTAATATGTACCGAATCAAGAAGCTTCTCTACTTCCTTTCCAGTCATATCTAAATTCTGAAGGTCTACAAGCATAAGATGATTATCTGTTCCATCTGACACTATCTTAAATCCACGCTCTTTGAGTGCCTGTGCAAGTGTTGCTGCATTCTTAACCACCTGAGCCTGATATGCTTTATATTCATCAGATAACGCTTCCTTAAAGCATACAGCCTTAGCAGCTATAACGTGCATAAGTGGTCCACCCTGAATACCAGGGAATACCGCTTTATTAAAGTTATATTTTTCATTTACCTCATTGCTTGATAAAATCATACCACCACGAGGACCTCTTAATGTCTTATGAGTTGTTGTTGTTGTAACATGTGCATATGGAATTGGACTCTCATGGAGACCTGCCGCTACAAGACCTGCAATATGAGCCATATCTACCATAAGTACAGCTCCAACCTCGTCTGCTATCTCTCTAAACTTTTTGAAGTCAATTGCTCTCGCATAAGCAGATGCACCAGCAACAATAAGCTTTGGCTTACACTCTAATGCAATTCTTCTTACCTCGTCATAATCTATAAATCCGTCATCATTTACTCCGTATGGTACTACATTGAAATATTTTCCTGACATATTAACAGGTGAACCATGTGTAAGATGTCCACCATGAGCAAGGTTCATTCCCATAAATGTGTCACCTGGCTCCATAATTGAGAAAAATACAGCCATGTTAGCCTGTGCTCCTGAGTGAGGCTGAACATTAACATATTCACAGCCAAAAAGCTCTTTTGCTCTTTCTCTTGCTAAATCTTCAACGACATCTACATGCTCACAGCCACCGTAATATCTCTTTCCTGGATATCCCTCTGCATATTTGTTAGTAAGAGGACTTCCCATCGCTGCCATTACAGCCTTAGATACAATATTTTCTGATGCAATAAGCTCAATATTATCATTCTGTCTGTTAATCTCATCAGTCATAGCTGCTGCTACTTCAGGGTCTAAAGCCTGAACTTCTTCAAATCCGTACATTCTAATACCTCCAAAATAAAATGATGTTTTATTACATTTCAGTAAAATTTATTATCGCATATTCATTTTTTAGTGTCAACCAAATTAACCAACTTCCCCTCCGCTACATGATAATTTATTTCAGCACCATAAAACACAATCTGCATTCCCAAATACAACCAAATAATCACAAGAATTATAGATGTCATGCTTCCATACATATAGGATGCCTCAGAAATGTATCTGATATAAAACGAAAAAAGTCTGGACATAAGTATCCACGCAGCAGAGCCTAAAATCGCTCCCCAAAATTCTTGCTTTATTTTTCCTTTTCTTCCCGGTAGCTGATAATAAAAAACAAGCAACAATACAAAAAGAATAAAAAATGAAAACAACCCCTTCATGCTAATAAGCAAGGTCGTTGCATTCTCAAAATTTGGCCATTCTCTGATTATAGCTTTTTCAATTTGCTGTCCAAAAAGATATATTATCATGATGACAACACATATCAGAAGAAGAATAAGTGTATATAATATACTCATTAATCTGGTTATTAAATATCCCTCGTTCTTTTCAACCTTGTATATTTTGTTAAATCCATAGGTTATAGTCTGAAAGCCTCTTCCCGCTGACCATATGCATACAAGGGCAGTTATAAATGTAAATGAATTACTATTCGAATATAAAATGTCACTCATAATATAAATAACAAATTCATTTAGTTCATCTGGTATTACCCCTAAAATGTAGGACAACAAGGTAGTTCTCGTAAAGGATAGACGAGAACATATTCTTATTAATAAAATAACGAACGGAAAAAAAGAAAGCAACACGTAGAAAGTAGCCTGTGCCGCATACGCGGTCAGGCTGTCTTCTGTTGCTTTCTTATAGAAATTTTTTATTATAGATATTTTTTCTTTCATAAATATACTTCCAAAAAACTATTCTTCTACATCCTCTGTTTCAAATACATAAATATCCGAAAAATCAATATATGAATAATAATGTCTTAATATATATTTATAATTTTGACCTGCTTCAGCCATGAGGTTTGCACCATTCAAACTCATACCTGCACCATGTCCAAAGCCGCCACCAAAAATAGTAAAGCCATCCTCTGTTTTCTCCACATAATAAAACGGGCTAGGAAGAGAGGTCCATCCTGTTATTGCTTTACCATCCTGTCTTACTATCTGCTGATTAACAGGCGTAATAAGATTTCTTATATTCGTCTGACCTGTAACCTCTACTGTAGCAATAGTACCTTTTATAATCAGTTTCGTAACTACTCCACTTGTACTTCTCTCAGCTATCTCTATTTCTGTTATCTCACCTATATCTGTTATCTCAGAGCCTGATACCACATCATCTTCAACAATAACGTTTATATTATCAGCCGACATGTTAATTCTTTCCTCAAGCATAGAATTAACAGCCCTTGATATTTCATCTGTTGTGTACGAAACATACCATCTATAGTATGGCATTTCTTTTTCAATAGTATCATAGCCCATACTATCTTCCATAAATTTCACAAAATCTTCTTCTGTAGATAAATCTATTGTTTCCTTGTTTAAGCTCTCTACATTGGATTCCAAATATGGATATGAAGTTCCTCCCCAAATATCTTCATTTGTACAAGTCACTCCACACGAGGTAGAGAAAGTAAGTGGAACTATAACATTACCATCATATACCGGAACAACCCCATAGGTATCCTTTACTGCTTTTTTTGCCTCTGGCAATTCCTCTGCATCGCCATAGAGCTGACTGAGACTGGAATCATCTAAATGAGCATCATACGCAGAAAAGCTTCCATCAAGAATTTTTGAATACGCATAGCCTCTTGCACACACAGCCATAGCCTTAATCGCTTCCTCATTTGTATCTGCTGTAATCATACTCGAAACAACGCTATACAAATATTTTTCCAGCGGAACAATGTTTATAACATTTATATATTCTGATTCAACATTGACCTCAAGTTTTCCAAAATACACTGGATTTCCACAGGTTCTATTAAGATTAAGTACCTTAAGCTTTCCATCCTTAACTGCCGACTCTACGGTAATTTCCTGTCCCTCTTCATAATCTTCACAGCTAATAGTAACAACTTCTCCACCATTAACCATGACCTCTTCTTCGGGGTAAATCACTTTAAATGCATATTCACTTGTCACCTGTAAGTATGGTAATTCATACGAGTTGAAGCTATCGTTACAAAGTATTACTCTCACATCCGTAGAAACCATTTCGTCAGTAACAAGTGCTGCCAAAGCAGTATCTCCTGATTTAATAATTTCTACTGTTTTATAACCTTTTAGAATATTCTTGCTATTTTCACAAAACGGTGCATTGGCAATATTATAAATCTTGAAATCTTCTGAATATTTTAAATTACCTTTGTCTTCAAGACTTAATTTGTCATCGCCAACAGACAACACTCTGGCAGAAATAATATCCTCATATTCCGAAAGTCCAGTGACACCCTCATTAGTAATGGTTATTGACACAACCTTTTTATCTTCTATGTCTTTTATTGCATCTGTTCCTGAACTTTCAGATGCCACCAAAAAGCTCTTTGTCATGCCCTCATACATAATTGTACATTGCCCATTTTCTAAAAAAAGCAAGAGAGCATTATCTATAACAAACTCTGTATCACTATATCCGTTAACCTTGAAAATTCTATCATTTTTCATGTATACGTCAATAATTTTATTAACATATTCAGACTGAATGTCTATATCAAGAAGATATGTATCATTTCCATCAGAGATAGCATTATATTGTTTTCCATCCTGATCAACATCAGAAACCATATTAAAAACAAACACATCATGTCGGGTAAGACCTTCTATCATTCCTGTATTTGCGATATTGTGATATATAATATCAAACTGCTCTTTTGTAACTAAATCCTCATCAGACATATCGCTTAAAACATCTGAATAAACATTAGTTTGTACACCAATTAATGATACTACATTTTTAATGTACTCTACATTAATTGAATAACTAGCTGTAAGAGGGTCTACAAGTCGTTCCAACTGTTTTTTTACTTCCTCATCATCTGTCAGATAACTCACAATATATTGAACATCACTATATGAATAGCAATCTTCACTAGTAAACACCTGTGCTTCAGTTGTTTGTGTTTCATTATTTGAATTTTTTTTGTTTTTTATTAAGTTAATTACTTCTGTGCCTACTATGCCAACAAGTGCTAAAACAAAAAACAATATCAAAATAGATAAAATCTTTTTCTTCATTAAATAAACTCCCAAAAAAAAAGCAGTCAACCTACTGCTTAAATTATAAAACATATATATCCGAGCTGTCGTTTCCTGCCTTTTGACTCCTAGCAAAGCTAGGTGGGCAACCGCATATAGTCTTCTGCCTTCCACTGCAAACGGAGGCCTGACATCCAACTATAAATTAGGAATCCCGTTTAAAGTAAATGTAGGTTCAAAATAAACAGGAGATATCGAACAACCCAGACATATATGTACTTTACATAATTTATATACTAATTATATATTAAGTATATGTGTTTTTCAAGCAAATATTTATCCATTTTTTTCATTTTATGTAGATATTTTTCGCCTTTTTTCGTCAATATCACCAAATAGATTTTATAATATAGCCTTTTATCGCTTATTATGATATTCTTTATTAAAAATCCACGAAAGGTGACATATATGAAAAAGAATTGTTTAGTAGCACAATCTGGCGGACCTACAGTAGCAATAAATGCTTCCTTAGCCGGTGTAGTTCAGGGAGTTATTGAAAGCAATAAATTCGACAAAATTTACGGTTCTATACACGGAATACAGGGTGTTCTTAGAAATCAGATAATAGATTTGTCCAACAGTACACCTGAATTCATTCAAAAATTAATCAAGACACCTGCCATGTACTTAGGCTCATGTCGTTTCAAATTACCAGATATGGAAGAAAACGAAAAATTTTACTCCGACATTTTTAATTTCTTCAATAAAATGAACATAGGTGCATTTTTCTATATTGGCGGAAATGATTCTATGGATACTGCGGCAAAATTATCAGAATACGCAAAAAAAATAGGCAGTGACATATTAATTGCAGGTGTTCCAAAAACCATAGATAATGACCTTGTAATCACAGATCATACTCCTGGTTTTGGCTCTGCAGCAAAATATATTGCATCAAGCATTAGAGAAATCGCATACGATACATATATATATGATGTCGAAAGCATCACTATAATAGAAATCATGGGAAGAGATGCCGGTTGGCTTACAGCCGCCTCTGCGTTAGCAAGAACAAATTTCAGTCAGGCACCTCATCTCATATATCTTCCTGAAGTGGCTTTTGACAAAGAGCAATTCATAACAGACCTAAAAAACCTTCTTCCAACTACACAAAATATCATTGTAGCTGTATCTGAAGGAATACGAGATAAAGATGGAAATTATTTATCAGCAACCGAGGCTGCTGCCGATAAATTTGGTCATGCACAGCTTAGTGGAACTGGTAAATGTCTTGAGCTTCTAGTAAAAGAACGTCTTGGGGTAAAGGTTCGTTCTGTAGAGGTAAATGTACTCCAAAGATGTGCCGCCCACATGGCATCTAAAACAGATTTAGACGAATCGTTTAATCTAGGATTATACGCTGTCAAATTTGCCGAGGAAGGTAACACAGGCTTTATGACAGCTATCAAGCGTACATCTGATACACCATATACACACGAAATCTTCTTCATTCCAGTAACAGATGTAGCTAACAAAGCAAAAGAAGTACCACGCACTTGGATTAACGAGGCAGGCAACGATGTAACCGATGACATGATAACCTACCTCACGCCATTAGTACAGGGTCAAGTGTCTATCGAGTACGAAAACGGCATCACAAACTATTTAGATATAACACATCTCATATAATAATAGCGTATTTGATATTTAAAACATATGGTTGACATAAAATAGCACTTCTGAACAATAATGTACAGAGAAAACTGTCCGAGAAACGCCGGTCCTTAGCTTGCGGAAATAAGGTATATACGAAATATATATACACTGGGGACACGACTCTCGCTTGACTTCCGACGCAGCGGTACTAAATTCAGAAAAATAGAAAAATCTCACTAGCCTACACATGAATGTGTGCTAGTGAGATTTTTCTATTTTATCCTCATTAAGTGCCGGCGTCTCCAGACAGTCCCCTGTGCATATATATTTCGTATATACCTTGTTTCCACAAGCTTACGTACCGCTGCGTTTTGAGCAAGTGAAAACGTGTTTTCGAGTACATTATTGTTCAGAAGTGCTATTTTATGTCAACCATATGTTTTAAATATCAAATACGCTATTATTCTGGTAAATATGTTGTTATATCTATAGTTTGTGCGGCTACTCCTGTTTCGTACTGGATAGACGAGCTAATACTCTGTACGGCATCTGATGGTACATAGTTTTCTGTTCCAAAGAAGAACTGGTGCAGTGCTGATACGTTAGCTGTCAAATCTGCTGGAACTAACACTGAACCACTCGACGGATGCGAATATGGATAATATGCAAATGGGAAACCTGCTGTTTCGGCTATATCATAAGACAAAACATCTTTCGCCATCTCATAAAGTTCATCCTCGCTAAAGCTTGTAAGCACATATGGTAATGCAGCATCCAATGCATCATTGATAGTTGATAAATCTGATGACTTTGCTTTAGAAAGAATTTTGAAAATAACTTCTCTTTGTCTTTCTGTTCTTGTGATATCACCTTGATCTGTACTTCTGATACGAGCATAGGCTGTAGCCTGTGTACCATTTAAAATATAATCTCCCGGTTCAAAGATACCATCTACATTTTGTCCTGTAATACTAATTTGCTCGGTTATTGCAGCATTAAGCATCGGTAATTCATTGCTGTCAAGATGTATTGGAATTCCACCTAACTCATCAATAGCTTCTGAGAGTGCCTGAAAATTAACTGCAACATAATCTGTAATGTGTAAATCAAGATTAGCATTTATAGTATTGATAGCAAGTTCAGGTCCACCATACGCATATGCAGCATTGACCTTAGTAAGCCAAGAACCATCTTCATCCTCTATTTCAAGAAAAGAATCTCGATATAAAGATATTATTTTCACTTCTTTTGTTTCGTTATTGATGCTGGCAATCATTATACTATCACTTCTATTGCCTGCTTCTAACGCGCTATTACTCATATCTCGAGCATCAAGACCAAAAAGAGCGATATTTGTATATTCTTCCTGATCCTCATTTATGCCTTCATTAACTACAATATCTTCCTCTTCAATTTCCTGAACATTTATCTCTCCAATTTTCTCTTTAACCCAAATGTTTGCGTAGCATATAACCATTATAATCATAACTATTATTTCTACTACAAGGGCAATACCCCATTTTGCATTTGAACTTAAACCTTTTTTTCTTTTTTTACTCATATTATCAACCTTTCATTATAAAAGCCTAACTGTGCTTCGTATTTTGTCTAGTCGCAACATATTTATATATAATACAATACTTTTCGAAAAAAAACAACCTTATATTACACTGCCATATGTATAGTACATTTATTGAATTTTCAAATATCCTGTGCTATACTATTTTATATTTTTTGAGAATAAAATAGTTTATATTCATTTTTTAGATATAAACTATATAAATATATTTATAAATTAAATTGGCAGGAAGCAACCATGAACACAATCAACGGAACAACAAATGCATACAAAAAGCCCTATCTATCTGTAGTCATGCCAGCATATAACGAAGAAAAAAATATAACCACGAATCTTCTTAAGGCATCAGAAATAATCTCAGGATTTGTCAAAAATTTTGAAATTATTGCAGTTAATGACGGCAGTTCAGATGACACAGAAAACATGATGAAGGCCGCATGTGAAAAAGATACAAAAATTACATTTATAAGCTATGAAAAAAATCAAGGCAAAGGTTATGCCATTACACAGGGGGTCAAAAAAGCAAGTGGTAAATATATTGCATTTTTAGACTCAGACTTAGAGCTTAACCCATCTATGTTGAGATATTTTTTAAAAGCTTTGCAAGCTTGCGACGCAGATATTGCAATTGGTTCTAAATTACACAAAAAATCAAAGCTTGAATACCCTATCACCAGAAAAATCATGAGTGTTGGATATTTTATAATTCTTAAACTGCTTTTTAATCTCAACATTAAAGACACTCAAACTGGTATCAAGCTATTTAAGAGCGATGTCATCAAGCCAATATGCGAAAATCTTTCCACTACCGGTTTTGCTTTTGATATTGAAATACTAGCCACAGCCTCAAAAAAAGGCTACAAAATAATAGAGCTTCCTATAGAGTTAAAATTTCTCAGAGAACGCAGTGAAAAATCACGTTTTTCACCAAAAATAATTTTTAAAATTTTTAAGGATACCCTAAAAATAAAAAAAGTCATAAATACAAAGTAAAATACATTTAGGAGTTATACATGACAAACGAAAATCTTTATTCAACATTAAGCAAATATAAACAAGAGCATCTGCTTAACACCTTCGAACAACTTAATGATAAAGAAAAACAGCAGCTATCCACTCAGATTTCTAATATTGACTGGACTTTTTTAAATGCGCTTAACACTCCTACCATAAATAGCAGTAACGAAATCAGCCCTATTTCATCATTGTCTATCTCGGATATCGAATCTAATAAAAACTTATACAAACAAATCGGAATAGATGCAATAAAAGCTAACAAGCTGTGTTTATTGCTTTTAGCGGGTGGTCAGGGCACACGTCTCGGCTACGATAAACCAAAGGGTGCATTTAACATAGGAATCACAAAAGAGCTTTACATTTTCGAACTCCTTATTAACAATACAAAAAAAATTGTTGATGAAACTAACACATGGATTCACATGTACATAATGACAAGCGATATCAATTACGATGATACTGTTTCCTTTTTTGAGGAACACAGCTATTTCGGATACAACAAAGCATATATACATTTTTTTATTCAAGAAATGAATCCATCAACAGATTTTAACGGCAAAATATTAATGTCCTCTAAAGCCTCCCTTGCTCTTGCCCCTAATGGTAACGGCGGCTGGTTTTCTACTATGGAAAACACAGGAATACTCAAACAAATCATGAACCTTAACATTGAGTGGATTAATGTTTTTTCTGTTGATAATGTTTTACAGGGAATCGCAGACCCTATGTTCTTGGGGGCAACAATATATTCTGGTAAAACTTGCGGTTCCAAAGTCGTACGAAAAACTATTCCAGAAGAAAAAGTAGGGGTTATATGTCAAAAAAACAACAAGCCACACATTATCGAATATTATGAAATGTCAGATGACATGCGAAACCAAAAAAATCCTGATGGTTCTTTGGCCTACGGGTATGGTGTCACACTTAACTACTTGTTTCTTATCAATAAATTAAACAATACTTTAAAATTAAAAATGCCTCTACATGTCGTCAAAAAGGTTATTCCACATATAGATGAAAACGGAATACCGGTTACACCAAAAGAACCAAATGGATATAAATTTGAAACCCTTGCCCTTGATTTAATCCATGAGATGGACGATTGTCTTGTTTTTGAGGTTGAAAGAGAAAAAGAATTTGCTCCTGTAAAAAACAGAACAGGAGTTGACTCAATTGATACAGCAAGAGAATTACTTATAAAAAATGGCTACGAGCTATAGCTCGTAGCCATTCTAATTTAAATCTTATTTAGAAAGCTCTTCCTTTAAAATTTTATTTACTTCTCCCGGATCCGCCTTACCCTTCATGGCTTTCATAGTCTGACCCACAAGAAAACCAATAGCTTTCTCTTTACCATTTTTATAATCTTCAACCGACTTAGGATTCGCAGCGATAATCTGTTCAATAGTTGCTCTCAAGGCACCTTCATCATTAACTGTTTTCAATCCATTTTCTTCAACATATTTTTCTGGTTCTATATCATCCGTAAATATCTTTTCAAAAACTTCCTTCGCAACAGTTCCATTAATTGACTTTGACTCAACAAGAGCAATGAGCTTAGACAAATTCACAGCCGAAAATTTCAAATCTTCTGGTTCTATATCATGCTCCTTCATCAGACGCATTGTCTCTACCATAAGCCAATTTGAAACCTTTTTAGGAGCTGCACCAAGTGCAATAGTCTCTTCAAATATATCTGCCAATCTTTTTGAGTTAGTAATGATGTCAATATCATATTCAGGAATATCATATTCCTTTTTATATCTGGTTCTCTTTTCATCTCTAAGCTCTGGCTGTCTTTTCTTTATATTATCTATCCATTCATCACTTATGAGAATTGGAACCAAATCCGGTTCAGGAAAATACCTATAATCCTGTGCATCTTCTTTTGAGCGCATAGCATACGAGTGTTCCTTTGTATCATCCCATCTTCTGGTTTCCTGTATAACCTGCTCTCCCGACTCAATAAGATTTATCTGACGATTTTTCTCATTTTCTATTGCTCTTGCAATAGCCTTAAAAGAGTTAAGATTCTTCATCTCAGTTCTTGTTCCAAACTCTTTTTCACCAAATTCTCTTACAGACAGATTAACATCAGCTCTCATTGAGCCCTCATTAAGCTTGCAATCTGATGCCCCAAGATACTGAATAATAAGTCTTAATTTTTCAAGATATGCAATAACCTCTTCTGCACTGCGCATATCAGGCTCAGAAACAATCTCAATAAGTGGTACACCTGAACGATTGTAGTCAACCAAGGAACTGTCAGGCAATGAATCATGAACTAATTTACCTGCATCCTCCTCCATATGAATCTCATGTATTCGAACATCCTTTTTCTGTCCATCTACTTCTATTTCTACTTTTCCATCACGACAAATTGGATAATAAAGCTGTGAAATCTGATAGTTCTGCGGATTATCCGGATAGAAATAATTTTTTCTATCAAATTTACAATTTTTTGTAATAGTGCAATTAGTTGCAAGACCAACCGCAACAGCTTTTTCAACAACCTCCTTATTCAAGACAGGAAGAGAGCCTGGCATGCCAGTGCACACGGGACATGTATGAGTATTAGGATCACCACCAAATTCTGTTGAGCAACCACAAAAAATCTTAGTTTTGGTAGCAAGCTCTACATGAACCTCAAGGCCAATAACGGTTTCATATATTTTACTCATCTTACAGCCCCCTTTCATCAAGATAAGCAGGTCTCTCATATTTTCTACTACACTCATAGCAATATGCAGCTCTTATAATTGATTTCTCATCAAATGCCTGCCCAATAAGTTGTAAACCTACAGGCATACCGTTTCTATCAAATCCACAAGGAAGAGATATTCCTGGAATACCTGCCAAATTAACAGCTACTGTGTAAATATCACCAAGATACATCTTTATTGGTTCTACTAGTGATTCTCCTATGTTAAGTGCTGTAGTCGGTGTGCAAGGACCTAATAAAACATCATATTTTTCAAAAGCATCATCAAAGGCTTTTTTTACAAGTGCCTTTGTCTTAAGAGCCTTGACATAATAATCATCATAATAACCCGAGCTTAACACAAATGAACCAAGCATAATTCTACGCTTAACTTCCGCTCCAAATCCCTCTGAGCGACTTTTTTTATACATATTGTGCAAGTCAGTATATTCTTTCGTTCTATACCCATATTTTACACCATCAAATCTCTCAAGGTTTGATGATGCTTCTGCTGATGCAATAATATAATATGCCGGAATAGCATACTCAACCATTCCAAGCTCAAATTCCTCCACAGTAGCACCTTTTTTGCGCAAAACCTCAGCTGCCTCAAGAACTCTTTTTTTGACATCCTCATCTATTCCCTCAGCAAAGTAATCACTAGGAATTCCTATCTTCATTCCTTTTACATCGTTAATCAATGCACTTGTGAAATCACAAGCTGCAGCTTTGTACGAGGTTGAATCTTTATCATCATAATGACAAATTGTTTCAAGTATAGTTGCACAATCTGTGACATCTTTTGCAATTGGTCCTATTTGATCCAACGACGAACCATAAGCAATAAGACCATATCTTGAAACTCTTCCATAGGTTGGCTTAATACCTGTAACCCCACAAAACGCCGACGGTTGTCGTATTGAACCACCTGTATCTGAACCAAGCGCATAAGGCACCTCCTCAGCCGCGACAGCAGCCGCCGAACCGCCAGACGAACCACCTGGAACTTTTTTTAAATCCCAAGGATTTTTTGTTGCACCATAAAAAGAAGTCTCTGTCGTACTTCCCATAGCAAACTCATCCATATTTGTTTTGCCTACTATAACGGCTCCCGCCTCCATCAGCTTTGTAACAGCAGTTGCAGTATATGTTGGAACGAAATTATGCAAAATTTTAGACGAGCAGGTTGTACGCATGCCAGCCACACACATATTATCCTTAATAGCTACAGGCACACCAGCAAGAGGACCTGTAAGCTCACCGTCATCTATTTTTTGTTGCACCTGTTCTGCCTGTTTTAACGCTTCTTCAGAGTCTATTGTCACGAAACTGTTAATATCCTTTTCTAATGCCTCTATTCTTGCAAGACATGCTTTGGTCGCATCTACCACCGAAACCTCTCCTGCCTTAATCTTCTTTCCTAATTCAACAGCTGTAAGTCTCATCAAATCCATAGTTGCACCTCCTAACCCAATGTCTTAGGAACCTTATAGCAGCCATCTTTCTTTTCTGGTGCATTTTTAAGAAGGTTCTCCCTGTCATTATCATTAGTAACAACATCTTCTCTAAAAACATTATTTATAGAAAATGCATGACTCATAGCCTCTACATTATCAGTATCCAGTTCCTCTAATTTACTTACATATTCCAACATGTTGGTCATATCTTTCTTTGCTTGTTCTTTCTCCTCAGCAGACAGCTCAAGCTTTGCCAATATTCCTACATATTCTATAGTTTCGTCTGTAATCTGCATATCTATCTCCTCAAATCAAAATATATTTTTATACTTTTTTAATCCATGGTATGTATACGAAAACATCATAATAAAAGCTCTAAATTTATTATATCCCGCATAACAATATGTCTTGTATGTCATACGCGCAGATTTAAATTTATTACGAGACTTTCCTTCGTTGGTAAGTCTATATTTTAATAAAGGATAATTAATACCTACTGCATATTTATATTCTTTTAATATTTTTAACCATGTCAAATAATCTTCATGTGCATCATCGTGTTCCATAGGATATTTGATTAAAGCTTCCTTTTTTACGAGCACAGAAGAACAATTTATATAATTTGTTTTTTCTAATTCTTTTATAGTTATTTTTTTCGGCGTATCAATAATGTGACCAATAGATTTTTCATCCGGACCAACAAGTTCTCTCGCTGTATTACATAAAACTGCGTTAGTTTTATTAATCATTTTCATCTGACGTACAAGCTTATCGTCTTCCCACCAATCATCAGCATCCAAAAGAGCAATATATTCCCCAGAGCATACAGCAACACCAAAATTTCTTGTTTTAGCAACACCGTAATTCGAAATATTCTTGTAAAAGCTAACGCTCGTATTCTTAATCTTACCTTGCCATACAAGCACACTTTTAACATCAGCAGCATTTATTTCATTTCCTGCAATATTTTTTTCAAAAATTTCGTATTGAGTCTCAAAACTCTCATCCAGCCATTCCCGAGTTCCATCATTCGAAAAATCATCAATCAAGATAATTTCTTTATCAACCTCCTGTTGCAGAGCTGAGTCCAATGCTTTTTTCACATAATTACCCGAATTATATATTGGAATTATAACCGATATCATCGCTTCTCCTTTATCTTTTATGTTTCTCTAATGCATCACTAAATACCAATTTCATTATACGCTCCGTTGCATGACCGTCGCAAGCACTCATAAATTTATTTTTGAAATCAACAACCTGCTTTTTATCAAATTTATCTTCAATGTTTTTTATATAGTCTATCATTTCTTCACAGCTAGTATGTATTGGTCCTGGAACAAACTCTTTATAGTCATAATAAAAACCTCTCCAGTCATAATAATTTTCCAAATCATACGCGAAAAATATCATAGGCTTTTCAAACAATGAATATTCAAATACTAATGAAGAGTAATCTGATATGCATATATCGCTCACACAAAGCAAATCCTCTATACTCATGCTATCCGTTAAGTCAGCAGCAAAGTCCTTGTATTCTTCTGGAATTTCAGGTCTATGTTTTACAAAAGGATGATGTTTAAAAAGAATGACATACTCTTCCATAAATTCCTTTGCAAACATCTCAATATCCAGTTTATCCGAGGTCTTCGCTTTTGCAACTCTTCCTCTAAAGGTAGGGGCATAAAGTATAATTTTTTTATCCCTAGCCTGTGGAAATACATCATATAATCTATTGAAAGTGTTATTAATAAATTTATCATCATGAAAAACATCTGTACGTGAAGTACCAACCGGTTTAACTATTCCAGAACCCTGTTTTAAGCCCATAGCCTCCTCATAAGCCCATACTACCTCCTCCGAGCTAACAGTCACATGAGTGTAATTTCCATGATACGGATATTTTTCTAATGTCTTTCTATTATCCCCAAAAATCAAATCGGCAGTACTCATACCAAACTTTTTAAAAGCTCCACATGCATGCCAAAGCTGGGTAACCACAGTTTCTTTCCGCATAGGTAATGCAGGTAAAATATTTGTAGACTCGTTTAAAAAAATGTATTTTGCATCAGCAATATCTGCAACCATTGCTTTCGCTCTTTTTATAAATTCTTTTCTAGGAACAAAGCTTTCTCTCAAGAAATGCGTTGATATTTTATAGTCATAGTTGTTTTTTAGCTCATTATATAAAAGCTCGAAATTGTCACTTATCTTGGGCATTCTAACTTCTATAAATACAACCTTGCCCTCATCAATCGTAGCTTTTGCTCCAGACTTATATATTCTTGGATATAAAACTCTTAAAGCATAAAATTTATACAATCTTCCGATATATTTTCTAAGTATTCTTCTTGATTTATAATATCCATCAAACAAAGGTTGATATAATGGTGTTTTCTTAATACAGTTTTTTATAGTCCTTATCATTTTAATGTCCTCCTGCAATAAACTCTGTAACCCTATCGCATACTTTTCCGTCACAATTTTGCATATATTTTTCAATAAATGTAGTTCTAATATCTTTATATTTTTCGATATTTATATCCTCAAATGCACGTTTTAATTCTTCTGTATTTTTCGCAACAACACCTGGTAACTCCTCATACTCCAAATAAAAACCTCTCTCCGAAGCATATACCTCATAATCAGGTGCAAAAAATATTATAGGAATATCCATTAAAAGTGTTTCAAAAAACACAGATGAATAATCTGTAATAAGAATATCTGCACAACATATAAGCTGTTCAGTTCCCATATAAGTCTTTTCTGTATTTTCCCCTATTTTCTTTTTCAAATGTGGATGAATACTTTTTATAAAGTAATATTCAGAAAACTCCTCCAACGCTGATACAGCATCTATTTCAGTTTCTCCAAAAAGCTTACCGTCACTGGCATTACCTCTAAAAGTTGGTGTCCATAAAACCACCTTTTTCCCTGCTGCCTCAGGATTATTTTTAATAAAATTGTCCTTACATTGTTTTACATACTCAGCATCATATAATCTATCTGTATGACAAACACCCAATGCTTTAACCACACCTTTTTGCTTCATTGCACTCTCAAAAAAAGGAACACATGCTGGCCCACTCACAGTAATCAAATCATAATTTTTATAGACATTTCCTTTATAGCTCTTTGGTATATCATCCTCAGCATCATAGCCGAATTTTTTAAATGCTCCACAACCATGCCAAAGCTGAATAACCTTAGTAGTTTTCTTTTTTTTGCAGGATGCAACCGGCAAAAAATTATCACATATTATTACCGTCCCACATTTTGGATATATGCTCATAAAACCAGCCAGAGAAATAAAGCTTTTTATTGAGCCCAACTTATTGACATCTCTAAAAAATTCTCTGACTTCGTATTTTTCTTCTATTAATTTTCTTTTTATTTCCTGCATATGTGGTGGACAGGTTTCATGATGTGCATCTGCAAGCATCACAAGATTAGTGTCCACTTTTTTCCATTTATTTATAAAATATATAAACGGATAAACTATATGCTGGATAAACATTTTTAACACTTGTTTTAATTTGAATTTCATATTATTTAATCATTTCCTGATATTTTTCTGCAACTACATCAATATCACCAAACTCTAAAAGCTTACCTTTTTCAAGAATCATCGCTTTATTACAAATCCTCTTTACCTGGTCTAAATTATGGGACACAAAAAGAACTGTAACACCTGTATCCATCATATCCATAAGCTTTTTCTCACTCTTTTTTCTAAACTTAGCATCGCCGACAGATAAAACCTCATCAAGAATAAGAATATCTGGTTTTACAACTGTCGCAATAGCAAAACCAAGCCTTGCACGCATACCCGAAGAATAATTCTTTAACGGTACATCAATAAACTCTTTTAATTCAGAAAATTCAACTATCTCATCAAATTTTTCTTCCATAAATTTCCTTGAATGTCCTAACACAGCTCCATATAAATATATATTTTCTGCACCGGTATATTGCTTGTCAAAACCTGCACCAAGTTCAATCATCGGTGCAATAACACCATTTCTTGCGAGCTGACCCTCCGTAGGTCTAAACACTCCTGCAATCACTTTCATAAGTGTTGATTTACCGGCACCATTAAGACCCAGTACACCTATTCTGTCTCCTTTTTCTGCAACAAAGGAAACATCCTTAAGCGCCCAGAACTCATCAAATTTTAATTCTCTTTTAATTAATTTGATGAAATATTCTTTCATGCTATCAACTTTTTCTTTACTTAAATTAAATCGCATTCCAACATGCTCAAGTTTAATTGCTTCCTTCACGTAAAACACCTCTAAATGTGTAAAATAAATTTATCCTGATTCTTCTCGAATATAACAGCACCAACAATAACGCTTACTAAAGCAAATATAGCAGAATAAGCAAGCATCCATGTATCCATCCATTCTCCAAAAATGCAACTTCTAAAATTAGATATAACACAGAACAGTGGGTTATATTTTAAAATCCAACTAACATCACTGGAAAGTATTTTGTCCGGATAATAGAATATTGCACATGTATACATCACAAGCATAAGACCTACATTCCATAGATACTCGACATCTCTAAAGAAAACACCTATTGTAGATAAAATAAGTCCTACTCCTACACACATTATAAATAAAACAAAAAGCGGAATAACTGCCAACAATATTTTTGTAGTAGGATATACCTTTAAAACCAACGAAACACACATCAACACAACTAATGAAACAACAAACAATATATAATTAAAAACTATTCCTGAAAGTGGATATAACGCTTTCGGAACATATACTTTTTTAATCATACCTTCATTTTGTCTAATTGAACGAAGCGCAGTTGTTGTTGACTGTGAAAAAAGAGTATATATAAGTCTACCCGCCAAAATATATACCGGAAATTCTCTTCCTGAATGCCCCAGCAAAGTTCCAAAGACAATTGTGAGCACAATCATAGTAAGAAGTGGCTCTATCATAGACCATATAACGCCAAGATAAGATTTTCTATATTTTAGCTTTATACCTTTTCTTACTAATTCGACAAACAAATTTTTATATTTGCCCGCTTCTTTTATCATTTCCTTCATAATGTGCACCTTATAACTATAATGTTTCTCTTAATATATCAATAGTATGATGCAAGCCTCTCTCCATACTATAATACGAATTCCAACCTATACCTTTTATTTTTTCTACATCAAGTGTAGCTTTTGTAGCCTTTGAATATCCAGCCATTTCAACCGCATCCGGTAGTTCAAAAACGACTTCTTTATCAGCGTAATCAGCTATTATTTTTGCCAAATCCTTTAACATTATATCTGAATCACAGGAAGCTATATTATATGCCTCTCCACATTTGCCATCAAATAAAATTTTAAATATACCGGAAACTGCATCGGCAACATAGCTATAGGAGAACTCCTGTGTTCCTTCACTTTTCAGTACAATATTTTCTTTGTTTACACCTTTTAATATAAACTGCGATATCGCCTTTGTATCGCTTGAAAGCATAGTCGGACCATAGGTTCTTGACAATCTAGGAATAACTATATCCATATCCATCTGTTTAATATATGCCTGGCAAAGAGCTTCCCCTGTACGTTTGCTCTCAGGATAACCAGCTCTCATTGTGTTACAATCAATATATCCGAGATAATCCTCTGAAAATTTATCTGTATCTCCTCTATTCTCGCCATATATTTCAACTGTAGATAAAAACACAAATCTCTGACACTTTAACTTAGCTGCCCAAAGCAAAAGATTATTAAGTCCAATTACGTTAGCCGAAATTGTACCTATCGGATCACTAGCATACGCAACAGGATGAGTATTACTTGCACCATGAATGACAAAGTCCACTCTCTTCATCTCTGCATCACCAATCTCACCGGTTACAGGCTCATTAATATCCTGCTTAACAAAATTGAAATAAACAGATTTGTAATATTCTCCAAAACGTTTTTTTGCTTTTTCTTTATCTCTACCAAAAACATAAATATCTATGTTCTGTTTATAATTTAAATTTCTATACATGAGTACATCGACGAGAAAGCTTCCTATCATCCCTGTTCCACCGGTAATAGCTATGCTTTTGCCTTTAAGCATATCCCAATTATAAGGCAAATCAGCTATTGCAGCCACGTCCTTCATATATAATTTACTTTCATATAATGTCATACAAATTCACCTCATATTACATTCTGCTATTTTAACCAATTATCTTTTTCAGCAGTAAGATAACCTTTAAATATTTCTAAGTCATCTTTTGTAGTAAGCTTTATATTCTTATCCGAGCCTTTTGCAAAATATAATTTTTCGCCAAGCTCTACCATCATAGTATTTGTATAAGACGAGCCATAAATACCTATTTCTTCTGCAAAAGCTTTTTCGTATGCCCATACTAACTTATCAAACTTATATGCCTGTGGAGTTGAAACTCTTCTCAAGGTCTCTCTTGGAATATATTTTGTTGTAGAAATCTCATCATCTATAACAAAAATCTGCTCGTTATACGGAAGAGATGTTACTCCATTTCCATACTGGTTACATTTATCAATTACATCATTTAGAACATCAACATCAACTAAAGGACGAATACCATCATGAATTATGATATTGTCTTTATCTGAGCAATGCTCCTTTAAATTGTATACACCATTTCTGATAGACTCCTGTGCAGAACCACCACCAGGTATTACCCATTTCAATTTATCTATATTAAACTGCTTAGCATAAGCCCAAAGTATATCCTGCCAACCTTCGATACACACAACCTCAATTGCATCAATCATCGGATGATTTTGAAAGCTCTCTAATGTATAAATAAGTACCGGCTTATCATAAACGTTGATAAACTGTTTTGGAATATCCTGTCCCATTCTATGACCTGAGCCACCTGCTATAATAACTGCAACATTCATTTTAATTCTCCTTTTCTACTTGTTCTTCTTTTTCATCCTCTTTTAAGGCTGTAAGCTGTTCTTTGTCAACACCCTCGGACGATTCTTTTCTAAACATAATTCTAAATGTCATAAACATAAGCTTTATATCCATCCAAAAAGAATATTGTTGAATATACATTAAATCCAATTTTAATTTATCAATCGGCGTTGTGTTATATTTTCCATACACCTGTGCGTAACCTGTTATTCCCGCCTTAACCTTGAGTCTAAAATCAAACTCCGGAATGGACTCCTCATATTTCTCAAAAATCTCAGGCCTCTCAGGTCTAGGTCCTACAATAGACATATCACCTACAAAAACATTAAATAACTGTGGTAATTCGTCTAAGTGTAAATTTCTAAGCATCTTACCAACTTTTGTTACTCGCGTATCATCTTTTTTGGCAAGCTGTGCACCATCATCCTCTGCGTTGACATGCATGCTTCTAAACTTAAATATCTTAAACTCTTTACCACCTCTAGTAAGCCTGACCTGTCTATAAAACACAGGACCCTTATCATTAAGTTTGATAATCAAAGCAATAATCAGCATAACTGGAGACAACACAACAATTCCAACACTTGATATAACAATATCCATAAAGCGCTTAATAAAACGTTGGTCAACATGCAGACCCTGATTTCTTGAAAGTAATAAAGGTGTATCTACAAGATATAAATCATCTGAGCCTTTCATAATTATATCTGTTATTTTAGGCACTACATAAGTTCTTATTGAATGCTGATAACAGTACTTTATAATTATATTTCTTTCCTCTGCCGGCAAATCATACAAAATTACACCTTCAAAATCCAAAACATCATTACATATTTTTTCGTAACCTCTTTGATAATTAAGTATCTCACAAATTTCGTATTTATCGTTTCTTGTATTGAGTTTTCTCAAAAAATCTGCAAGAGGATAATTTCCATATATAACAATTATTTTTCTAGGCGGATAAAAATGTAAATATACATGTCTGGTCAGATACACCCATATATTTGCAAACAACATTTGTGAAGCAGCCATAACTATAATAGGAATAGCGTTCTCGTAATCGTGCCATACCATGCATATAAATATGTATCCCACTAAAGCAGAACATATAATTGCAATACAATGCGAAAGACACAAATCAACAACTCGCATGTAACTTATTTTATATCCGTTAAAGCTTTTTGTTATCAAATAGACAAAAACCATATACAGACCAATAACTGCATATTTTCCTCTTAAATAAAATGGATCATCATAATACTTTAACCAGACAAAACCAAACGATACAACTTCAAAAATCCATATTATTAAATTTGCAATTAAATTTAATATTCGCTTTCTTTGTTCTTCAGCGTACATAGTTCCTCCATTGTACTACTCTAAATAATATCTAAACTATTAAATTATAATAACAAGAGTATTTCCTGTCAATAAATTACAGTCTATTTATCGTGGTTAATTTGCAACAATTGTGTTACCATCCTTATCGTGGACTAAATTAATATTAAACTGGGAGGAGTATTTTTTAATGCAAAACCTACACCAATCCAAATATGTTGTCCACGATAAGTTATCTAATATTGATTATAGTAAAATGTCACAAATTCTCAAAAAAGCTCGCATTATAAATGGATTTTCACAAAAAGACATTGCACAGGCACTTGGTACAACTACAACCTATATAAGTAATATAGAAAACGGAAAAACCAAGTTAAACTTACAAGTAATTATTGCATATTCACAAATATGTTGTTTTTCAATAGACCATTTAGTTGACTCAGTTTGTATACCGCCTAAAGAAAATACACTTGATATTTTGGACTACAAAATATATATGAAAGTAAAAAATCTTTCAAAGGAAAACAAAACTAAATTAATTAAAATAATTAACGTTTTATAACCTATATATATATCACAAATTTTCTATAAAAAAAGATTTCAAAACCCAATAAAACCGTTTAGGGTTTGAAATCTTTTTTCTTATCCTAATATATAATTTTATATTTCTATAACTCCATCAAAAACCACTTTTGCCGGACCTGTCATATAGACAAGATTTGTTTCTCTATCCCACTTAATAATAAGCTCTCCACCTAAAAGCTTTACAGTTACCTCATCATCGGTTAAACCATTCAAAATGCTAGCAATGACTGTAGCACAGGTTCCTGTTCCGCATGCAAGAGTCTCTCCTGAGCCTCTTTCCCACACACGCATTTTAGCGTATGTTCTGCTTACAATCTGAACAAATTCTGCATTTACTCGTCTAGGGAAAATAGGATTGGACTCAAATTTAGGGCCAATCTCTTCAAGTGGAAAACTATCGGTATCCTCCACATATGTAATACAATGCGGATTACCCATAGACACACAGGTTATATTATATGTTTCACCGTCAATATTAACAGGATAATCCTGCACAATATCAAGCTCCTCGCCCACATTAACCGGAACCTCCGCTGGTTTAAATATAGGCTCACCCATATTGACAGTAACCATAGAAACTGTTCCTCTGTCTGACGCGTCTTTTCTATCTATAACAAATTTTAGATACTTAATTCCTGCAAGAGTTTCTACAGAAATCTCTTCCTTGTCAGTCAAACCATAATCATAAACATATTTACCGACACATCTGATTCCATTGCCACACATCTCAGACTGCGAGCCATCAGCGTTATACATTTCCATAGTAAAATCTGCCACCTCAGATGGTTTAATAAGAATAAGTCCATCTGAACCTATGCCAAAATGCCTGTCACTAATTTTTATAGAAAGCTCCGATGGGTTAGGAACATTTTCCTTAAAACAATTCACATATACATAGTCATTGCCCAGACCTTCCATCTTTGTAAAATTAAGTTTCATCTGTTATACCTCGTTTTATTTTTGATGCTACCGATTATATCATTCTGTATGAGATTTTTCAACTTTACAAGATTCTCTGCTGAACGCTCTTTTTTATAAGCTTTCTTAATTTTAATAGTATAGAATCAAATATGATATGCATTCATAAGCAACACTCCTGTCAAATTAAAATAGCGCTTGAAATAAATCTGGCGAAACGCCACGACAATATAAGAATTCAAGATTTATATTGAATACGTTTATTATATTTTTCACACACCATTTCTAGCTTTTCAAAATCTAAACACCTAATTTTTCCTTTATAATTAATGTCTTTTGTGCATAAATCATATAAATTCTTGGCTTTATCGGATATAATTTTTGACATATGTGATTTTCTACAGTATTCAATCTCATTAATACACAAAGCTTTAAATGCTTTCTCTTCTGGAGAATCATAATGTCTAATCATTAAATCTACTTCTTGTATCTGTTTATCAGTAACAGGTATCATCAAATTAAAATTTAAAACAGCGATTAAATTCCCTTTCTTATCGTATATTTTGTCAAAATCAGCACATGGTTTCATTTTATAATGCTTAATTTTAACACTTGATAAAGGAATAATATATTTCTTGGTATTACATATTACAATAACACCAACAAACATTCTTTTATCTTTACAAATTTGAGTAGAAACAGAGTAAACTCTATCATCAACTCTATGTAAATCTCGTATATATTTTATATCAACAGTATATAAATTTAATTTTAAATATATCTCTTTATTCACAGCAACTCCTAATAACAAAAAAAGACCATGTCATAAACATAGTCTTTTTTTGTTATTTCCCAATTAGCGAAATAACACTGCTATACTGTCCACTTATCGGCAGGACTTTCCATACAAAAAATATTATAGCAAATATCACGACTATGTCAAGCTGTTCTATCATTATGCAAATCACGAAAATAGGCGAAACGCCACGGTAATATAAGAATTTAAGATTCATATTGAACACATTTATTATAATATATGAAACAAGTCTAGTAAAGCAATATAGTAAATAAATTTGTATACATTTTGTATACAAAAAAGGAATGCAGCCTCATAATGAAGTGCATTCCTTATTAAATGAACAATATTAATTTAACAAATTTAAAAATTCACTTTTTCAATTCTTTCTTCTATAGGTAATAAAAATCCTTTTCTATCCTGTTTAATTTGCTCCATATCACGCTTGCCAGAGCTTTTAATAGGAAATGCTTCACAGATTTTATATCCATGTGGAACGCAATTCTCAGGCAAATATTCTACACAATAAGAATGAATATCTTTTATGAGCTGTTCTCCAGTCACTTTACAACTTTTCTCCATAATAATATGTGCAACTGGAACTTCATAATCTCCAACAGCTAATCCTACAACCTCACATTGTGCCACATTCTCATTGTTATATATCTGACTTTCCACATCAAAACAATATACTATTGCACCGTCCTCTGCCTTATATGTATCAGTAGCTCTACCAAGAATATATATAAAACCATCTTCATCAACATAACCTATATCTCCAGTACGACCCCAGAGTGTGCCATTTTCATCTTTGTGGAAGTACTCATTTGTAGCTTCTGGATTCTTAAAATACTCCTTCATATGAGCTGGTGAATCAACTCTTATCTCTCCACGCTCACTATATTTTAATTCTTGATTTGTAGTCATATCAAAGGCAGCTACAGTTACGCCCTTCATAGGATATCCAGTAGGTCCAGCTTTGTACTTTAATAGTGAGTCTGTAGAAACTGTACTACCCAATTCACACATTCCATAACCCTTCAACAGAACTGATTTACATTTTCTATCTTTTAATTGATTATTAATTATGCTTTCTACTCTAGGAAGTACCAATTCTCCACCAGTAAATGGATACACCAACTGGGATAAATCAATATCCTGCAGTTCATTGCTTTCCAAAGCATATATCCATAACGAAAGAGGTGCCAATGTCATCTGAGGTATATGCTTCTTTATCCCCTTAGCAAAATTTTCCTTACTAAATACTGGTTCTAATAATATATTAACCCCTATGCAAAGTGGCATAAGCATAGATAATACTAACCCTGTAGAAAACCAAGCCGGTATAATCTGTAAAAATTTATCCCCTCTCTTATACGGAAAGTCCGGACTAAGATAATGGGAAATCGTTGCATTTATTCCATCATTAGTAAGCACGATCCCCTTAGATGCTCCCGTAGTTCCAGAAGAATAAACCATAACCAGTGGCAGATCTTTTTCATATGTTACATCAGGTGCATCTCCTACTGACTTACCAGACACAATAAAATCCGACCATTTTACTACAGCTTGACTGTATTCAATGTCCTTTTTCATCTTCACAGATGCAACTATCTTTGTTATACCAGACATTTCGTTACACACAGGTATTACAACAGTCTTCTTTATGCACAATTCTTTAAGTATCGGCTGAACTTTTCCATAAAGCTGATCCAACACAAGCATAACCTCCGCATCAGTTTCATTGATACGGTCCTTAATCTGTTCAGCTGTAAACAATGGATTAATCATATTGGCAATAGCCCCTATTCGACAAAGCGCAAGAGTAGCATATATTAACTCTGGCGTAGCAGATGTGAACATAATTACTCTGTCACCTTTTTTTACTCCATTTGCAATAAAAGCTTTCTTCACCTTTTCCACATTCTCAAATACTGTCTTATATGTAATTTTTCTACCAAAATACATCAAGGACACATCAGCAAGATGCTTTGAGTTGATATCATAAATGCTTTCATAAACTGTTCTTTGTGGTATAGGTGCCTTTATCGCTTCCCCACTATAATATTTCAACCATGGCTTATCTATGGATGGGTAGCCAGTTCTATTATGTTCTGTAAGCATATTTCTTATCTCCCTTGCATGTCTATTTTTTCTTATTCCGTTTTTCTCTATCTTTAATCATTTTTTGTATTAATTTATCTATTTTAGTTTTCCACTGCTCTTGTTCCTTTATTTCTTTCGCACTAATCACAGTTAAACCCATTTCACAGTTCTTATTTATATCTTTAGCAGTACTGTCGCTCTTGCCAAAATTAACAGATTTAATATAATACGAGTTATTCCTATATGCCTCACATAAACTCTTCGCCTTGTTTATATAGTCTTCATACGGATTATCATCTTTATTTCTATATTGTTGTCTATCCATTATAATTTTGTTGCAATACTTAAAATTTATTATTTTTTCCAAGCCATGAATTGCGGCATTGTTAACATCTTCATGCCTATCATTTTAAACATATGATGCATTGCATTAGTTCCATTAGATACCATAAGCCCTCTTGAAGTGCCACAAATTCTAAACAATCCCATATTTTTATCCTCCGTTTATTACTTAGCTATACACACCCACACATTTCTTCCAACTTTCTATAATCTACTTTCCCAATCTGTGTCAGCGGTAAATCATCTATAAAAAATATTTCCTCCGCCTTATCTCTTTCAGGTAGCTTCGTTTTCATAATCTCTATAAGTTCTTTTTTGACCAATTCTTCCTTATCCTTGTATTCATTTTTTAACACAACATATGCAACAGGCCACTTACCGCTTGAGCCACTGTCATCGAGCATTCCCACAACAGCCACTTTTTCCACGGCATTGCAACTCATAATCACATTTTCAATTTGAGAAGGAAATACATTATGACCGTCTGGTCTTATTATCATTCTTTTCATTCGGTCTATTATGAATATACAACCATCTTCATCTATATATGCAATATCCCCTGTGTGAACCCATTTATTTCCATCTTTATCTACTTCTATTACCTTATTTGTCTCTTCCGGATTATCCAGATAGCCAAGCATAATTGTAGGTGCCGAAATACATAATTCTCCCTGCTGTCCATAGGTTAATTCTTCGCCAGTCTCACAATCAACTATCTTTGCGGTATTTCCTATACATGGTATACCGACACTTCCTAGCTTATTGCAAAAATCTGTAGTAATAACAACACTTGATGACATTTCTGTCATACCGTAACCTTTCTGTATTTTCTTTGTGCAATTAGCATTTTTGAAGAATTCATTAACTTTGCATTCCACTTCCACGCTCATTTTATCTCCACCCGCAATGGCACATTTTATAAAGCTCAAATCAACCTTCTTGCTATAATTAGCTAACTCCTCAAAAAAAGATGGAACTCCAACAAAATGGTTTGGTTTGTACTTTAAAACAAGTTTTTTGAAATTTTCAGGTTTAAAGTTCGGAATCACAATTAATCTATTTCCTACAGACAATGGACCATGTATGCCACAGCATAATCCATATGCAATAAAAGGGGGCATAATTCCCAAGAAATCTTCTTGTCTTTCTTCGCCTATACATGTAGAAACTCTGGCAAACTCTGAGATATGATTTATTGCATCATCCGATAACATTGCTCCTTTGGGCACACCTGTTGTTCCACCGGTATACACAATAACCGCTGGTCTATTACCATCATATGGTGCAGATGGTACATTTTCAAAAGGAACTGTTCTTTTTAGAAATTGTTTCCAACTTTCATACATACTACCAAATGGTATCTTATTTTTCTTTCCAGTAATTTGATATCCCGCTTTATAAACATAAGAGGCTGAGTCTATAGGGCTTACGACTATTATCTTTTTTAATTTTGTATCTTGCACAATGCTTTTAATTTTAGGATAGCATATGTCCAACATTACCATATATTCACATTCTGACATAAGTAGGTAATCCCTTATTCTCTCTGCATTATTTCTTGGTTCTAGCAAATTAACAGTGACCCCTAGCTTATTCAATCCATAAATTGAATAAATAATCTCTGGTGTTGTCACAGAACAAACAGCAACTTTGTCACCTTTACAAATTCCCATGGAATAAAAAGCATTAGCTACCCTATCAATATTTTCAAATAACTTTTTATATGTGTATTTTTTTCCCATATAAATCAATGCCGTATCATCTAAATATTCCCTGTTTTTTTCGTATATATATTCATGTATCTTGCATTTTTTTACAGACCAATTTTTATCCTCATTACTGTAGTGTTTCATCCACGGCTTATCTATGGATGGGTAGCCGGTTAAGTTTTGTTCTATAGGCATTTTACTCTTCTCCTCTTCGTTTAATTAAAATAATTATTTTAGAGCATACGCTGTTTCACATACTCCTCGCCCATTGCTTCTAGCTGTTTGAAGTCATGCTTTGTATTTTTGTATGGTATCTTATCAATACATTCTATATACTTTGGAATCTCATAGTCTGGGAGTTCATTTTTACACTTTTCCATAATTTCAGTTTTTATTGAATTCTTCTTTGTTTCATCATCTGAATCAATTTCAACATATGCCATAGGAACAAATGAACCCTCATGTTCTATATCAGTAACGCCGACCACAACACAATCTCTTACGGATTCCATCTCAAGAATTACGTTCTCAATAGTTTCAGGTGCTATTTTAAATGCTTCTCGCTTTATAAGGCGTTTTGCTCTGCCTGTTATATACACATATCCATCTTCATCTACATAGCCTAAATCTCCTGTATGTATCCAAGCTAGTCCATCATCGTGGATTTGCTTTATTCGTTTAGTTTCTTCTTCGTTATTTAAATAACCTACAAATACACTATCAGAATGGATACATATTTCTCCTTCTTCACCTGTTTTTAGCTTATTAAATGTATCTGGCTCAAAGGCTGAAACAGTTATACCTTTCATTGGAATACCAACTGAGTCTGGTTTACTCGCATACATAGGCAAATTGATTGCTCCACCTGTAAGTTCATTATTTCCATAACCATTAATTATAGAAGTATTAAACATATGCTCCATACTTAAAAGCTCTTGCGCTGTAATTTTATCTCCTCCACAAACAAATGCATTTACACTAGATAATTTTTTCTCAATTTTAGCTAATTCTTTTTTACTGAGTTGAACATCTTTGTTAGGCTTAAGTGCACCATTATCTAACTCATCTATCTTTTCTTTTAATTCACATATTTTTTTATACAGATACCTATAATGCAATGGTGCGGCACACGCAAAATTATATTTCCCCAAATCATTATAAACTGTAGTTTCCGACACAAACGGTGTCATTTCCGCTTTCATTCCAAAAGCCAGAGATGCATATATGGAATTATTTAATCCATATATTATAAATGGCGGAATTGCTACATACATTGATTTTCCAACCAAAAGAGGAAAATCCGTATACGCTTCCTTTTGCATACAAGAATTAAAATTATACTCTGTGTGTATAATAGATTTCGCTTTTCCCGTACTACCACTTGACTGTACTATAATCGCTGGTTTATCCTTCTGTAACGGAACTGGTTTTATGCGACTATTCTTGTCACCTGTCTTCAAAAAACTCTTATATGTCTGAACCCTTTTGTCCTTAGGTACAGTTACCTTCTTACCCTCTTTTTTATCTTTCATATTTGCTAATGTTCTAATAATCGGATTTAAATAATCCTTAGGCGACGCAACTAATACAGTCGAAACTTCAGTTTCATCTATAATCTCCATAATAGAATCAATAATACCATCAAACACAACCAACACCTGACAATTACTTTCATTAATGTTCTTAACCAAGTCCTTGCCCTTGATTCTTAAATCTATCCACTTTGAAGTTGCACCAATTTTACTAAGTGCTAGAAGGTTTTCCTGCACTATTGGCATGTTAATAGTGCATATACCAACTGTCTCTCCCTCTTTTACACCTATCTTTATATATGCATCTGCCAATCGGTCTACATTTTTCTTCAATTCTTTGAATGTAATACTTTTCCCAAGAAATCCTATGGCATCAACATCCATATTGTTTTTGTTTTGTTCAAATACGGTTGTGTACAGTGTTTGGTTTAGGTCAAACTGACGTATTGGGGTGGTTCTGTGGTATTTTGATACTACTTCTGTATTCATAATTTCCTCCATTAGGTTAACTAACTTCATTAACCATCTTCTCTAAAACTTGATAATTTATTTTTCCATTAGGCAAAAATGGTATATTATCAACAAAATAATATTTCTCTGGTTTATTATACTCTTCTGTTTTTTTAAGCAGAAAAGCATCCAATCTCTCCGTATCCTCCTTACAATTTTTATGTAACTTTATAAATGCAATTGGTACATTGTGTCGTTTTTTTGATGGTATAGTAACCACAGCACAACGTTCAACATCCTTATGTTCATTTAGTATATGCTCAATATAATCAGGAAATAGTTTTACTGTAATATTATCTATAGGATCAATTGTAACCGCCAATCGTTTTATTCTTCCAACTATGTATATAAAACCATCCTTATCAATCTTCCCCTTATCTCCAGTATGAATCCATCGAGTCCCTTTTTGATCTACTTCTATAATCTCATCCGTAGCTTCTTGATTTAAATAATATCCTTTAACCTCTCAATCCAGTATTTTTTGAAATTACGTTTCCTCAAGCTTTATGTAATCAATTTTACCTACATTTGTAACCGGGAAGCTATCTAGCACTTCAAAATAATCAGGCACTTCATAACTATACAATTCATTTTTACATTTTTCTCTCAGCTGTTCTATTGTTTCATCTTTTTTAGTCTTATCATTAAGAATCAAATACGCTTTTGCTACATAACCTACATTTGCATCCTTTATACCAACAACAGCACATTGTTTAACATTAATGTTTTTTACAATAACATTTTCTATAGCAGCAGGAAATACTTTATATCCATCGCGTATAATCATTCGTTTAATTCGACCATCTATGTATAAACAGCCATTCTCATCAATATGTCCTATATCACCTGTATGTACCCATTTTGTTCCATCTTCATGTTGTTTTATTATAGACGCTGTTTGCTCATAACCTGTACCAAGGTAATGAAGCATACATTTAGGGCTCATAACACACACTTCGCCTTGTTCGCCTATTTTTCCTTCCATATATTTATCTTCCTGTTCCTTAAATACTGTAACAACATCTGTAACATATGGCACTCCTACTGTTCCGGGGATATTACTATCACCTTTTGTATAACATACAGCCGCACCTAATTCAGTCATTCCATAACCTTTCGTTATCTTTGCTTTACAATTATGTTCTAACAACCATTGATTTGCTTGTTCTTCAAAAGTCGGGTCTAATTTTTCCGCTCCAAGTATAAGTGTTTTTATATGTGCTAAATCTGCGTTTTCTGATTTTTTTGAATTCACCCATACTCTTACCATAGTAGGTACACATACTATATGGTTGGCAACAGTTTTTTCAATCATCTGTGGAAAACTTTGTGAATCAGCTTTTGGTATAAGTATTAGTTTTAGTCCCAAGCATAAATAAGCATTTATTGAATTACTAATCCCATACATAGTCCATGGTGGTGCCGCTACTAATGCTATTTCCTTTGGTTTTGCCTCGAACTCCATCGCCATCAACCCTACAATATACGCATTGAAATTATAATCGGACATAACTGCCCCTTTGGGTACACCTGTTGAACCACCTGTGTAGCATATACATGCTGGTGCATCCTGAACATATTTGCTCGTTACAACATCTGCTTTTCCTTTTCCTAATTTACAGAACTTTTTCCAACTTATAAGATTTTCACTTTTTAATTGAGTTAAGTTTGCCTTTAAAGACTTATTCTTCACTTTCGCAAGCTTACAAATAAGTAGTGGCAGTGATTCAATAACTGATATAGCAATTACACCTTTCAATTTAGCTTCTCTTATTACATCAGCAAAGTTTTCGACAGCCGTATCCATCGCAAAAAGATATGTTGTATCTGCTTCTTTTAACAAACGTAAAAATTCCGTATTGCTATTTCTTGGGTCTAACATATTTGCAACGGCACCTATTTTATTTATTGCATAAAACAAGTACACTGCTTCAGGAATATTAGGCAAACACACAGAAATTGTATCACCTTCATTGATTCCCAATTCTTTTAATGACTTAGCAACAAGTTCAATTTTATTTTTTAACTCTGTATAACTTACCTTTACATTCATAAATTCCAATGCTATTTCACTTGAATACTTGTCAATGTAATTGTATAAATTATCCACAATTTTACATTTAGGAATTGTATAATTTAATTCCTCATCGCTATAATACTTCATCCACGGCTTATCTATAGATGGATAGCCAATTAGTTGTTGGTTCATAGTTTCCCTCCGTTTAATATTATTGTATTACATCTTCTTCACTGCTTCCTCTAGTCTTTCCACCTAAACTCTATCAGTCGCCTCAGTTCTTCTCTATCTTTCTTCAGCAGCTTTATCATCATCTAGCCTTGCTTTCTCCTTTTCCGCACACCCTTACTTTTCCGCAATGTGAAAATCTATTATTCTATTCTTATAATAAAAAAATTGTTGACATATCAACTATCCTTTCTTTCATCTATTTCTTTTAATCTTCTATCATAATATTCCTCTGCTATATTCACATCAATCTCACTATAAAGTTCTTTTATTTTAACTAAATAATCTATTGTTGTTTTTAATACCCATTTAATAGATTCCTCACCTATGCATTCGATTGTTCTTGTCATATGCTTATGCGTTCTTCTAAACACAATATCATCTAAGTATTCAGCATTTCTTTGAAAGCAATAAAGTGCTTGCGTTGCATATATATACCACAACTCTCTTTTCATATTTTTTGCTTTTAATATTTCGATTCTATTTACAAGACTTACACCCATTATTACTTCATTAATAATCTTATTAAAGAACTGCTCTCTTTTTTCTCGTTCTTGTTTATCAGAAATAAAATCTCTATTCTTATATTCAAATAGAAATTTAACAAACATTTTACATAAACGATACAAGGCTAACGAAAATACATAAATTACAGCTAAAAGAATTACGAATTTTAAACTATTAGGTTCCTCAATTTTCAAGGTAATGCAATTTGATATAACAGCACTAAACACACCACATATCAAACTCTCATTTTGCCCTTCTTGACTTTTAACAATTACATCTAATTTTTCTAACACATCATGCTCAAACGAACTATTTGCATTTCTATATTTATAATATTTCATACAATCCCCTTATTTATAAGTCTCCTATTAATATTTCTAGTCTTTGTTTTATTTCTTCTCTATAGTATCTTTGTCTATTTTCACTCCCCGCTTGTATGAAGTTTGTAAGACATTCGTATTGAAATGTAAAATACTCATTCATCGTATTTCTATGAATATGCTTATAATATATTTCCTTAATTGTATTGTTATCTAAAATATATTTAATTATTAAAGTCAAAACAACAAATGAACTTTCATATACTATTATTGGTTCAAGTCTATGAGTCTTTCCATATTGCCTCATACTTCTTTTGGATATATGATACTCACCTCTATATCCCTGATAACTATCACCTAGTAGCCTGTGTATTATCCTAACGCCTTCATTCCTATAAAAATATCTTTTTTCACTAATACACTTAATATAAAAACTCTCAAATTCATCCTCAGGAAGTTCCTGTTTTTTATAAATATGATATATGCCAATCAATTCAAAACACCTATAAACCTGATTCTCGCCTCTTTCCACTAACAATTCCCAATCAGTATACTTACTTCTTATTTTATCTTGCATTATTTATTCCTCCTCATTTGTTTGTATATTTTCCTATAGTTTTTATAAAAAGTTATATTTATACCTTCCTCACACAACTCATCTCATACTCATAATCAAGCAACTCATATTCCTTAAGTCGTCTTTGTATTTCTATGTCCCAGTAATCCTCTTCCACATTGCATCTTCTACATTCAGGCAACATCTCCCATATATCCCATTTAAGCGTTGCTAGTACATCTCTTAGATACTGAATATATTCAGCCTTATCTGAGTCCTTATCCACAGTAATCACATCACCATATTTCACATAACATATATCATCAACATATTCCAAACACACAGGAACTATAGGTACATTAGCTGATTGAGCGATTTCTATAACGCCCCAATATAGTGACAACATCAAAAGTGACGGTTCCAAATTCCATGTACCCTCTGGAAATATACATAAGGATTTACCTCTTGCTAACGTCTTTCTCATTTTATGCTTAGAAGCTTTTTTGCTCTTTTTATCTTTTCTGTCTACCCATATTATTCCATTCCACGTAAGCCCGAATCTGTCTATGAATTTCATACGCTGCTTTCCCGCCAGGAATGAAAATTCACCAGGTATCAACTCCATCAGATATTGCCCATCCCATTTGCAAGAATGATTTGCTGCATATATGCAATTAGACTTTAAAGTTGGATGTTCATTTATCTCTTGAAATTTATGTATCCTTTGTCCTTTAAGTATCTTCTTAAGTAAGCTCTAAAACATAACAGTCTACCTCTTCATCCCTAGGCGAAAATATATTCTTAAATTTTCCCTTATACAAAACAAAAGATGTTTCAAAAAGCAGACTTTTTGAAACATCTTTGATAAAATAATTTTATGTGATTTTTTAATAAAAAATATGTATTAAACAGAGACAAATTAGGTGTTTCATTGTGTCTACATTTTGTAACAATTTTCCACCTTTTCCTCATCTTCTCTTTTTTCTATACATCTCCGATAAAAAGTAGAATAATTTATGCCCAACTCCTCCGCTGCCTTTCGCAGAGATATTTTATCCTTTTTCCATAACTGGTAATATTCTTCAAACTCCTCTGGAATATCCTTTTTCTTACAACCGAACTTGATTCCGCGTTGCTTTGCTGCGGCAATTCCTTCTGCCTGGCGTTGCTTGATAAAAGAACGCTCTGTCTCAGCAACATATGCTAATATCTGAAGAACTAAATCTGCGATAAATACTCCAGTCAAATCCCCATGAGATGTGTCTGTGTTTAACAGGGGCATATCTATCACACGTATATTTGCTCCTATTTCCTTAGTGATTATCCGCCATTGCTCTAATATTTCTTCATAATTTCTTCCCAGTCGGTCAATACTTTTTATAACAAGTACATCGCCCTTTTTTAGCCGTCTTCGCAACCTTAGATACTGTGGTCGTGCAAAGCTTTTCCCTGATATCTTGTCTAAATATATATTCTTCTGTTCTATTTTTTGCTCCTGCATAGCAATAAATTGTCTTTCGGGATTTTGGTCCCTGCTAGATACTCTAATATATCCATAATATTCCATTGTCTTTTGCCTCCTTTATAATTATGATACACATTATAAATAAAAGGCATACTAGCACTTTTTAATAAAAATAATCCCCCACTACATCTCATTAATAAGATATAGTAGGGGTTTTACTATTCCTCAATCCTCTGCTTTTCCAACTCGAGTATTTCTGCCTCAAGCTCCTCCACATAATAACTGCATATCGAATCCATTATAGCTTGTGCATACGCGTATTTTCCTTCCTGTTCCAGATGCAATCCATCACCGGCAAAATATTCCTCATGCCCTTCGGAAATCGTCGCCCAATCTATAACATGCAGGTTTTCATAACCTTCGGCATAGTCAAAAATAGTTTCATTTGCACCATCATTATTCGTGGCTGTAACCCAAAATACCTGTCTGTCAGCCAATGTATCCATTATAATATCCTTATATTCATTAGGACAATCGCCATTTGAGCCACAATTAACTACAACAACCTCTCCTAAAATGCCTCTGTTCTTGAGCGAAACTAAAACAGGATCTATCGCATAAGCTGTTCTACCTATTTCAGCATCTATATAGCATTTCGAAAAATACTCATACAAAACATCTGATGCTCCAAGCAAAACTGAATCTCCCACAAACGTTATCGGTTGCATATAAACTGTTGTCTCTATATTATCTATTTTTCTCTCAATATTGCTTATCTGTTCATCCAGATTATCATTTGTCTCTTCTATATTTTCTAAACGTTCCTCTTCCTCTAACCTTTGCTTTGTCTCCTCGATAAGAAGCTGTTTTTCATACTCCTGCTGTTTTTTCTCCTGTTCCTTCGCCAGTGCAGCCATCTCTTCTTCTAGCCGTTCCATCTCTGCCTTCAAATCAGGAGCTTCAATATATCTATATCCACCATATCCTGCTCCTGCGACAATTGTAATAAGAAGAACAATTGCCACAACTTTTACAACCAACGAACTCTTATTAGGTTTGAGAGCAAAACTAACTAATGCAGATGCAAGTAATGTAATTACCACAATTGATACATATTTTAATTTTGGAGAAAAATTAACACCTTGAAGCATATATATCACCGGATATTGTACAAGAAAAATTTCATAACTAATATTTGAAAAATAGCTTATGATTTTTTTTGGAATATGATGCGTGCTATCATTCATAGCATTTGCACAATGCATCAGTATGCACATAATACCGGTTGTAGCAAGCATTGCACCGAGATATAATTTTGACTCCGCCGACGAGACTACAAACAAAACAGTCTGTACTACGACCAACACAAAGACCAATTTTTTTACTATAGATTTATCATCTGCATTCTTAGCTGTTTCAAAATCTCTATCAATATTGCACAAGCCAACAGCAATACCTGCAAACCATGCAAAGCACCTTGTAAATGTATCATAATAAGCCGCCATAAGACCATCTGACATATGAACAAAAACAAACCAGAGCATAGAGAAAATACCAGCGGTTACACACGCTAAAACTGAAAACAATAATCCCATCTTATCTTTTAAAAACCTAAGCACAAAATATATAAGCGGGAATACAAATTCCAATTGCAAAAGAATTGACACATACCAAAGATGCATATATGGAGAATCAACATGTCTTGCGAAATAATCCATATTGGCAGACAACTGCCAGAAATTATTTTTACAAAATACTATAGAAGTTACCTCTTGTTTCATACTTACCCAGAGTGTATCAGGCATAAACGTCATACATAGTGCAAGCGACACAAAGACCACAAGAAGCATAGGAATATAAACTCTTATAAATCTCGACTTATAATATGACAACAAAGAAAAATCTTCTTTTTTTAACATCTGTGCAGACAGGTAACCACTAAGAACAAAAAAAGAGCATACTGCAAGATAGCCACCCTTTAATATACCTATATGGTATAAAAGTATGGCTACGCACAAATATACTCTTAATAAATCTATGTAAATCAATCTGCTTTTCATCTTGTGTAACACCAATCTATTTTTTATAGTTCAAAGCTTGCACCTGCCAAGCCGCCACCAAGACTGGTAACACTATCAATTGCTGCTATGTCAGCACTGCTTGTTTCTATCGGTACTATATTAGCTTTTTGTGCTTCGGCAAAATTTGCTGAACCTGTACTCATGTTTTGAATAGCATCATCAACCTCTTGGTTGAGCTGATTCATCTTCTCTTTAAACGCAGCTTCCTCTTCCTCGTCCCACTGAGATTCTTCTTTTTTTCTCTTCTGTTTCTCTCTAAGCTTTGCCATCATCTGAGCATTTTTTGCCGCCTGATACATTTTGTCATCATATTCCATCAGTTTTTTCTCATCACTTTGTGGAACGTCATGTCCTTTACACATAAGTCTAAACACTTCTAAAATTTTGCCCATGTCTTCGCCATATTTTTTGGCACCTTCAACCTGAGATTTTGTACTCGCCAACTGCACATCTGCAAAAAGCTTATCACCATATTTTTCACGGTCTTTTTGCAACTGCTTGCTAGCTTCCTCGGTTAATATAAGCACACATCCATCCTCTGTTTCCACAGACTCAGGTGCTTCTTTTAGTAATTCACTACTTTTAGGAATTTTGTATGCTTCATAAGTATTTAAATAACCTGTAAAATTATTCGTCCTAGATATATTCATAGCCATCTCCTCCTTGAAATTGCCTATAGAAATCCTTTTCTTAAATGTTATATCGGCTATGTCAATTTTCACATAACAACTTTATAAGTATTCATTTTTCCAATTGATATTTACCTCTGTAGTTTTGAATTTATTTAATTCTCCTCTTGCGTACCTTTTATTTTCTCTTTCAATCTATTTTTTTTCATAATGTGTACAACAATCACACCAATATCTACGATTACCAGAATACCAAATATTACCATTGGTAATATATCAGTATATGAAAACTTATCTAATTCCCAGTCTTTTCGCACATAGCTATCTTTATCTACACGATATATTTGAATTTTTCTACCTACCTCATCTTTATATGTACAATGCAATTTGTACTCTTTACCTTCCGCATCAACGAAGACACTATAATGTTTCAAAACAGTTTTGCCCCTCACAGTAGTTTCATATTCGGATTCAAAATTTTTCATCGTTACATCAATTGCTTCTTCTCCGCTTATGTGCAACCTCAAATAAAAATCATTAAAAATATATGCTGCAACAAAAAAAACCACTAACAACACTAGCCATAAAATACTAATCTTTATTGACTTATTACAACTTATTAATTCTCGTTCTTCCAAAGACTTTACCCTATATTCTTCATTATTTTCTTCTGTTTCGTCTTCAAAAAAGTTTTTCATTTATTATTCCTCCTAAATTACTATTACGCTGAACAATATACAATTTCCAGCTATATATTTTACCAATATTGGTGACAAGTTTATTATTTTTTCATATGTTATTTCCCATTCTCTGAATAACTGTTATGAATTTTTTTAACATATCCTTGAGCGGGAAAATCTGGATATACAAATTCCCACACAATGCCACATTTAAGACATTTGTACCACTTATCAGCATACCATCTCATTTCCTTTCCATTTATATCATGACCAATATGATAAGGTTTTTCAACAGTTATTTCAGCAAAAACACCACGTTCTATTTGCTCTTTAAAGAAGATTTTTATTTCTTCGAAATATTTTAAAGAATTAATGTTAATCTCACTTTTCTCGTTACAATCGCACCTCACCATATAAACCATCCTTCTGTGAAATTTTCTTAGTTTTGTATATTCCTATGAAGCAGCTTATGCTCCTTACCTGCAATAACATCTTCATATGCCTGTGAAAGAAGTGGATTATCTCCTGTAAATCTTACAAGCGATTCTCTGTCAACAGCATAGATTCCTTCTGCTCTGCTTGCTCTTGTTCTTGGTCCAATAGGAAGTGGCTGACCACCACCTGCAATACAGCCTCTTCTACAAGCCATAACCTCAACGAAATCATATTGAGCCTCGCCCGCCTTAATTGCATCAAGTAACTTAGCTGCATTTCCAAGTCCATTTACTACAGCAATTTTAACTTCTCTATCACCAAGCATAATTGATGTTTCTTTAATACCTTCATCACCTCGAACACCTGAGAAGCTTATCTGTGAAATTACTTCGTGTCCTTTGCTTGCAGACACATGACGAAGTACAGCCTCTGTTACTCCACCTGTTACACCGAAGATTGCTGCTCCACCTGAAGCCATACCAAATGGCATATCTGGAGCTTCGCTTTCTATCTCCTCAAACTTAATACCAGCCTGACGAATCATTCTGATAACCTCTATAGTTGTAAGAACCTTATCTGTATCCTGTCTTCCATCTGTAAAATTATCAGGTCTTTCTATCTCACCCTTCTTAGCTGTACAAGGCATAATAGATACAACAAATGTTTTCTTACCTTCTTCCTCATCAGCCTTAGCAAAATATTCTTTTGCTACAGCAGAGAACATTCCCTGAGGTGAGCGGCAGGTTGAAATATTTCCAGCAAATTCAGGATATTTAGTCTCACAGAACTTAACCCAGCCCGGACAACAAGATGTGAATAGTGGTAAATTCTCATTCTTTTCAAGTCTCTCTGCAAGTTCCTTCGACTCCTCTACAACTGTAAGGTCTGCCGCAAAATTTGTATCGTATACCTTATCAAAGCCCATAAGTCTAAGTGCCACAACAAGCTTGCCCATAGTGTTTGTTCCTTTAGGAAAACCAAACTTATCACCAACAGCAAGTCTTACTGCAGGTGCTATCTGTGCCACAACTCTTATGTTAGGGTCCTCAATAGCCTGCCATACATCAGTTACATTTGTACGAACTGATATAGCTCCTGTAGGACAAACAACTCTACACTGTCCACAGCCTACACAATCAGTCTCTGCAAGGTTTCTGCCAAACGCAGGAGTAACCTCCATCTTTGAACCTCTGTATGCAAAATCAATCGCACCTACTGCCTGTATCTCATCACAGGTTCTTACACAGTCACCACAAAGAATACATTTGTTAGGGTCACGCACAATTGATGGTGACGATAAATCGATTGGCACCTGCTCTTTATTGTTGTTAAATCTTACATTGTGAATTCCAACCTTAAATGCGATATTCTGGAGTTCACAATTACCATTTCTTGTACAAACAGTACAATCTCTACAGTGTGATGCAAGTAAAAGCTCAATAATAAGCTTACGATATTTTCTAATCTTAGTAGAGTTAGTTCTAATTACCATGCCAGCACGAGGTTGCTCCGAACAGGAAGCAAATATTCTTCCTCTGTCATCCTCTACTACACACATACGACAAGCTCCGTAAACAGAAAGCTCTGAATGATAACAAAATGTTGGTAAATCGATGCCAGCCTTACGAATAACAGCAAGAATATTTTTCTCGCCCTCTATAGGCACACATCTTCCGTCTATAGTCATATATTCCATTAGTCCAGCACCTCCTTACACGATTTCTATTGCAGCAAATGGACAATCGCTCTCACATGCTCCACACTTGATACATTTACTTGGGTCTATAGTATATGGACTCTTAATCTCGCCTGTAATTGCCCCAACAGGACAATTTCTTGCACACTTTGAACAACCTTTACACTTTTCAGGGTCAATCTTATATGTCCTAAGTGCCTGACAGTTGCCTGTACGACATTTTTTCTCTAATACATGCTCTTCGTACTCATCTCTAAAGGTTCTAAGTGTACTAAGAACTGGGAGTGCAGCACTCTTACCAAGTCCACAAAGTGCTGTATCTGTGATAGCAGTACCAAGCTCCTCAAGCATATCAAGCTGTTCCATAGTTCCACGACCAGCTACTATGTCCTCTAATATTTCAAGCATACGCTTAGTACCCTCACGACAAGGAATACATTTTCCACAAGATTCGTTCTGAGTAAAGTTCATGAAGAATCTAGCAACCTCAACCATGCATGTATCCTCATCCATTATAACGAGACCACCTGAGCCAATCATTGCTCCACGTTTTTTAAGTGAATCAAAATCAAGTGGTAAATCAAGGTCTGTGCCGATAAGACATCCACCTGATGGTCCACCTATCTGAACAGCCTTGAACTCTTTGCCGTTCTTAATGCCTCCACCTATCTCGTATACAATCTCACGAAGAGTTGTACCCATAGGTACTTCTATAAGGCCTGTATTATTAATACTTCCTGTTACCGCAAATGCCTTTGTTCCCGGACTCTTTTCTGTTCCGATACTCTTATACCAGTCGGCACCGTTTGTAATAATCATAGGAACATTTGCATATGTCTCTACATTATTAAGTACAGTTGGTTTGCCAAAAAGGCCCTGCTCAACTGTTCTTGGGGGTTTTGTTCTAGGCATACCACGCTCACCCTCGATAGATGCTGTAAGCGCAGAACCCTCACCACATACGAAAGCACCCGCACCACGATTTATATGTAATTTAAAGCTATATCCTGAACCCAAAATATTATCGCCAAGCAAGCCTGCTTCTTCTGCCTGTGCAATAGCAATTTTAAGACGACTTATCGCAAGTGGATATTCCGCTCTGACATATATGTAACCTTCCTGAGCACCAACTGCATAACCTGCAATTATCATACCCTCTATCATCTTATGTGGGTCACCTTCCATAACGGAACGATCCATAAATGCACCCGGGTCTCCCTCGTCACCGTTACATACTACGTAACGAGTTTTCTCTGCCTGACGTGCCACTTGCTTCCACTTATATCCAGTCTGGAAACCTCCGCCTCCACGACCTCTTAACTCTGAGTCATAAATCTCATTAATTATCTCCTCCTGAGTCATATCAAAAAGTGCTTTTTCAAGTGCAGCATATCCATCTAAAGCAAGATATTCACTAAGATGTTCTGAATCAATATGTCCACAATTTTTTAGTACAAGTCTTGTCTGCTTAGCATAGAAAGGAATCTCCTCCTGAGTCTTATACTTAACTCCATCCATCTCATAAAGGAGTCGTTCTACAGGCTGACCACCTAAAATAGTTGTATTGTAAATCTCTTCGCAGTCCTCTTCCTTAACCTTTGTATAAAGGAAATTATATGGCTCAATTCTTACAAGTGGACCCATCTCACAGAAACCATGACAACCACTCTTTTTAACGCCTGCTGCCTCTACAAATTTCTTTGTAGGACACTGTCCATCATCGCCGTGAGCTGCCTCCTCACTGAACTCAATCTCTACATTCGATGCTGAACCAACAAGCTCACACATCTTATCGTATATTTTCGCTGAACCACCTGCGAGACAACCTGTACCTGCACAGATAAGAATACGGAACTTCTCCTGTTCCATCGCAGCCTTTGCAGCCTGGCGAGCATTAATCAAATCTTGTCTATTATTTAATTTCATTAATTCTCACCTCGCAATTCTTTAATCAAAGCTGTAACCTTTTCAGGGGTCATAGCTGCATGAACCTCATCATTAACAGTAAGTACAGGTGCAAGTCCACATGCACCAAGACATGAAACTGTCTCTACTGTAAACAACATATCATCTGTAGTGTGCTTGCCCTTTTCAAGACCCAATTCCTTGTAAAGTCTATCAAGTATTCCTGTTGATTTACGAACATGACATGCTGTTCCATCACACACCTTTATAACGTATTTACCTTTTTTCTCAAATGAAAAATTCTCATAGAATGTAGCTACACTATATGCTTTAGCTTCTGTTATGTTAAGCTTTCCTGCTATATATGTAAGCAATTCTGGTGGCAGATATCTGTACTCAGCCTGTACGTCCTGAATAATTGGAATTAACCATCTTGACTCAGTTCCGTAATTGCCAATAATCTCATCTGCCTTATCATAATAAGACTGCTCTAACATACCCTTCCTCCTTGTATATAATAAAGTATTTTAATCCATAAATGCTCCTACACACATAATTGTGTTAATTATACCATTTTATTACATAGTTTCCAATAATTTTTCTCAATAAGGTTTTTAAATAAATAATAAAAAGCTATGGATATTTCTTCCATAGCTTTTGTTTTGTTTATATTAGTTATGAGATTTTTTGTAACGCTATACTATGTTCCATTACAACTTTTTTTATAATTAATATATCCTGCTTCATCGTGGTATAATCTGTTACACTATTCTTATATCTCTCATAAGTTGAAGTATAACAGGTTTCAATATTTTGCAATCTTGGCAAAACATCGTTTTCATGTAAAATCTCAAGTTTTTGTACTGACCTTTCCACGCTTTGTAATCTTGGAATCAATTCATTATGTACTGTATTTTCCAAGTTTTGTAATCTAGATTCTACTGCATCAAGTCTTGTTTCAACCTTGTCAAGTCTTGCTTCCACTCTGTCAAGTCTTGCTTCTACTCTGTCAAGTCTAGGAATTACCTCGTCTAGCACTACAGTACTAAGATTTTGAATTTCATTACGCAACGGTTCTAGCTTTACATCCATAGTATTAGATATAGCTAATAATAATTCATTGTCTGTCATAATATCGACACTCCTTTTCTATGTGATTTGTTATTATCATTAACTATTATCTTTTGTACATTAAGTTTTTATCGTATATAACATTCTAGCATTTAAAATGTTTAAAGTAAAACACTTTCGAAATATAATTTTATCCTTTTTACAATCACCTCTTTATAAAAATTAATTGCGGATTCGTAGCGAAATACTCTGAAAAAATGATATTAGATACAATAATACTTTATCAAATCCATAGCTCTTTTTCAATACCTAATAAATCATTCTATGAATGCAAATTATTCTATATACTGTATTTCATACTCTCCTAAGCAAAAGCCACCTTCATTATATACAACATCAAAAACTATTTTTAAAGGTACATACGGCAACGAATTCTTACATTCAATCAATGTTTCCACTTCAAGTTGCATTGTCTCTGCATCAAAATAAATGGAATCACTAAAATTTACATTCCCTGTACATGGATAATCATCAGTCCATTCAGGCAACTCAATATTCGCTAAAACACCTCCATTACTATCAATAAAGGTAATGCTATCTTTTTCATCATCGAATTCATATTTTACAATTGCCTTAACGTCATCAACATAATTTTCGTATTTATAAACTTCCCATTCCTCAATATAATCACAAACAATATAACCATATTGTTTAATACTGCCTGTAACAGTTCTATAGCTTATTATAATTTCCTGTACGTCATCATTATCAATATCCACATAATTCAATTTAGGATATTCATAATATAAATTTCTGTACGATTCGTTTACAAATATTTTCTCTCCATCTACATAAAGCAACATAGCACTTTCATCATTTATATGTATGCCATACAAACCTACATTTTCTTCAAAACTACCTAAGGATACAAGCGGCTCGTTATCTGTATCAACCGAATATTTCATATCACAGTTTTCAAGCATCTCCCCTGTCACACTATCAAAATATGTTTTTATCTCTTCTAAAGCCTCTCCACCTAAATATTTTCTTATATTATCCTCATTCAATGCATAATACCTTACTAAATTTTCGTTTATATTTCCTTCGTAATCGTTTAATGTTTCTATTTCAACATATTCTTTGAATCTTTGTATCTTTTTATATACAATTTCATCTACACTATTAGCAGAAGAAAATACACCATCTTTACTAATCTGAGTTCCCATTTCATCCCATGAATCAAATGTATAACCATGCACTATATCATCTTCATAGTATAAAATCAATGTATGAGACATATCAAACAATACTACCTCATCTTGACCATCTGTATCCATGTCAACAACACTAAAATATACTGGTTCAAATGATTTTTCATCATATATAAACGCATTAAGATAATATTCCATACCATAGTCAAACGCCTTATAAAATTGTCTTTCATTTAACAAGACCTCTTTAAATGCCTGCATAGTTTCGTCACTTCCCGAGAAATCTAAAACACTATCATGTAAAGACTCTATAGGCGAATCATATAAAACACACATATTCACTGACGACACTTCTGGGAGCAGATATTTATCTATATTATCCTCGCTATATTCTATAACCTCTGCCATCTCACCTTCAATAAACTGATTCGAGTATTCAGAAAAGACTTCTTGACTAACTTGTTCTCCCTCAACCTCATAATAATCGTTTTTCATAATCGCCAAAGCTTCCTGTTTATACGAACCCTTATCAAACTCTGTTATCCTATACCAGCCACCGTCGGAAGCTCCACTAGAACCATTGAAAACACCATTAGTCAAAATATTTTTCAATCCTCTGTATACAAACTGGTAACCGTATACAACACCATCTTGATAGTCCAAAACCTCTGCCTGTTCTAACATTGTATACAATACTATTTCGTTATTTCCATCTCCATCTAAGTCCACAATAATAAATTGATTAGTTTCGAATGGAAATTCACTTAGAGAATCACGTTTCCAATAATACTCATTTAAATAAAAATCCTGATTACCCTCATTAGAACTAACAAAAGGCTTTTTATTATTAAGCACCTGCCAATACGCCAGCATATCTTCCGGCACATCTCTTATTATTTCCTGATACAATGCATAATCAAAATCATTTTCCTCTGCCACCTCTTGTGTGTCTGTAGCAGTTGCAACATCGTCTTCCACCGCAAACATTTCTGTAGTATCTATTGCAGTAGTGTTATCCATCTCTATTGAACTGTTTCCCGCCAGACTTTCCTCCTCATATTTACCTGGCCTACAAGCTTTAATTATTATCAAGCTTATCAAAAGCAATACAATTACACCCATTGCAATGTATGGTATATAGTTTTTAAGCTTATCCTTTTTCATACTTCCTCCTAATATGTACCAATATAAAACCAATCTTCATCAAAATCTTTAATTACCTTAAAATCATAATCTGCCGTATAATATAGTTCCTCACCAATACTATAAAAATATCCTGAAGAGCTATTAGTAATTCCTGAGAATGTACAAAAATACACACCTTTTTGTTCTTCATTATCTATGAGTTTTATAAATGTTTCTGAGTCCAAATTATATGAAGCATCATATAATACATTCCCCATTTCATCAACTTGAACATCTCCATTCATTATATCCTCAACCAACGCAGATCTCTCATCCTTATATAGCTTATAATTATAATATCTTAGCATATTTTCATTAAAACACACACAAGTAAAAACTATAATAACAAGCTGAACAACCAACGGAACTAAAACCTTTCTTTTTTGCTCTTGTATTTTTGTTATTGCATATACCGCCGAAACCACAAGAGATGTCACCAACAGACAAATCACAATAATTTTAAATATTGGATATATAAAAACCGTCAATGACTCCCGTATTCTCCATTTAAATATCTGCAAAAGCATGAAACTCATACTAAAAAACAATGCTTGCATTACAATAACCCAATATGTAATTTTTTGTGTCGCTGATGTTATTTTATCCTCTTCCATGTTAATTCCTCTTTTCTTTATTCTTCATTATCTCACTATTGCCATTTTTGTAAAACAACTTAATTTCTTGTAATCCCTCGCATGTATTTGGATTCGAAAAATAAGTTAAATTTTACTTAGTTTTAATATAATGATATGTCATCACCCAATAATATGTAGATGCAATTGTTCATTCTCATCATATACAACAAAAATGTAAATTACTCTTGTTTTTGCTTTTTCTCCCTCTCTAAATGTACAATATACACATTCTGCATCTTTTTTTATATTGTCAACATAATCATTATTATATAGTGCAACTTCATCAACATTTTTTGGTTCACCGCATTTATCTTTTATTTCTTTTAGAATCTTTGTTTCACAGCCTTGCTTCGCTACCAACTCTACACGTGCATAATCCACACCAACTTTTCCTTCTGATGTTTCTACATACTCGCTAATCTCAATCCCCAGTAATTCCTCTTCATATCTAACTAAATCAATATTTCTTTTAGCAATCAAATTATATATAATAAATGCAATTATACCAGCAATAATCACAAGACTTATTTTGTTCTTACATATTTTTTTCAATAATCCCATAATTACCTCCACTTACTGCAATATTATTATCTTAAGGTTGTTCCCTATTTCTTACAACAACCCATTCATCATCTATCTTCTCAATATACCAAAGCATAAGACAGTCATAAGAACCATAAGTTTTTTCGCCATTCTCGTCATAACCACGTCTTGTGTATACACACCACACATGTCCCTCAGCACCATCAATTTTGCACGTTATAAATTCAAGAAGCACGTCCTGCGATACAGTATCATCACTTATATGAAAAATATAAAACTTATTCAATTCTCCTAGTTCTTCAATATAATCAGCTTCTTCCTCCGGACCCACATACGCTGCGACCTCACACAATTTATCTACCAACATATTTCCAATCTCTGCCTCGTAATCCGAGCATTTATAATCAATCTCAGAATACAATTCCTCACCATAAAAATCTTCTCCATAATATTTATAATGCTTATATAAATCACTCTCAAAAAAACCAAACTCATTATCCAGATATAAATATCCCTTTACACCACAAAACAATGCTATTGCAATTATAATAATTTTCTTCACTTTACTTTTCATTGTACACTCCTATACTCCTGTATCAAAAACAATTACCTCATCTTCCACATCATAAAAATATTGTGTTTGAGGTGCCAAATCATTTATATATACTGTAACCTTTGCATCCCATTCCTAATTAAATACTTACTGTTATTTCACCGTTTATCAAATTTATCAGACCAGTTTTCATTAAACCATATATTGATAATGGTGAAACTATTACAAACAATACAAACAACAATAGTATGATTCTTACTGTCTTTCTCTTCTTTATTTTCTCTGTATTCATAAACCACCTCCGCATTCAATATCTAATTAAATATTTTTCTATCAAAATAATATGGCCATATAAATTCATCTGCGTTACCATGTTTTGACCATATGCAGTTCCAGTTATCCAATACCCACTCATCATCTTCTTTTATGAATTTATATAAAAATCCACCATCATTCTCCCCCGCATCATCAATCGAAACATAATATACTTCTGCATAATCATCTTTGTATTTCATAACCTTATAAAAATTAATTTCATCAACCCAACCACTTGCATTATGCAATTCTTCAAATTGTTCCCCATACAACATAGTCAATATTTCAACCTTTATGTATGGCACAAAAATTATTAACAATATTGCAGCTATAATAATTACTCTTTTTTTCATGTATTCTCCTCCCAATTAACTCCTCATCAACAATAACAACTCTAATCGTGATATTCTGACATTTTCCCACATAATTATATCACTTTTATTTTACAACCTTAAATATAAAAAATAAAGGCATGGTTCAGCGCCATACCTTTATAAAATATTATGAAATTCTCTGTAGCTTTTTGCTATGCTCAATTACTACTTTTTTAATAACATCAACATCACTTTGTATTGAAGAAATCTGATTTAAACCTTCTACATATCTATTATATGTAGAAACATAACAACTTTCAATGTTGTCTATCCTTGGCACAACATTATTCTCCATCAACACAGAGATTCTTACAATTTCACTTTCAAGCTTTGCTTCAACTTCTGTGATTCTATGTTCAAGTTTTGCTTCAACCTCGGTTATCCTACTCTCAAGCTTTGCTTCAACCTCGGTTATCCTACTCTCAAGTTTTGCTTCAACCTCGGTTATATGGTTCTCAAGCAAAGTTATTTTTTCAGTAACTTCCTTTCTTACCTGCTGAATTTCTTTATGCAAAGGGGCAACCTTTGCTTCTACAATATCAGAAATAGCCAATAATAATTCATTATCTTTCATAATAATTCTCTCCTTTTTTAATATTGTATTTATTATTAACTATTATCTTTTGTATATTATTATTTTTATCTTGTCTTTCATTCTAACATATAGAATTTTAACTGTAAAATATTTTTAATCTCGTATAATAAAACTTCTTATCATATCACCTTCTTATATTTTATATTAATAACTGAATTAGTAGTGAAACACCATGAAATAAAAAAGAATAGTATGAATTACAAATTAATCTTACCAAAAAATGTTATCTTTTTCAATAACAAATAATGTGCTTTGCACAAAAGCTATACATAAAAAAGTCCGAGATAACAATCTCGGACCCATTATTCTTATTTCTTCAAAAAGCTCAATGCTTTTGATTTATCTAAGTTGAATTTCGACATCAACTTCTCAACAAGCTCTTCTTCTGATACTTTGTCTTTTAACTTTTCTACCATCTCTTTAATAGCAGCTTCATCAACCTTATCGCCGATTTCATCTGCAATTTTTTTGCCAATTCCATCATCAAGTAAATCCTTTAATCCCATATCTTTTTCCTCCATGAATAAGTATAAACTCATCATATATAATAACTATGATGCTTTATTATTTTATCATAACAAAATGAATGTGCCAAGTATGTTATTCGTCTATCATGTATGCGTAACAACAAAAAACACCGGTCTTTTTTGACCGATGTTCTTTGAACTTCTTCTAATCACAGTTTGCCAAAATAAGTTCTTTAACCTGTTCTTTGTCCATACCTGTAGCAAGTGCAAGCTCACTATATAAGCATTCCTCCGCCATCTTCAAATATCTCTCATCTGTTGCTGTGATTTTTTTACCGCTTTCTTCACGTTCTCTTTTTCTGATAAGAAGAGCCTTGATTATCTGTATAGCCTGTCTCAAGTCACATTTTTTCATGACAGTTTTATAGCTGTCATCTCTCATACGATCATTAGAAATTAAAAGTGGTTCAAGGGATTTTGACTCTGCAATAATTTCTTTTGCTTCTTCTTCACTAACTACTTTTCGAATAATAATTTTATCGTTATCTGCCGGACAAAAAAGCTTACTATCTCTGGTTCTTTCAGGAATCAAAACATAGTATAATCTTTTTGCATCGGCACCTGAAATATCCGGATGTGTAATATCTACAACCTGACATATTCCGTTCTGTCCATAAACAATATAATCACCTACGTCAAACATTTTTTCCTCCTAATCAAAACAAAAACAATACATTCTTTTAATAAATAAAAGAACCATTTCAAATAAAAACTTAGTTAAAATGATTCTTCCCACTTTTTTAAGGCTATAAGCCAATCCCCTATTAATATATTAACAAATTTATTTGATTTTTGTAAGGCTAAAATCGTGATTTGGAAATTTTCAGCACTTTGTTACAGTTACCCCTAGGGGCATTTTGGCAATTTCGCCAATAGAACGCTTTAAACAGATAAATTGCCTCTGAAATTTTTCTCCACTGTTTTTCTTGGCACCATAACAGAATGTCCACATTCCTGACATTTCAGCCTGAAATCCATGCCTACTCTCTGTATCTCCCAGCGGTTTCCTCCGCAGGGATGTGGTTTCTTTAATTTTATTACCTGCCCAACTGCAAATTCCATATTTCCTCCATATTATACAAGTGTAAGATGTGATTTTTAAGAATCATATACCGAATTATAAAAACATATAATTATAAGCAAACTGCAACGCGCTGACAAACTAACCAGTAACTTCGACTAAGACGCTCAAGAATGCTTTCGCGCCTAAGTCTTAAGTAACTGGTGGATTTCGTCAGTCGCTAAATACGCAGTCGAAATGCTTATATTTATATGTTTTTATACTTCAGTATACAATTCATTAAAAACCACATTCTTACACCTTCTTCTATGATAATATAAACTCAACCAGCTCTTCTGCTGTATCCACTATCTTCATTGCGCCACATTCTATAAATTCTTCTCTCGTGCCATAGCCAAATGTCACACCAATATTATCGAGCCCAAAGGCTTTTGCTCCTATAATATCAAAATAGCGGTCTCCTACCATGACTGTCTGAGAAATTTCACCTGAAGTTTTTATTCCTGAAATATCTAAAAGATATTCTATAACTAATTCTTTTTTATCTCTTGTGTTATCGAAAGTTGCTCCTGCAATTATATCAAAACATTCTGATATACCGAGATTTTCCAGTATCTTCTTTGCATACTCCTCTGGTTTTGAAGTTGCTACATAAAGGTGACATCCGGACTCTTTTAATTTTAGTAATGCCTCTTTCATTCCGTGCATTATTTCATTTTCAACAAGTCCTCTATCCGAATAATATTCTCTATAATACTTAACAGCTTCTTCCGATTGTTCCTCTGAAAAACCGTAAAATTCTCTAAATGACTCTCTTAAAGGAGGACCGATGAACTTATATAAGCTCGCTCGGTCCTCTACCTTAATGTCATATTTATCAAGAGCATATATTATTGCGTTTGTAATACCTAATACTGGCTCAGTTATAGTACCATCCAAATCAAAAAACACATTCGTATATCTCATTAATAAACCTCTTATTTACTGAGTTCTATAATTACACTCTTTCTTGTTATTATTCCAATAAAACATTTTCTATCATCTACAACAGACAAAAAATTTCTATCTAGAATTTTCTCATAAACTTCTTTTTTTGACACTGTATTTAATACTGCACCGTCAACATCAACCTTAACAATATCTGACACCTTATATTTACTAAGGTTATGCCTTCCTTCGTCCATTACGATTCTAAGAAAATCACCCTCACTGACAACACCAACATATTCGCCTGCATCATCTACAACAGGTACAGCAGTATAGCCACTTGCGATAAGAAAATCTGCTGCGCTGTCTAAAGTGTCATTCGAATTTAAATACGTAAGCATCTGCTTAGGTACCAAAATATTGAATATATTCATTCAATTCCTCCATAATTATAACTGCTCAGCCATATCAAGAAGAAGTCTTTCTGTCTTCTCCCATCCAAGACATGGGTCTGTTATGGACTTACCATAGCATCCACCACCGATTGGCTGATTACCATCCTCAATATAACTTTCTACCATTACACCCTTAACAAGATTCTTAATATCATCTGAATGTCTTCTACAATGTAAAATCTCATTAACAATACGTGGCTGCTCATCCCATTTCTTACCTGAATTGTTATGGTTAGCATCAACTATACATGCAGGGTTAACAAGATTAAATTTCTGATACATATCAAAAAGAAGTCTTAAATCTTCATAGTGATAATTTGCAATTGACTGTCCGCTCTTGTTAAGCGAACCTCTTAGGATACAATGTGCTAAAGGATTACCATCTGTCTTTGTCTCATATCCTGAGAAAAGGAATGTATGCTTTGACTGTGCTGCTACACATGAGTTAAGCATAACATTGTAATCTCCACTTGTAGGATTCTTCATACCGACTGGCACATCCATACCACTTGCTGTAAGTCTGTGTGCCTGATTTTCGACACTACGTGCACCAATAGCTACATACGAAAGAATGTCCTCAAGGTATGGCCAGTTGTCTGTATATAACATCTCGTCTGCTGCAGTAAGACCTGTTTCCTTAATAGCTCTTATGTGCATCTTTCTAATAGCTTTAACACCCTCGATGAAATCTGGCTTATCCTCTGGATTAGGCTGGTGTAACATTCCCTTATATCCTGAGCCGTTTGTTCTAGGCTTGTTAGTATAAATTCTAGGAATAATTAAAACCTTCTCAGCAACCTTATCCTGAACTTTGGCAAGTCTATTTAAATAATCTAATACTGACTCCTCATAGTCAGCAGAACATGGTCCAATAATTGCAATAAACTTATCTGACTCACCAGTAAAAATCTTCTTGATTTCAGCATCTCTTTTTTCTTTTATTTTAATTAATTCTGATTCCATAGGAAATGCTTCTCTTATTTCCTGTGGTCCTGGAACCTTTTTAACCATATGTAATGCCATTTTTTCGTCCTCCATTTATATAAAAATCTAATATAGTTTATCGCTTTAACGCAATACACTAACTGATTATACTCCTATTATTAAAAATAATCAAACTGAAAGTATTACATATTTAAAATTTTTTATTATAACCAATTGACTATTCAATAGATTTAAGCGACTCCGCCATATCGATAGCCTCAATCTTACCTCGCATAACCCAATCCGCAAGTCGCATAAACAATATAACTAACACAACAGTCAAAAGATAGCTTATCGGGAACAATGTCTCCTTAATAATAAACATATCAACCTTAATCTGAGAAATAATAAATCCATTCAGCAGCACGCCCAGAGGCATACCAACAATTATACCCATAATGGTAAGCACAAGATTTTCTCTGAACACATACGCACCGGTCTCTCTTGAATAAAATCCAAGCACCTTGATGGTTGCAATCTCTCTGACACGCTCAGTTATATTAATATTACTAAGATTAAACAGTACAATAAATGCTAATGCACCTGCACAACCAATCACAAGCCATACAACCACATCCAACATTTTCATGGTGTTGGAAATCATATTTTTAACTTCTTCGACAACTGTGATATTTAAAACATTTTCTATATCTGAAATATCAGTCGCCAATTTATACGCATCTGCATCTGAGTTAATATTTACATAAAGCGTATTTTCCAACGAATTTTCATTATTGGTTTCATCATCATTCTTACCAAAATATGCTTCATAAGTCTCAGGGTTTACATAGGCATAATGCCATACATAGTTTTTGTAAACACCCGATATTTCCAAAGAAACATCATAGCCGCCATCATTAAATGTAATGACATCTCCTACACCTAACCCCGCTGCCTCAGCAAGACCATCACTTATCATAACTTGACCATAACCAGGATATTCTAAATCACCGTCCACAAGTTCAAAATTCATAACGGGTTCCATATTTTCCTTAGTTGTATTACAAAGATATACTGTTTTTACTGAATCATCGGAAATATATTCGATAGTAGTTTTATATAACGGACTAATATTTGTTGCACTATCACCGAAAATATTTTCCAGCTCACTAAAATCCTCATCTGAAATTCCCTCAGAAAAGGTAATTTCCATATCGAAAACTTCTATCTCATCATACTGAAATTCAGCTATATTGGATACTGAATCCTTAATACCAAATCCTGCCATGACAAGAGCTGTACAACCAGCAATACCCATAATCATCATAATCATACGCTTTTTAAATCGGAAAACATTTCTTGTAGTTATCTTATGAAGAAACTTCATACGCTTCCATATAAATGTTATCTTCTCCATAAATATACGTTTTCCTGCTGCAGGAGCCTTAGGTCTGATAAGCTCTGCCGGCATACATCTAAGCTCATTTTTGCATGCTAGAAATGTTGTTCCGACCGAACAAAGCAAAGATACAAAAATTGTTATAATAAGCAACAATGGTTCAAAATAAAACTCCACGCTTCTTCCAAAATCATAAAGCATCTTATACGCTTCACCAATAGCAAAAGGAAATGCAAAGCAACCACCAAAGAAACCAATTATACATCCTATTATCGCCGCACTGCCGGAATATACCATATATTTCCAAATAATAGCTGTATTAGTGTAGCCCAAAGCTCTAAGCGTACCAATCTGACCTCTCTCGTCGTCAATCATTCTGGTCATTGTGGTAGAGCAGACTAATGCCGCAATAAGGAAGAAAAATACAGGGAACACCTTAGCCAATCCATCGACAATATTAGTATCATTGTCATAGCACACATATCCCGTATTTGTGTTTCTGTCCAAAACGAATATTTCAGGTTCCTCTAATTCAGGTAGCTCAATTTCACTTACTAACTCCTCTATTTTATTATCCGCCTCTTCCTGTGGATATTCAATTGCACCCGAATCAAGCATTGCCTGAATAGTTATATCATCAAAACCACTTGCATACAGTTCAGAATAGAACGCCTCCTTAACCTGTGCATTTACTTCATCCTCAATCTGGATAATTGCATCATTATATTCTTCATCTATATCAGTCAATAATTCGTCATATCTTAGATTTGCATTTTCAAGCACATCAGCCTCAACCTCAGTCGTCAGGTTCTCTATAAAATCCTTATACGCCTCATCATAGATGTAATATTCATCCTGACAGTCTACATACATTTCTGTATAATATTCAAAATCAAGTCCTGCCTTAGGTATGTAAACAAATCCGTTAAGCTTACCATTACCAAGATTAGTTGTACCTCTTTCAAAGCTTATATATAGTGGCGAATAAACAAGACCTACAACCGTGTATTCCTCATATACAAAGCTTGATTTAACATCCTCGCTATTATTATCTGCTATAGTAATCTTTGTACCTATTGCATCACTCCCAAACTGAGAAGCATCTAAAACACACTCATTATCGGATTTCGGATATCTTCCTTCCTTTAACTCTAATGTATTAATATTTTCAGGCATGATAATCGCTTTAAGAACTGATTCTGTTTCATCATTAGACAAAAACAAAAAGTCTGTAGAAAATCCACCTTCGGCAGAAATTATATATTCTCTATCTTTAAGGTTATCAACTTCTTCATCAGTAAAACCATATGTACATAGCACTTTAAAATCAAATAGATTCCTATCCTCATAAAACTCATTTGCACTATTAATCATCGCAGACTTTGTAACCTTAATACCAGAAAAAAAGCCTACACCGAGAGCAATAATAGCCATAATCGCAAAATATCTGCCTTTACTTTTTCCAATTGTTCTAAATATATTTTTGATATATGCTTTATTCACAACAACCACCTATTACCACTCAATATTTTCTACTGGTACAATATGCTCATTCATCTTAACAGACGAAATGCTACCATTTTTAACTTTAATAACTCTATCTGCCATAGCAGTAAGAGCAGAATTGTGTGTAATAATGACAACAGTCATTCCAGTCTTACGGCTACAATCCTGTAAAAGCTTAAGAATTGATTTACCTGTTTCGTAGTCAAGAGCACCTGTAGGCTCATCACATAAAAGAAGTTTCGGATTTTTAGCTAAAGCTCTTGCGATAGAAACTCTCTGCTGCTCTCCACCTGAAAGCTGTGCTGGAAAATTATTTCTTCTGTCTTTAAGCCCCACCTGTTCCAAGACCTCTTCCGGATTCATAGGCTCCTTTGATAACATAGAAGCAATTTCTATATTTTCAATAGCTGTGAGGTTCGGGATAAGATTATAAAACTGGAACACAAATCCTATATCCTGTCTTCTATAAGTAGCAAGCTGTTTTTTACCAAACTTAGAAACATTAACTCCATCAAGAAAAACATCACCTGAAGTAAGCTTGTCCATTCCACCAAGTATATTTAACAAAGTTGTCTTACCTGCACCAGACTGACCTACTATAACACAAATCTCACCTTTACCGATTTCAAAGCTGGCATTTTTAAGTGCCTCAACCTTCACATCACCACTCTGGTAGGTCTTGCAAACGTCCTTAAATGCTACATACGAATTCATATTTATCCTCCAAATAATATTTCTATATTTTAATGTTTTACTTATTATAAAAATACAGTATTCTAAAAGTTTAAAATCAACAATAAAAAGTGTATCACAGCTTTACAAAAATAAAAAGAATAATATTGTGGATACACAATTTTTTTCATAATATAGGATTTTCTAAGGGCTTTCCTATAAATTAAAAATATCCGCCTTTAATAATTGGCGGATATTCCAATAATAAATATATATATTATTTATTTGCCTTCTCAAGCTTAGCACAACCAACAAGATAAGAAATAATTCCTGTTATCCATATAATTGAAACAAGAGTTACTGGAACAAGCCCAAATCCTGCAAACAAATCACCAATAAGGCACACTACCCAAAGAGTCATGCACATACTTGTCATAGCAGAAAATGCTGTTCTTGACGCTTTATATACCATAATCTTCTGTGCCTCATCACAGCTATTTTCCCATTTTTCTGCAAACTTAACATCAAAAAGACTACCTTCCTTCTCAGGATTCATATCCTTTGTCAAATCAAGTGCTTTTTTCTGAACGATAAACATTACAACAAAAGAGAAAATAAAAGCGAACAAATTAATTATTAAAATTATTTTTTCAGTAGATTTTGCCAACTCAACCTGCCCATCTAAATTAACACAAACAGCAAAAAGAAACATATTAACAACCATAAGCACGGATGAAATACACATAGGGAGTCCTGCTTTTTCCTCAATCCTGTCTGCAACATCCTCATCCTCTCCATCCCATGCATTAAACTGTTTTCTGGCTTTAGAAATACAAGCAAGAGCATATATTAAAAAGATAAAATTAATTGCAAAAAATATAACCGGCATAACATACGCAAAGGTTTCATAAAAAGTATCACTCAAATTCGGAAACGAAAATCCTGATTTCTTTATCTTTGTCATAATACTACCAGCAAAAAATCCCACTGCTCCCGAAGCAACAAAAATTATAATCATTATTATAAGATATTTTTTATCTTCTTTTTTTCTGGCAACCTTCTTCTGTGTTTCATTCTTCTGTAATTCTTCTTTAATCTTATCTGTACTCATCTAATTAATCCTCCTCATACTCAAAAATATCTTCTACTCTTGCATCACAAACCTTCGCAATCTTAAGTGCCAACGTAACAGACGGCGAGTAATCTCCCCTCTCAATCTGGCTAATAGTCTGTCTGGATGTATTCACTAGACTGCCCATCTCCTGTTGATTAACCCCAAGCCTTGCTCTATATTCCTTTAAATGATTTTTAAGTGGCAAATAATCATCTCCTCTCTATTCTTCTGTTGCAGTACCCTATTATTACTCCTTTTTAATACGAAATATTCCGATATTTGACAATTATCATTATCATATTGACAACTTTCCTTGTCAATGACAATTATACATATGACAAGAATACTTGTCAATACTTTTTTGACAAGTATTCTTGTCATTTTTCTAATTATCATATAAGCAAAAAATACCATATACAAACTGTGCCAAATTACCTGCTAGCACATTTTATATATGGTACTTTCTTTTATATGTATATTTTCTATTTATTCGCTGTCTCTTTTATATCCTCAGAAAAAAGTTTATCGCAAAGTAAATCATAATATGCTGTTTCCTGAGACATATTTTTATTCATAGTATCTGTCTCATGCTGGAGAAATGAAACTATTTTTTCTGTAGTCCTATCTATGATGTTTTTTCTATTAACAATCAAATATTCATATGCTACAATCGAAAACTCATCAATATCTTTATCTGATTTATATAAAATTTCATCATTGGACTTTCTAGAAATACTATAATGTTCCTGAGCAAAACAAACTACTACAATATCCTCTTCCTTATCAGTTATATTAATAGGAAATCTGATAACTGCACCATAATGACTAAAGTTATCAAGAAGTATATCTGCACATTCTGCAATCTCAGACATCTCTTCGCAGAACTCTTTCATCTCTTCCTTTATTTTCTCATCACACTTTTTTCTAATTATAGACTTCTCTTCCTTAAACTTAGTGTACGCTTCCTTTGTTTTAATAAGTTCCATACACGCTTCTTTTAATGTATTCATATTTTACTCCTTTATTCTAGATTTAAAAATTCAGGAATACTTGTAAATAGAACAACAGATAAACTGTATTTTGATTATATCATACTTACATACAGTTTCAATAAAAAGACATAAAAAAGATGCCCAGAGCCGGAATCGAACCAGCGACACGAGGATTTTCAGTCCTCTGCTCTACCAACTGAGCTATCTGGGCAAATTAATTATCTTATGTAATTAGTAGCGGGGACAGGATTTGAACCTGCGACCTTCGGGTTATGAGCCCGGCGAGCTTCCAGACTGCTCCACCCCGCGTTATTAAAAAAGAAAAATGGATGGAGGTGGATTCGAACCACCGAAGCAAGTTGCAGCAGATTTACAGTCTGTCCCCTTTGGCCACTCGGGAATCCATCCATAACATCATATAAAATGATGAAAAGCCGACGATCGGAATCGAACCGATAACCTGCTGATTACAAGTCAGCTGCTCTGCCAATTGAGCCACATCGGCATATTTAGTTTTAAGTGGGACCTACAGGGCTCGAACCTGTGACCCTCTGCTTGTAAGGCAGATGCTCTCCCAGCTGAGCTAAGATCCCAGAATAAATAATATATAAACGACCCGGAAGGGGTTCGAACCCTCGACCTCCGCCGTGACAGGGCGGCGCTCTAACCAGCTGAGCCACCGGGCCATGTACCTTCAGAACTTCACACAAACGAGATTATAACATTCTTCTAATAAATAATCAATACTTTTTTCCGTTTTTTTAAGAAACCTCTAAGGATAAGCCCTCGACCTATTAGTATTAGTCAGCTGAATGTGTTACCACACTTACACTCCTAACCTATCAACCTTGTAGTCTTCAAGGGGTCTTACTCCAAAGATGGGATATCTTATCTTGAGGGGG
>JAZSEO010000030.1:0-1555 GCA_045531735.1 Wujia sp. | reverse complement strand
GAGTGCATAGCTATGGAGATAAAACGTGAGTATTATTTGAACAAACTTATAAAAAGACAAAATAATGGATTAGTAAAGGTCATAACAGGTATAAGAAGATGTGGTAAATCCTATTTGTTAAATACTATTTTTTATAACTATTTGTTAGAGAGTGGTGTTAATAAAGAGCATATTATTCGTTTTGCATTTGATTCCGCAGAGGATCTTCATCTTATAGGGGAAAGTCTGATTAGTGTTGAGAAAGAAAAAAGAGGTGTAAATCCAGAGCTGTTTATGGAGTATATTCGCGCGCAAACATCCGGTGAAGGGAAATATTATTTGCTTCTAGATGAAGTGCAATTACTTGATTGCTTTGAATCTGTTCTGAATGGGTACTTGCGTAAGGATAATATGGATGTATATGTCACCGGAAGTAATGCAAAGTTTTTGTCCAAGGATATTATCACCGAGTTTGCAGGACGTGGTGATGAAATTCATATGTATCCATTGAGTTTCGCGGAATTCATGTCTGTATATAAGGGTGATAAGTACGAAGGGCTGTCAGAGTACATGCTTTATGGTGGAATACCGCTCGTTGTTTTACGAGAGGGAGCAAATGAGAAAGCAGCCGTTTTGCAGAATCTGTTTGATGAAATCTATATCACAGACATATTTAAGAGAAATAGAGTTAAGAATCAAGGAGAGTTAGAAGATTTGTTAAATATCCTATCTTCTGCAATTGGTTTGCTTACTAATCCGGAAAAATTAAAAAATACTTTTAAGACAGTTAAGAAATCAAGTATTACAGCAAAGACTATCAAGAAATATTTAGATTATTTTGAAGACTCATTTTTGATAGAGTCTGCACAGAGATATGACATTAAGGGAAAGGCATATATCGAAACTCCGAAGAAGTATTATTTTTCAGATTTAGGGCTTCGTAATGCAAGAATAAATTTCCGGCAGTTTGAGCAGACACATTCCATGGAGAATGTGATTTATAATGAGCTTCGCATGCGTGGGTATAGTGTAGATGTAGGCGTAGTGCCAATTGCGGAGAAGGACAAAGATGGAAAAGTGGTTCGAAAAGCTTTGGAAGTAGATTTTGTTTGTAATCTTGGATCTGCAAGATATTATATTCAGTCGGCTTATTCACTCCCAGATGAAGCAAAAAGAAATCAAGAGATACGACCATTTAGGAAAATAGATGATTCTTTCAAGAAAATTGTGGTGACAAAAGATATAGTTCCAACCCACTACGATGAGAACGGAATTTTGACAGTGAACATTTATGAGTTCTTGCTTAATCCGGGAAGTATTGAAGGATAGAATCAACCTGATAGAAGCTAAAGAAAAATGAACAGAGGTAAATATGGCGATAATGAACATACAGATATTTGGCACGAAAAAATGCAACGATACAAAGAAAGCCCAGCGTTACTTCAAGGAGCGAGGTATTAAGTTTCAATTCATTGACATGAGTGAAAAGGAAATCAGTAAGGGTGAATTTCGAAGTGTATGCCAGGTGGTAGGTGGTATTAATGCGATGATTAATGAAGAGTGCAAGGATAAGGAT
>JAZSEO010000109.1:0-2170 GCA_045531735.1 Wujia sp. | reverse complement strand
GATCGCCCCTACCAATAATTTATCAATACTATATTCGGTTATTTCTTATACGTAACCTTCATCCCTTTCATATTACCTGCCAGCTTTCCAATCCAATAGAACAAATGCCCGATAGGCTTTTTATAAAAAGCCACTTCAATTCCCGGTGCATAAACCAAACCCTTACGACATTCATCAGTCCAGTATACACCATCTTCTGTCTCATAGTCTGTTCCCGGTACATACGCTAAAGACATCCCACGAAATAAATTGTATGGTATTAACAATTTCGTCTTAGGATTATATAATTTTCTTGATTCCACATCCTTATAAAACTTTTGAACCACCTTTCTCAAAGAACTCAAAGTCTTGTTGTTTGGTACATATGCATTCCAACTAAAAGATGCCCTAGAGAACGTATAGCAACGATTAAATCCAATTCCCAGCAGTGTTCCTTTAACACTTTTAGCAGCCGCATGTCCACCAACCCCACCTGTAGTAGTAATAACCAACGCCTTACTTTTGAAAAAGTGTGGTCTATGAAGCATAAAGCAAAAATGGTCAAATAGATTTTTTAATAATGCAGTTTCTCGCATATTATATGTGGTAGTGGCAATTATAATGCCATCTGCCGTTTCAATTTTTTCTATTATCTTACCAATAACATTATAATGTGGACACTTTTCATATCCTACTCGAAAACAGTTACTACATCCGATACAAAATGGCAAACCTTCTTCAATTAAATGCACTTCGTCAAATTCAATCTCTTTTTGGCTCTCAACTAAACAGTTTTTTGCCTGTTCTACTAACTTCCACGTATTTCCTCTGTGTGCACTTCCATTTATAATTAAAATTTTCACATTCTTCCCTCCAAACGACCTTTTATTTACATCATCATTTCATACACACTCGGAACTGCTGACGTAACTAAGATATTAACTGCTGTTGCTACATTTAAGATTCCGTGTCCAATCATAATAGGCAGTGGATTTCTATTTTTCATTATTTCCTCCCTCCTTCATACCAAGTACTCCAACAAAAAGCAATTCTACAAGTATATCAATATATCTATCTCGCTCTGACTTTATGGTAAGGTCATACCCCAGAATCTCCTTGGACGAACTGCCTGACAAAAAGGCAACTTGCATAGTTGATGTAAGCATAAACGCCAGTAATCTTTTATTCTCTTCTCCAATATCATTTCGAATAGCCATAGATAATCCCTTTTGCGTATATACGGAATTACTTTTTGCCTGATAATTTTGCATATCCCCAAGAATGGAAATACTTGAAATTGCATAATTATCAAAAAGAAAATCGTACACCTGCTTTGCCCAATCTGCCAGTCGCTCCTTATCAGCCAAACCATCCCTCTCATTATAATTCTTTTTATCCGGTGAAAAACACATTACCACATTATTGATAATTCTCTGAACACAAATGGTAATTAGATTTTCTTTACTTCCAAAGTGATAATTAATAAGACCTAATCCCACCTCTGCACGTTCTGCAATTTTGCGTGAAGTTATTTTAGTAACATTTCCGTTATTTTCTCGAATCAATTCCGTGGTAACGTCAATGATTACTTCCTTTACATTTCTTATCTCTTGCATTTATTCCCTCCCTGAACATTGTTCAAATCAATTGTACTGAACATTGTTCAAAAAGTCAACACTATAGTTATATACAATATCTCTCTTAATATCCCTTTATATCGTTATGCTTAGAGCTAAATATCAAAGTCTTTGTCATCCCTACATTGTTGCAAAAAAGCCACTATAGATTCGTTCATCTACAATGGCTTTTCTGTCAAAATAAATATTAATTTATGAAATCACCAAACTTCCAAACTATCAATAGCATCCACCCACGCCTGAATTTCACCATCTAACGCAAGCCTAGCATATTCTAGTGGCTCATCTATCGCCATCGCATTAAGCGAATTTTGCGAGCAAGGAGTAGTTCTTAATCCATCCTCTGCCTTATTACAATCAATTCGCAATATATAATTCTCAAATGGGTTATATCAATACTGTTTGCCTGTGGGTTATACTCCGCATATATCAATCTCATCTTATCATTCCTTTCCTATAAATGTGTTATAAGCATCTCATCCAGTTCCAACTGCCATTTTCATAAATTGTTATAAGTTGTTACCAAATTTTCTTTCCCTTGTTTTTTCCCTTAT
>JAZSEO010000039.1:0-35033 GCA_045531735.1 Wujia sp. | reverse complement strand
AGATTGGACTCAAACCAACAATCTCCTCGCGAAGGCATGTGAATCAATCACACCGCTACTTCTATTAAGTGTTCCTTCCAACCCTGACACTCACCCCTTGGGTAGGGTCCTACCAGTGTTGTAGTGAATACCCTTGAAAATGTTTTTTTGCGGTGCGTAGGGGGTACGATCCCCTGACCTCTGCCGTGGTTGATGGTACAAGATTTGAACTTGCTCGTGGAGTTCTTAATATCCACTTTGCTACTTAACTAGCGTAACGACTGTCCTAATTCGTCAACCATCAATTTGATTTGTTAAAGCGATTTACTTCGCTAAACAGGGCAGCATTCTAACCAACTGAACTAACACACCATTATAAAACCGATTTAAACACCTACTCGGTAAACATAGCCAACTAACGATTTGGATTCAACTAATTGCGTGTTGAACGTCTTCGTTTCTGAACTCGTTAATCATAATCCAGACATCATTATCATCATTTAGTGACAGTTTCCCAGCACTAAATTTTTAACACAACACACTTCCTAATATCTTCCTCACCTTGTACTTCGGTAAAGTTGTTAGCCGCTATTGTCTGCCAAACTCAGGTTTACCTTTAGGAGCATCCGTAATCGGGAGGCAATTTTCCACTATACGGGGAGCCTTAAATAATGTTATGTTTGTGGAAACTATAGGATTCGAACCTATGACTTCAACCTTGTAAGGGTTGCACTCTAAACCAGCTGAGTTAAGTTTCCAATTTATTCGTCTCTCCGAATTGTCACCCCCTCGGTATAAGTCTCGCTTTGAAGAGGTTCAATGCTTACATCACAGTTATACCCACCGTATATAGACTTTGGCCGCATCTATATAAATTCCCGGTTTAACGACAAATGGTTTGTCATCCCGCCTCGAAGAGTGGATCCGAAGAGATTCGAACTCTCAACAACCTGAGTGCAAATCAGGTGCTCTACCAATTGGAGCTACAGACCCATTTATTCCGATTGCCGTTCCTCAAGCGGTAACGACTCCTACTAATACTCGGAACAACATACCCAGCGAACGATCTGGTACAGGTGGCAAAGACACTGTAAGGCTTCGTTTCGTCAATATCCCGGGAATTAACGACTGTACCTTTCTATTTATCCCTTTTTGTAACCCGCAATAGCATAACCTATTACAGCGAAAACACCAAACAAAGCACCAAGTATAGCAGCCAATGTAGTGTCTCTACGCCTCTTTTCTGCCATTTTGTAACAAATGTATCCCCAAAGAAGGGCAACCAAAAGTGAAAAAATAACTTCCATATTCTATTCTGTTTTAAAAAATTATCAATTAGTGGGAATTGCAGGACTTCAACCTGCGACCTCTACCTCAGTCGTAGCGCTCTCTCATCTGAGCTAAATTCCCTGAAACACTCCTCACAACAAAACAATGCGAGTAAAAGTATAAACCTCGTTTGCCCAATCACTGTTTTGTTTTGTGCTACATCCGTTTACGCCTTTCCCTAATCGGTTTGAAAAACGTTTTAAACACGGCTTTACTTTTCTGACTTCTGGTTTTTCGGCCAGCCATTCAGGTTCTTGTGTGAAGACTTAACACTTCGCCTTATGTGCGCACAAAACCTTTGTTGTGTTTCGCGTCCATTTATTTATCTTGCAAAAATAAATTAAATGTTTTGGTGCTCCCGACAGGGCTTGAACCTGTGACCCCCTGATTATGAGTCAGGTGCTACTAACCAACTGAGCTACAGGAGCTTAAAAATATCTGGCGTGCTATTACGCTAAATGTTCTTCCCGGTTTACTATGCGTTTAAGGGTGTCATGCCCTTATTTTTCAGACATAATCATTTACAATCCCTCCCTCATCATGAGGCACGGTCCCTGATGCCCTGAGGATCCCCTTTATTCCCGCCCCTTGACATTTCCGCTACCACTTCGGTGGTATTCTGTACTTTATCAAGTGCCATCACTTATTGTTCATAGTCTATCGGCTCAGCAGATGTCCGTGATGTACTGAATGACAACTCATTAAAAGATGGCTGCTTCCAAGCCTACTTACCAGATATTATATTTCAATGAACTTCTTTTCCTTTTCTTTTGCAAATATACAACAAAAATTTTAATTTGCAAAATTTATTTTACTTTTTAACAACTTTTTTGTCAATTCACATTCCTTCCCATCATAGAATTTGATCAAAACCTGTTCAAACACATTTCCTGGTGAAACAATGTTAAACAATGTCATACAGGACTGAACTTTCTTTGCATCAACACCACCAAATATTTCTTCAGCGGTAAGATTATCGTGATCTAGCAGTGCGTAACAAATTGTTTTTAACCTATAGTTAAGAACTGCATCGCCTAAATAAGCGGCTACTTCGTCATAATCTTCTATGCCATAGTAAACTGACATTTCACTGTAACCTAAACCTCGCAACTGTGGAAACACATACCAAATCCAATGTGATTCCTTTCTCCCTCGCTTTACTTCTTCTAACGCTGTGAGATAATCACGTTGTTGTGCAAGTTTAAATCTTTCTATTCCTGTTACCATGTTGTTTTGTTTACATTCTAAAATTAAACCTTTACCAACCAAATTGTTGTGTTATGGTTCATTTTTAAACCTTTAGCCCATTAAGCACGATTCGAACGCGCGTTTCCACCCTTCACGGGAGCGTCCTTGACCACTAGACGATTAATGATTTTTCGATGTAAAGTCATATAGTCAACTACTGCAATAATTAACATATAACTTTAAACGCCAGAGAAAACACAAATTGCAGTTTGCTCTTCTCTTTTTATCATTCAGTATTGTTTTTTAGTACTCGGTACGGAATTCGAATCCGTGTTGCAGGAATGAAAATCCTGAGTCCTAGGCCTCTAGACGAACCGAGCATATTTCATAGGGAGGTGACCGTAACAGTGTGCGTTTGCATCATTCTCTGAAACGTGCGCTCCCTTTATTTGAGTCCAGAGAGGGAATCGAACCCCCGTAATCTCTATCAGACCGTTAATATGGTAGCGATCCATAATGAACAGGTCTCTGAATCATCGAGGTTGTGTTTTAAGCACAACGCAGTTGCCAACATACTTGCATACTCTGGACTTTTCTTTTGCAAATATACAACAAAAATTTTAATTTGCAAAATTTATTTTATAAAATTAGTACCGAAGACGAGACTTGAACTCGTACAGGCATTACTGCCCAGGGGATTTTCGTACCACTATAGCTTTCGCTACCACAAATAACCGATGTACGGACTATTTAATACTGAATTATTTCATCAGACACCGTTTTTACGTCCTAATTTTTTATTTGTGTTTGTGGTCTGGACTCGATCACAACCATATCGAAAAGTAATTGCTAGCGTTCGTAAATTAGTGGACTACGTTTTGCCACAGACTTTATTATATTGGCTTTGCCTCCCCAGGCAATAGGTGTTCCAATTCTTTATTACTCTGCTACTGGTGTCTCCCATTGTCATAAAATACTCCCTTTCAACTTAGGTTCCTCCTGTAGAGTCTCTACACACTGTCTATTATTTATAAGTAATTAATCCTTTTACCGTCATCCCTTGGATTATTATAAAGGAGTCTTCAAGGACCTATTTCAGCCTGCTTAGGTGACTTTCACACCTCGTGTTAGATAGTTCTACTTTACTTATAATTTTAACATTGGCTCGGTATTAGCATATAACAATTTCACCTTTAGTTTTCTGTCTTGAATCCACTGCTGTTTATACAGTTGTCCCAAAGAAGGGTTAGGCTTTACCCATACATACGAAGTCTCTCTTCGCAGAGAATCTCATTTGCCCGATTCCTTTTATTGAAATCCTGTTATAGCTTGGTGCTTAAATTACTTAGCCTTTACCGAATTAGGGAGGTTCTACATCAGTGTTTCCCTCTGATGCACTCAAATTTTCTTAATTTCGCTAAAGTCCCCCATGTCTACCATTCCATCACTTCGGCATTATTTTCAAAGAACTAATTTGTTGGGGTACCAGGATTCGAACCTGGACAGACAGAACCAAAATCTGTAGTGCTACCGTTACACCATACCCCAATACCTATCTTGTTAAATTACTTTGCAAATATACAACTTATTTTTGAATCTGCAAAATTTTTTCACCTATTATTTAATAAATTACACAACGTTGCTTTAGGTATGTTAAATTTCTCCATAGTTTTTTGATACGATTTATACTTGTTATGAAACTTTTTAATTTCCTCAACGTTATGAAACTTTATTACGTGTGATGCTGCAAGTTTAGCTTGTTTTACTCTAACATCCTTAGGTTTGTCCATCATATTATCACTATGTGTGCCTATCTCAATATTATCATAACTATTATCTGTTGATATACCATTAAGATGTCTCACAACAATACCAGGTTTAAACATTTCTTCTCCAAACTTTTGATACGCTTGTAACCTATGTACCATAAGGTTTACTTTTTTACCATCTTCGCAATGGACACAGAATCTATAATAACCTTTACCGTCTAGTGATAAATGTCTTTCCTTCCCGTTAAACGTCACAATACCGTTTTTATCAACAGTATATCCTTTATTAACAGCAAATGTCAATATATCATTACGAGTCATACCATTTCGTTTGTTTTGTTGTGCAAATATACAACAAAACTTTTTTATTAGCAAAATTTATATCTAAAAACTTTCAACTTCTTTCCAAATCTTTTCCGGTTCCTTAATTATATTACCAGTATAATCTGCTCTCCACTTTTTACCACATCGCACACATTCACATTTACGATATAATCCCATACCAGGTATACCACCTGAGAACTTAAACTTATGACCAAATATTTTGCAGATTGTTCTCTTACTAAACAAATCCTTAAAAAACTGTTTCATGTTCATTTATTATATTTAAAAACCAGTCAGAACCTCCAGAGTAAATGCCTTGTCTTTAAAGCTAATGATTAACGTGGTTTCAGCGTCCACCAAACACAACATCATTCTGACTGGTTTTTGTAGGATAGGAGGGACTTGAACCCCCGACTTCCTCGGTATCAGCGAGGTACTCTAAACCATCTGAGTTACTATCCTATTAGAGCGAGTAAAGGGACTCGAACCCTCAACCTTCTGCATGGCAAGCAGACTATCTAACCAATTGATATATACTCGCGTTATTATTTATTATATTATTTTAGTCATTGTTATTTTTCCATCCTGTGGTTCTTCACCATCATCCTCAAAACCTAACCTTTCATACCAGTCTCTCATCCAACTATCTTCAACAACCCAAAGTCTCAGTTTTGTTCCACCAGCATAAACAGCTATAACTTCTGCTATTCCCATTAGTTTTGTTCCTAAACCTTCATCTCTATAATCTTTAGAAACAGAAAGTTCCATAATCCAAAACACACCAGCGACATCATCTTCCTCTTCTAGTCTGACCAATCCCTTACCATCCTTCTGAAATATGTATAATGTGTCACCATAGTCCGTTGATTTTTCATGACCAACAAAATCCTTTGGTAAAAATTTTTCAAAATTCTTAAATCTCATATCACAAATGTTTTTGTTGTGACCGAGAAAGGACTTGAACCTTCACGAGATTTCTCCCACTACCACCTCAAAGTAGCGTGTCTACCAATTCCACCACTCGGCCATTTTGTTGTGATCCTGGCAAGGCTCAAACTTGCGACCCGCACTTTAGAAGAGTGCTGCTCTATTCAACTGAGCTACAGGACCAATTGCTCTATGTGTTGGAGTCGAACCAACGCTAAAACTGTCCACAGAACAACATTCCAACAGTCTGCCGGTTTCGGGTATCATGTTGTTTCCCTGGCCAGCTCTCTAAACCAACTGAGTTAACATAGAGTTGTAGCGAGAGAAGGACTCGAACCTCCGACCTCCCCCCGTAATGAACCGGGGTGCGCTAACCAACTGCGCCATCTCGCAAAAAACATTTAAATGCGTCCACTTAAACGGACTATAGACGTTACGTACCATCTATAATCGTAGCGAGAGGTGGTCTCGAACCACCGACCTTGTGAGTATGAATCACACGCTCTAACCAACTGAGCTATCTCGCCATAACAGTACCTCGGAAAGGATTCGAACCTTCACAATCTTGATTTTGAGTCAAGCACGTATACCAATTCCGTCACCAAGGCATTTTGTGCAGAATAGATGACTCGAACACCCACCTTCTGGTTGGAAGCCAGACATGCTAACCATTAACACCAATCCTGCATTTTATAAACCATTGATTATCAATTAGTTGTGTAGGGTATGCCCGACTCGAACGGGCGACCTCCTGGTCCCAAACCAGGCGTTCTAACCAACTGAACTAATACCCTATTGAAAAGAAATGGCAGGACTCGAACCTACATGTCAGAATCAAACTGCATTATCGTCTCGACCACGGTCCCAGGGTATCAATGCATTTCCCAACAACCGTTATGTCTACCCTTTCATCACATTTCTTTTTTGGTGGATCAGAGATGAGTTGAACATCTTTCTACGGATTTTCAGTCCGCCGCATAAACCACTTCTGCCACTGATCCATAAATGAAGGTTTTACGGAAACCCTACAACCGTATTGGCAGTGGCTTTATTTTTCTCCCATAATAGACTTTGGCAGCCGACCTCTATCTATTACTCTGTTAGTATCTTACATAACATTTACCGAGACATGAGACCACCTACTCATGGTCGACTTGTGCGGATGAAAGGACTCGAACCTTCACGCCTTTCAGCACAAGATCCTAAATCTAGCGTGTCTACCCATTTCACCACATCCGCATTTCATGGAAAGAGAAGTTGAACTTTCCTTACAATTTGCCAATTTTTCATTTGCATTAGCGTCAGAAATTCATGACTGGCTGTTTCCTCACCTATTCTAAACAATACTTTTCTTGTAGTAACGTTACCTCTGCTCACCAGCTTTATTCTTAATACCTCAGCTGTACTTGGTTGATGTTCTTTTTTACGTGACGCATCCAAACAACGGGTCTCTTCTTTTACTACATCAGATACAATATAATCTCAATCTATTATATCAATTTTACATCACATCTAATGTAGTTCTGTCAACCGTTTTCGGTTGCTTTTATAATAGCAACCATTTTTGGTTTACAAAACTCACAACATAGGCGGGCCTTCTCTCGCTGTCAGCCACTTACGCGCAGAGTTAACAGAATTGTTCTGTTTTGTTATCAACCTGCTGTGAGTTTTATATTTTAACAGTCTCCTAGGTACGATTTTGACATCTGATTTATACCAGTTCAGTTGCCTTTACTTACATCGCATTTCACGAATGCCTAAGCGGGCGCATATTCCGTCGAATACTATTGCAGACTGTTATATTTTTTTACCTAAAAGTTAAAACTAAACTTAACTACCCACTTCCAGAAACCAAGTTTTATTGTAAAAATCTTGTTTTGTTTCTGCCAAGAAAACTCTTCAAGTGGTAGAAGAATGAGTTTATCTTTATAAGTTTGTGTTGTTACATTTGCCACCATCTTATTATATGTTTTTATTTAAATGTAAATGTTATAAACCATGTGTAAACATCATCACAATGATCTGGAGCATACTTTAGCAATGTTGTCCACTCAACGGTTTCCTTATTCTTTATGTCACGCATCAATGTATAAGCGTAATATGTTGATGACACAGCATCTCCCTCTAAACCATTCGTTCCGGTGTGATAATTAAAGTAAACCTGTTTCTTACCTTCTTTGTTGGTATAAACAATAACATAACTATTTAGTTCTGCAATATTGTGTATATCCTTTATCTGTTCATCGGACAGTTGTGTTCCATCTGCACTAAATATAAAATCGTCATCCAGTAACAACTCTCTATGTTGCCAAATATGTGGATGTAACTTTACAAATTCGTGCCAATCTTCATTATTAAGCACATTAACAATGTGTTCTTTTGTTAGTTTCATATCCATTTGTTTTTGTTTTGTTGTGCCTATAGTTGGACTCGAACCAACGCCCTCTCGTATCCTTACGAGCGATTTTTGTGTCTTTCAAGACCTTTAAACTGTCATTTCAGACATTAGATATCATTATTCTGAACCGTTTATGGTTTCTTGTTCCGTTTACGCCACTAATCTATATAGGCATGTTGTGACTCCGATGGGGCTCGAACCCATGACCCCAGCATTAACTTACCACTACAACTTTCGTTGCCAATACAGAATATATGCTTTGCACATACAAATCGTTTACCCTTTCAGGTTATTGAGATTCACATAATTGATGGCTTATCTCCACCTGATTCTGTATTGTTTGTGGTCTGGACTCTATCTTAACCATATTGAAATCTGCGCAGTACAACTTCTTCTTTATAACGACCATGTCTGACCTTGAATTCATTGTATTTCAACTTAGGTTCCTCCTGTATAGTCTCTACGCACTGTCTATATAAGTCACGGGCTCACCAACTGGACTCACCGTATTGCTCAACTTCACTGCTGTCTCTTATAATAACATTGGCACGGTATTAACTTGCATTTAATCTCACGACTTATGTTTAGTCTTCACCGTTTAGGGAGGTTCTACATCCAGAGTTTCCTCTGAAGCACTCTTATTTTTGATAACTCATTGATTATCAAGAGTTTAAGTGCCGTGCTCTACCTACTGAGCTACGAAGTCTTCCATTTTTTTAAACAATCTCCTATCTTACGTTCCCTGTTAATTCAGGCAGTTCGCAACAGATTATTTATCCTATACGCCATAGATAACGTGGTCATTCAGACGTAAATAAAGCGAGCTTTCAAGTGCCACAGAGATTGTTTTTAAAACAACTAGGTATACCACCCTACCTACAACCAAGACGACTTTACGCTACTTCGTGTGGATTCGAACCACTCGCAGAATTCCTTTCACTGCTTTCATTGTAGTTGTTTTTATTGTCCCCCTACCAAGACTCGAACTTGGATAGCATGGTTATAAACCCGCTGTCTTCCCTTAAACGATAGGAGAATATTGTTTTGCAAATATACAACTTATTTTTTAATTACCAAATTTTTCTTTAATAATTTTACCAACTTTTTCAACAACACCACAAACCAAAGCATTTCCCATAAAGAAGCCTCTCTTGCTATCTGTCTCACCAGCGGTATGATTATCAGGAAACATGTTCAGTCTTTCAAGTTCAACAGGAACAAGTCTTCTATATCTACCGTTAACAGGATCCTGGATTATATGAGTAAATCTATTTGCCGATTTAGTCATTTCGCTTGTAATGATAGTTCTTGAAGGTTTATCAAGAGGATCAGGAAAACTCATAGCACCTTCGCTATACATATATTTCCCGCCAAACTTATTTATTTTTTCGATTCTCTTATAACCCTTGCTGTACTCCCATTTCTTAACATCCTCATCAGAAAGATAATAATCTTCGGTTATCGTGTCTCTTAAATCACCATCCTTTTCTGTCAAAACAACATCACCTAATGTTGTATATGGCCCGGAATAGTTTGATGTCACTTTGCATGTAGTGCATGTTCCGTTGTGAACATAACCGGCATTTTCAAACATCTTATATTTGTTACCGTAGTTAAATTCTTCTGAAAGGATTGTCAAATCAGGCTCAATGTTGAACGTGTTTAGTTTTTCAACATCGAATCCAACAGGAAATGCTTTAGCCATTACACCAGAAGTTGTAATAACGTCAACGGAATCTACAGATACATTATCATTCTTGTAAGCAACGATATAAGTTCTGCGTCTGCGTTGAGGCATTCCATACTCAGCTGCGTTTATGACTCTCCATTCAACATCATAACCAAGACCATTCAGCGAAGACAAAATAATAGCAAAATCTCTACCTCGTTGTGTGGATGGTGACTGTATAAGTCTGTCAACATTTTCAAAGAACAAAACCTTTGGTGCTTTATCACCCTTTTCATTAAGGATTCTATAAATCTCCCACCAGAGAACACCTTTCTTTCCTACGATACCCTTTGATCGTGATAATGTATTGGCAACTGAATAATCCTGACAAGGAAATCCGCCAACAAGCATATCATGGTCTGGAATATCTATTGTTTTTACTTTAGCAATATCTTCATTAACATGTCCATCTTCACCAAATGCTCTCACATAAGTTCTGGAAGCATGTTGTGTTTTTGTTGCTGGTTCAAACTGATTGCTCCAGATTGTTTTGAAGAAATCAGAATCCGCTTTTTCTAATCCTATACGAAACCCTCCAACTCCAGCGAAGAGTTCCACCACTTTCATATCTGTCATATTCCATGTTTGTTGTTGAGGGTAAGGTGGGATTCGAACCCACGAATCTACGGTTTTGCAGACCGAGCCATTAGACCACTCTGGTACCTACCCAATATACATTACATTTCTGTAACTTCTTTTCTCAACTCTGTTTTGAGTTTTTGTCGTTTTGATCCCTTATCAATTACCAATCCAAGATATTCCATATTGTATTTGTGACTATATTCTTCGCCACCAAACCCTGTAAATAATTTAAGACCAAAAGGTTTTGTTTTACGTTTACGCCATTTAAACACTCTTTTAAAATCGCATTTAACACCAAGTTTCTTACATCTCATGTACTCATCTGAATAACCCATAATGTCAAGGTTACCATGTCTCTGATGTCTACTTCTACTCATAAAACAAAAGATTAGGTTTTTTGCAGATCCTGAACGATTCGAACACTCACCAAGCGGGTTGGAGCCGCGTATGCTACCATTACACCAAGGACCTGTATATGTTATGGGAGATTGAGCAGGTTCGAACTGCCGACCCTCAGAGCCACAATCTGATGCTCTACCAACTGAGCTACAACCTCCATATATTTCAATATCTTGCAGTTACTTGTTTCTCTTCACATTGACCAAGATGAGATTTTTTTCTAGGAACCCATCCATGCCCACATTTATGACAAACACAAAACAATCCATCCAAATTACCAGGTTCAAAATATCCGTTGTGATCAATCAAACCTTGTATTTGAGTATATGTTCCGACTACAATAGTCTTTTCATTAATATCCAATGAATCAGATTTACATTTAGGACATTTTAAATTTGAAGTCCAAACTTCTCCTTCTGCTGTACTAATGAACCTTTCTTGTTCATCATTAAATTTAGTTTCTATAACCCTTTTCATTATCATATAATTTATGCGGAAGATGAGAGGCTCGAACTCTCGCGCCGATTACTCGACCTAACGGTTTAGCAAACCGTCCCCTTCACCTACTTGGGTAATCTTCCTTGTTTAACACAGAGATAGGATTTTACCTATAAGGAGCAACTGCTGACGTACTCCCTGGGAGTTGAACCCTCGGGCTTGCAGTGACCAACTACGCTGTACCTCTCCAACCACTACTACCGTTCGTGTGCTTTAATTCAGCCACTCTGTGTTTTGTTTGGCAAAGATACAACAAAGTTTTGAGACTACAAAATGTTTTGTTGAGTTTTTGAGATTAACGTTCCACTTTGCCTAATTTATCGGCCCATGATTCTGTGTAAACTCGATAGTATCCGTTGTGACTGTAAGGTATCACGCTTCCGTATAAACCTGCCCAAATTATTGAAGGGAGTCCTACCACTAACAGATAGAGGGGTCCGAGATACATTGATTGTATTTGGTGGCCATGTTCATGTTTAACGGTATTTTCATTTTTTGATCCAATGATGACATAATTACCTAGACTGATACCACCGGGGAACGTTTTAGAATAATAGAAGTCGATACCCGCAACAGAACACTTTTCCTTATGACCACAGAAACACAGCACAACAAGTCCCACAAGATTCTGCGGAAGCTGCCAAATATACAAGCCTACTTGTTTGAGTATGTTTACAAATTTTGTCATTTTTACGAGTATCATTTTTTCTATTTATCACAGAAAAAATTAAAACTTGTTAAAAATGACAAAAAATTTAACGTTTTGATGTATTTTTTTAATTATTACATCAATCTCCTAACAAATCAAGGATTCTGCACAATATACCTTCAAGGTTTTCAACCTCGCTTCTCCAATGCTTTGCTGTATTAAGATAAGGATTATTTTCCGCTTCTATAGCAGTTTCAGATGCGTCTAAAAGACCACCATGACAAATATCACATATTTCGTGAAGAACTTCCTCTGCATCCCTGCCATTTATCGTCAAATCGCTATCAATGTTGTGTTTCACTTCTATCATAATGTAAAATGGCAAATAGTTTTTGTACCTGAATAATAAACTGGTGTTCCGTTTTCTTCTACATATTTCTTAAGATTTAGCATTGCTGTAGTAAAACTATCTGCCCATCCTATTGAAAAAATACCCTGAAGACCCATATCCGGGCGATTTTTTACATAAGACGGAAGACAACCATCTTCATCAATATTAGATCCATCATAATACATTGAACAAAACCAATTACCATCGTCTTCAGAAATAAAATACATTATGGATTTGATACATACAATTGCACCACATCCCCACAGTGATATTGCAGTATGTTCATCATATCTTATAACTTCAGGTTTTGCTCCAGCAAAAATAGAATAGTTTTCACTGTCTTGGTTATAATTTTCATTTAACCATTCAACAATCTCTTGTAATTTTAACTGTGTTTCTGTCATATCATATCATTTTTTTATATTTTCATAAACTTTTATAATAACGATAATTGATATTAAAGGCCATGCTAAACCAAATAACATAGATAGTGTAAAATTTTCTACAACACCATCACCAACAAATGCTCCAAGCAAAAAAAAGACTGTGGCCGTGATTAACAGCCCCATAAAATAAATGTTAATTAGTATCATATCTTATATATTAAATCATAATAATCGTGAAGCAAATAGATGATATTATCATAAGCATCTTTAAACATTGCATTTGCTTCATCCATTTCTTTTTGACAGCCTCTATTCATCGCTTCGGCTTCAAGTTGACCTGCTTCATACATTGCTTCACATTGTATAAATACCTTTTCTTTTATTTCTTGAATTGTTGAATTATATACAATGTTTTCTTGTACATCAGATTTTTTCATAATTCATTCTTTAATTCTTTTAAAAACTGCAACGCCAAATTTAGCGTCATAGCCACACATCTCCCAACCTTCCTCGCCAAGGCGATTAAAATCAGAAGTATTATCTTTCACCACACTAAGGAATATTTCTTTATATTCCCATTTGGTATGTACTTTAGTATCCACTTTATTTGATGTACTCATAACTTATTCTATTTTTGATATCTCATAAACTGTTTTTGTTTCCAACGCATATTTAATCTTAGGTAAAGAATTTTGCAATGGCAATATTTGAGTTCTATGAATCTCTTTAATTTTGTCCTCAATATCCATTTGCTTAATTGCGTCATCACAGGTACAATGATAATATTTTATTACCTCATAATGGTCGCTTTCGCAGTCAGGCGTTATTTTTTTGACCACAATATTCACAATATGCTTCACCATTATGCATAAAATGTTTAGTATTTCTCGCTTTTTTTGCCCGTATCATATTTCTATTCCCCGTAATTAATAAATGTTTTTTCCTGTTGCATCGAGTGCAAGACCCTTTTCAATAAATCCTCTCCAATCAATATGGTGTTTATTACAAAAGTCTGTCAATAAGATAGATTTTCCAATATACGTACTACATTTTTGTGTTATACTATTAAATTCTTTTATCTGTTCCTCTGTCATACTCGAAAGAGGGAAGAGGTAAGGTTTAATATTAGTTATATCCAAGATATCTTCTAACTTATCGGAATCACCATACATAACAGCAAACTTAATTCTGTATTCTAAGTCAAATATATTTGGATTATCACCAAGTTTAACTTTTACACCACACGACAACCTCGCACAAAGGTCTTTCAAAAGTAGTTCTTTATTTTCTTGTGTCATAGTGGTTTAGTTTCAATTTTTACTGCTCCCAAATGAATTGCCCTTAACATAATATAATTCATCAAGGGCACCCTCACCCAACGTTATTCTATCATCAACATTATACCTAATAGGTTTTAATATATACTCTGGTTCCATTAAACCATTCCTATATATAATTTCAGTAACCTTCAATGGTACTGTATCACGACTATATTTTTTATGAAATATGTCACCAATCTTAAACTTGCTCTCCAATTTTAATTTTCTTTCTTCCTGTGTCATATTATTCTTCAATTAAACTCCACGATATTAATTCTTTATGAGTTCCCCCTATTTCACTCAACTTTGTTTCGAATGTATCAATGTTAGCTTTCTCATTCTTATTAAGTTGGATAATTGTATGGCGATATTCATACTCATCCAAGCCTTGATATATTCGATAATATATATAAAATTTTCTCATAATCTACTTCATTTAATAAATGTTTTTTCCTGTCGCATCATTAGCCAATCCCATAGGAATAAGACCTCTATAATCGAAATGATTTTCAATAAGGTATTCAACAGATTCTGGACTATCCCACAATTCAATCTCCTCTACTACATCACCATACTCATAACGACAAACGGGTATCTCATGTTTCCAATAATTATATTCTTTCTTCTGTTCCTCCGTCATACTTGAAAGAGGGAATAGGTATGGTTTTATAAAATCTATTTCAATCGGAGCAATACCTTTTGCGGTAACAGCATACTCCCAATCACCTTCATCTGTAACTATTAAGTCAAGCCCTTTAACAGTATAGACATTTTTGTTACATGCAACTTTCAACCCATACGGTAATCTTGCACAAAGGTCTTTTAATAGGAGGTCTTTATCTTTTTTTTCCATAATTTATTCTATTTTTGATATATCGTTTGGATTTGGAATTATACTTTTTGTTTCAGCATCAAACACATCAAGATAATCGGCCTGTCGTTCTGTGCATCTTTCATATTTAGAACAAGGTTTAAACGATGGAGATATCCAACATCTATTTTCAGTTGTTTCTTCCTCATCCCAGTTATGCAGACAACATTCAGCGATGCCATCATATCCATGTGGTTCTTTACCGTCATCCATAACATTCCATGTGTATTCATCAATGAATTTGCAGGTGAGGCATATTTCAACGCCATGATTAAAATAGTAACGCTTGGAACTCATATATCATTCTGTTACATCTTTAATATCAGCAAGTTCGCACATAAAATCAATGGAGTCAATCTGACAAGTATCATCTTGTGCAAAATGTTCTCCTCCAAAACAATTGTGTTCTCTTAGAAAATCGAACAGCATTTGTGCGATTTTTTCCTTTTCTTCTTCTGTGTATGTATGTTTCATAATCTTTTTTATTTTTTAATTTATTTAATCTCAATTACTTTAATATCACCACATTTTTGGCAGATATATACATAATGATAATGACTTCCAATATGATTTTCTTTTACAAGTTTCCATTCATGGAAACAGGCCTTTTTCGCAAGTATATTTTTAATTGCTTTCCACATAGTTTATTCCTCTATATGTATTTTCATTGAACACTGGTTATATTTAGGTGTACCTTTATCATCTATATCAGTCCAATAGTGATAATAAATTATAACTTCTGAATCGTGTATAACAAAAAAATACCAAAACGCGTATTCTTCTTTAACATTTTCCCGAAACAAAGTATCTATTATTTTATCTCTCTCAAAACATATTGGGCCTATCATATTCCCTATTCCTTTATTTTATAACATTTAAGAATTACATGTTCCTCATTTTTTGCTCTATCAGGAAAATTATGGTAATAATCCTTTAAGAATTCTTCCGCATCTTCTTCAGTTTCAAAGCTATTACAACCATCTTGTACTAAACAACTTTCATTTGTATAAAGTGTTTCATAATATTGTGTCGCAGAATGTTGAACCTCGATTGACGGTGTGTCAATTCTAAAAATCTTATAGTATTTTATCATATTCTCTATTCCTATTAGTTAAATTATAGTAAAATTTCCTATTATAAAAAATACTCCTGTCAATAGTGCAATAGTTCCTATTGTATAACAAAAATCACCTTGTTTTACACATTTTTTATGTTCAGAAAAGGGTAAATCTGTTTTTGCTTCCCGATACCAACAATTACCCATCCAAACTCCAAGTATCCCCATAAGGATACATATAACGCCAATTACTATCATATTCTCTATTCCTCTATTTTACCTTCAATCATTTCGTCTGTCCAATTAAGTCTATTTTCATACATTTGATAAAAATTAGAATAAACATCACTAATAGTGAATATATTACCACAATATTTAGACATCAAAGGATAAAAAAGATGCTTACCGCAAACAATATATCCTAATTCATCTTTATTCTCATTATACCAATCAAGAGTCTTAATTCGTACCTTATCTCCTACTTTGTATTTAAGATCGCTCATGTTTTACTTATTAATATATATTCTTTTACCATCTAGTCCAGCAAGGTACATTCCTAAAGCCAATCCAGCAAAAAATACCAACATTATCGCACCTGCAATATAAAGTGTAATCATAATTTAATTTTATTTAATGTGTTATATTATATCCGATATTTGTTATAATCTCAAAAACAAAACAAATAAGTTTCCAAATTCCAATAACAAGTAGAACAAACAATACAAATGGCCATATTGCTGATAATACAATTACAACAGCAACATCTTCACTATTATACCATTCATTATAGTAGTGACTATATTTAACTTCGTTAAACATACCCCAATATAACGAACCAGCGACAAAACCGATAACAATATATCCTATCACAAGCCAAAACATATTTTATTCCTCCGTTATTTTTTATATGTAAAACCATCTTTTTCCCTGTCAATGTCAGATACATCTATCCTCATGTATTTTTTAGGATAAATGACACTATTTCTAGCAGGTAACAATATAAACTCACCATTAATGTAAATTGCCTTTTCAATTTTAGTTCTTGTTTGAGCTGCAACGATAACACCTTCCCATTCATTTGGGAGTTCACAACCATCTTCAACCGTTATCCATTTACCATATGTTGCCATAACTAATCGTTGTTTTGTTTTGTTGTTTTCTCTTTATGCTCTCTATACATCTTACTAATAACATCATTGAAATCCAGTAATTTCTTGCATCTCATCTTATGATGCTCCTCACAATTATAATGTATACTGTCCCAATGATCTTTCTTGTTATCAGGACAATTAGGACAAGGGTGATTTGCAGCTGCGTATTCTGTTATATACCTGGTTTCCTCACAATATTTTTTAACTTTATCGTCATCTTCTTTTCTTTTCTGGTAAACCTTTTCCCTGAATTCATCATTTAGAATGTCCTTTGTTGAATACAGCATCATTGTTGTATTACCAAACACAGGTTTTTCTAAAAGTTCCGGATATTCTTGTATTTCACCAATAAATGAATTGATGCAATCCAAGATACCATATCCATCAAAATGAAAATCATCACCATCAGCATTATGTCCTAATACATCATAGTAATAACTGCCATCATCAGTTCGCCAAGATTCTATTTCTACATTCCTATCATAACCGATAGAAATCAATAGTAATTTTAATACATCTTTTGTTGTCATGATACTATATCTTCTTCTGGTATATGAACTCTAAACATTTGTTTAAGTGTAATCTCTTTGCTGATATAACCGCTAAAACAAAACTGTGCCAATCTAGCCGACATAGTTAGTGCTGTTTTTGAATCTGTTGTCGTTTCATATGCATAATCATATTCCGTTAGTTTATTGGTTGCTATCATACATATGTTCTTTCTGGTGAGGATCCACCAAATCATTTTCAATCGTATCATTTCAAATTATTTTTAATTAACCAATCATCGAGTGTTTGTTCTTTGTCACCTTTCTTTCTATTACAATAGTCAGGACAATAAGAGTTTTCACTTGTGTATTCCTTATGTCCTCCACAGGAAATAGCAAAACATTGTCCTTTTCTTTCAACTTCTTGCCATGCTGTTGCTATGGTTGGAATCTCTTTCCACCACCAACAATTTTTACAATATCCATGATTAGGCATATCAAAATATATAAAGTGTTTTTTGATGTTCGTAATATTCCATTGTTGGTTTCGATACATAAACATCGCCAGCATCATAACAATGTCGTTTAACAAGTGTATCTTTAGGATATTTCTTGAGTAGTTCAATAAATTCCTCCACTGTAGGGAATATAGATTTGACGATATCAGCATTCTTTATACGAGAAATGAGTTCAGGTGTCATTTCATCGTCATGTATGAGAAGCATGGATCCGTCATAAGATATCATGTTATTAATGATGACAGTTTTTGCGATATCCATTCTATTAAAGATATCATCAACATACTGCTCTGTTAGCATATCTTTAGGTACAAGTTCAAAAACGGTATAATTTTCATTATCATAAACCGAAAAATATATCAAATTATCCGTGTCCCCGAAACAGTTCTTTGCAGAATCGTTAAAATCATCATCAACAACATCCCATTCGCCTACACCTATTTCAAAATATTTTCCATTGGATTCAAAATTAATGGGAAATGTTCTGTTGTTGTAAACATCTATATCAAGTATTCTTTTCTTAAATTCAGACATATCTATATACATTAAGGTAAAACAACATACATCCAGTGCGTAATAGATGAAGTGGTTGAACCACTACCATGCCATTTCTTGTCGCCAAGAATTTTACCATAACAATCTTTTGGTATATACATAGATGATACCATAATCTTGCCATTGGTTGTTGCGCACAAACATTTTACATCAACATCAGGCAACGCATCGTTTACATTTATCCAATCTTCTTTACTCATAACAAATCGTTTTTTAGTTTTTGCAAATATACAAATAAAAAATGAGAACTCCAAATAAATTTCTCATTTTTTATGGAATAAGATGCCAACTTAATACTCCTGTTACTTCTTCGTTGTTAGCATCATCATACCATTTACCATCATTATAATATACCACTTGATAAACACCAAAGTGTTTCTTTGCAAGAACTGTCTTATAAGGAACAGGCGGTTCTGTATACGGTTTCCATTTCAGTTCTGCTTCTTCTTTTAATCTTGTTATCGTATCACTTTGACACCTGCATGTTTCGTTAAGTTGCTTTATCTTCAAATCTTTCTTACCGAGAAAACCAGTTCCAAATGCCTCTCTCATCATATCCCAATATCTCAGACTCACCAACCTACCTACAATAGCATAATCATCAACAGATATTTTTGTATATCCAGATCTCCGTTCTGAACCAAAACAAAACTTTCCGTTCTTTTCATATGCTCTTCTTATACCACCTTCTTCTGTATAATACAACACAGCCGGTAGATTCTTTGAGTAGTTGATATCATCAGACACTTCCACATTATAATGTTTCAACATATAATCCATGCATTTATCAAGTATAGATTCTGGAACACAATAATAAAAGTATGTTATGATTGAAGCGTCGTGCTTATGCCCTTTTTCAAAATCTTTCTTAAAGTCTTCATAACTTCTTTTGATTTCTACTTCTGTCACGATACCGTTCTTTTTGATGCCAAGCAAGTCAGCTTCATATGGTAACAGCCCCCAACTAACATTTGGACAAACAAGATCATTCCTCAAATCAAACAGCAAACTACAATCTCGTAATGCCAACTGTATCTCTTTGACTGACAATTTAGTCGCTACCGCCATAATTAATCTTCGTTTTCATTATAAGGATACCAGGATTCTTTGTTGTTTTCAGTTATCATATCAATCTTTTCAGCAAACTCATACGGACTAACACCTGCTTGTATAGCAACATGCTTTTTTGATCCATCTTCCGTATAAGCACAATCATATAACCAGGCAACAGCGTTGTTGTTAATCATTTCAACAGAAAACGGTGAATTGATAGGATCGTAATCAAGAGGAAGCGATGTGTTATGTGATTTGATAGCAAATCTAACAACAAGAATGTTTACTTCCATCGTTTCGACTGCAAATTTATAACCGTCTTTGTTTTCCGTTTTTGTTACTATATCATCGTAAGGTACACCAGCATTATGTTCATATGGAATATCGTTCCAATCATCACCCCACTGTTCACTCAAAGACAAAGGCGTAAAATAAGCATAATGTGTTGATTTGTAACTATTGTATTCTGGATTAGGAAGATCCTGATAACGGAACTTATCCTGTAACGCCCAGTTATTTTTTATGTCCTCGTATGTGTACTTGCTGTATTCTTCTTTAAGTTCCTCTGGTAAATCGAATATAGTTTTGGATATAGAATCAACATAACATAACTTGTAGTTTTCATATCCCTTAAGTTTACATATTTCATCAAAATTAATATAAACGTACATATCTATTCTGTTTTTATGTTTTCATCATTTCCCCAACAATCCCAATTATCAAAACTGTTTCTCGCAAACAATTCTATCATGTTGTGTTCTGTTCCGACCAAATCAACAATAGAGTCTCTGACAATATCAGGTTTCTTTGAATGGTGTTGTCTTGGGTATTCTATAAACGAATTCACTTTATGATTCTTAACAAAACCATGAGCGTTCTTTCCTTTTGTTGCAATCAGACATATTTCACAACCCGACTTTTTTGTATATGCTCCCATCATAGAACATTGCTTACCTTGCTTATTCTTTTTCGCCCAAACAAAACCGATTGTTTTATATTCAAACCCCCATGCAGGAATAACTTCGTTAATACATCTACCCAAATGATAATCTGTTGTCCAAATGAATAATATAGCATCATCTGTTGTGATATCATTCACTGGTATCTCACATATATCCTTTATTGATAAGACAGGATAAGGTGGTCGTCTCATTCCCTTAACAGTTGTACAATCAGCGTCCACGCTCATATCATTATAATATGACCAAGGTGGATCAGCGTATATTATACTATACTTCTTATCCGTGTTATGTATGTCTACAAACATATAAGTTGTTATTATATTTTGCCAGTTTGATTGGAATCGAACCAACATCTTCCCTGTGCCCAGGGGCTCTAACCTAATTAAGCTACAAACTGCCAACTGTTTCGCCAGTCACGCGCTTAGGAATTTTATCGAACATCCAATAGTCGCACGGTGGATTTCTACCACAGGTTGACGGATCCTTTCAACCACATTTTCATAACAAAAAAGACAACTTTACTACAATTACCGCAATCCACAAACACGCACTCGGTTTGTATGCCTGTACCAGAGCAGCTTTTGTATATACACCGCCTCTTATTCCTCAACACCACCAACTCTATGGTTGGACGCTTTAAGGTGTGTCTTGTCATAGCAAGGTCCCTTTCTAGATTTGGGACGAGGTTGTCTTTTAATGTTGCAAATATACAACAAAAATATGATACACCAAAATAAATAATATGAAAGTTAGCGAAAAAGTTCATATTTCATCGGGTCGGAACTTAGGAATTTCGCTACCATCTAAATTAGGACCGATGAATAGAGAGCAGAGTGCCGATGAACCTCTGCTCTCGCCTTTTAGAAACCAACCTTATTCTTTCGTTGTGTGCTTGGTACATTTACACTGTCATAGTTGTATATTTCAGCGTGTGTCATATCTTCCTTGACTTCAACATCGTAACCAAGTTCGTTCATAATCACCTGTGCTTTATCCTTATTAAGTTTATCAAATGTATAAACAGCAGCACAACGACCTTTTCTAAGAACAGCATCATCCACCTTTGCCATATCGCAATTGAATGTGCATATAAACTTACCGTTGAAAATATCAGACATCAGTCCATCGGACATATTCAAAATGCCCTGTATACCGGTAAACATTCTTGATTCTCTTGACATGATAACATCTTCACAATCTTCAAGAATAAAAGTAGTGTCTCTATTCTCCTGTAAGAATGTTATAAAATCGGGTGAAGAGAAATGTGTTGCAATAGCAGGTGTAATGAATATGTAAGTTCCCTTTATACTATTGATAAGATGTCTAAGGAAATATGTTTTTCCTGTGCCTGGTTCTCCGTTAAGCAAAACAATTCCTGACTTTCTATTATTCTCATCAAGGAAATTAACTATATCATTATATATAGGTTTGAAATCATCGTTGTAATTCTTGTCGATATCAATTTCAACGCTATTAATTTCAGCATCAACAACATCATATCTTCCGTTACTGAATGTTATATATCCAATATAAGGTCTGGAATCATCCTTGACCGTTTCTTTTGTTGTAGGAAGTTTAGTATAGATGTTCTTACAATACTCCCTTACATCAGTTATCATAGTAGGATCATAAACGATACCGATTGTGTTTAGTGATATAGTGAATACAGCATTATTCCTATGATCTATTAGCACCCTGTTAGCATCAACATAGCCTCTTGCTGTATAACCGGACTCACAAAGAATCTTTCTTTGTTTTTTAGATGCCGATGAATTAGGTTCATAAATGTTGTCAACTTCATTTACAACAACGTCATATTCAGGAAAAAGTTTGGTGAGATAATCATATGTCATTGTTCTCATGCAAAACCTTTCACCTTCATCATCAGTAAAAACATCACAACCATATGTCGAAGGTATGATGTCTGTTTTGAACACACTCGAATAATACAGAACATCTGTGAATGCTCCGTTTCTGTTAAAACTCTCTATTAAATTCTTAGCCATATATATTTAAATTTCATGTAAATAATTTTCTAACCCATCTCTTAAAGCGAAAGCGTGAATGTTAAGATGGTCATAACACTCTTCATATGTTCGGAACGTTTTTCCGAAAACCGAAATCTGTTGAGATTCCTCCATTGAATCAACTATACAATTGGACATATTATATATAGTTTCTTCGTAATCAAGTTCACCGTAATCGTCGGTGACAATTGCATTCGGATATGATCCTATCAAACGTTTGACAAGATTATCCATAATCATTGTTCTTTGTCCTCCCTTTCTCATTAAACTTCTCCTTTCTTAATCACCAGTATGGGCTTGTCATTTTTTCTTAATGTTATTCTAATGTCTTGTAATGTGTGCCATATATTCCCGTATCGTTTCGCATTTCCGCAGTTCCATATAGCAAGATGCAGTTTATCCGTAAATCTTCTGGACTCTGGGATATATATGGGTAATCTTCTGTTCAATTTATACGATAGTTTTCTAAGCATGTTACTTTTTGATTTTTTGCAAATATACAACAATTAATTCAAACGGCAAAATCAAATAAATAATTAAAGGCAATAATAGATAGAAAATGTCAGTTAGAAATATAAAATTAAACGATTATAAAAACTTAAACGAATCAGAAGAATCATCAGATAAAGAATTTCAAGAACACCTTGATGATGCTATGAATCGAATTAACAACGAAGGAGAATTGCCTGAAGATGTTTTTAATATAGACGGCGATTGGAATTATGGTTGTCTCCGAATTAAGTTGGATGACGAGCATAATATGTTGACTTGGGATAGGTCAACAAAACAATATCGCCTATTGTTCGACAAATGGTATATTTATATGGGTAAATCGTTTAGATGGGGTTGGTTAGACATAGCAAAATATGACAATGAAGACCGCCTGGTGTACAACTATATAAACAAAGATGGTGAAATATTTTGGCACGAATGGTTCACAGATATGATATCCGATTTCAATAAAGATGGTTATTGTATTGTTGAATTTGATGGCTATTACATAGACATACTAAGTAATAATCAAGGTTGCATTTTAACATCTCAATATGGTGATGATTGGCGCATTGATGATAATTTTTCAATACGAATACAAGATAAAAATAAACATTATGATTTTAACGCAAAAGAAGAAGACGTGTACATAATATGGAACGGTGATTATTATATGGCTATTGTTGATGGAGATATTCTCGAAACAAATCATAATGATGCTGTGCAATTTAAAGATTATAACTTTAATAAAACATCTCGTGGATACTGTAAATATTTTTTGTTTAAAGGGGGGCGCGATTATATATATAATGCAACATACAAAGAATTTGTTGCTTCCAACGAGATATTACATAACATAGAAGATCATGATGGTTTATTTATAGGTGACACAGATGATGGAAAAATAGCCATCCTTTTATATGATGGTATGGGATACGATAAACCGTGTATAGCAAAAGGTTATAAAAGCATAGAAATTCATGGCAACGGAAATAAAATTATTTGTACAACAAATAACGATAAAATCATATACCTGAGTATAGATAATCTTGAACAAATTTGTCCTATTGAATTCGATGAAGTGTATAAGGATGATTGGAATGTTATAATAGGTAAATCAAACAACAAATATCATGTTTGTATAGACGGTAAACCTGTTAATAGCACAGGATTTGATTTTGCTGAAGAAGATGGCGACAGTGAGGATATTCATGTGAGAAACAACAACCTCTGGAACATCGTTGACGATAAAGGTAGACTTTTGTCACCAACATGGTCTACAACGGAACCATACTGGTCAGACTACAACGATGCTTACATTTTAACAATAGACGGAAAACGTGCTATGCTTAAACTTCAACCAGGTAACACATATAAACTTATAACAGAAAATTTAAACGAAAACATTATTGATGAAGAAGTTTCTCCTGAAGATGTTGATTTGTCTTCATTTGCAATTAAAGATGAGCTTTGTCCAGATTTCTGGGAAGACGGAAGATTTGACCAGCCAGCAAGACGAACACTTCTTGCTATTGCAAAAAGTTTCATAGAGCACCTTGAAATTGAAGATGAAGTTGAAGACATTACTGTAACAGGAAGCATAGCAAATTATAACTGGGACGAAAACTCGTCTGATATAGATTTGCATATATTAATGGATTTCAATAAGTTAAGTGATGACCCTGAAACACTTAAGAAGTTTTTCGATGCTGAAAGAAAAACATGGAACAAAGATCATTACGAAATATCCATATACGGATATCCTGTTGAAGTTTATGTTCAGGACATAAACGAGGAGCATCATTCCAGCGGAATATATTCTTTACTCAAAGATGAATGGATAAAGGAACCTTCCAAGGAAAATCTATCAGATGAAAACACAGACTATGACCACATACAGGAAATAACAAGTTCAATAATGACGGTCATTGATAATCTTGAAACGGACTTGGACAGAGACGATCCTCAAACAATATATAATGACGCTGATACTCTTTTCAATAACATAAAGGATATTAGAAAATCAGGTATGGGTTCAGATTCTCCTGAAATGTCAGATGGTAACATCATATTTAAATCGCTTCGAAGAAGTGGTTATATGGAGAAACTTATTGACATCAGGACAAAGGCCTTTGACATGATTCATTCTATATAGTGGAATATATGTTCATCGGCTTAGACTGACAGTTACTTTATTACTTACTTTAACAATCTGTCCTCTACTGTCCGGCATATCTCATTCCACCAGGCGCTGAAACAAATCAGCGCCTTTTTTAGATAAATATAAAAACGATTGTGTTGCAATGACTAAGGACGAATTCAAAAAGAACATAATAGACGAGATTACAGTTTCAGGCAGTCTCGCTATCACAATAAAAGAAGAAGAAATTGACCGTATAATAGAAAACGAAAAACGTTTTGTGTACCTTAACTGGAGAAACACCGTTGAATCAAAATTCACGGTTATGAATCCTATGGCTTTCCGAACAGAAGAATTTAGGAACTCCAGAACGATACAGCTCCCAGACTGTGTTTGGGGCATTCAAGAATTCAGAGAAATAAGAGACGGTGGTAGATTGTTCGGTATAAATGACCCAGATATAAGTTCGAATAGAATATTCGCATCGGATATCTTTCTTTCTCCTTTTTCAACCGATGTCATAGCCAGTCGAACAATGACATATTCAGCATTCGATCTGATGAGAAGTTTTACACTCAACCATATACAGTTCAGCTTCAATCCTAACACACACAAAATAGTTGTCAACGGACACGATCCTGTTGCGCCTGTTCTAGTAAGATGTTTTGTTGGTATAGACGAAAGCGCATTGTATGATGACTATATGTTTTATAAACATGTACTTGGAAAATGCTACATACAGGTACACAGAATACTAAAAACTTATGAGGTTACGATGATAGGAAACATCTCAATAGCATCATATTTCATGGATTTAGGCAAAGAACTTGTTAACGAAGTAAAAGAATATCAGGAGAAAATTTCACCACCAGACTGGTTCTTTATGTTCCAATAAAAATAAGGCTCAACCTATTGAGCCTTTCTTTTTATACATTATAATTGTTATTCTTAAGCATAACTCGGAAATCGTTATCTATTTCAGATAGTTTTTCAACATACGCTCTTACTTTTCTGAATGTTCCTGTTGGATTTGGTATATTGTATCCCATCGCCTTCAAATCTCCGATACTATATCCATCGCACATATGTAACATCCACGCTGTTGCGATGTCATATCCGAATTCATCTTCAAGATGATCCTGGATCGCTTCATAAAGACAATCTATATCTCCATTATAAGACACCCATATCAACTCGTCTTCTGCGGCATTCATGTCAACTTTAGAATCATTGGTAAATCTTCTTTTTGAATTATATACGTTTTGTTTGTACGATATCCAAAAATAATTATCAATGTCTTCGCTTGTTGTACAATCCTCTGGACAAACTTCAGCACAACTCAATATCGTATCCATGAAAACATCTTCATCGAAAGGTATTTTATTGGCAACTGAACATTTCATCATGTTTTTCTTAAAAGTGTCAAACCTCGGACCCACATTATCAAAAAATCTCGTGTTTGACAAGTCTATACTAGTACGCCTCATTTGTATGGGGTTTATTTTTATGTAAACATGTTTAAAATGTCTTCTCGTTTTATTATAAGGATTCTATCAGGCAGCATATTCTTTATAGTGTCGTTTTCAACGTATTTCCTTAAGTCAAAAGCAAAACCCTGCTCATCTATCATGTTAGCATATTCTCTTGCTATCTCTGATGTATTTATTTCGCCATTTTGGTCAGCAAACAGGCTCAAAACAGTATCTGCTTTATGTATGTTTTGCTTAACTATTATTTTAAGCGTAGAGTTAATAAACTTATCACTAAGGTTGCTTCCACTGAAATATGTGTCTATCATTCTCATGGCTGTAGCCGACAGCCTCATTTTTACTTCACCAGCTTTCATATCATTTACCGTATTTTAATTGTTTATATTCTTCAAATGTTAAATCTGAATAGTTCCTAATGTATTCGTTGATGTCCGCCATCACTTTCTTCTCTTCATCCGCCTTTGCTTTCTTTGCGGTAGATATCAGTTCTTTTAGCCTGTCCATCTTGTTTATCGCATCAGGGTTCGTGTTAATTTTCCATTTTATGTTTCTCATCATCTCTTCCTGTATCATGTGTTGCAGGTCATTGTTTAACTGTACATATTCAGAATCAGATGATAATGCTGTAACTACTTCTTCATCCAAATCGTTAACCATCATGTCTATTTCCGCCAGATAATCCTTGGATGGTTGTTTGTTTTGAGATTGCTGTTGTGTCATTGCCTGATATTGAGCAAGTGCATCATCGAGTTGCCGTCTTGCATCATATTCTGATTGAGGACTCTGTTTTGATATCACTGTACTATATAACAAAGGATCTTGACTGAATACAAAATTGTTCATGTTGTTTTAAGTTTTTTGTTTTTAAAACAGGGAGGATATTTCACCTCCCTGTTGTTAGAGAGCATTGCTATGCTTGTGCAGCTGCCGGCTGTGGCTGGCAAGGGCTATAACTTGCATAACCTGTAACTGTTGGTGTTGAAGGAAGTACAAGTTCACCTGTTATCATCCTACAAGTGCGACGTGCGAGATTGAAGTCACTTACAAGAGCAACATTGTCAATCTTAGCATTGATGAGAGCATCCTGGTAAGGTCTTACAGCTGCCATCATGTCAACTTTCTTGTCAACCTCATTAATCTTTGCTACAAGCTCGTCCTTTGAATCACGCTGTCCCTTATAGAGACCGAATGAATTGTCAACATTCATCTTGTAAAGATCGAAGAACTTTTGATTAATGCTTGCCTGTGTTCCTATTACACCTTCATAATACTGTTTTGTAAGCGCTACAAAATCTTCCTGCTCCTTTCTCTCATTGTAAAGATCTCCTGTTGGACATCCGCATGATTGATAACTTCCTTGTGGGCAACCTCCCAAAATTCCGTTAAATAATCCTGATTTAATACCAAGAATGCCTGAAAGAGCTGTACCGATTATACCTGTGGTGAGGCCTGCGTTAGCTTTAGCGTTGCTTGCAAAATCTTTGTGGGTTTCCATTACTTCTGCCATAATAATAGTTGTTTAGTTTTAGTTGTTGTTTGTTAATTTTTAGTTGTTGTTTGTTGTTGAAGGGCCTTTGGGTTTTTAGTTGCGCAACTTAAACACCCTCTATAATAAAAATGCAAAATTTCATTTTTGTGCAGCTTTTTGGCAATTATTTTTTCAAAAAATGACTTTATTTTTTTAGGTTTTGCTCAAGTGATTGATAATCAATATGCGTTCTTATAGACATTTTTAAAAAAAAATTATCCGTTATATCAATCACAACAAAAACATATCGGAGAAAATCCGTCACCAAAAATCTCAAAAAATAGTTAGTGTTTCAAACAAAACATTAGATTATGCAAATAAACAGGATAAAATAGTGTCTTTTGAACACATAAAAACCATTAATGGTGTTAACATTGTAGGGCCTGGTAACGTAGATATCTACGAGGTGGATAAGTTACTTGGGGTAGATAGTTCATTTGATGTTAGTAGCGAAAATCCTTTACAAAACAAAGTGATTACTGATAGATTCGATAAGTTATTATCGTATATCAGAAGAATGGATTCAAGTGTAGAAACCTATATTAATAATCAAGATTCGATTATAATAAACTATATTAAAAAACAAGATGCCAGTATAGAAGAACACTTTAAGAATCAAGATTCGAGTATAACCGATACAATAACATGGGAAAACATAAGCAAAGAATAATATATGTCAGAAGTAAGTAATAAAAGATTTGTTCATTTCAATGGAACAAAACAAGAATTTATAGATGGTGGTTATCCTGATCAGTATCAAGAAAGTATCGTCTTTATAAATGGAGATGGTAATGAAAGTAACAACACAATCTATACACACGGTGAATACTATGGTCAAGGTGTTATAGTAGAAGGTGATGCCAGTAATAGTGCTGTGTTAAAAAATGGAGACAACATAACCACATCAAAGTATAGTTTATCGTTAGGGCGATATAATACATCTGGTTTAACGGGTTGGTATTACAAATCTATATATAAGAAATCGGACACACAATTATATGTTTATTTGAGTACATTTCAAAAATTGTTACCCTTTAACGATGAACCATTAAAAACGACGGAACAACCCCCCGACACATCATTACCAAACGTTTACGATATATTAGGTAAAGGGGCGGTTATATCTTTGATTAATGACACAAAATATGACAACAAGTTTAAACTTGTGGGTGGTAGTAACGGTTATGTTATACTTGATACTGTAGAAGGTAATATACCATTTACTGTTATAAAACATGAATTATTAAATGACCCCGAAGATTATTCAATTTATTGTATAGAACAACCAGATAAAGGTATGTTTGATATGGGACAGGGTTCGTTATCAATGGGATATAATAATAAAGCCACCAATGGAAAGGCTATTAGTGTGGGGTATGCTAATCATTCATATGGTAAATTTTCTTTTACTGAAGGTAGAGAAAATAAAGCTGGTTATTGTTCACATGCAGAAGGCAGAGAAACTATTGCTAGTGGTGAACAATCTCATTCAGAAGGGCTTACAACAGAAGCATATGGTAATTGTTCCCATGCGGAGGGTCATATAACAAAAACAAGTGGCATCGCTTCGCATGCAGAAGGACACAACACAAAATCTATTGGTGATTATTCACATGCAGAAGGTGACACAACAACAGCAACAGGTTTATGTTCTCATTCACAAGGTTATAATTCGCAAGCGATGGGATCAGCATCGCACGCTGAAGGATTCAATTGTATAACTGGTGGTGATAGAACAGAAAATGATTTGAATGCTGGCGAAACTGCGACACCTGGTGCATATGCGCACGCAGAAGGTAACGCAACATTAGCAACTGGTCAAGCATCACACGCTGAAAACAGAAAGACATTTGCACAGGGGAATTATTCACACGCTGAGGGGCTGAGAACAATATCATCAGGAAAAGCTTCACATGCAGAGGGTGCCCAAAATACATCCTCAGGTGAATGTTCTCATTCAGAGGGTATAGATAATGTTGCAACGGGCAAAAATTCTCACGCAGAAGGTATGAACAACATATCATCTGGATTAGCATCACATACAGAAGGTGCGAGAAATACAGCATCAGGAGCAGGATCTTATGCTGGGGGCATAGACAATTATGCCACAGGACGAGGATCGTTTGTACACGGTAACTATAATAAAAGTTCTAAAGACTTTTCTTTTGTTATAGGAACATATAACGAAGTGAGCAACAATTATGAGTTCGCCACAGGAAAATATAATAAAACAGGAGATGGTGTTTTGTTTTCTGTTGGTAACGGAACATCAACAAAAAGACAAAACATTTTTGAAGTCAACACAAGTAAAACTATATGTAATAATCTTAAGACAAGTGAAATTGAATGTAGTAATCTTAATACAAGTGAGATTGAATGTTATGATATATCGTGTAGTAAACTATCGAGTTATGGAATTATAGAAGCATATTACACAAACAAAGATGACGGTTATATATCAATAGATAAAACAAAAAATGCTATAACATTTTATCAATCATATAGAATTGGAATTGGTAGTAGTTCACGTACAGAAATGGGAAGTGTATCTATAGGAATAGATTATAGAGGTGTGTTTTTTGACTGCTATGTGCCAGGATATAGTAATAACACTATGCAATCGTTTACGTATGTTCTTTCGAGTGAAGGTTTAAATATAGCCACCATTGCTTAAAAATTGTGTTGTGGTTAAAGAAGAAATAAATCTTTATAAAAACAAGGGTGTAGCTAAATTACACCCTTGTTTTTTGTTATACAATGCCATAAATCGAATTCTATCGTATCTATTTTAAGAGATAATTATAAAACAGTAGAAGATATCATTGTTATAAAGAAAGTGTCTAAAACAGGCTTATTTTTGATTTTTGATATATATCATATATAAAAAATAGGAACACCGGTATCTCACGACAGCAGTGTTCCCCATGTATGGAATAGAAACTATATGGAAAGTAACTTGTACTTTCGTATTATTTATTCACATCTTTTTATAAGACATTGTAAAAATAAAAACAAGGATGTAATTTATCTACATCCTTGTTTCAGCGCACTCATGTCGCTTAATACCTTGCCAGTTTTGTTGTAGATATATAGATTAGTTTTTAATAGTACTTCTTTTGTCTTATCCAATGATTTGTGTTTAGCTGCACCTAATAGATGTTGGTATCCTATTTTATTTGCTGATGCATTAAGTTCATACAAATCAAGTAAACATTTCACTTTAAGGTTTTTGTGTTTAGCAAAATCATATAATAGTTTCTGTTCACTAACCAATTCTGGTACACAATCTAATGACTTTCCGTTTATTTTGAAATCAGTCATCATATCATGATATAACTTGTAATACTCATCTCTGATTTTCTTGTCTTTAAATGCTATTATACCACAGTTATACATTTCATTGAATTTACGTGGCATCCAATGTGGATATCTGCAATCTCTCCATACATATGATTCTTTATCCCAACAACTTTCCTGATATGGAAATATGCCCACCTTTTCGAGATTCTGACATAGTATATCTTCATCTTTTAACGTCAGCAAATCCTGCATAGGTTTCTTGATAAACACATCACCGTCTATATGAATAGAGTCCACAGGTTCATTTGCCATAGCCACAAATTTGCACCATGCAAATATACGCTTGTCATCAGGTGGTGTTCCTAAATCGACAATAATTTCATCGTATGGTGCATGTTGTAGATAATGGGCACCAACCTTATCTGTGTGAAGAACAATCTCGAAACCATTCTGTTTAGCATACACCGCTGACAATGTAAATGTATATACATGTACAGGCAATGTTTCTGGTGTGCAACGAACTGCTGAAAAACTATGTACTAAACGCATATGGAGGTGTTTTTGTTATTTATTTTATAAAAAATTATTAAAAGTATATACAGTTTTATTACCATCATAATAATATACACCATCGACACCCTCTTCATGAAAGTACATTGCAAGTGCTGAACACCAACCATCAGAGTCCGTATAATAAACATTATCAAAGTTTCCTTCTGGTTTATATTTTAATATATGAACACCAAGCGCAATATCCGATTTTCCGTAATATTCATCCACAAGTTCATCATAGTCTTGACCTATTACTGTATATATATACATATCGGTTGTTTTATAATAACCTTTTATCATCTTTAAGCCTCCGTTTTGGTTGTACACATATGATATTTCATTATAAGAATGTGTCGTAAATGGTAAAATAAAATTATCAATAACTAACCACATATCTTGAACGCATCCCAATTTTAATTCTGGAGAATAACCAGTATATTTAATTTCATAATAATATTCCATATTATATGCATATAATGCATTCCATACATTATATGTATAACCGTCATAATATATTTGATATTTTACCATATTAAATACACTGTAACCGTTATCCACAATAAGGGCACTCATATTTTCTGTTGAATAAGTCTCATGAAGTTCTCCATAATAATTCGCAGTGACAGTAAAATTAAATCCATCTGGTACACTTATACAAGTTTGAAATGCAGATGGCATAAAAATTGAAAAATCCTTGGGGTTAGTATATTCGCATGCAGTTAATATATGCACAGGAGTATTAACATTTTCTATTTTTAACACATGATCATACAACGAATAATCAAGACTCATTTCAACTACACGGTTATTATAACCGTTAAAATAACAATCATAATAATCAATAGAACCTGTAATTATACCATCTGATGACGAAAATACTAAATATGCAAAACCAGGGCTTTCATATTGATTATTAAGTATAAATCTTATGATACATGGTCCATCCAATAACAATTCACCATAATCAAGTAAATTCATAGGATCACTAGGGTTGGTTATTAAATTGCCGTCTTTATCGTATACATTAACTAATTTTTTTTTTAAAATGTCAGATAACCTGACATAACCACCTTTATCTTCTGAATAGAATATAATATCACCGTTTTTTTCGATTTCTAAAAGGTTCTTTCTATCGGAGTCAGATGTTCCAGAACCTATGCTGAAAATCGTATTGTTTTTGGAATAATTATATTTACCAAATGCAACCTCGGTGTGATTCTTTGTTCTTAGTTGTAAACCGCTAGCAAATGATACACTAGAGTCTACAGTAGTATAATATCCTCCAGCATGGGAGTATTCTCCTTTAGCTGTAATTGTATTATTTCTACCTTCAACATGAGATGCCTTTCCTCCTGTTGATGAATCCAAACCTTCAGCGTGTGATGCTAAACCGCTTGCTGTTGTTTTTTCTCCTTCAGCGTGGGCATAATTATTTAGTGCCTTTGCTTCTTTACCTTCAGCATGTGACGCTAATCCTGTTGCATCGTTGTGCATACCTTCAACATGCGCAGCCTTAGCGGTAGATTGTCCTATTGAATTTTGTTCACCTTCTGCGTGACCATAATCAGACAACACTTCATTTAAATATCCTTCAGCATGTCCAGCATAACCTGTGACTTTATTTCCTCTACCCTCTGTATGAGAATTACTATTAAGACTTTGATTATCTGTTCCTTCTGTATGTGAAGTGTTACCTAATGCTTGGTTGTTAGATCCTTCTGCGTGTGAACAATAATAAACAATATTGTTTTTTCCTTCGGCATGAGAATATTTACCATATGCTACATTTTCTTTTCCTTCTGCATACGAACCCTCATTAACAACAAGATTATCAAACCCCGTAGCAAAAGAACTACATCCTATATCTATTGTACCCACATCATGTTTACCAAAAACATAAAAGAAATATCTGTTTTCATCATCTTGTGTTGGTAAATTAGACGGTAAAACATCTACTGTTACGGCGTTCATATAGACTTTAGTAATTCTTCCTACATTATGAAATGTACTTCCAACGTGTATAGAATATACATCATTTACATTATATGGTACATAACAATCCATGTATTCTGGATTATCCGGATCCATATCTCTCAGTCCCTGTACAGTTTCACACAAATATATTATTTTTGAATCCCTATCTATATAATAGAAAGAATAAGCCTTTAGTCCTACAGTATTATTATTACCTATAGCAACACACGCCGTTGACAAAGTTTCATTGCTATTATTTTTTAACAATGCACTATTTTCATAACCTTTTACAATAGGAAATTTATCAATAACTGTTGCTAAATCTTCTGATTCATTAATGTCATAACCAAAATATCCACCTATACCATACACATAATGTTTACCGTCTTGCATTATTTCATGTGCATTTTTTCGGTCTTCTGTAGACGAACCTATACCAACAGAATGTATGGTATTTGTGCCCGATCCAAATGCACTAGAATTAGAAGAATGTGAAAAATTAAATCTACCTTCTGCATGCTCACCTATATTTAACGCTTTAGTGTATATTCCTTCAGCATGTGAACCAGAACCAGACGCAATACTACCATAACCTTCTGCATGGGAATAATCATTTGCTGCTTTTGTTTCTCTTCCTTCTGCATGAGATGCTTTTTTTGATGCGATAGTAATCATACCTTCTGCGTGAGCTGCTATGCCAGATGCTGTAGCCTTTTCACCTTCCGCGTGTGAAAATGTTGAACTTGCTGTACATGTATTACCAAATGCTGTTGCATTTTTTCCACTTGCTATGTTAGAAGAATCTATTATTATAGCACTATATTCTCCTTCACCCTTTGATATAACACCACCCTGACCATAGTATTCTCCATGAGTATAGATTGTATTATTACTTTCATTACCATCTCCATTTATAAAGACGATACTTTCTTGATACTGATCAGGATAACCACCATCTATAAATTCTTGTTTTGTTCCATTGAAATGAACAAATCTTTTATTACTTAC
>JAZSEO010000035.1:0-77653 GCA_045531735.1 Wujia sp. | reverse complement strand
TGTGTTTCCATTCTTGGAATAAGGATTTCGTAAAATCCTCTGAAAATCTCTTAAAGAATTTTCAGGGTTAACATGTTATTAAGTTGTCAAATTTCATTTTTGTTTCTGTCGTTTCAAGCGACAGCTTTGTTATAATATCATAGTGCCATTTTAATGTCAACACCTTTTTTACTTTTTTTGAGGAGTTTTTTTTGACACATAGATAAAGACGATAAACACTATACTTTTGCAAAGCTTTTTATTATCGAATTAAAAATATTGTATTTATTAATAAATTGTAAAAATAAACTTTCATTAATCTGTTGATTCAAATATGCGCCTATATTTGTATCACCAAGAATCTTTATTATCGCAAAAAATATCCATACAATAAGAATTGCTTCTATTCCACTAAGTACCATACCAGCTAACCTGTTAATAGTATTAATAATAGGCAAACTTGTAGCCGCATTTGCTATAAGCATAATTATATTAAACAAAATAATCATACCCGCGAAAGTCATCATAAACGCAACGGCATTAGTTACCATGTATGCTATATAAGATGAAACATACTTGTAGAAGTTCTTTACACCTAATTGACTTTTTGTTTCTTGATTATTATTCGCAATCAAAATATCCTTTATAAACTGTGGAGATTCCAAACTGGAAATAATCTCCTGTTGTTGCTCCGCGTCAGGTTCTTGATTTAAAACTGCATCCACCAGACTTTCCTTCATATCTTCTGTCATGAATTCGCCCAAAGTTCCGTCAAGTTCCTGTTCTACCTGCTTTTCAGCTTCACGCTCTATCATAGAATAAATCTTTTTTTCTACCGAATCATCAATCTGAGTCTTTACCATCAAAATATTACCCACTAAAGGTGCAAGAAAATAAGCCAGGAGCAGAGAAAGCACGGTAAATACTATTTTGAGTATCGACCGCACAAAACCTCTTCTATATCCTGACACCATACATATCAATATGAAAACAATTATAATCCAAGACATTGTATTCATTTATTTTTCCTCAGTACTTGGTACGGGAACCTCTTTGCCCGCACCCGAATTTAACATTATAATCTCTGTTGAATCCTCGTATACAACAACATATTCTAATCTATTTCCACTCGGAACCATGTTGACTATTTTGCCATCAAGCGTTCCATTAAATTTAGGTTTTCCATTTGAACGATATATTATACAATCTGAATTACCTGTGATGATTATTTCTTTTTCTGCCGCATAAATATTATCATAAGAAAAATCTATGTATTCCTCAAATTCCAAATTACCATGCATATCATATACTTTCATGATATACAAATGTTCTTCCTGATCTTCTACATCCTGAATCACGCCTATGTACTCCGAGCTGTAAAAAACACTTCTTATTTCTTTGTCAAACTTCAACTTTGCTTTTTCGCTTGGCTTCTCTTTCATAGAATATATTGTTATTGTTTTAGTTCCAAAAGCCGCAACAGTATCGTTGTCAACAAATTCCACCTTCGAAATCACTTCATCATCAAACATATATCCACCGACCATACGGTCAGCATTACTGTTTTGTCCTACATCACCAAAATTGTACGCAGCAAGATTATTGTTTACAGTAGTTGCCTGAATATTTATGTAACTTGTAAAAAGCTTTTCTCCATCATCAGAAATAGTTATATCTAAAGGATATCCACTTTTATTTATAGTAGTTTGTATCTCGTATACTATTTCACCTTTTTTGTTGTACAAATTTATATAATTTGTTTCTTCACTTTCTAATACAACAGCAAATGCCCCCTGATTGGCAACATCAACATCACATATCTGATAAGGCATAGTAAGACTACTTTCTTGCCCTTCAACACTGAATACACATACAGAGTTACCGCTCATATCCGCGACAACAGCGTAATTTCCGCTTGATACTGCCATTGGCATTTTCATATCAATTCCAGCCGACCATACAGTATCTCCATTAGCATTAATATATGACACTCCATCTGGTGTGTATTTTAGTAAATTACCACTAAATTGAATATAGCTAGCTGTGTTCTCATAATCAGTAGCATTACTTTTTACAATTTTGTATCCTGTGTATTCCTTGTTTAATTGCATATATACAACTATCCCAACAGCAATAACTATAAACAACACAAGAATAGCAAATAAGCTCTTTTGTTTTTTTACTTCACTCTGCACTCTTTTATTGTTTTCTTCCGCCTCTTTTGGAGCCTTCATAAAAACAACATTATCTTGTTTGCTTTCAGGTCGAATTGAATTTTTTCTTTTACTTTTTTCCGAATTATTATCTTCTTTATTTCTCATATTTTCTCCACAAAACAATTATTATATCAAATTGTTCCTATGTATTTTTATTACATTTAATTTGCAGAGCTCATTATAACACATTTCTAATCATTATTCTATGTGTATTTTATATAGTCGTATTTATTACGCAAATATATCATGGCTGAATAGAAGGTATAATAAGCTGCTCCCCTTCATATATTCTGTCATCCACGTCCATATTGTTTGCCTCTGCTATATTTTTTGCATATACCACATCTCCATAAAACTGAATAGCTATAGAACCTAACGAATCACCATACTGAATAGTATAATATGTAGGATTTCCATCTGTCATTACCGGCAAGGTCTGTTCTGTGGAAATATCATCTTCAATTCCAGTCACTGCCTCAGTTGTTACTTCAGTTATTTTTTCGGAAATATCCTCAGTTGTAATATCATCAAAATTTTCTTGCGTATCTGGAAGCACTACATCCGGCAGTTCCTCTTCTTTCTCTGTAGAATCACTAATTGACGCTGGTATTGGTTCTACCTGATTTGTATACATTACTTCCGCCATTTCTTCATTGCTTTCCGCCGTAAGCTCCAGTCTGTTTACAGATACCTCCAGCTCCTTCATTTTATCATAATTACTTATCATCGATACACCCATAGCCAGTACGGTAAGAACCAGAAAAGAACTCGCTATATATGCCATACTTATGTTATTACTTTTTACGCCTTGACTTCTTCCATTTTTTTCTCTATAACTTTTTATCAATTCTTCGTCTTTTCTGTGTATTTCCGAATTATTTTCGTCCGATATACCACCCTTTTGAGTAATGATATAATTTTGCATCGCCTCGTTCTTTGCATAATATATAAAATATCCTTTTTGCTTCACAAGTTGTCCATGTTCGTACATATAAAATGCATCATCCGACTCCAAAGAATCTGTAATATATAACACTTTTTCTTTTCCAGGAAAATTATCTACATGCATTTTTGTAATCTTATCATTTATTGCTGTAGAAAAACCCATTCTGGATAAAAACCATCCCACAACCGAAAGTTCAGGAAAGAATTCCTTTACTTTATCATATATCTCAGACCATGCATCCTCCGTGAATTCACTTTCATCCATATCAAACTCCAGATTTTCTGCATCAACTGCACCACTGATAAATATTACATCTCCTATTTCTGTCCTTTTTGTTTCTCCTAATAATATTGCACCTCGTGCAGATGTGCTCCCTGGTCTTGCAATATAATTCAAATATGTAACAACGTAATCCTCTATATATATTCTTTTACTTCCTGTTGGATTTCCAATTTGTCTTATATTCTTAGGAAGTTTATTTCCTATATTCTCCTCAACAGGCTTATCCTTAGCCTCATTATTTTCTTCCTTGTTTTTGTCATAAATAATTTCAATCATTCCATCTCATCCTTTCATTAAACTTCACTTCACAGCTAATGAAAGCATATCACTGATAATTACAAATCCTTATCTAATCTTGTCGATAAATTTTAACTTTTCATCGCAATAAATTACTATAGTTTATTTTATATTTAACATGGAAATACTCTTTGCATAAACTATTAACAAAACTACAGATTAAGAGGTATATATGAAATCTATTTCACAACAGAAGTGTCAAATTGAATATTTCGATATTGACACGGATTATTCTCATGAAAATTTAGCAAAATGTATATTAAAATATATGTGTGCAAGTGACTTATCATCGCACACACCAGTGTTTTTGTGTATAGGCACTGATAGAGCAACTGGTGATTGTCTCGGTCCACTAGTAGGCGAACAGTTACAGACTATAGACAGCAGATATAAGGTGTTTGGTACTTTATCAAATCCAGTGCACGCATTAAACATACGTGATGTCATAGAATATATAAACAGCAATATCTCAAATCCTTATGTGATAGCCATAGATGCGTCTCTAGGAGACAGCTCCCATATCGGCAATATAACAGTAAGCGATTGTCCAATATTCCCTGGCAAAGGCGTAAACAAAAAATTACCGGCAATAGGCGATTTGTCTATTACCGGTATAGTAAATTTATCTGGGCAAAATCCGTCTCTTTTACAGAGCACCAGATTATACACTGTTATGCAACTTGCCAACTGCATAGCAGATGCACTTATTTATTCAGTTAATCATTTAGATGACTTTTGACCTTTATATAGATTTATAGCAGCAGAAACCGTATCCGCCTGTTCCTCCTCCATAAGAGCAATCAAGTCGTTAAGCTTATCTGATTTGCAAAGGTCTTCTCCCAAATAAGGAGCATATTGATTAGTTATATATAAAACTTTTTCGGAATACTTTTTTTCACCCTTAGTAATTTTATCTTCTAAATCTGCCTTCTCTGCCTTCATATCCTCAAGGGTCTGGAGGCGTCTACCATTTATTTCATCAATAATAAGCTGTTTTGTTTCGTTCTCAAACACTTTGAGGGCAGCCTGTTTTTCTTCTCCAATATTATCTGCTTCGTCATCCAGATTAGCAAGCTTTTCATCAAAAGCATCAAGTTTATATATACTCTCGTCTTTATCTTTGTTTATAGAGTTCTTGATGGCATCCATCTGTTTGTTGTTTGCTTTCATTTTGTCTCTTATCGCACGAATTTGTTTAATTACATCTGCATGCTTAACCTTCGTAAGATTATATACAACAAAATAAATAATAAACTGCATTATAACTAATACAGCAATTATTAACACACACCAAAAAGCCATATTAATATCTTTTTTATCTTCAAGAATTGTCTTTTTAACAAGAAGCATGATGCCTGTTGGGATACCTGCAAAATAAATCAAATATACCAGCAACATAAGCGCAATCTCAGATGCTCCTCTTGCAGCAAACATGATAAAATACAAAGGTGACGCACATGTAGTAGGTACCTTATTCTTTTTAAGAATAGTTTTCATCTCTACTTCTAGCTCACGATTGTTTTTTCGAATATCTTTGGTTTCATTGCTAATGCGTTCATTAACTCTTTGGTTTTTCTTTTTATCACGCTTGTTTGCAACCTTCTTTTTTCTTGCTCTGTTGTCATCAAGACGGTCATCATACGAATCAGATATTTCTTGTTTTCTTTTTTTAATTGTAGAGGCAATCTCATCAGAAATAGATTTCTCTTCTGCTACAATATTTCTGCTTAATTTTTTCTGGTAAGCTTTCATTTTATTTAATTCAGCAGCCATAGCGTCACGCTTTTCAACTTCTTTAAGAGCTGCTATTAAATAATCTACATTTTCATTAAAAACATTTTCAGGCATATCTTTATCCCCTTTGTTAATGTTATCTCTGGTTCATATACTCTTCTAAACGCTCACGGTCAACCTTTATACGATTATCCATTGTTTTCATGATATCAACAATCTGACATCTTCTATAAACACCGTTGTTGCTTAAATCATATATTTTGTTTGTCGCAAATCCGAGCACGATTGGGCGCAAAATATTCTGAGGATTCTCAGAAATTACAAGCCCCTTTTCTCCATTAGTAAGTTCAATACATACTCCCGGTGTAAGCACTTTAATTGATTTAATCAAAGCACCAACTAACTCTTCATCAAATTCATCTTTGTTAAGCAACAAATACTTAATAGCTGCAATCTCAGAAACAGCCTCCTGCTTAAGTTTCATAGCAGTCATGGTATCAAATAAGTTTGCAACTTTAAGAATTTTTGTACTCTTTAAAATTTTGCCTTCCTCTTCTTTTGTATCGCCGTACTCAATGCGATGAGTTTGAGATACTATTCTTCTGACACCACTATCAATACCTATCTCCGGTCTAATGAGTCCAAGTCCATCGTTCTGGAATTTTTTGACGATAATCAAATCATTTGTATCATAATCATCATATTTGTCTCTTATTTTGTTTGGCAATAAAAGCTTTCCTATATCATGTAACAAAGCAGCCTCAACAAGCTCCTCTTGCTCTAATGGCGTATAGTAAACCTGTGCAGAAATAAGAGCACATAATATAGCAGTGTTAATCACGTGCTTATATATGTAATCAGTAGTACTTCTAAGATTTTGAGTAAATGCAATCTTATGATCCAAACGACCATAATTAGTAATAATGGCGTTTGCTAATCTTTTAAGATTAGCTGGTTCTCTTCCAGCAATAAGACCATCCAGCTCTTCTCTTATACTAAACACTGCCATAGTCTGAAATCTTTCAAAATCCAAATCCTCGTCACTCATAGGAGGAACTGGTTCTGCCGGCTCAAGTATATATAAACCAAGAAGGCCAAAATTTTTAACGCTCTCTATGCCTTGCATAGTAAGTCTTGTATTTCTCTCATAAAGAAGTACGCCGGTTTTGTTGTATATTGGCTTAGCCAGTCTCATACCGTATTTTAAGTCTTCCGACCTAACAAAAATCATACTTCAACCTCCTATAAAAAACATTTAGCTCAATGTAACATAACTATAAGCATTTTATCACATTAAACCACATAATACAACCAAAAATCGAAAAAGGTAACTACGTATATCTCTATAGTAGCTACCTTTTAATATCTTATTATTTATGAATCTTATGAGTTCTATTAAGCGCACTTATCAATGCAAATACAGATGCATCAATAATATCTGTTTTTATTCCAGCTCCCCAAGTAGTTCCTTCAACACCTTCAGCATCTATACCAACATAAGCACAAGCCTGCGAATTTGAACCAACTTGTAACGCATGTTCCTCATAAGTAACAAGAGAAAACTTAATATCAAAATGTTTCATAATAGCGTTGCTAACTGCATCAAGACGTCCATTTCCATGTCCGTGATAAACTTTTTCAACATCATTGACAAGAATTGTTATCTCTGCCTCAATTCCATCAACCTGTTTAAAATGACACTCAATAAGTTTAATTGGATTTTCTTTGTTAACATATTCACTTTTGAATATATCAACTATCTCCTCAGCAGACAACTCCTTATGCTTGTGATCAGAAACACCTTTTACAGTGTAACCTAAATCTTCTCTCATCTTTGCAGGAAGGTCAAAACCATATTTTTGCTCAAGAATATATGCAATGCCACCTTTGCCCGACTGACTGTTTATTCTTATAACATCTCCATCATACTGTCTGCCAATATCTTCAGGATTAAGCGGCAAATATGGTACTGTCCACATTCCATCTGGATCCTCTTCCCTGCACTTCATACCCTTTGCAATCGCATCCTGATGTGAACCAGAAAATGCTGCAAACACAAGCTTTCCAGTATATGGTGAACGCTCATACACATGCATTCTTGTAAGTCTTTCATATATTTCTGTAATTCTAGGAATATCAGTCAAATCAAGTTCTGGGTCAACACCGTGAGTAAACATATTCATAGCAAGAGTTATAATATCTACATTTCCTGTTCTCTCACCATTACCAAACAATGTTCCCTCTATTCTGTCAGCTCCTGCAAGTAAACCAAGTTCAGCATCTGCAACACCACAACCTCTATCATTGTGCGGATGTAATGAAAGCACAATGTTTTCTCTGTCATGAAGATTGTTACTCATATATTCTATCTGGCTCGCATAAACATGTGGAAGCGACATTTCAACAGTAGCCGGAAGATTGATAATAACCTTTCTTTCCGGTGTTGGTTTCCAAATATCAATAACCGCATTACATACCTCTAATGCATACTCAACTTCAGTACCTGTAAAGCTTTCAGGAGAATATTCAAATTGATAATTCACACCATATTCTTCCGCCATATCATTTAAAAGCTTAGCTCCATCTGTTGCAATCTTTAAAATTTCTTCTTTTGACTTTTTGAAAACCTGTGTTCTCTGTGCATAGGAAGTTGAATTGTATAAATGAACAACCGCATTCTTAGCACCTGAAACTGCCTCAAAAGTTTTCTTTATAATATGTTCTCTCGCCTGAGTAAGAACCTGAATAGTAACATCATCAGGAATCAAATCATCTTCAATAAGTTTTCTACAAAACTCATATTCTGTCTCTGATGCAGCAGGAAAACCAATCTCAATTTCTTTAAATCCAACCTTAACAAGTTCTTTAAAAAACTCTAATTTTTCTTCAAGGCTCATAGGAACTATAAGCGCTTGATTTCCATCTCTAAGGTCAACGCTGCACCATGCCGGTGCCTTATCAACATACTCTTTGTTTACCCAATTTGTACTTGGTGCAGGTGGCATGTAATATCCACGTTTGTAGTGTTCGAAATTTTTCATAATAATTACCTCCTTTTCGATATCTGTGATATATATGAAGGTGTACGTATTTTTGCATCATGCAAAAAAATAAACCTGTGCCTCTATCTTAGAGACGCAAGTTCTTACGCGGTACCACTCTAATTCATACAAAATGTATGCTCTCTCACAGATACGGACTATATTAAGTCTTATATCCTCCTGCTATAACGGTCAGGCTCCGTCCATGTCTACTGATGATGATTCACCGTTCAACCGGATGCTCTGAGGCGAGTTCAAAACCTTTCCTGTACTGTCTTACACCAACCGACAGCTCTCTGTAACATTCCAAGTTTTTACTATTCCTCTTCATTGCATTTACAAGGTAACCTTAACACATTTATCATTGTGTGTCAACGAAAATTATGATAAGGTATAAAAAACAACAAAAGAGGATATAATTATGCCACCTATTTCAAACGACTGGGCGAAAGCACTTTCTCCCGAATATAAAAAAGAATATTACAAAAAACTATTTGATTTTGTCGGACAAGAATATGCAACACACGAAATATTTCCTCCAGGAGATGATATTTTCAATGCTTTTCATCTCACACCGCTAAAAGATGTAAAATGCGTAATCATTGGACAGGACCCTTATCACAATGTCGGTCAGGCACACGGATTATGTTTTTCAGTAAAGCCAGAGGTGGATATACCACCTTCCCTTATCAATATATACAAGGAATTGCACGACGACTTAGGTTGCTATATTCCAGACAATGGCTATCTTGTAAAATGGGCCAAGCAAGGCGTACTTATGCTTAATGCAGTTCTTACCGTACGTGCACATCAGGCAGCATCACATCAAAACAGAGGCTGGGAAGAATTCACTGATGCTGCAATACGCATAGTCAACGAGCAGGAGCGCCCTATAGTATTTCTTCTTTGGGGTGGTTTTGCACAAAAAAAAGCATCTATGCTAAATAACCCTAAACACCTTATCTTAAAAGCACCACACCCATCACCACTCTCCGTTTATAGGGGATTCTATGGATGCAAGCATTTCAGCCAGACAAATGCTTTTCTTGAGGCTAATGGAATTTCTCCTATCGACTGGCAAATTGAGAATATACAAAACTAGAAAGGATATTTTTCATGGAAATTTATATTGTGCGACACGGCGAAACCAAGTGGAACAAAGAAAAAAGACTACAGGGAAGTACAGATATTCTTCTTAGCGAAGCTGGCAGAGATTTGGCAATAAAAACCGGTCAGGCTCTTATGAACACTCGCATTGATAAAATATATTCAAGTCCATTAAAAAGGGCGTACGAAACAGCCCAGCTCATTAGAAACGAACGAGAAATAGAGCTTATTAAGGACGACCGAATAAGAGAGCTTAATTTTGGTTCTTTTGAAGGAAAAAGCTATACCGAGCTTATAGAATCTGATACTTCCTTCAAGTTTTTTTTCAACGAACCACACCTATACGAACCAACAGACGATGGTGAAAGCCTGAATCAGCTAATCCAGCGTGCCGGAAATTTTATGCAAGAGGTGATAGAACCTTTGGAAACCTCCTGTGAACGTGTTATGATTGTTGCACACGGAGCTATAAACAAAGGAATAATGTCATATGTAAAAAAGCATTCCTTAGAGCATTTCTGGGCTGGTGGTCTACAGAGAAACTGTAACGTAATTATCCTCGACTACTCTAATGGAAACTACACTATTATAGATGAAACAAAAACATTTTACTGATATCTCTTGTACATCAAATAATTTCCTTAATATGGAATAAAAAATGGGCATACGCCCATTTTTTATCTTACACTTTCATTCATTTTTATAAATTTGTATATTGCATAGCATATAGAATAAAATGATGCAAGTACAATCGTAACACTTAATAATCCGTCAAGGTTATTCGCATTAGCATTAAACCAAAATCCAAATACTCCTGCCATAAGGAAAATCACAGTCCATATAATATACGAAATTTTATTAGGCATTTTTATTCCTATCTCCGCACCACAAGCCACGCATTTTCCTTTATGCATAGAATTGCCACACTTTGCACAACACTCAGCCTTGATGTGATGATACTCTTTTAAACATTTAGCAAGAGTTTCATAATTTTCAATAATATCTCTTACAACAAATGATGTATTTATCTGCTTTTTATTTCTAAAATAAGAATAGAACAATCTTATATTATTTTTATTTTCTTTTATTCCACTTACATATTGTATCGGTTGAGCAATATCTTCAAATTTTCCTTCATCAATCAATTTATTTATTAGATTATTCTTTTTTACAGATGCAACAATTTTCTTTCTGCTATCATTATTTATTAACTGTGTTTTTATTTGTTTTACCTTACCTTTTCCTGTTGCAATCTGTCTTGCATATATTTGTAATCCTGTTCTAGATAAAAATTGTTCCGACCACATATCTAACCTATATAATATCCCCGCAGAAGAATATATATATGCAAAAATTATTTCGTCATAAATTACATTCTTCTTTGATGTCGGAAATAATAAGCATATTATACCAAATAAACCTAACCCTATTGATAATACCATCAGATTAATTTTTATTTCGCTTTCTTCCACTAATAATGCAGCAATAAATATCACCACACCGGCAATTAAAAGCAATGTAGGTATTGGTTTTAAGCGTGATTTTTTCTCTGGTTCTTTTATCTCAGAATCATACATCCATATATCATATTTTATATTTTCCATATTTTTTCTCCTTATGCATATTCTTCTTAATTCTACCACCTTTATTAAAACAATACAATAATTTAATAATGCATATACAAGTACGCTACACAAATATAATAAAATTTCTCTTATAATATATTCATACACTATAGCTATACTCTTGCATAATCTTTTGTGTCGTATTTCATGTAGGCTAATTGGAATGATTTCCAACGTCTTCTTGAAACTGGTATTTTTTCTCCACTATCTAAGATTATAATTTGCTTATCAAATGAAACAACATGACTTAGATTTACTATGTATTTGCTGTGGCATCTAAAAAATAAGGTTGTCGGAAGTCGTTTTTCCCATTGTAGTAAGCTTTCTTCACAGCAATACATATCGGTTTTTGTCCAAAGCTCACTTCCTCCCGACTGAGCAGAATAATAGCAAATATCTTTCAAAAAAACATTATATGTTAGTCCCCTTCGTATGATAGGAATTGAATCAACAAGCTGTAATTCTTCCATGCTTACAGACAAATAATCAAACAACTCCTTCTCTTCAATAGGTTTTGTCATAAAACGAAACGCTCTTGCCTCATATCCTTCTTTATAACGTTTCTCATAAGCAGTAAGAATTATAACTATAGTTGCAGGAAATTGTTTTTTTATCTTTTTCAGCCATAAAATCCCATCTTCTGAATCATCACAAAATTCAAGGTCCATAAAAATTATATCCACTTTACTAATCTGCATATGATGATATAACACTGATGGTTTATCAAAATATATAAGTTCATTTAGAATATTGTTTTCCCTATCAAATTTTTTTATCAATTCCTCCAATTGTTCTAAAATATATCTTTGATCATCACATAAAACAATTTTCATGGTAACCAATCTCCTTTATTTCTACAATCCTAAATCGGCAAATATACTGTTATATTAATCATTTGACCATCTATGTTTTTTTCATATTTTCCATTATATTTTTCAACAACATCTTTTATCTTGTTTATTCCATGCCCATGGTTTTTGTCTTTTTTTGTATGTTTTCTCTCATCATTCCTTATATCAAGAGTATTAGACATTGAAATCGAGAAGTATTTTTTCCCACTCGAAAAACGAATTAGAATGCATGACTTTGATTCACCGCTGCATTTATTTGCTGAAGCGATTGCATTTGAAAGCAAGTTTGAAAATACTGTACACATATCCATAGAAGAAACTGTGTTAATCTCAGATAACGAACCATAAATTGTAACTTCTACTTCCTTATCACAATAGCGGGACAAATCATGATGTAATATAGCGTCTATAACATCATTACCTGATAAATATATTTTTTGTTTGAACGAATTAGAGTGTTTCAAATCATCAAAATATTCCTTCAATTCATCTGTCTTTTTATTATTAAAAAGATACTCCATACAAACAAAATGGTTATCTATATCATGTCTGAATTTCCTAAGTTCAGAATCCAACAACTCCATATCTTTATAATATTCCAACTGTTTTTCCATAAGATTAATATTGTCCTCCTGCATTTCTCTTGCCTGAACAAGAAAAAATTCCGCAAAATAAACTATAACCATAATAGATAATGATGTGAGCACAAAAATAACAATTCGAAAAGAAATTATTTCCGCCAAATCAGCTACTCCCAAAGGGAGAAAAACCTCCGGATTTCTAACATGTGCAACTACAAGAGAAATAAAATATAATAATAAATTGATTAATGTTAGTTTTGTATCAAACAGGAAAGCAATTATCGCCAAAAAAATGAAAGTACACTCCCACACATAAACAGATGCAAACAGATACAATATAAAATTATATTGCACAAACAAAGCAAATACTATAAAGCCTTTTACATAGCTTAATTTTTCATTAATGTATGTAGAATCTTTTTTGTTTTTATATATAAAATATAACGAAACGACAAGATAGACTATCTGACTACAATCAAACACTATGATGTGAATCCATTGTAAATTTGAATAATGTCCCATTAGTTTAAATACTGACCAAAAAACCCCCGCACACATACACAAAGCAGGGACTAAAAGTAATATATATACATAAACCGAATCCCAATATTTCTTAATAACGTTCATACTCATTATCTCTCTTTCACACAACACATATCTTTTTTATTTTACCTACTTATATAAAAATTGCAACGACCGATTAATGGTTGTTTTCGACCACTTAATATATTTACCTCTCGCCCCTAAAGTTTTCATTGTATAATATTTCAAAAAAGAATCACAGAAAGAGAGGTACTATATGAAAAATACTCAAAAAAACAAATCCATAAAATATCTATCAGCATTAGATGAATACATAAACAAAGTTTATATACTCGTTTTACTATTAGTTCCTGGTGCATGTCAATGCGCAGGGCTCCTCTATACTTTTGAAAAAATAATGGGATGGATGCCATCAGTTAATTGGCCAGCTTTAATAACATTTGATGTGACATGTTTGATATATCTTGCTATAGGAATATTCTTTGTACGTACTGGTTTTTCTGATGGTGTAGTTCAAAATTCAAAATTGAAAGCAGGCAAGATATTTCTTGTACTAATAATGTTTATTCAGTTTAATTTTATTCTTTATCTTATACCTGCTACTGACTTTTGGGGCTTTGCTTTCTTTTTTGTAATCTTAACCGCTTTTTTTCTTGATTGGAAAATGGTTGCAATTACATCCTTAGAAATTGCAGCTTCAATTATTGTGTCTTGGTTTCTTTGGGGAGAAATTCATTTGCCTCAAAAAGGGGAATATTTTATTACAAACTTACTTGATAGAATTGTGTGCGTAGCATTATCATTACCTACAATTGTATTATTAACTTATCTTATTAATCGCTTTTTAATAAGCGCAAAAAAAGATGAAATGGAAAGAAATAATGAACACGTACAGAAAGTTTTGACTTCTGTTCAAGATTTGTCAGAAAACTTATATTCCGCAGGCACTACCCTGTTTCAAATTTCTCAAAACGAAAGTGCATCAGCCGAAGAACTGTCTGCAACCAGCGAAGTTCTATTAGAAAACAGCAACCTTCTTGAAGAAAAAACAGAAGAAAGCATGTCTAACCTAAACGAACTAAACAAATGGAAATTAGTTGTGAACGATAACATAGAAAAGGTAGAAGCTGCATCAAATGATTTATTAAATAAAGCCAACGAAAACGAGAATTTATTAAACGACTTACAACAAATAAACTCAGAGGTATCTGACTCTATGGTTACAACTGTAACTGTTGCACAAAAACTATTGGAGGCTGTTCAGGAAATAGGAGTAACCCTTAACCTCATTAACGACATCTCTGCTTCAACCAACCTCCTAGCATTAAATGCATCAATAGAAGCTGCGCGTGCTGGCGAAGCCGGAAGAGGCTTTGCTGTAGTTGCCCAAGAGGTCGGCAACCTGGCAAACAGCACTAAGGAATCTTTGGAGGAAGTTGAAACAATTATTTCAAGAGTAAGTAACAACGTAAATCAAATCGCTATACATGTTGAAGAGAACTCTCAAAAACTAAAAATGCAAAACGAATATTTCAACAATGTTTTCATAGGGATGCAGGATATGACTAATCTCCTCAATATTTCTGTAAACGCAGTAAACACAATGAGTGATGCACACAACAAACAAGCTTATGTAATACAAAATACAGTTGATATAAACAAGGATATAGCTGATAACATCAAAAACGAAAATCAACAGTTTAATGCAATTAACGACATGGTTGAAAGCAATGTAAATGATATATCAGAAATGACTGAGCAGGTTGCAATTATAAATCAAATGGTAGACGAGATGAATAGTCTTCTTAAAATAGAAAGCTAAATTTGAAAGGTAACATAAAAAAACAAATCACCCTTGCAGTGAATCAAGATTCACTGCAAGGGTGATTTGTTTTATCTTACACATTTCGTCATTTTTACAAGTATATTTATTGAATAAGAAAAGGCATATATAATCAATAAAAATATAATAGCACCTACAAACGAATCATCAACACGTACATTTTGAATAATTAATACTCCTATTATTCCTGCCAAAAATCCACATGAACTTTTAATATAATATGGCATTCTTCGTGGAACCTTTATCCCATTCGTATCTCCACATACAACACATTTTCCCTTTATTTTAATGCATCCACACCACGAACAACAAGTGGTTTTTTTATGTACATATTCCCTTAAACATTTAGTCAAAGTATCAAAATTCTCTATGTTATCACGTATCAAAAATGAAGTATCTACTTGTTTCTGATTAGAAAAATATGAATGGTACACTCTTACACTATGAGTTGTTTCTTTAATACCTGTCACACGCCATATCGGCATGGCAATATCTTCAAATCTTCCTTCATTAATTAATTTCTCAATCAGATTATATCTTCTTACTATATCAACTATCCTTCGTCTGTTATCATTATTTATTGCTATTATTCTAGAACTTGCATTACTGTCCACAGACATTCGACGTCCATATGCCTGCAATCCTGTTCTTGTCAAAAATTCATTGGACCACATATCTAATATATACAACATGCCTTTTGATGTTTTTGTATCAAAAGAATATATATATGCATATATTATTTCGCCATTACTTTTTGGCATTGCTTCTATAGAACCCACAAGGCAAACAAAACCAACAAAAAAGAACAACATACCAAGCATAACCAGTTCTGCCTCTTCAAAGGCTGAAGCTATCCACATCAACAATATACCCAAGAAAATCAACACGCCAAAGCTTATCTTAATGTAAAATCGCTCATCTGTTGGTTTATTATATGTATAATAAGTCCATATATCATATTTTTTACTATCCATATTATGAGTTTTCCCTTCCCCATTACATTAGCTAACAGCTTTCGTTTCTTACCTCACCGGTAGCCCAAACACTACCAACATCACATCGGCCATGATGCGACACCTGGCGAACCGTACCAGAAGCAATATCCTCTGAAACCTTTAAATTAATACGACTAATACCCTCATCACCCATCTTAGAGTCAAGAAGAGAAATTAAATTCTCTATATCCTGATAGTTTTCCATACAAAAACTCCTCTCATATTATAGTTAAGATTTCTGAATATCTATTTATACTTACATTATAAATATTCTAATATTTTACTTTATCTCATCTTTTTTATCAATACTTCACAACAACAACAAGAACACAATAAATATCATGCTTTAGCATGATATTACTGCGTACCCACAGGTACGCTACACAAGCATAATAAAACATCCCATATTAGATATTTGATATGGGATGTTTTATTATGCTTGTGTACTATATCTATGGGATATATACAAAGTAATCCTTATTTGTCAGTAATCTCCTTATGGAGTTCCTGAAGTGATTTAATCTCACCAGCCTCATGAGACTTAAGGTAGTTAATACCATGTGCAGTAATCTTAGCTGCTGCAACAGTTGTAAAATAAGGAACCTTAGCCTTAATAGCTGCTTTTCTAAGGTAACTATCTTCGTTAACACTATCTTTACCAACTGGAGAGTTAACTATTATGTCAATATCACCATTAGTAATAAGGTCATTAACATTTGGACGTCCTTCGTAAAGCTTCTTAACCTTAGTAGCAGGGATACCAGCACCTGTAATAGTGTTGTAAGTTCCCTCTGTAGCTACAATCTTAAATCCAGCTTTATCGAAGCCCTTAGCTACTTCTATAATATCATCCTTATCTTTGTTATTAACTGAGATAAGAACTGTTCCCTCTAATGGAAGCTTAGAAGATACAGCCTCCTGTGCTTTGTAGAAAGCTTCACCATGAGACTTAGACATACCTAAAACCTCACCTGTAGAACGCATTTCTGGTCCGAGTACAGGGTCAACCTCCTGGAACATATTGAATGGGAATGCGGCCTCCTTAACACCATAATAAGGGATGTTCTTCTCCTTAAGTGCTGGTACAGGAGATGGCTTTCCTGTAATCTCTGATGTGATAATCTCTGTTGCAAGAGGAACCATACGGATGTTACATACCTTTGATACAAGAGGTACTGTACGTGATGCTCTTGGGTTAGCTTCGAGAACATATACTTTGTCATTCTCGATAGCATACTGCATATTCATGAGACCCTTAACATGCATCTCTTCTGCAATCTTCTTAGTATATTCTTTAATTGTTTTAACATTTTCCTCTGAAATATGCTTAGATGGGATGATACAAGCTGAGTCACCTGAGTGAACTCCAGCAAGCTCAATATGCTCCATAACAGCAGGAACAAATGCATGCTCTCCATCTGCAATAGCATCAGCCTCACACTCTAAAGCATTGTTAAGGAATCTATCTATAAGGATTGGTCTGTCAGGTGTAACACCTACAGCAGCCTTCATATACTCAGTTAAAGCCTCTTCGTCGTATACAACTTCCATACCACGACCACCAAGAACGTATGAAGGACGAACCATTACAGGGTAACCAATCTTGTTAGCTATCTCAATAGCTTCACTTACATCAACAGCCATACCAGACTCTGGCATTGGAATTTCAAGTTTATCCATCATTGCTCTGAATAAATCTCTATCCTCTGCAAGATCAATAACTGATGGTGCAGTACCAAGAATCTTAACACCATTTTTCTCAAGATCTGCTGCAAGGTTAAGTGGAGTCTGTCCACCAAACTGAGCAATAACTCCGAGAGGTTTTTCTTTCTTGTATATGCTCAACACATCCTCAAGTGTAAGTGGCTCGAAATAGAGCTTGTCAGATGTATCATAGTCAGTCGAAACTGTCTCTGGATTACAGTTAACAATGATAGTCTCAAAACCAAGTGCCTTAAGAGCTTTTGCTGCATGTACACAACAGTAATCGAACTCAATACCTTGTCCGATACGGTTTGGACCACCACCCAGAATCATGATTTTGTCCTTACCTTCGCTAATTGGATTTTTATCTTCTCCATTGTAAGTCGAGTAATAGTATGCTCTGTCTTCTGTACCACTTACGTGTACACCTTCCCAAGTTTCTTCTACTCCAAGTTCAATTCTTCTATTTCTGATATCTTCCTCAGAAATCTCAAGAATCTGACTTAAATACTTATCAGAGAAGCCATCCTTCTTAGCCTGAATGAGTTTGTCATCAGATGGCATAGTTCCTTTATTCTTAAGGAGTTCTTCCTCCTCCATAACAAGTTCTCTCATCTGATCTATAAAGTAATGTTTAACCTTTGTAAGCTCATGAATTTCTTCATTAGTAGCTCCCTTACGAAGCGCCTCGTACATGACGAAGTGACGCTCACTTGAAGGAGTAATAAGAAGTTTAAGAAGCTCATCTTTAGAGAGTGAATCAAAATTCTTAGCATGTCCCAATCCATAACGTCCAGTCTCAAGACTTCTGATTGCCTTCTGGAATGCTTCTTTATAATTCTTACCGATACTCATAACTTCACCAACGGCTCTCATCTGAGTACCAAGCTTGTCTTCTACGCCTTTAAATTTCTCGAATGCCCATCTGGCAAATTTGATTACAACATAATCTCCGTCTGGAACGTATTTGTCAAGAGTACCATACTTACCACATGGAATGTCTTTAAGCGTAAGACCTGATGCAAGCATAGCTGATACAAGGGCAATAGGGAAACCTGTAGCTTTTGATGCAAGGGCTGAAGAACGAGAAGTTCTTGGGTTAATCTCTATAACAATAATTCTATCTGAAACAGGGTCGTGTGCAAACTGTACGTTTGTACCACCAATAACCTGTACAGACTCAACAATCTTATATGCCTGCTCCTGTAATCTCTTCTGACACTCTTCTGAAATAGTAAGCATAGGTGCTGAACAGAAAGAATCACCTGTATGAACTCCAAGTGGATCAATGTTCTCAATGAAACATACAGTAATCATATTACCCTCTGCATCACGAACGATTTCAAGCTCAAGTTCTTCCCATCCGAGAATCGACTCTTCAACAAGAACCTGTCCAACAAGTGAAGCCTGAAGACCTCTTGCACATACAGTTTTTAACTCATCTTTGTTATATACAAGACCACCACCGGCACCGCCCATAGTGTAGGCTGGTCTTAATACTACTGGATATCCAAGCTTGTCTGCTATAGCGAGTGCCTCGTCAACTGTATAGGCAACCTCACTACGAGCCATCTCGATTCCGAGTTCATCCATAGTTTTCTTGAACTCAATACGGTCCTCACCACGCTCAATTGCATCTACCTGAACACCGATAACCTTAACATTATATTTATCTAAAACGCCTGCCTGATTAAGTTCTGAACAGAGGTTAAGTCCTGACTGTCCTCCTAAGTTAGGAAGTAATGCATCAGGTCTTTCCTTAGCGATAATCTGCTCTAATCTGTCTACATTAAGAGGCTCGATGTAAGTTACATCAGCAGTCTCAGGGTCAGTCATGATTGTAGCAGGATTTGAATTCACTAATACGATTTCATAACCTAAATTCTTTAATGCCTTACAAGCCTGTGTTCCTGAATAGTCAAACTCGCAAGCCTGACCAATTACAATAGGACCAGAACCTATAATAAGCACTTTGTTTATATCTGTTCTCTTTGGCATGTGTATGTCCTCCCTTGCTATGTTTTGGATGCACATGCTCTGCATCCATAATCTTATATATTATACTAGTAAACTCTTAAACTGTGAAGAGTAAATTTGAAATTTTTAAATTCTTTTTTTTACCAGCAAACAAAGCCTTATTTTTTGTTATATCGCCACCTCTAAGGACGATGGTTTGAAACCTGGCATAAGCTGTAATTTAAATAAGTTTTTGGCGTGCTTATCATCAATGAGTGCCTTTTTATCAAGGTCATCAATTTCACCAGTTCTTATATATCTGTCCAGCTCTGCATAAGTAAATCCCAAATTATCCTCATCTGTTTTACCAGTAAGTCCATCACTTGGAGCTTTTTCTACCAAATCCTCTGGCACTCCTAAAATTTTTCCTATCGCTTTTACCTCTGCAACTGTAAGGTTACAGAATGGGCTGAAATCTCCTGCAGCATCACCATAACGAGTGGAATATCCTACCCAGTCCTCAGATAAATTACAGGTGTTTACAACTCTTCCGTTTTTACTTTGTGATACCGCATAAAGTGTACTCATGCGAATTCGTGGTGCAAGATTAACCATTGTTTGGTTAGATATTTCGATTTCTCCCGATATACTTTTTATTATTCCATCAAATGCTTCTTTTATATTTATAACATGGTACTCAATCCCTAAATGTTCAACCAGCTTATACGCTGCATCTATATCGCTCTGCTCTCCGTTAGGCATAAGCACACCGATAACTCTCTCCTTGCCTAACGCCTCCACACATATTGCCGCTGCAACTGAGCTGTCTTTTCCACCAGATATACCTAGAACTGCATTGCAATCAGGGCCATTTTTCTCAAAGAAATCTCTTATCCACGCAACGCATTCGTCCTTAACTTTTATTGCATCAAACATATTCTTCCTCCTATATCAAGTAATCAAAAATAACACGCGAGATGGGTGCTTTGTATATTAATTATATTATATTTATCTGGCAACAGCCCATGGTTGCTAAGGCTGCCTCGTGTGTATCAGGGGTTACGCCTGCACAACATGATGCATCTACAGTTATCTCTACCTCTGGAAAGCTTGCTTTAAGAAGAAGTGCATTTGACACTACACAGATGTCTGTGCATAGGCCAATAAGTTCTATTGTAAATTCTTCTTTGCCCGCTGCCTCTTTGACAAGTTTTGGAAGTTCTATCGAACCGAAAGTTATTTTTTCTACTTTTTTATATTCTTTCCCAGAAAGTGCTTTTTCAACCTTAGAATCTAATTCCCAGCCTTCTGTTCCTTTTATGCAATGTGGCACAGGAAGTTTTTTCCCTTCCGCAGTTTCCATGTAATTATCAAAGTGAGTATCATAGGTAACAAAAATCTCCCCTTCAAAGGTCTCGATTTTTTTCACGACATTATCAACTATGGCAACAGCTTCTTTAGTACCAAGTGCTCCATCAACAAAATCCTTTTGCATATCAACTACAATTAAAAATTTTTTCATGCTTCTACCTCTCACTTTTTATATCTTAAATTTTCATTTACTCACTTAATTATCTGTTTACACAAATCAACACGCCGGCATATACAAGCATTTTTAAATGTGTATACACCAGCGTGTCATTATAATTATAACAAATGAGCTCTAAGCTCCTCTCCACTTACTGCAGAAAGATACGCAGGAGCTATATCAAATACTGTCTTACAGCCTTTCTGTCCTTCAGCAGCTAAGCGATATGCTGCTCTTGCATAAGCAACTATGACAGATGATGTAAACTCTGGATTAGAATCTAACTTTAAGCTGTACTCTATAATATGAGTATTCTCCTCATTCCATCCAGTCTTACCTGAACGAATAACAAATCCACCATGAGGAATTCCACTATGGTTAGCCTTAAGCTCTTCCTCACTTATAAAATGAACTGTAGTATCATAATCCGCAAAATAGTTAGGCATTGTCTTTATTGCTTCTTCAACCTTAGCTGCATCGGCGCCCTCTTCCAATACAACAAAGCATTCGCGGGTATGTTTCTGTCTTGTAGTAAGTTCTGGATTCTCTCCTGCTCTAACTGAGCTAAGTGCTTCATCAACAGGAATTGTGTATTGTTTTGCATCCTTAACACCATCTATACGACGAATTGCATCTGAATGTCCCTGACTAACACCTTTGCCCCAGAATGTATAATCCTTACCCTGTGGAAGTATCGCATTAGCATACATTCTATTTAAAGAAAACATACCAGGATCCCAGCCTACTGATATAATCCCCACTTTGCCAGATTCCTTAGCTGCCACATCAACATTTGCATAGTGCTCAGGAATTTTAGCATGTGTATCAAAACTATCTACTACATTAAACATTTTTGCCATCTCTGGTGTCTGAACTGGAAGGTCTGTTGCACTTCCTCCACAGAGAATCATGACATCTATTTTATTCTTCCATTCAGCTACATCTGCAATATTGCAAACAGTAGCAGTTTTAGTAAGGATAGTTACGGTAGATGGTTCTCTTCTCGTAAATACTGCAACAAGCTCCATATCAGGATTTTGCTTAATTGCACATTCAACACCTCGGCCTAAATTACCATAACCTAAAATACCGATTTTAATACTCATCTTGTTTCCTCCCTAGATTTAGCACATTTCATAATCCAGCATGTATAAAAATGAAACCGCTATTATTAAACATCATGTATTTTAACAGATTACATACCATATTTCTACCGTTGAATTGAATAAATATATATTTTTTTATTCTAAATTTTTAATCATTATTTCTTATATTATCTATAATGTTAAGTTTTCCCATACTAAGTATCATACCGAACGAAAGAAGAACCATCAAACCGATAAGACCTACACCAATTAATATGTACAAAGCCCACGGAGTAACAAAGCTTGTCTCGAATAAATATATAACCGGTTCAATCATTACTCTTGACAAAAGCATCCCGAGTCCGGTTCCCACAAGCCATGCCACAAGACCTATTATCACCTTCTCCAATATAAGCATTTTGTTGACCTTCTTCTTGCTCATACCTATTGAACGCAGAATCGCTATCTCTCTGCTTCTCTCCTGTTGCTCACTTACCATGTTGTGAAGTACATTTATCACACCCATAACAAGGATAAACAAAACTACAAATATTAAAACAACCTTTACCATCTCAAACTCTTCCATAAACAGTCTGCTTACATCTGTGTACATCCATTCTGTAAGCTTTAGTTTATCATATACAAGTGTGTCAAACTCCGCCTTGTCATAGTTATTTTCATCTACATTTATAAAAAAGCCTTCACAAAGCACAGCCATCTCATCCTTAGTAAAATACTGATTTAAGTATTCGTATGACATTATAACCTGCACTTCGTATTCGGATTTATAAAGTGCTTGTGTACATGTACCCTTTATTTCTAAATCTGTCATAAGCTCAGGATATTTTTCTAAAGCCTGATTAATCTGGACACCTGTATCGCTAGCCATAGCCTTGATTACATATGCCGGATTTGCTATTTTTGCTCTTTCGCCAACTTTATTTTCAAACGGTGTAATAGTTACTTTTTTTCCCTCATTCGAATCGAAATACTCACATCTGTTTACTAAAATAAATCCTCCGTCCTTTAGGATTTTTTTTGCATCAACATCTTCTATCATATAGTCATTGAGTTTTTCAAGCTGTACGTCTGTATAAACATAAACAGCTACAAACTCTGTGGACATATAGAAATCACCCATTGGCTGTGATGCAAGATTAACAGCCTCTTCGGTAAACCTAAAAGAAGTATTCTCCTTGTCCGGCTCAGCATAAAAATAATTATAATTTTCATGTGCTTCTATTATATATTTTTCTTTGTTAAAAGTTTCTTTTATATCCTTTAATTCACTCCACGATTTATCATCGTCATACATTACAACACCTATATCGTATGGATAAGCATTGCCAGTGTTAACATCTAAGTTTTCATTTATATTAATATTCGCATAAAATGTAGCTATAAATGTCATAAGAAGTGCACTAATCGCAAATGAAGCTACCGCGTTCCAAAACGCCTTATTATTTCTTCGCATATTCTTGTACGCATATTCACCCTCTATGCCGAATATTCTAAAGATTTTCCCCTTACGTTTCTTGATTTTCTTTTTGCCGAGTGTAAAGTTAAGCCCTATTCCTTCAACAGCACTTACCTTTTTTAGTATTCCAAATGGCTCAAGTACAGCCAATGAAATTGTTACAAAAAGGAACAACGCCGCTCCTAGTATTGTCACTGGCGACACCTCAAATTTAAATGTAAAGAAATTCATGGTGTTGCCTAATACAGGCATTATTACATGGCTTAATAACACACCAATTACAAACGCAAACAAAGCCTCTATGTATATTTCACGCTTAAATATTTTCTTAATCTGCTTATCTGTACCACCAATTGCTCTTATGATACTAAAGTCTCTGATTTTCTCCATAAGATTTGATGTAAACAAGCTTCTAACCATAACCATACAAATATATGTTACAAACACCATTACCATAAGAAACATTGCAGCCATCGCTCTTGCATCATCGTCCTGACCGTAATAAGAGGTAAGACCATCATTTAACTCATACTCGGTTTTAGTTGTATCTATTCCTATATCAGACACGATGTTTTTAATCTGTTCTTCCCAGCTTTTAAACTCATCAAATCTGATATATGCATCAAGCACCATATCATCATCCGCAATTGTAAATGCTGTTGTAGACATCAGTAAATCATTATCATTTTTTCTTTCATATATACCACTCACAGTATATTCTTTAAAAATCTCTGTATCCTCTAAAGTATCCTCCGACTGGCCTCCCAAAATTATTTTACTACCAACCTTTACATCTTCCTTAAAAAGATGTAAGTCATCCTTAGAAATCATTATCTGTGAAGAATTCTTAGGAAATGCACCCTCAACAAGCTCGTATCCGAAAGTATCTTGATTTGCATCTTCTAATGAAATAAGTTCTAATCCATAACCATAATAGTCCTCAAAGCACCAATCATAGCTTATATTAGCAAAGTCAACATTATCTACTCCGACATGATTCTTTAATTTATCCTTATGCTCATCATCTATTTTATAGATTGCCGCATAATAATTGCCCATCTCCTCCATTATTTTCTTGGATGAAGACATCAAGCCAAAGTAAAATGTAATTACTATATAAATAATCATCGTAGAAAGCACCATGCTTGTAACAACGAGGGCAGCATGTTTCTTTTTATGTTTTAGGTATTTATTTCCCAGTTCTTGATAACCTTTCATACTATTCCTCCAAACTACGCATTTTCTTTTGAATCACTTATTATTTTACCATCAGACAACTCAATGATTCTGTCTGCAAGGTTAGCAACGCTTGGCTCATGAGTTATGAGAATGAGAGTCTGTTCGTATTTTTTTGCAGATGCTTTTAATATCTCCATAACCTCAATACTGTTTTTCTTGTCGAGGTTACCTGTAGGCTCATCTGCGAGAATAATAGATGGCTTATTTGCTAATGCTCTCGCTATAGATACTCTCTGCTGCTGACCACCTGAAAGCTGATTAGGAAGATGTTCAACCCTGTCCGCCAGACCAAGCATATCAATTAAATCATCAATATATTTCTTCTCCGGTTTCTTTCCATCAAGGAGCACAGGCATTTCTATGTTCTCCCTTACTGTCATTACTGGTATCAGATTATACGCCTGAAATACAAAACCTATCTTTCTTCTTCTCACAACAGAAAGTGCATCATCCCCATACGACGCCACATTTTCTCCTTCTATGTAAATTTCACCACTGGTTGGCTTATCAAGGCATCCAAGCATATGTAAAAGTGTGGATTTACCCGAACCCGAACTACCCACGATAGCAACAAATTCTCCTTTATCGATAGAAAGATTTATCTCATCAGATGCCTTAACCTGATTCTCTCCCTCTCCATATATTTTACTAAGATTAACTGTTTTGAGCATTTCCATAGATTTTCTCCTTTTCTTCTTAAATGTTATTATTTATTTTAAGCAACATTTTATTTCCATGTTAACATCTTAACAAACCAATCTTACGATTAGATGAAAGTTATCTTACAGTTTTGTAAGATAAGTTGAACTTTACATTTTTTTGAATTATTATATTAATATAGTTTTTAATTTGGGAGACACATATGAAAAAAATATTATTAGTTGAAGACGACCAGGCACTTGCTATGGCAACTTCATTTGCTCTTGAAACTGAAAATTTTAACGTTACACATTGTTCCTGCCTTGCAGATGCAAAAAAAGCTCTTGAGAATGACTCGTTTTCTCTTATGCTTTTGGATGTCAATCTTCCAGACGGAATAGGTTACACATTTTGTCAAGAAATGCGTAATCAGGGTTATAGGCTTCCTATTATCTTCCTAACCGCACTAGACGAGGAGGTAAATGTTGTACAGGGACTTGAGGTAGGTGGTGACGATTATGTGTGTAAACCTTTTAGGGTCAGAGAACTTATTTCCAGAATAAAAGCAAATATAAGACGTTTCGACACAACTGCAGATGTTTCTTCCGAAATTATACTTGGACCATTTAAGATAGATGAGAAAAAACATATTGTATCTTACAACGGTACGATATTAAACTTAACTCCTAGTGAGTACCGTTTATTCTTAACTTTGGTTCAAAATAAAAACAATGTTCTTACAAGAGGACAAATATTAGAACAGCTTTGGGATATTGATGGTGATTTTATAGATGACAATACGCTATCAGTTTATGTTAAAAGACTTAGAGAAAAATTAGGTGAAGATAAAGATTATATCCAAACCATACGAGGTGTAGGATATATGCTACAGGATAAATAAATCATCCAAAATTCTCTTGTATAACCATAAATTCCAAAAATATATTTCATGATTTATGAGATGCACATTGCCTGTTGGATATAAATGCAAACATACTGCAACGCGCTGCCAAACTACCCATTAACTTCGTCTAAGGCGCTCAGGAATGCCTTCGCGTCTAAGCCTCAGTAAACGGTGGATTTCGTCAGTCGCTAAATACGCAGTTCAAAATGTTTGCATTTATATCCAACAGGCAACGCACATCTCATAAATCAAGAAATATTTTCTTTATTATATGGATTATATAAGTTTTTTCTCATACAAATATTACAACATAAAAGGTGTACTATGTTTAAGAATAAGGAATTCAAGTTTTTTACAATTTCATATTTAATAATGTGCTTTATTTTAGGTATCATTTTATTTTTAGGTTTAAAATCATCTATAGATAAACTTGAGGATAATTATTATGAAGAATTAATTAGTTCAGTTAATGATACAGACATGCTTGAAGAATCCGGCAAATTATCTTTTATGCCTTCCGAGTATAGTGAAAGTATTAAAGAATCTATAGCAAGGCTTTATATAGTAGTTTACATAATTTATATTCTTATCTGTATAGGTGGTTTTATCTTAAGCTTTCATTTGTACAAATTTCCACTTAAAGCTATTCACAAGGTTCAAACTAATGCAGCAGGTGTTTTAGAGGGTAATTACAATAATCTTGACCTTAAGGATATTGACGAAAGCGATATTAGCCAGTTTTATTCTATGTACACAAAAATGGTTACTGCCATCAAAATAGGCCGAGAGAAGGAACAAAACGAAAGAATTTTTTTACAGGACTTAATTGCTGATATTTCTCATCAGTTAAAAACCCCTCTTGCTACTCTTACCATATATCAGGATTTATTATCCAATCCCGATATCTCTGACAGCAAGCGAAAGGAAATTTTATCTATGATGGGGGACCAGCTCTCTCGTATGGAGTGGCTTATTTTATCGCTGTTAAAGCTTGCTAGATTGGAATCAGGTGCTATTGAATTCAATATAAAAAAGCAACCACTACTTCCTACCTTACAGTTGGCTACTCAAAATGTCAGTATGCTTAGCAACGCAAAATCACAGGTCATAAATGTAAATTGCAACACTGAAATGTTACTAAATCACGACCAAGACTGGCTTGCCGAATGTCTCACCAACATACTAAAAAATGCTACAGAATATGCACCGAACAATTCTAATATAGAGGTGTGGACAGACCAATCTCCACTTACTACGATGATACATATAAAAGATTACGGAAAAGGAATTGACAAAGAATCGCAATCTAAGATTTTCAAAAGATTTTACAGAGCTAAATCAGATGTAAATGCCAACAGTATCGGTATAGGACTTTCTCTTTCTAAAAGCATTGTCGAGGGACAGGGCGGAGACATTATGGTTGAAAGCGAACCAGGAAAATATACTTGTTTTACGATTACGTTTTATCATTCACTTGCAAAATGAAAGGGGCTATCTATCTCAGAAAGCCCCTTTTTCTTATTTTATCTCTTTAACACTTCCATCATCAAGCCATTTGATATATCTTTCATCTACAGTTCCATTTCCATCATTGAAATCTATCACCATATATCCATCTGCCAGATATAAATCTATACATTTTTCATTCTCTATAGTGTTGTTATAAGTCATATTTTTAGGCGAAACAGTACCTATAACGGTTTTATTTTCTCCTGCAAGATCGCAGCGCCATATCTCATAACACTCATCTGATTTTTTTATATAATATATCTGACCGTCAAATATATTATACTGTTCTACATCTGTATCAATCAGAACATTATGATCATTATTCTTTTTATCAAGTATCTCAAAATACTCTTTGCCATAATAATCATAATACAACCAATATGCATTGCCTTGATAAGTTTGCATATTTCTTGCAGTTCTGGTTTCTCTCTGGTTATAAATATATCCACACACCCATTTGTTATCAAAATAACTAAATCCTGAATAATCTACACCATCATCATACAGCACAGCGTTTTCTTTAGATATTTCTCCATCAAGATTTATATAATATACCTTCTTATTTTCCACCTTATCTCTGCTATATATATAATAATATAATCTATTTCCAGAGATTCCATATAAGGCATCAAGTATTTCTGATGACTCACTCAACAACAGCTCTTCCTCTCCATCAACCATGGATATTCTAATAAATCTGTATGGCAATTCCTCATCATCAAGCAAATAAATGGCTACATAAATATACGAATCATAATAATACATTGCGGATATATTTACAGCTCTTTCATCGCACTTCCAAAACAACTCATAATTACCAACATCATCTATCGTATATATACTCGCATACGAATCATTTTCTACACCTCTTATATATAGTTTTCCTTCCACATACAAGGCATCTTCTTTACAATAATTTCCAATCTGATATCCAATCTCTTCATCATAATCTTCTTTCTTAGAATCAACAAATTCCAAATAATACAAAATCTCATCATATTCTTTACCAAGCTCTTTTTTAATCATTATGTATGGATATAAGCACATAACAACAAAACCTACCATTATGCCAAGTACACACATTTTAGTAAAATTACTCTTTAAAGATAGCTTTTCTTCTTTTACTAAAAGAACTATACCAGTTATAGTTACAACTGTACCAAGTACAAGCAGTATAATAAAAACAGGTAATTTCCACGAAGTATCTACAATCTTTAAAAGCCCAAGTTTCATATTAAGGAAAAAATACAACACACCTGTTGCTGTGCTAGTACCAATTGCTACAAGTTGCAAAATAATTGCTTTATCCATATCCTTAAAAAACATTATTCCGGCTAAAACAAGTAATATCAGTACAACCCACATAGCCATAAGAAGTGATTTTGTTATATACGGAGTTACAGCCTCACTATAATCTCTAAAATCACAAATATGAGTAACAATATCCAGATAGGGAATTTGAGACTCTATTTCCAAGAAAAGAACTGTTTCATTTATAAGATAATAAATACCTGTACATGCGACTATAACACTTAACATGTATATTATATTTTTTACAACAAAAAAACTTTTACGAGAAAATATGTTCATTTTCACCCTCCACACATTACATAGGTTTTATATTCTTACACAAATGCATTATATATCAATTTATACAAACTTATATTATCATTCAAAAAAAACCTTGTATAGATTAATTTTCCTACAATACAACAGTTCTTTTCTATATCAACAAAAAATCACGAAATGACACAAATTGTGTCATTTCGTGATTTTTTACATCCAATTACACATACTTAAGATAGTTCTTCACACTCACCAAATAAGACACTATCTGGCTCACAATTCCTGCACCTACAAGTGCGTAACATGTGCCCCAAACTTCTTTTTTATGATTAGCTATCCACATAATAATTCTTTGTATAAGATTCTCCTGCTGAAAGAATGATACATCTCCCAATGCTATATAAGCAAACAATCCATACATAGCAATTACAGCACATACTGTTAATACTATATTAACCACTCCCGGCTTGTTTCTGGTAACAAAAGGGATCAGAATGGAATTGCCTATAAGAGAAATTCCTAACATAAGTAGCATAAGAATAACGAAGACATTTGCACCAACGTCATCTATCATTACTCCATCTATCTCAACCTCAAAGGTGTGTTTAATTGCAAATATAGTAATAAGACTTGCTATTACAGCAATCACATGACCTATTAACACTATTATGTATTTTTCAGCCACCACATTCTTATATCCTCCCGGAAGAGCTGTAGCGTAGCTGGTCCATTTGGTTTTATTATCCAAAGTACATAATACTGTAGACATAGACATAGGTATAAGACAAGCTACAAATACGGTGGACATAAGCAATATATAGTTTTCAGACAGAACCCCAAGCTTTGCCTCTAGCCCCACCGCACTGACAAATTCCCAGCCTATCGCTTCTACCATCATAAAAGCATAGAACAGATAAAACACCACAAGGCATATATATGCCTTACCATTTATTAAATCCTTATAAAGTAATCCCTTCATTTACGCCCACCTCCTATTTCTCTTGCCAAAATACGAAACAGAAAATGACGCTACAACCACACCTATAACAACAAGAGTTCCGTGGTTATAAATCCAATCAAACCAGCTCTTTATAGCCTTAAATATAACCTCTATATTTTCCTCATGCATAAGCCAAGCCATAATAGCGACAAGAAATACGAATGATAATGAACAGCATATAATCACGCTGGTTTTTGCGGAAAATATGATGTCTATAGGAAGTCTAATAAGTATTATAAGAATTCCTGCCAACCAGCAGTATATCACTGTCTTAAACTCCTTAAAACCAAAGCTCTCATTACCTGACATATATACTATAGGAAGTAAAATAGCCGACCAAATATTCATTACAGTATTAACCAAAAATGCTACTATGTATCTAGAGAATATCTCCTGCCAAACATTTATAGGGGATGCGTAAAGCACCTTGTACCATTCAGCTTTATGGTCCTGATCTATAGCAGAGGAGCTGGTTAGCGACACAGTAATTCCCGCGCCACACACATAAAAAATCGCTCCTTTAAAGAACAGATCGTATATTAAATCAAGTTCCTTCATCTCTTGAAAATTACCTATATTCATACCAAGTATAAATATGATAGCAAAAAGAGCCATACCAGCTATAGTAAGAAATCCCATTAATATGTTTTTCCTGACAAGAACCAAGTCCTTATAAATTAATCCTAACATAGACTTCACCTCCTAGTTTTCGCCGTTGTTAGTATTATTTACATAGAACAACATTATTTCTTCTAAGGATGTCTTCTCACAAAGCATGCCCTTGTACTTGGCTTTACATTTCTCCTGGTCACCAACCAAAGCTTCGATACCAAAGGAGGACTTTCTATATCCGATAACATCCTCATCATCCACTGTGGCAAACTGTTCCTTGGAGCATTTTAATATACCGTGACGCTCAGCCATAGTGTCCTTATCCTCAGCAAGAAGAATCTTGCCCTTATGTATAAATACGATATTATCTGCAATTCTTTCAAGGTCAGTTATTATGTGGGATGACAAGAATACTGTATGCTCGCTATCCTGTATAAACTCCATAAATATATCAAGAATCTCATTACGAACGATAGGGTCAAGACCACCTGTTGGCTCGTCCATAATAAGAAGCTTTGCATGATGCGAAAGTGCAGTTGCTATCTGAAGCTTCATCTGCATACCACGTGAGTAATCTCCCACCTTCTTCTTGGTAGGAAGTCCCAGCTTTTCAAGGTATTCAAAAAACTGTTTGGAATCCCAGCTCTTGTACATACCCTTTAAAATCTTATCAATGTGCTTTGCCTTAAGATTTGGATGAAAACCTATATCGTCAAAGACAACTCCCACATTCTCCTTAACATCAAATTCATTTTTTAAGTTATCTGCTCCAAAGACTTTTATCTCCCCACTGTCAGTCTTAAGCATATTTAGTATAGACTTTATGGTAGTTGATTTGCCCGCACCATTCTGTCCTATAAAGCCTGTAACCTGTCCGCTAGGAACATTAAAGGTCACATCCTTTAAGCTAAACCCCTTGTAGTTTTTGTTAAGATTTTTAATCTCTATTGCATTCTCTACGCTATAATCTAACGCCATGTTTAATCCCTCCCTGTATAGGATTGCAGATATAGCAATCCATACTTATACAAATGTTTTATTCAGCGTTCTCCTTATATATTATGGACAAAATATCAACAAGTTCCTGCAAAGGAATATCACAGACTTTTGCTCTGGTCACTGCATTTTCAAAATGATCTTCTATCTCGCACATAATCTTCTCTCTGATAAAGCCCTGATTCTTAGCCTTAACAAAGCACCCCACGCCAACACGTGTTTCTATAAAGCCATCCCGCTCTAACTCCTCGTAGGCACGTTTGGTAGTTATGAGACTGATACGAAGCTCCTTAGCCAGAAAACGCATAGAAGGAAGCATCTCTCCCTCTGGCAAAACACCAGACACAATCATATCCTTAATCTGCTGCTCAATCTGTTCATAAATTGGAACACTACTTGTATTGCTAATTATAATGTTCATAGGTATACCTTTCTTAATTTTAAACTCTCGAGTGTGTATAGTGTATATATACACCTAATTACACTTGTTGTCAACACTTTAAACAAAACTTTTTCGAAAAAATAAAGCTTCTGCAATATAGATTCCCTATACTTGCAAAAGCTTTTTATTATATATTGTATTTTATTTTGATAAATCCAAGCTACGTACTGTGTCTCTAACCTTTAATACAAACCCTGGCGAAACAGATAATTCATCTATGCCCATTCGCATAAAGGTTTCTGTAAGAGTTGTATCTGCCGCAAGCTCTCCACATATTCCAATCCAAGCTCCATGATTATGTGCATTGTCTGCAGCCATCTTTATAAGTCTAAGAATAGCCTCATGATGTGTGTCAATGAAGTCTTCAAGCTCTGGATTCTGTCTATCACAAGCAAGAGTGTATTGTGTCAAATCGTTGGTACCTACACTGAAGAAATCAACCATAGGAGCAAGCAAATCACTGATTACTGCAGCTGCAGGGGTTTCAATCATAATACCAAGCTCAATCTTGTCAGATATTTCTACTCCCTCAGAAACAAGTCCGGTCTTAACCTCTTCACATATCGCTAAAATTTTCTCAAGCTCACCCACGCTGGTAATCATAGGGAACATAATACCTAAATTACCATAAGCCGATGCTCTGTAAAGAGCTCTAAGCTGAGTCTTGAATATCTCAGGACGTGTAAGACATATGCGAATAGCTCTGTAACCAAGAGCAGGATTTTCCTCTTTTTTTAGTCCAAAGTAGTCTACCTGCTTATCAGCTCCTATATCGAGAGTTCTTATAATAACCTTCTTGCCAGCCATACTTTCAAGAACCTTCTTGTATGCTACAAACTGTTGCTCCTCAGTTGGATAATCATCACTCTCTAGATAGAGGAACTCACTACGGAATAAACCTATACCACCTGCATCATTAAGTAAAACTGCTCCAATATTATCTACACTTCCTATATTTGCATATATGTTTATCTTCTTACCATCTAAGGTAACATTTTCCTTACCCTTTAGATTCTGAAGAAGTTTTTTCTTCTCCTCATCCTGCTTTTGCTTAGCTACGAGTTTATCTCTTGTCTCTTCATCCGGATTAACGAATATCTCGCCGGTAAAGCCATCAACTATGGCATCATCTCCATCCTTAATTGCCTTAAGGAACTCATCTCCTGCTCCAATAATAGCAGGTATATTCATATTTCTTGCCAAAATTGCTGTATGTGAATTAGATGAACCGTAGGATGTAACAAAAGCAAGAACTTTGTCCTTATCTAGAAGAACTGTCTCACTTGGTGCTAGGTCATCAGAACAAATAATTACCTTATCATCACTTGAAGAATTATCTTCTCCCTCTGACTGAAGATTGCGAATAAGTCGATTAGATATATCCTTAATATCTGCAGCCCTCTCTTTCATATATGCATCTTCCATCGCAGAAAACATTTCTGCAAAGTTATCAGACGTTACAGCTACAGCATATTCTGCATTAACTGACTGGGTTTCAATGATATTTTGGATAGAATCATTATAATCCATATCCTCAAGCATCATCATGTGAATCTCAAATATCTGAGCATTTGCTTCACCAACCTCTTTTAATGCCTTGTCATAGATTTCTTGAAGCTGCGCTGTGGCAAGAGCCTTCGCTGTCTCTACTCTCTGCTTCTCCTGCTCAGTGTCCTCCACTCGGGTACGCTTTACAGAAACCTCTTTTCTTTTGAATACCGAAATCTTGCCTATAGCTATAGCGCCATAAACTCCCTTTCCTATGTATTTCTCCATAATATGCCTCCCAATGTATCAAGCAAGCAATTATTACTCACCAAAACCGCTTTCAAATAAGCCTGCAACCTCATCTAACGCAGCCTGTTCGTCTGTACCTTCACATACGATTTCAACGGTGTTACCACATTTAATACAAGCTGACATAATCTGCATAAGAGCCTTAGCGTTTACATTCTTGTCATTAACATTCATTGTTATATTGCACTCCTTATACGCCGCAGCAGCCTTTGCAAGAATTCCTGCTGGACGCATATGCATACCCTGTGCATTAATTACTTCTACAGTTTTTGATACCATTTTTATCTCCTCCAAATATACAAAATTTTCCTCTTTATTATCCGAAAGTCCACCTATTTAAACATATGTGGACTTTCGAAGTATCTAAAATTATATCATTTATTTCAGTTCAATTCGACTGTTTTATTATAGATTGTATCTTATGCCTGAACCTTCTTCTTAAGAACACCCATTAATACCATACCTACTACAGAACCAATCACAAGTGAAAGGATATACATAGGCCAGTTTCCAACTACTGCGAATACAAAGATTCCGCCGTGTGGTGCCATAAGTGTACAGTTAAATGCCATTGAAAGACCACCTGCTACAGCTGCACCAATCATACATGATGGAATTACTCTGATTGGATCTGCTGCTGCGTAAGGAATAGCACCTTCTGTTATAAAGCTGAGTCCCATAATGTAGTTAACAGGACCACTCTTTCTCTCTTCCTCAGTAAACTTATTCTTAAAGAATGTAGTTGCTAAAGCGATTGCTATTGGAGGTACCATACCACCAATCATAACTGCAGCCATTACATCGTAGTTTCCAGATGCGATTGCTGCTGTACCAAACACATAAGCTGCCTTGTTGAAAGGACCACCCATATCTATTGACATCATAGCTCCAAGGATACATCCAAGAATAATCTTGCTCTGTCCACCCATATCGCTAAGGAAGTTTGAAAGACCTGTATTAATCATACCCATAAATGGATTAATTGCACACATAACTACAGCAATCATACCAAGTCCAACTAATGGATAAATAAGAACTGGCTTAATACCATTTAAAGCGTCTGGCATCTTGTCACAAAGCTTTTCAACACCAAGCATAAGGTAACCACCTGCAAAACCTGCGAACAATGCACCAAGGAAACCTGATGGAACATCTCCACCAATGCTTGCAAATGTTGAACCTAATGTTGCCATATATCCACCTACAAGACCAACCAAGAAACCAGGTCTATCTGCAATACTCATACCGATAAATGCTGCAAGTATAGGAACCATAAAGTTAAATGCAAATCCACCAACTGTCTTAAAGAAAGCCGCTGCTTCAGTATAAGTACCGAATGAACCGTCCTGTGGTGCACCAGCTATTGTATCAATAAGGAAAGCTAATGCTATGAAAATACCACCTGCAACTACAAATGGTAACATATTAGATACACCATTCATTAAGTGCTTGTAAATCTTTCTACCAAATGACTCACCCTGCGCATCTGAAGTCTCAGCCTTAGCACCCTGATGTTTATATACAGGTGCGTCACCTGATACCACCTTGTTGATTAATTCCTCAGGAATCTTAATTCCATCAGATACCTTTGTTGTAATAACCTTCTTGCCATTGAAGCGTGACATCTCAACTGACTTATCAGCTGCTACGATAATTCCATCACACTCCTCAATTTCCTTTGCAGTAAGCTTGTTCTTAACACCGCCTGAGCCATTAGTCTCAACCTTTACTGTAATTCCAAGCTTCTTACCTGCCTTCTCCAATGCTTCCGCTGCCATATAAGTATGTGCAATACCTGTTGGACAAGCTGTAACACCAAGAACTCTATATGCTGCACTTGACTCTGATTTTGCCATAGTTACCTCCTCTGGGAACTTTGCTGTCTCAGTCTTATCAATAATTGATAAAAACTCTGCAGCATCCTTTGCTTTAAGAAGCTCCCCTCTAAATTCCTCATCCATAAGAATTGTCATAAGTCTTGATAATACCTCTAAATGTACATCTCCATCATTTGGAGCTGCAATCATAAATAAAAGGGTTGATGGCTCGCCATCAAGTGAATCATAATCAACTCCTCCTGGTACTGTAATGGCTGCAAGAGATGGTGCCTTTACAGCCTCGCTCTTAGCGTGTGGGATAGCTATTCCCTCACCAACTGCTGTTGAGCCCTGCTCCTCACGTGCTAAAATTCCCTTTTTATAGGCCTCAATATCTGCAAGATTTCCACTCTTTGCCTGAAGATCAACTAACATGTCGATTGCTTCCTGCTTGCTACCTGGTGCTTGACCAAGTGCTATACTTTCTTTCTTAAGTAAGTCAACAATACGCATACTTAACATCCTCCTCTTTCTTATTTTATGTTTAAATTGTCATTCACCAGACAATCATATGTTTTATAGTAATTCACTTAACAATCTGTCTATTTCCGGTTTTGTTGCTAAGCCATCCGAAAATGCTGTTGCACCACCTGTAGCAGTTCCAAGCTTTAAAGCATACTCGTAATCTCCATCCTTTATACCTGCGATGAACCCTGCCACCATAGAATCACCTGCTCCAACAGAATTCTTAACTGTTCCTTTGCATACTCCACAGTGGTGTGCCTCACCAGTCTCATCTATAAGAAGAGCGCCGTCACCCGCCATAGATATAAGTACATTTCTCGCTCCCATAGCCTGAAGTTTTCTTGCATACTCCTCAATTTCTTCTATCGTTGTAAGCTTCACTCCAAACATCTCACCAAGTTCATGATTATTTGGTTTTATCAGGAATGGCTTGTATGGAAGCACCTTCATAAGTAGCTGGCCAGTAGCATCTACAACAGCCTTGATTTTTTTATTGGAAATACGCTGTAAAATCTGCTCATATATATCTGATGGAAGTGTATTTGGAATACTTCCTGCTAACACTATAGTGTCTCCATCCTGAAGTTTTTGAAGTTTAGTGAAAAGTTCTGCAATAGCTTTTTCACTAATATTAGGTCCCTGACCATTAAGTTCTGTCTCTTCAGTGGATTTAATCTTAATATTTATACGAGAGAAACCGTTTTCAAGTTGTACAAAATCAGAATCAATACCTTTTTCCTCAACACCTTTCTTTATTGCCTCACCAGTAAATCCTGCAATGAAGCCTAACGCTTTTGATGTTAATCCAAGTTCTTTGAGTACAAAAGATACATTAATTCCTTTTCCGCCAAAATAGATTTCTTCGCCGTTACTACGATTGACACTACCTAATTCCATCGCACCTGAGTGAACAACATAGTCCACTGCCGGATTAAATGTAACTGTGTATATCATATCATAACCTCCTTAATTGATGCCTCGGTTACATACTTTTTGTTCTCTACCCTGTCAGTTATTATCTTACCTTCTGCAAGAGGTGCAATATTAACTGCTGTTATCTTGTCGAATTTAGAATGATCCGCTAAGAAGTATGGTTTTCTAGTATTGGCGATTACTGCTCTCTTTACTTCCGCCTCGGCTTTTTCAGGAGTAGTCAGACCAACAGAAAGGGATATTCCATTCACTCCTATAAAGCTTTTAGTAAAGTTATATTCTGATATAGATTTAATGCAATCTGCTCCAACAATAGCCTCTGTAGTAACCTTTATTTCACCTGCAGGTACAAACACTTTAAAACCTCTATTAGCAAGTTTCATAGCATGTACAAATGCGTTAGTCACAAAGGTTACATTCTTATCTGGAATAAACTCAATCATCTTCTCAGTGGTAGTTCCTGCATCCAAGAACACAAAATCTCCATCCTCAATCAGTGAAGCAGCATATTTTGCTATAGCCATCTTCTCATCATTAAACAGCAACGCTTTCTCAGCTACGTTTCGCTCTAAAGCTGTAAAGTTATCCGTAACCTGAGCCGACATAGCACCACCTCTGACCTTCACCAACATTCCCTTTTCATCGAGATATGCCAAATCACGTCTTATGGTAGATTCTGAAGTATCAAGCAGTGTGCACAATTCTGCAAGAGTAGCACTTCCATTGTTATTAACTGTTTCTAAAATTATCGAATGTCTATCCTCTGTCAGCATAAAATCTCCTCTATTCTCTGATTGATTCTGAAAGTTTTTGATTAATTATGATATAATCATAACACATTTTTTTACTTTGTCAATCATTTTCTTTCATTTTCTTTCATTTTCTTTCATTTTTTTATTTCAATAACTCACATAAATATAGCTGCCAAGTCAAACTCGACAGCTACTTTTCCATACACATCCATGTATATTATCTACTTAAAATCCATAAAACCCGCATCTTCAAGAGAGGTAATCGCTTTATAATATGGAATTGTATATCCCATTATATCCCTTGCCTCATTGTTATACTCAAGTGCCTTATCCTGCAATATAAAACCAGTTTCCATATATGCCGTATAAACGCCTGTGCTTTCATCTGATTTATCCATTTTTTTAAGTTCCTCAAACAAATAAACCAATTCAGGAATTGCCGCATCCCCCATATCAGCCACAGCATCTACATCTATACTATTAAATGTGCCATCCAAAAATTTACTTATATTGTAACGTGCAATCATTCCTTCCACGTTTGACAAAGCGAGTACAGCAAACATAACAACTGTAATCCATATAGATGTACTTACTGCACTAAACTTAGCAATAAATTGCTTTAGAATTATAGTAAAGAAAATCATTACCAACACAATCATCATCCACGTTGCATATACTCTTTTAGGTGTCAGTCCATAACAATCAATATACATTACCATTTTAGCAACGGCTGTGGCAATTAATATCAAGGTTACAACCGCATAAGTAACAACAATAGATGCTCTAACTTTTTTTAACCAGTTTTCTTCCTGATTCATAAACATCATAACAAATACGATAATTATAAGATTTATCACTGATACTGCACACAGCTGGAAAAAGCCTTCTCTTGCATACGAAGAATAACTAAACCCTTCAGGCAATTTTCCAGAAAAGCCATACATGTAGAATTTCCATTGTGATATAAAAAACACAACATACAAAAACAATATCGGAATTACTGCTGCAACCGCTGTTGCAATATGTATACACTGTATTTTTCTTACCTTTGTTTCACATTCTGTCGCAGAAAATTCCTTGCATGTTTTATCAACAGAAGAAATAAATAATTCAAAAATATACATACCTACCAGCATACCGAAAACAATGCACATTCCCTCTGAAATAATATCTCCTATATCAAAATCAAAAAGATTCCCCATTATATTTCTAAAGCCAACATCATACGACAAAAGGATTGTTACTATGATAGTTGGAATCATTGCGATAGTTACTCCAAGCACAACTTTCCAGATTACATTTCCACTCTTCTTAAATTTATCTGAAAATATTGCTTTAAACATTGAACCTATACTGTTAAATGGTGCAAACAACAATGCCTTGATATAATCAACTAATATAAAATCATTAAATCCTTTTTTCGTAGTATTACCCAAAGCAACAAACACATAGTAGCAATATGCCATCAACGAATATGTATAAGCAATTAATTCTATAAACTGATTGGAAGTAAACACCAACGATACACCAACAACCACTCCCGACATAGCTGTAACTACAGCTTTAGCTTCAAGTTTAGCCTTATTTATCTTAAGTATAATCGTTGTACCCACATATAAAAACAATACAAATAACATTCCACTCAAGGGATTTATCCAAGCAGGAAAAACCTTACAAAACAAATATCCCAAAATGACACTCATCCATGCAAAAACTGTTTCGATAGCAGTGTACTCTCTTTTATTTTCTATTAACATCGGACTGGTTATATTTTGTTGCACATTTGCTATAACACCTTCCATATTAGCCCTCCTCTTCTATATCCTCAGCTCCAGAGCCTTTTACATGTTCAAGAATATCCTCAACTCTGCAATCCAGCGCTTCACAAATTGCATCTAGTGTAGAAAGACGAATCGCTTTTGCTTTGTTATTTTTTAAAATAGATAAGTTCGCCAATGTTATACCTACTTTTTCAGATAGCTCGTTCAAAGACATTTTTCTTTTTGCCATCATTACATCTAAGTTAATTATAATCATATTCTACCTCCATAAATTTCAGCGTCTATACAGTCAAATCATTTTCACTCTTAATCTCGGTAGCTTCCTCTATCACATTTTTTACTACTCTCAAACAAAGTCCTAAGAATGCAGCTACAAATGCAATCAGCAATGCAACAAATGTAAAATAATATGCAAGTCCGCAGAACACAGCCGCTACAAAATAGCATCCCCATGACACCCCTCTTATAAGTGCGATGCTTTCTCCTGTAAAAACCTTTCCAGCTCTTACTCTTAAAAGTAACATAAAGAGCAAAATATCTATTACGACAATAAGTACGAGTGCTACATATGCCAGTCCTAAAACCACATTCTCTCCCGATGCTGTAACCTCCGCAATTCCCAAATCATTAACTGCTCTTACCATAAGTTTAGCAAACTCCGGCATATAAAATCCGAATGCTATACAAAGTGCAAAGAACACTATAGAAACTGCAATTGATACTGTGATTGAAATCTTACTTGGTATTTTTAACATTATATCCTCCATTCTTGAAACATTTTTTGCTTCATATAAATACTTCTAGTTTATGTACCTGTTGATGGTATATTACACCCTGTATTTTTGTTTGTCAATATATTTTTATCGTTTTTCGATAAATTATTATTGTTTATCATTCTATATGCATAATATACTTAATATCTAATCACATTTGGCATAACATTAAAATGACATTATTCTGCAAATAATTTCTATTTTTTATTAAATGCTATCTTTAATATGCCGATAATATTGTATAGGAAACATATTGGAGGTTATTATGATTATTCAACACAATCTATTGGCATCAAATGCCAGCCGACAATTCAATATAAATGTAAAGAAAAAAACAAGCCAACCAAACACAAGAAGGAGTACTTTCCTTGTTACAATAACAAAGGAAGTACTCCTTCTTCTTTAATATATCATATTGCAAAAATGCCATTATGCGCCAAAGCCAATATTAATAATAAATTTCTTACCAGCAAGTCTTGCCTCAATACTTCCGCCCATCTTTTCCACCATCTCTTTAGCTATAGCAAGACCTAAACCTGTTGATTTCTCATTTCTTGATTTATCCGCTTTATAAAATCGCTCGAACACTTGGGACACATCCATATTTTCTGGATGGGCCAGAGAGTTTTCACAAGAAAACAAAAGTCGTTCACCCACCACGCCATAAGAAATCTTTATATCTCCCATTCCATGTACCAATGCGTTTTTTATTACATTTGAAATAACTCGTTTAACTGCCACATCATTGCACATAATCTTATAAGATTTCTCATCTATATCTAACACTGGTTCATAACCTTTCCGTTTAAATATCTCATAGAAAGAAAATATTGTTTCAAGTACAAGCTTAGTCATATCGTGCTCTTCCATCTCAAGCTTATAGTCCTGATTTTGTAGCTTTGTATATGTAAAAAGCTCATCTAAAAGATCTGAAAGATTATCCATTCTCTCACTCATAACGTCTGCATATTGAAGTTTTTTCTCCACATCCTCTTCTGACATCAAAAGTTCAAAATACCCTTTTAGAGATGTGAGAGGAGTTCTTATATCATGAGAAACAGAGGTGAGAGTTTCCTTGAGTCGTTTATCTTTATTTAGCAACCCAACCTCTTTTTTATTATGTTCCTCACACATATCATTGATAAGCCCTGCTAATTCCACAATCTCTTTATCCGTAAGGTCTGTTCTAAGCTTATGGTTAGTCATATCATTTTCCATAAACCTAAGCTGGCGACAGATTGCCTTAACCTGTCGCCTATATAAAATGTATTTTGTTGTCATGAAAAGTAGTGCAATAAAAAGCACTATTATAAGCATAAGTTTCATGTACTACTCCTACACAATATCCTTCTTAGCAAAATATGCGCAACCAATTATATTATATACAATCAGCCAGATAATTCCAACTAAAAGTGTATCTGTAATCACATCACCTGTAGAATTCAGATTAAGCTTTGCAATATTTGGTGTTACGAGATATTTGCTTATGTCTATGTCAAACCAAGCCTTTATAGGCATAACTATAAATGTCGAAAATCCTGTATTCGCAAGCATACCGATTGTTATACCTAATGTACTGCTCTTCGATAACGTAGTAACCATAACAACACCACTTATAAATGCAAGATGTAACAGGAAAATAATTCCCATCTTTGGAAGGAAATCACCTATAACATCGACGCCAAATTTAACATCTCCCTTGTAATATACTAACAGTGCGATATATTCTGCTACAGCCAAAAGAAGCAACGACACAAGTGTATATAAAGCCATAACTATAAATTTAGAAAAATATATATTTACTCTTGAGGTTGACTTGGATGCTATATTTTTTATAAACCCACTATTTTGCTCTCTGTTAAAAAACAGTACAACAGCAATAGTCATAAATATAAGCATAATGCCACTTGTTATATCTTCATAAATATAAGCAAGATACGAAGTGATTGTTCCATCAGCACGAATAGGCTGTTCAGAAATAAGACCAAGCTGAATTGTCACATCACTATCCGAATCTTCTGCTGTTCCTTCTGCCTCAGCCTTTGCCTCATTGTAGCCTGCTTCCATTGCTTCAGCAGGAGTCTCATAGGGAACAAATTCTCCATCCTTAATCTCACCACTAGTTGTACTTATAGTCGCTATAGAGAAGATTGCAAAAAGGCATATTATTATCCCTAAAACATACATGCAAGTCATATGTCTTGCTCTATATCCGTTCATTCTGATTAAATTAAGCATTCTCCTCACCTCCAACTAATTCTAAGAAATAATTCTCTAATTTTTCCTGTACAACATTAAGAAGACTTACCATTACGTCCGCATTTGCAAGTGCTTTATTTAAAGTACCAAGATTATCAAGCTGTTCATATATATGAATAGTATCGTTACCAATTACCTTGTAATTCTTAATTCCCATATTCTCGATTACAGGGCATGCCTTAGATGTATCATCGCATTTTAGCTCGATAAAATCACTACATTTTGCAGTAAGTTCCTCCTTGCTAAGTTCCTGAATAAGCTTGCCTTTGTTGATTATTCCAAATGTATCGGCTATCTTATAAAGCTCCTCCAAAATATGACTCGATATCATAATTGTCATATTCTGCTCGTCTCGAAGTTTAAGAAGGATATCTCTAACCTCTGCGATTCCCTGTGGGTCAAGACCATTTATAGGCTCATCTAAAATAAGCAAGTCCGGTCCACCAACCAAAGCCATAGCTATTCCAAGTCTCTGTCTCATACCTAAAGAATATTTTTTTACTTTCTTTTTTCCAGCAGTTTCAAGTCCCACTTTAGCAAGCAGTTCTTCTATGTAACCCTGTTTATGAATTCCAAGAGCAAGACATTTACATTTGAGATTTTGATAACCTGTAAGCTGTGGATACAATCCCGGTTCTTCTATAAGGTTTCCAACTCTTTCAGTCTGCTTTTTCACTGCTTCACCGGTACTTCCAAAAAGTCCAATCTCACCAGAAGTAGGTGTTGAAAGCCCAGTAAGCATTTTCATAAACGTCGTTTTACCAGCTCCATTTCTGCCGATAAAACCATATATCTCACCGCGCTTTATGTGCAAACTCACATTGTCTACTGCCGTATGTTTACCATATACTTTGGTAAGTCCTTTTGTGCTAACTACATAGTCCATAGTCATTTCTCCTTTTTATATTAATCCAACTTAGTTCATGCTGTTGATATTATAATACAATATAATTTTTAAAATAAAACCAAGAAATGTTAAAGAAAGTTTAAAGATATTTATCTTGTTATGTAACGCATTATGCGTTACAATATTAATATTAGGAGGTGAAATAATGGGAAAAACAGCAACCCTAAATTTAAGAGTTGATCCAACCACAAAAGAAGAAGCAGAAATAATCTTATCAAAATTAGGCATATCAATGGCTACAGCTATAGATATGTATCTCAAACAAATTTCATTGGTTGGTGGTATACCATTTGCTATGGTTTTACCAAAACATCCCAAATCAATTAATACTGATTTAATGACAACTGAAGAATTACGCAAAAAACTTGATAAAGGATATTCTGATATGGAGGCTGGTAATGTACAAAATGCAGTTACTGCATTTACAAATTTTATGGAGAAACATTAATGAAACACTATGAAATTAACATTACAAATGAAGCCTTGCAGGATATGAACCAAATATATAATTATATTGCATATTCACTCAATTCACCAATCAACGCATATAAACAATACAACCGCATTGCTAAACAAATTTTAAAATTAGAACTATTCCCAAACAAATTTGTTGAATTCGAATACGCTTCAAATAAATTTTTACATCGAATGGTTGTAGATAATTACTCAATATTTTATCATATTGGTGATAATGTTGTAACAATAACTAATGTACTATACAATGGTTCTGATATCCAAACAAAATTAAAAAATCTTTAAATAAAAAGGAGCATATTAAACTGTCATAATTTACAGTTCAATATGCTCCTCATTTTACAACTTAAATCCAAGTCCCCAAACAGTTTCTATGTATTCCTGCTGGGTAAACTTCTTTATTTTTTGTCTTATATTACTTATATGCACATAAATGGTTTTATCTTCACCCATGTAGTAATCATCCCACGCATATTCATATATCTCGTTCTTAGAAAATACCTTGCCAGGATTTTTTAAGAATAATTCCATAATCTTATATTCCTGTGCTGTCAGGGTTATACTGTTTCCATTTACAATAAGTGCTTTACTGTTTAAATCCAGACTAAGTTCCTTATAATCAAGTGTATTTCTTGTTTTTGTGTCAGATACATCTAAAGAGTCTTGGTTTAATGTAGCTAAATTTGAGGCATTTACACTACTCATCCTAAGCTGTACCTGTATCCTCACTAAAAGCTCTTTTAGTTCAAATGGCTTGGTCATATAATCGTTAGCTCCAATCGTCAGTAAATCAACCTTAGTATCAAGCTCATCCTTAGCAGAAAGCACGATAAACGGAATATTCATCTTTTCTCTCGCCTGCTTAAGTACTTCCTGACCTTCTACTCCCGGGAGCATAAGGTCAAGAATTACCAAATCAAATTTATCAACCTCTAGTCTGAGTAATGCTTCTGTACCCGAGAATGCACTGACACATTCGTAACCTTCTTTCGAAAGAGCCGTCCTAATCATACTATTTATATCATTGTCATCTTCAACTATAAGTATTTTTGTCATACCGGCACTATTCCTTTCGTCTTCTCACACACTCAGCAAGAAGGTACTCAATCTGACTGTTGATGGAACGGTAGTCCTCATCTGCCCATTTTGCCAAATCCTCCCAAAGACTTGGTGCCAGACGAAGAAGCACCTGCTTTTTAGCCTTTTCCTTCTCTTTCATCTGCTTTTCTTTATTTTTAATATCAGCTTCCATCTGTTCGAGCTTTTTTATTCGCTCCTGCAAAGTCTTTTCTTTTGCATCTAAATCTTTTTCGTCTGTATTCCCCATGCAGTCAGCCACCTCCTTTATATTTTTTCTTGAACTCATCATGCTATAAGTTATAAAGAAAGCTTTATAATGCACACATAACAACAAGAAGAATTGCGACTATACTAAAAACAATAAATATCATATTAATAGATTGAACTACTGTTGACAACAGGCTGAGCTTCCTTACTACCACAAAGAACTACGAGTAAGTTGCTAACCATAGCAGCCTTTCTCTCCTCGTCAAGAATAACAACCTCTTCTTCATTAAGCTGGTCGATAGCCATCTTAACCATACCAACAGCACCCTCTACGATATCCTGTCTAGCTGCTACAATCGCTCTAGCCTGCTGTTTCTGAAGCATAGCCGCAGCAATCTCATCTGAATAAGCAAGATCAGTAATCTTGACATCCTTAATCTCAATACCTGCCTCTATCACCTTTTCCTGAAGTTCAGCTTTCATACTCTCTGCAATCTCAACTGCACTTCCACGAAGTGTTTTCTCATCAGAATCTGCATCCATAACATCATAAGGATAAAGTCTTGCATTATTTCTAATAATAGCATCACACTGTGTCGAAAGATACTTATTATAATTCTCAACATTAAATACTGCCTTAGTAGGGTTTGCAACCTTCCAGATAACTGCCGCTCCAATGATGACAGGATTACCAAGTGCATCGTTAACCTTCTGCTTTCTGTTATTTAAAGTATTTGTCTTAGTAGAAATCTTCTTAGAATGCGTTGGCGCAGTTCCTACACCAGCCTCTGTCTTATCAGTTGTTGCAGGCTTTACAAATGCTGTTGCAATCTCATCAATAGCCGATGCAGCAGATGGGTTATAGCACTCTGCAAATGGATTAATATAATAAAAGCCTGCGTTCTTAATAGTACCATAATACTTACCAAAAAATGTATAAACTGCTGCTTCGTTAGGATGAATAACCTTAAGTCCTGCAAACATTATACAAAATACCACAAATAAAATTATAGATGCTGCAATAAGTATTCCACCAACTGGAACTATACCCCTTTCACATAATAAAGCTCCACCTATAACGCCTGCTACAGTTGCAACAAGACCAAAGATAATACCGAACAATGCAGCCGCACCGTTAGCCTTAGTAATCTCTTTTTCTACTACATCACTTACAATTAAATCTTTTGTTTCAACTTTCTCACTCATAATAAATTCCTCCCTCATAACGTTTCTCGTTTGCGTTTCAAATCAACTTGATATCATTTTGATATCATCATAATACAACCAAGTAATCAGCTTGTCAATAACATTTTTTAAAAAATATTATATGGAGCAAAATTTTATTACTAAATATAATTCACAACAATTATGGCTATCCCCATGATGGTCAGCACAACACCAGTTGCCCTGTTTAACGTTTTTGCACTTGCTTTATTTGCAAAAACAGCTCCAATCCTAGCCCATAATAAAGTTGATAATACGCAATATATAAGACAGGTTAAATCAGGCATTCCCCCTAAGGCAAAATGACTTACCGCACCGGTAAGCGCTGTAAACGTCATTATAAATACACTTGTGCCGACTGCAGTTTTAAGTTCATACCCTAAAACACTTGTAAGAATAAGCAAAATCATCATGCCACCACCAGCACCAACGAATCCACATATCATACCAACAATAATTCCACTTATTACGGACTGAACAATTCTTTTTTTAGGGTCAACCTTTTCCATGCTTTCTTTTGTCGTCATAACAGGTCTTACTATAAATTTAATTCCGACCATAAGTGTCATAAACATGGAAAACCCACCCATAGCTGAATCTGGCATAAAGCTTGCTAAATAACTTGATATAAATGTAAACAAAAGAACGGTAAGCATCATTACCATTCCATTTTTCACATCGATATTTTTATTCTTTTTATATGTATATGCACTTATTGCACTCGCCAAAACATCACTTGCCAATGCTATTCCTATTGCCTGATATGCCGGCATCCCCAAAAACGCAATAAGCATAGGACTAATAACTGCCGCTGCCGAAAGACCTGCCAAACCGGTTCCAAGACCTGCACCAATACCCGCGATAAAACATATTATAAATTTGTACATAACTAATCTCCTATCATTTTTTGTATCTTACATCAAAAATGTGTCAATTATGTGACATCCATTTATAACAAGTTTTCATCATATACAGCTCTTTCACCACCAATGAATTTTGCTCTTGTTCTTGCACATACAAGATGTGCTTCACCTATCTGTTTTTTATCCAAACGCAGAGGAACAGCAACCTCCTCAAGATGCATACCTATAAGCGTATCTCCAATATCCATCCCCGCCTGAGCTTTTATATGTTCTACTGCTACAGGTGATTTAAAATTTTTATATGCAATAGTTGCAAATGAACCTCCTGCTTTAGGCTGTGGCACAACATTTACAATCTGTAAGCGTTCTCTTTTAGCAACCTCTTTTTCAATTATAATCGCCCTGTTCAGGTGTTCACAACATTGAGCTGCAACATAAATCCCCTTTGATGCTGTAACCTCATAAATGCCTCTAAACAAAGCCTCTGCTGCCTCTATACTTGACGACGAGCCTATAGTATCGCCTGTCACCTCACTTGTAGAACAACCCACCACAAGAATGTCACCTTCTTCTAGCTCTGATTTGTCTATTAACTCAGCGGTTGCAGCCACAGCGTCATTATATATGCTTTCTAAAATTTTTGAATCAGTTATCTTTTTTATTCTATCCATCATTTATCTCCTACAGTTCTATATTAAATAATAAAAAATATTTTATCACATTATATTCCAAATACAATAAATATAAAATCAAAAACTTACAAACAAAAAAACTCATCACACCTAAGCGTGATGAGTTTTACCTTATAATACAATATCTACTTTAAATATATTTTCTTCATAAGACAAATTTACCTTATACCCGTGTCCCTCAACAATATTTTTCACAATGGTAAGCCCTATTCCACTTCCCTTTTTATTGCTTCTGCTATTGTCACCCTTCACAAAGGGTTTCCAAAGCTCTGACACTTTTTCTCCCAGTTTATTTGAACAGGTATTTGATACTGATATTTTCTTCTTACCCATTTTAATATCTATGGATGAGTTGTCATCACAATACTTCATAGCATTTCCAATAAGGTTATCAAAAGCTTGCATCAACAGCTGTTTTTCTGCCTTTAATGTAACTTCTCCATCCATATTTATCTTTAGTTTTTTGTCTTCTATCCAAGAATCATATTTCTTTAGTACCTCTTCAAAAAGAAGTTTAGCATCTATCTGCTCTTTATTAAATCTTATCTTTTTGCCCTCAACCTTAGACAAATCCAAAATATTTGCAATCAGATCATTCATGTAATCAACATTATTAATAATCGACTCAGCATAATAATCCTTCTTGTCAGTATGCACGTTATTTTTTAAGTTTTCTGCATATCCTGATATTGCCATAAGAGGACTTTTCAAATCATGAGCCATCGCATTTGTCATGGTTCTTCTGTAATCCTCCATGTCATAGCCTGCACGAAGCTTAACATATTTTAATCTTGCGGTTATAACAATTAAAATAATTACAACTAACATTACCACCGCATAAAAACCTATAATCCAGCCTCCATACTCAGACATTAAATTTGTTTCCATCGCATTAAAAAGTCTTATCTTCGTCCCATCACCAAATGTCAAAAGTGTGGTACTACAATAATTAGAATAAAAAACAGAATATGAACTGGTATACTCATAATTCACACCTGTACTCTCATCATAAAAAAGTTCTATATACCAATCAACAAGCTCAGATGCCTGACTATTTTTTTCACTTCCACGTATTAATGGTCCTACAACCTGGTAGTCTTCATCCTTTATAACAATATGTTTATAGCCTTCCAAAGCCTCAACAGAAGGCGTTAAATCAAATTCCGAATTTATCGTCTTTCCGTTTTCTTTTGATATGTATTCAACGCATACTTTACCTGGTAAAAATTCATTTTCTTTGACGTAACAGTCTTCCACATATGTTTCATATCCAAGATATTCTTCATAAAAATAGTCTTGATATAATTTTTTAATCAGCGTAGCATACTCACCCAAATACGATGTATCACAAAAATAAATGGTATATTCCTTGTCATTTGTACCCTTCAATGCTAAAAAAGTGATTTCTTCTGAATCACATATTTTCTCCTTGGTATCTTCATAATATAATGCAGCTGCCGAAGATATAAAAACGTCATTTCCTATATACATCTTTATCTGATTACCTAGATATTCCAAATTCTCTGGCTCATTAATATCCTTGCCTCTTTTCTCCATTTCGCTATATATAGAATACATCCGATTGACACACAAGCTTTCCATATTCATAAAATTAGCTTCCATAACAGCAAAAAAATAGCTACAATATAGTGCAGACAAAAACACCAAAATGAGTACCAAAATCGGCACCCATATAAGCAATCTTTTTATTAATATCCCTTTAAATGTTTTTCTCTTCATAAATCACTCCACTATTTTGTAGCCCTTAGTAATTACCGTTTTTATCTGGTTGCCTGCTGCCCCTAGTGCATTTCTAAGTTTCTTAATGTGATTATCAACAACCCTGTCTGTTCCTTCGAAATCATATCCCCAGATACGTGTCAAAAGCAGTTCACGGTCTATAACAAGATTTTTATTTTCCATTAAATATTTAAGCAAAGCATACTGCTTTGGCGGTAAATCAATTTCTCTACCACCTACTGTAACAATAAGCTTTGTTGGGTTTATAGTTATATCTCCACACACTATTTCGCTACTACCAACCAAACCCTTTGACCTTTTTAACAGTGCATTTGTTTTGGCATACAACTCAGCAAGTGAAAAAGGTTTTACTATGTAATCATCGCAACCCAAATCGTAACCATATAAAACATCTTCTTCTCTACCTCTTGCTGTTATAAATATAATAGGTACGATACTATTTTTTCTGACTTCCTTACAGATTGTAAAACCATCTGCCCCAGGCATCATTACATCCAGCATTATCAGATCATATTCTTTCTCATAGACGCATTCCAAGCCTTCATCACCATCGCAGGCTGTTTCAACATTTATTTCTCCTTCACTTTTATCTGCAAAGAAATCTAAAATTACTTCTCTTATTTGATTGTCATCTTCAACAATTAAAATATTATATGCCATTTGCATTCCCCTAAATATTATTTCATCTGATAGTATCGTACCTAAATATTATCCAATATGTCAACTATTCATTTCTAATAGCCACGAGCGGACTCATTTTTGTTGCTTTTTTTGATGGAAAATATCCGGCAAGCATTCCCACCATAATTGCGAATATTATAGCAACTGGTGCAAGCCAAATTGGAATATGTGAAATTTCCAAATTCATTTCAACAGCCTCTGAAAGCTCAGGAGAAGCTATGACGTTGAGCAACGCTGAAATACCATAACTCACTATCACTCCAAAAATTCCACCTAAAAATCCTATAAAAGCTGCCTCACTAAGAAACATTCCTCCAATATTTTTTAGGTCACATCCCAAAACCTTCATGATTCCGATTTCTTTTCTTCTCTCATAAATAGACATTGTAATTGTATTTGTAATACCTATGGCTGCAACAAGAAGTGCAACTGCACCAATTCCTCCTAGCACAAGCTGTACTATGACAAGCATTCCGTTTGTCTGCTCCATCCATTCTCTATTACTACTAACACTATAACCAAGCCCCCTAAAATACTCCACTGCCAAATCTACGTTATCCGCTGAGTCAATATTTATTGTAGCCATCCTATAAACCCAGTAATTAAGTGGATTCCCATTCTTATCTGTAGGCTGGTCCGGTATTGTTTTGCCTCTGTAATTTGACTCAAGATATTTCTTAAGAGAATCTATATCAGTGTATACGGCATACGAGTATTTACTGTAATCTTTTATATCACCCTCAACCATTCCTGATACATTTACTGTCTTCTTTCTGCTGTTGTCATAGATATTTCCCTCTGAATCTATTCCTATGTCAGAATCTGAATACATCCTTGCAGTCATAGGTTTATTCATAAAATCTATATCTGGAATTTCACCGTGTGACCAATAAACATATTCATAAGTGTTTTTGTCATACGCCTCATACAGCATCTGATTACCAACAATTATACTAAGATTTTTTGAAGAGCCGTCAGGAAGAGCACCTTCTCCTACATTAATTTTCGCTAACTCCTCATCTGTAAGACCTATTATATATGTATCTATACACCATTTACCTTGCTCAAGCACTGTATATGCCATAAGCTGTGGCGACACACTCTCCACATAATCCAGTTCTTTAAACTCTTCTATTTTTTCATCTGTTATATACAGGTCTTTGTCCGTACCCATATAGTTCAACTCAAGCTCGGTCATGGTTCCGTAGGCATTTAATTGTTTTTCCATAGAGTTTTTGAGTCCAAAGCCCAAAGAAAGCATAATCACCACAGATATTGTTCCAATAAAAACGCCTAGTACTGTGAGAACAGTCCGCCATTTTCTACGCTTCAGGTTACCAAGAGCAAGACCTAAAACATCACTAAATTTCATCCTCGTCCTCTTCTTTCTTTTTCTTATTGCTCTTTACAACAATAACAACAATTGCAACTATTATAACTACTCCAATAATAATTGGCATTGGAGAAAAATGTTTCTCCACCATTACCTCATCAGCCATTTGCTGAATTTCCTCTTCGACATTCGCTTCCTCAACAATGAGCGAATATTCATTAACAACTTCACCTACATTTCCTTCTGCATCCTCATATGAAATAGTAACTACAGCCACGCTGTTTTCTTCATTTGTTACACTTTTACCTTCCACATAAACATCTACATAGCCAGAACCACCTGAAGGAATGTTTCCCACAAAATCAACGCCTTCTTTAATTCCTTCTCCAGCAATAGTTACATTGACATTATAAAGCTCTGTACGACCCTGATTATTAATTGAAAACATTATATTTGATTCATCTCCAACCTCTATAGTCTCTGGCGAAACCTCCAACTCAGTAACAGAAATTCTAGCCTCCTGAACTACTGGAATAGATACATTAGCGGTATCTGTATAAACCGAATTATATCTGTCTTCATATTCTGAAGCCACTGTCAAAACATAAGTCTTTGAATCAAGATTTGTTTTCGCCTGCATTTCCACACTTATGTCGGCAGTCTCGCCGGCAGCAATTTTCTCTATATAAAGTGTGTTAGAACCAGACACTGTAACAAACTCACTATCTGGAGTTGAAAGTGTAAGCTTAATATTTGATACCGCTGTTTTCTTTGACATATTTTCAAGGTGCAAAGTTAGCGTAAATGTTTCACCTGCTTTTACATCCTCTGGAGTTGAATCGTAACCAGTAATTATAAGTCTTGGTATTGCTTCCGCCTTTGCCACATTTCCTGCTACAAGCACCATTGCCATGCACATTACAAAAAGTGCTATCTTCTTAATTAGTTTCATTCTCAATTTTCTCCTTCCTCTCGTTTACCTCTATCTTTTTTATTTTACCGTCTCTTATATGTATTACCTTGTCTGCTACTTGAGCAAGCTCTTTATCATGCGTTACCATGACCAGCGTTTTTCCCTGCTCATTGACCATCTTTCTCATAAGCTCTAATATTTCTTCAGTTGTTGCCGAATCAAGATTTCCTGTAGGCTCATCAGCAAAAATTATACTTGGGTCCACTACCAACGCTCTAGCCACACCAACTCTTTGTTGTTGTCCACCTGACATCTGTGTTGGGATATGCTTCATATGTTTTGAAAGTCCAACAAGCTTAAGCATTTCTTTTGCTTTTTTGAGTCGTACCTCTTTTTCAACACCTCTAAACATAAGTGGCAATGCAACATTTTCCATAGCATTCATAGTTCCAATAAGATTAAAGGACTGAAATATAAATCCCACTTTATTTCTTCTCAGCTTTACCAACTGACCTTCATTCATCTTATCTATTCGCTTCCCCGCTACCATTACACTACCCTTCGTAGGCGGTTCAAGACCTGCCATCATGTTAAGCAATGTAGATTTACCAGAACCAGAGGTTCCAACTATAGCCACAAATTCACCCTCGTAAACTTTAAAGCTAACTCCATCTAATGCTCTAACCTTCTCATCGCCGACACGATAAATCTTGAACAAATCTTCTACATCAATAACAACCTTTTTCTCAAGTTGTTTATCCACAATCTCACCCCTTACTCTCATATAATCTACCCCCACAATAGTCCACCAATATATCCTTTGTGTATCCAATTAGAGAACACTTCAAAATATCACATCAAATGTCAGAAAATAAAAAACATTACACCGCCATAAACGTATATAGAAACTACAGTATAATGTGCGAAGAAAACTGTCGGAGGGACGCCGGCACTTGGCTTGTGTAAATAAGATAGATACAAAATATATATACACTGGGGACACGACTCTCGCTTGACTTCCGACGCAGCGGTACTAAATTCAGAAAAATAGAAAAATCTCACTAGTATACACATAAATGTGTGCTAGTGAGATTTTTCTATTTTATCCTCATTAAGTGCCGGCGTCTCCAGACAGTCCCCTGTGCATATATATTTCGTATCTACCTTATTTACACAAGCTTACGTACCGCTGCGTCCCGACTCAAACGCAAGTGTGTTTTCGGGCACATTATACTGTAGTTCCTATATACGCTTATGGCGGTGAAATGTTTTTATTTTTTCAGCCTTTTCTATTTTAAAGGGTTCTCTAATTTCTACCCCAAAGGTTTATGAGGTCATCTAATATTGGTGCATAATGGTCATCAATGAGTCCGAAGTCCATGAGACGATATGACCAAATTGCACCTCCTATGTTGTATTTAGTGAATACTGCATGTACATCTTGGAACCATTTTAATGTATCGTCGATTGGGGCCTGGTCTATTACACCAAATTCGCCACAGTATAATTTTACTCCATGTTTTTCAGAAACACGAATTGCCTCCTCTATCATTTCAGTTATAAATTCAATTCCCATTGTTTCTGATTTCGATAGTACTGCCGCCTCTCCTTGATAACCTAATGTCTTGGAAATTGTCTTGTAATACTCCATTGTGCCAGGATAATTCACAACTCTGTTCGGATCCATATTTTTTACCCAGTATGCTTTTTGATGAGTAAATATTAATGGCTCATAAAAATGAAATGTAAATATTATATTTTCGTCCTTTGGTGGCTCGAGAAGTTTTAATGTATTTACACTATTCCACTGTATTCCACCATAAATAATTGGTGCTGTAGGAGCATATTTTCTTATTTCTGTTACAGATTTATCAATAAGCTTATTCCATGCATCAGCATTTTCTTCTTCTACAACTTCATTTAAAAGTTCAAAAGCTACGTTGTCATATGAAGAAAAATTTTGAACAATCTCTATCCACAAATTCACGAATCTGTCTTGAAGCGCTTCCGAAGTGAATAAATTATTCTTGTCTGAATCTCCTGCATCATTGAAATCATAGCCATAAGCTTTGTGTAAATCTAATACTATATTTAAGTTGTATTTTTTGCTCCACTCAATTGCTCTTTTTACTCTTTCATAACCGCTGGCTTTCTTAGTGCCATCTTCCTCTTCAAGAACTTCGTAATCTATAGCTAAACGCACATGGTCAAATCCCCAGTCTGCTATCTGTTTTATATCTGCTTCACCGATAAAACTGTCATAATGTGATTCCTCATGACAGCACTGTGATAAATATCCACCTAAGTTTATTCCTCTGTCTAATTTCATAGCATTATCCTCCTTGTTATTTATTTTCCGCACAAGTTATTTTCTATATTCACTATCATATAACATAGAATAAATTATATCTGTCGTTTTAATATCTTTTCTATAGTTTTCATTACGTAATATTTTTTATTACAAAAAAAGGATGCAGATAAATTTTAACTATCTGCATCAATGTATATAATCATTTTATTTCATTAAAAAGCTTCACACATAAGAGACGCTTTTACTTCTTCAACTTCATCTGGCGTTAAACCTGTCATATTTATAACATACTCATCCGAAGCTTCGTTTTCAAGCATTCTCTTAGCTACTTCTTTTGCATATTCTTTTGCGTATTCTTTTGCATAATTCTCAACTATTTCGCACATCTTTTTGTTCCCCTTTCCGTTCTTATAATAATCTGTTAATCTGCAGATCACAGGAAATTTTTCGTTATAACAGACCTCTTCACTCGTAAGAAGCTTCATATATTCTGCCAAAGCTGAACCATCATCAACCTCTGCATTGACATATATTTCTGTGTATCCGTTCGCGATAACCTCTCCTGTTTCTCTGATTGTCCTATCAATATGGTATATCACTTTTCCTTTTCTTAAGAAGTCTGTCTCGGTTATATAAATCATACAGACATCCGGTAGTTCCTTGAATGATGTGTTTTTATCAAGCGATTGAATATGCACGCAAGAGCCATTATATCTGACTCTTTTTTGATGATCATCATTGTTTTGCTTTTGTACTTCGACACCAAAAACAGTTCCATCCTCATCCATACATTTTATGTCTAGTGTTACCGAACGTGTATCGATATTATGTATAGATTTTTGTGTGGTATTGCTTATGACTTTAAGCTTTGGCTTGTTAAGAAACGTTCTTAGCATCTCTTCACAAAACTCTCTGTCCTCTCCAAGCTTTTGCATAAACGTATCGTCAATCGGTCTAAGCAACGCAATCGACCTGTCTGCTGTGTCTTTAGGCATTTTACTCTTATTCATAAATTCCTCCTATATTTAGGTAAATCCCTTGTTTCGCAGGAGGAAACGCTACATCCAGAATTACATCTCCCCGCTGCTTAAATTAATGGTAATAAAGCATCGAAGTTCTGTGATTCTAAGAATGTAAGAATGGTATGCGATATACCAAATAGAAAAAAGAATATTAATGCTTTGTTTTATCGTAACATATCCTTTTTGCGAAAGCAATAAATACGCCCAAGAAATTTGTATACATTTTGTATACAAATAATATCCTTTCCTACCAATTCATTTTCCAATTTATGAATAAAAAATGAAATACGTTGAAATATAATATCAACACAATGTATAATAGTTTAAGTCTAATTACTTATTAATTAACTCTAGAAAGGATTAATTATTATGAAGAAAATATTTTCAAATAAAACAAAAAGAATTATCGCATTATCATTAACTCTTGCACTCAGTTTTTCTTTATACGGATGTGGAAGCGATGATAAGAAATCGTCAAACGAGAACACTACTCAGGAAGTTTCAAACACACCTATTTGCGACGATGAAAACTTATTAATTGAAGAAAAAGATAACAAGGTTGTTATTACCTCAAAAGACACAAGTTCAATATGGTATCTTGACACATACGAAACAACCATCATCGATGTTGAAATTTCTGAAAACGTCGGAATATATACATTTACCGTGTCACCTAAAGAAGAAGGCTTTGCTTCCATAGATGTTATAGGCGAAACCGCAGAACATAAAGTTATCTATCCAATAAGCTTTGAAGTTGATAATGACTTAAACATAGTTACTACATTTAACAGTTTTGAATTCTTCCAATTTGAAGAGGATACTGGTACTACCGAAACTACTATAGACGAAGATTTAAATACTATTTTTAACGACGCTATCGCAACTATGGGTGCTGGCAACTATCCTGATCCATATATGATTAGACCTATAGATATGTCTAGCTCAGACGATATGCTTTATGTACTTGGTGTGGAAAATGTTACTGGTATGGAAAAGGGTGCTGTTATGGAACCAATGATGAGTTCTATAGCATTTTCTCTTGTTGTATTGAAATTTGACAATGCAGACAATGCAAGTTCAGCAGCACAAACCCTATACGATGCCGCACCACAGCAAAAATGGCTTTGCGTTATGCCTGAGGGCGTTTTTACAAAGGTTATCGATGACACTTATCTGATTGTTTTCATGGGACCTCAGTCTTCAATTGATGCGTTAAAATAATTATGGTTTTTTCTAGCATTACTTTTATCTATATGTTTTTGCCACTTTGTCTGCTCATTTATTATATTGTGCCGACAGTGGCTAAAAACACTATTCTCCTGATATTTTCATTATTGTTTTATTCACTAGGCGAGCCTAAGCTTTTTCTCGTCATTTTAGCATGCATAATTTTAGTTTATTTTGGCGGAAGGGTACTAGAAAAAAATAATAAAACTTGGATTTTTACAACACTTATTGTTCTTTGTCTCTTACCTTTAGTCTATTTTAAATATACAAGCTTTTTTGTTAGCAATATAAACAACATTTTTCAGTTGAATATTTCAATTTTAAAAATAGTTCTTCCTTTGGGAATTTCATTTTACACATTTCAGATGATCTCATATCTGGCTGATATCCGAAGAAAAGAATTTACTGCCGAGAAAAATATACTTAAACTTGCTCTTTATGTATGCTTTTTTCCACAGCTTGTTGCCGGTCCTATCGTTACCTATAAGGATTTTTCTCCCCAGCTTGATGACAGAAAAATGAATACAGAGCAATTCAGTGATGGTATTCTATACTTCGTTACAGGACTTGGAAAAAAAGTTTTAATCGCTAATCAATTAGGCGAGCTTTGCAGTTTATATAACCATGAAACTACAACCATTCTTTTTACTTGGATTTATGCTATCTCATATTCATTACAAATATATTTTGATTTTAGTGGATATTCTACTATGGCTATAGGTCTCGGTAAAATGTTTGGCTTTAATCTTCCAGAAAACTTCAACTATCCCTTTATCAGCATTTCTGTAAAGGAGTTTTGGACAAGGTGGCATATTACGCTGTCAGCCTTCTTTAAAAACTACGTATATATTCCATTAGGCGGTAGCCGTTGTTCATTCACACGGCATATTTTCAATCTGTTTTTTGTATGGTTCTTAACAGGCTTCTGGCATGGTGCAGACTGGCAATTTATATTCTGGGGGCTGTTTTTCTTTATGTGCCTTTGTATAGAAAAATTTGTTATTAAAGGACGTATCAATAGATACATCGGACATATCGGAACTACACTTGCCATATTGATTTCTTTTTTAATATTTAGCTCAGAAAATATCTCAGACATGTTTTTCAAGTTAAAAAGTCTGTTTAGTGGTGTTTTAATAAGCGATAGCACAATTTTTAATCTGACTAATTATGCATTTTTATTATTAGTAGGATTTATAGGTTCATTGCCATTGATAAATATTTTTTATAAGAAGTATATAAAAGACAAAAAAATCTCTGCAATTATCGAGCCAGTTTATATAGCAATTATTTTAATATTATCAACAGCATATCTGATAGATGGCTCGTTTAATCCATTTTTGTATTTTAGATTTTAGGAGGTGATTGCATGAACAAAAAAAATAATATTGTGATTTTTCTTGGGTTGATTTTTTCTATGGCAATCATCTTTTTTATAAAAGAAGACAAACTGTTAAGCTACTCAGAAAGACGATACCTCGCTCAAGCTGATGATATTACATTCGATAAAATAAAAAATGGTGAGATTGTCACACAAATTGAAACCTATGCACTTGACCAATTTCCTTTTAGAGATGAACTAAGAAACATAAAAGCATTTGCAAACTATAATATTTTTATGAAGCAGGAAAACCAGAATATTGTTGTCGCTAACGGAAGTATGTATGAAATCAAAAACTCATATAACTATGATAATGTAAAAAATACAATTAACAAAATCAACAACATTGCGGAAAATCTGTTTTACGATAATAATTGTTACTTTGCACTTATACCGGACAAAAGCTGTTATCTCGACATGACTGGGAATGAATACAACTATAGTATAATTGAAGATGCTGTAACCGGTAATTTGAGTACATCTATTTCATACATTCCTATATATGATACACTTACAGCCAAGGATTATTATAAGACTGATTTGCACTGGTCGCAGGATAAGATTATTGATACAAGCAACAGGATTATCGAGTATTTGGATGTCACAGATGTTACAAATACACCAAACTACGTTTCATATATAATAGATGACTATAATGGCTCATATGCGGCAAGGTCTGCACTTTCCAATATAAAAGATGACATCGTATATCTGAGTAACGAACGCATAAATAACTCATTTGTTTATAACTACGAAACCAGTCTAACTACACCTGTATATGATTTAGATAAATTAACGGATGAAAAAAGCCTAGATAAATACGACATATTTTTATCTGGTGCAAGTCCTTTACTAAAAGTAACTGCCCCTGATAAAACAGGAGAAACCTTAATTTTATTCAGAGACAGTTACGGGAGTTCTATTGCACCTCTTCTGCTTGAATATTATGACACAATATACCTTGTTGATTTGAGATATATAAACAGCTCTCTCATCGAGAAATTCATTGAAATAAAACCAGAATATGATGTGCTGTTTTTATATAGTACTTCAATGATTGAAATAAGCGGAAATTTTAAAAATTCGGAATAGCCATAAAGAAATTCGGTATAAGCTATCTTAAACCGAATTTCTTTTTAATTTTAGTTGCTACTCAATTTTACATGATTGTACATTTTTGTTATCTCTTCATTCATGTTAATAGGCATAAGACTTATATCAGGATGTGAATTTGCAAACACTACAAATATCTGGTGTGCAAATCCCTGCCCCATCCATTCCAGACCTTCAAAATCTAATATCACTTCTTTGAATTTATCTAAATGGTTGCAAACTCTTTTAGCCTGTGAACGTGAAACTGGAGATGTATCAAAAATATTTTTTAATGGTATTTTAGTTTTTGTAAAATTACCCTCATCATTAGAATACATGTCGAAAACTTCATTTGCCTGTTTTTTTGAAAAATTAGAAAGCGTCATGATAACACAAGTTCCTAATATTTTCTTGCTGTCTAAGTTTATAGTTTTTTCGACGTCGTACTTATTGCTTGCAAATATTTTCTCGCTAGATAAAATAGCAAACTCATCCATTAACTTCGAGCTGAAAAATATTCCTTCCCCCGAGTGATTTTCTGAATCTGTTGTAAGCTTGCCTTTAAACAGCTCACATATAGCTGCATCATGCGAGGGAAGATTAAAATAATTTTTTATTTTTTCAAATATACCAATTCCATCATCCATAATAGCAACTGATGTGTTTAAATAATCCTGCTCTATGACAATATCCAGTCTCTCTGCCTCTGAATGGTCCATTACATTATTAACCATCTCACTAAATGCATAAGCCCATATGGAAACAACATTCGATTCTAAATCTGAGATGTGTTGTTTAAGACAGGCTTCATATGCGTATGTGTCTGTGTCAAGATGGCCCTCACTTCTTCTTAAGAAATATTTATATCTTTGCTCTACAATCTCGTATTTGCCTCGTTTAACTCTTCTTATCACTTTGTCTTTTATAAGCTTATTAATATAAGAATGTACCGTGTCTTGATTTATAGCAAAATTTTCTGCAACTGTTTTTGAAATATTTTCGTCATCTTGACTGATTTTTTCTAGCAAATATAATGTTATATTTTTCTTTTTTTCGTCAGTAAATTTCATAACAGCCACCTCCTAATATAATAAAATTATAAATTCATTTGAAAGCAAAGTCAACAGTTATTCGGTTAATTCATTTATTTATTCGGAATAACATGAATTTTATTCGTATAAAATCGTTTTAAACCGAATAAATAATAATAATAATAATAATAATAATATATATATTATAAACAATTTTTGAAACGGTATTCGGAATAATCAAAAAGAAATTCGGCTTAAGTTGGTTTAAACCGAATTTCTCATTCATACTTTATTCTTCGCCAAAAGGCGTTCCCGGTTCTACGGTTCCATCATAAATCAGTCCGCTTTCTGTCATTTGATTTATCCGAAAACCTAATATCAATCAAATCTGCACAAATTCAGGCTCATATTATACGAATTATAATCGATATATTCAACTATTGCTACATGAATTTCAGTCTTCCATCAAAAACAATAATAGAAAACAGACCAATAACCAAAAATAAAATCGATAAAAATAATACCATTCCTGTCCATATCAAGCTCCATCTTTTTTTCCTAATTCCTTCCTCACCTTCACGTTTAGCACGTTTATATTCACTTAATTTTCTTAGGAAAGAAAAAGCCGAACAAAGCGGTACAACAATCGGTATAAGTATAATGCAAAACAATAGTACATCCAAAAGCATAATAAAATTCTTCTCCCTACAACAACTTCTACTTTACCCCTACATATCCCGTATCCTCAATCATTTGTTGACCTTCGTCAGATAAAAGCCAATCAATTATTACAGATATGTTTTCATTTGTATTATCTTTTCTGTAAACTGCATAAAAATTACTTACTATAGGATATGAGTCATTTCTTACATTTTCTTCATTAGGATATACTCCATTTACAGACAACATTTTTACTCCACCGTCCGCAACTATCCCCTCTACATAAAATCTAAAAGAAAAACCTATTGCACTTCCGAAAGCACTATTATAATCTCTTGCTATTTTCTCGCCATCCATAAAAGATAGCATAGCAGTCTGACTACCACTTCCTTCATTTCTCTGAAGAGGACTAATGAGCTTATTGTCGCCACCAAGCTGTGACCAGTTAGTGTATTTTCCAGTGTATATATCCTTAATTTCCTGAACAGATAAATCATCAACTGGATTTTCAGCATTAACAATAAACACAAACGCTTCCTTACCAATAGGAACAAGTTCCAGTTCTACCCCCTGTTCATCCGCATACGCAAGCTGTTCCTCAGATGGCTTTGCACATATGGCTATATCCACTGTACCATCAACTATTGCTTTATATGCACCTCTGGTATTATTCATCTGTAATGCACTGTCGGCACTAAAATTTGTCCCATCAAAACTCACACTATCAGCGGGATATAACGCATGCACCGTAGCAGAACATATAGGATATAGTGCTGCAGCCCCATCTATAACCGGCAAATCACCTGATATTGTCAAATCTGTCTCAACCTTTATTACTTCTGTTTCATCTACAAACGGTAAATATGCATCAAGCTCAATTGATTTCGCCTGCATCCCCTCACTGTAATCGCTTATACAACGCTTAGTTAAAAAATTATATATAAACAAATCAATGCATATAAAAAACATTATTAATATAAATATAGAAAGTAGCTGTTTATGTATTTTTTTCATGTGCACCTCCATTAAAACGGCTCATTTGCTATATAGGATATAATTGAGCAATGATCATGAAGGTATGCTGTGTAAATAAGTAACGCAACTGTGGAAATAATACCTACAGCAAGAACTACTAGTAAAATTATATTATATTTTTTCTCGTCCATACGACACCTCCTACATGAAACTCATTACACCTGTGAACATTAAAATAATACACACCAAAATATATATTAAAAAAGCTGCTGTTACAAAAAACACCACACCTGAGCAAATCAAATTAAATAACATACCTCCAAGTTTTTGCTCTCCTTCTCGCTTGGCTAGCCTATAAATACGCAATATATCAAAAAACATACGTCCAAAATAAATAGGTGTTACAATTGGCAACAATAAAATACATATCCCCAATATCGTTCCAAAAAATTCCATTTAATCCTCCTTATATTCCAACAAATCCGCAGGTTTACACTTGAGTGCTTTGCATATAGCATCCTCCGATAATCACTAGTTGATAGGTAAACTATCATACACCGTTTAAAGTTTGTCAATATATTTTTAAAGCTTCACTTTAAAATTTTTATTCTTTAGATAAATAAATTAAATTTCATACGTATAGCACCGATAAATATTTTTAATTTATATATAATTATGTTATAATTAAATCACTGGAAAACGGAATAATATTAATAGGAGGTAATTATGGGATTTTTAACAGGTAAAACAGTTATAATTACAGGTGCAGGTCGTGCAGTATTAAGCGATGGCAAATGTGGTTCCATCGGTTACGGTATTGCAACTGCTTACGCTAAAGAGGGTGCAAATATTGTTATTACTGGACGTAATGTAAAAAAACTCGAAGATGCAAAAGAAGAGCTTGAGAAGTTATACGGCATCAAGGTTCTCATTGTGCAGGCGGATGTCAACGAAAATTCTGACAACGAAGCAGTAGTTGCAGAAGTAGTAAAACAGACAATTGATGCATTTGGCAGAATTGATGTTTTAATCAATAACGCCCAGGCTTCAGCTTCAGGTGTTACACTTGCCGACCACACTACAGAGCAATTTAATCTTGCAATGTATTCTGGTCTTTATGCTGCATTTTATTATATGAAGGCATGCTATCCATACCTGAAAGAAGCACAAGGTAGTGTAATCAACTTTGCATCAGGTGCAGGATTATTCGGTAACTTCGGACAGTGTGCATATGCCGCAGCCAAAGAAGGTATTCGTGGACTTAGCCGTGTTGCTGCTACTGAGTGGGCTAGAGATAACATCAACGTAAATGTTGTATGCCCTCTTGCTTGGACAGCACAGCTTGAGCAGTTCAAAAATGCTTATCCAGATGCTTTTGACAAAAATGTTCACACTCCACCAGTTGGACATTTTGGCGATGCTGAATCAGAAATCGGTCGTGTTTGTGTTCAGCTTGCATCACCAGACTTTAAGTATATGACAGGTGAAACTCTTACATTAGAGGGTGGACTCGGAATGAGACCTTAATCGGATTTTAAAACAAAACTAATCAAAGGCTAGTACACTGTTCAAAACGTACTAGCCTTTATTTTATATATCTACTTATTGATAAACTTGTCAATTATCCCAATTAATTTAGACAGGTTTATCTTTAACGCTCCATCATATATTCCAACAGGAATATCAGCATCCATGCCATATATCACAGGATAAATCTCACTAGCAAAATAATAAACTAAAACATTCTTCTGATATGGATTTACTATCCAATATTCTCTTACGCCTGCCTCCATATATTTAGCAAGCTTTTTACCATAATCTCTAGTTTTGGTAGACTTTGAAGTGACCTCAAGCACAAAATCAGGTGCACCAAATATTCCAAAATCTTTGAATTTATCCTCATCACAAAGAATCACAACATCTGGCTGAACCATGGTTCTATTATCACAATCAAGTTGAACATCAATTGGTGAAACAAATGGTATACATTTCCCACCTCTTTCTAGAATAAAATTAGAAATCTGTCTATAAGCCTCTCCTGCTATAAGCTGATGAAATGTTGTTGGTGCCGCCAAATCATATATGCACCCGTCAATAAGTTCTACTCTTCGTTCCTCCGGGAGTGCCCTATAATCATCTATATTATACTCTCCCTGCATCTTAACCGAGTAAACTGCACCTGTATCCATAACTCTGTCCGCATATATATACCCTCTGCCTTCATCCTGAAAAATCCTTTCAAGTGCCATCAATGTATCGTAACGTGGCGATTTAGTCTCACCATTAAAAATCTTCTGTATTGTACCCAGAGGCACACCTGATAACTGAGACATCATGTTGTAGGTGTATCCTTTTTCTCTCTTTTTAGTTTTCATTTCTTCTATGGTCATAAGAAAGCCTCCTTTGAGTAAATCAAAACGATGGATACGTTGCTTATACATAATATAACATGAAGAAACGGCAGTTTCAACCGTTTTATTTCCGTTTTTTAACCGTTTTTAAATATAATTATGGAGTGCCATATCTATATATTTATCTAATCCTTTTCGTCATACAATTGACATATATATATCATAGAAATATAATGTCAATATTATGTTATGGAGGTGCACAAATGGTTCTCTACTATTCAGCAACAGGAAATACAGAATATATTGCAAAAGAAATAGCCAAAAGGCTTGATGACACTTGCATCGACCTATTGGATAGAATAAAAAAAGATGATTTTGAAAACTTACATTCCGATAAACCTTTTATTATATGCGCTCCCGTTTATGTATGTGAGATGCCAAGATTTTTAAGCAAATATCTCAAAAAACAGACATTTACCGGAAACAAAAATGTCTATTTTATTTTTACAAGTGGTGGATATTGTGGAGTATCTGGTCAGCTTGCAAAATGGATATTTAGAAAAAAGAAAATGCGTTACATGGGGCGTGCTGAATTTAAAATGCCTCGCAATTATATAGCCAACGACGCATATCCTATGCTTGAAAAAGAGGAAGTCGAAAATAGAATTATAAATTCTCACAATCAAATATCACCTGTAGTTGATGCCATCAAAAATGGCGACAAATTAAAAGCCAGACATATTTTCTTGTTCGAAACTATTATCACTGTTCCTTTTAATCCTGTATGGACAAAATTCAAGCTCACAGCGAAGGATTTTTATTATACTGATAGTTGTATAGGTTGTGGCAAATGCGAAAAACTTTGCCCTTTAAATAATATTGAATTAAAGGATAAAAAGCCTGTATGGAGCGATAGCTGTTCGCATTGCATGGCATGTATTGGTAACTGTCCGACTAGGGCAATTGAGTATGGGAATATAACTCAGGAGAAAGAGCAGTATAATTTTAGTAAGTATAGGTATGTGGTGGATGAGTTGAAGGGGAATTGAGGAGTAAAGGATTATCTGCGATAACCAGAATATACAAAAAGAGCATCCTGCAAGTAAACTTGCGGATGCTCTTTTGTATATTCTGACATCGCAGATATAACTATCTCTTTGAGAACTGTGGAGCTCTTCTTGCTGCTTTGAGACCGTATTTCTTTCTTTCTTTCATACGAGGATCTCTTGTTAAGTATCCTGCCTTCTTAAGAACTGGTCTGTTCTCAGCGTCTGCCTGTAATAAAGCTCTTGAGATACCGTGTCTGATTGCACCAGCCTGACCAGTGAATCCACCACCGTGTACGTTAACAAGTACATCATACTTAGAAATTGTACCTGTAGCAACTAATGGCTGTCTAACGATAACCTTAAGTGTCTCAAGTCCGAAGTACTCTTCCATGTCCTTCTTGTTTATAGTTATTTTACCAGTACCTGGTACGAGATAAACTCTTGCGATACTGCTTTTTCTTCTACCTGTTCCGTAAAATCTTGTACTCTTAGCCACGAAAATTTCCTCCCTTACTAATACTTAATCTCTAAAGCTTCTGGCTTCTGTGCCTGCTGCTTGTGCTCTGGGCCTGCATATACGTGAAGCTTCTTGATCATCTGTCTTCCAAGTGGTCCCTTTGGAAGCATTCCCTTAACTGCAAGGTAGATAACGTCTTCTGGCTTCTTAGCGAGCTTCTCTTTAAGAGTCTGCTCCTTCATTCCTCCAACGTAATCTGAGTGATGATAGTAAATCTTCTGATCTAACTTCTTACCAGTTACGTTAATCTTCTCAGCGTTAACTACTACTATATAATCACCAGTATCAATGTGTGGTGTATAAGTTGGCTTATTCTTACCTCTTAAAATACTAGCTATCTCTGATGATAAACGACCTAATGTATGTCCTGTAGCATCAACTACATACCACTTTCTTTCAATGTTTGATGGGCTTGCCATAAAGCTCTTCATTGTGGTTCCTCCTTAATTAAAACTAAAATGTACATTGTATGTTAATATATCCTATCCGGGGCATTGGTTAGAATATATTATTCAACTTTGTTTTACAAAAGCACGCAAAAATAGCGTGAATTTGCACGTCAACATTTGATATTATATTATACGGACCCGTCTGTGTCAACGAATTTTTTACAGTTTTTTCAAAGTTTTTTACTAGTTTTTCTTGCTTCCCAAGATTCTGTGGTTTTATTATTTTTATCACTAAATCTTGTATACTTGTAAAATTACAAATACTCAATCCCAACAAGCGTAAGTCCACACGCCTCCGCCTTCGGACCTGCCTTTTGTCGGTCACATGCCTCTAAAATTTCTTTCACATATTCAGGCTCATACATTCCCATTCCGCATTTGAGCAACGTCCCCATAATAATCCTAACCATATTATAAAGAAATCCCGTGCCACAAATTTTCATGATAATCATATCACCTTCTCGACGGAAACTAATCTCTGTCACTGTTCTCACAGTATTTTCCACCTGTGTTCTGGTTGAACAAAATGATTTGAAATCATGCTCACCCACAAGATAATTAGCGGCCTCCTGCATCTTATCCATATCTATTTTATAGTATACAAATTTTGAATAAAGTCTAACTACTGGATTAGGAAATCGGGCATTCCAAATCTTATATTCATAGGTTTTTATCGTGTCACAAAATCTAGGATGAAAATCATCTGCCACCTGACACGATTCCTGTATTCTTATATCCTCTGGCAATCTCTGATTTAGTGCAAACGAAATCTTCTCAGGTGGAATCCTTGTTTCTGTATCAAAAACCGCAACATTCCCCAAAGCATGAACACCTGAGTCCGTTCTGCTTGCCCCAATAACTGTTATGTCCTCTTTAAGCAAATCAGAAAGCTCTCTGTTGAGCACCTCTTCAATTGTAATTCCATTATCCTGCACCTGCCAACCACAGTAATTTGTTCCGTCATAAGCGACAACCAACTTAACTCTAACCATATCCATCTAATCCTTATTCTTCAATCTATCATATAATTCAATATCTCTTTTTCCATATAAAATATTTACTGTCTATTAAAATAATCTATCCCATCATTTGGACAAAAATATGTACGAATATATCCGTCTGTCGATACAACTACAAATTCATTCGTAATCTCAAGATAATACACATCATCGCCATCCTCTGCTTCAATTTTATGAAGCGATGACGGATTATAAACTACCGCATTTGCTGCATCAAGATAATCCTCAGGCGAATCAAAGCCCATATCAATTCCATGTTTCTCATAATGCTCCTGCAAATAATCATCATACCTAAATGTGAGGTACTCTGTAAGTTGTTCCTCAGTCTCTTCATATGTTGATTCAGCATCCTCATGTTCAAAATCTGTATATTCTTCATCATAAGAAGCTTCCTCTGTCGTAAGCTCATAAGACGAGTAACACCCACTTAAAAAGCAGCTCATCAAAAGCAAAAGACCAACTAACAGCAAACTCAATTTTTTTCTAATTACTTTTTTCATATTAACCTCTTCTATTTATCGTCTATATTGTAATTTTAATGTCAAAATGTGTATTTCAATTCATTTCCTGACAACTTGCATAAAACATATAAATACAAACATTTAAACTACGTCTTTAGTCGCAGTTACTGGTTAGTTCGTCAGCGCGTTGCAGTTGTTTGTATATATATGTTTTATGCAAGTTGTCTCAAAAGCATTTAAACATCACCTTTCGACCCTAAAATTTAATTATTGCCCACACGGAAATCACAGTCACTCCAAGCAGTACAAAATATCCCACTATATCCCTCATGTCATACACAAGCGGTTTAAGCTTCGTTCTTTCTTTTCCACCCTCGTAACACCTTGCGTCCATAGCATCAGCCAAATTAGATGCTCTGTCAATCGAATTTCTAAACAAAGGAATTATAACCGTACTCATTGCCTTTAAACGCTTAATCGGTCCACCTTTATGAAAAGCCGCTCCTCTGGCCTCCTGTGCCTTCATAATACGATGCAGCTCCTCAAATAGCACAGCTACAAACCTCATTGCAATAGTTATTCCCATCGCAACATTACCACTCAGCCTGAAACATTTCTCCAAGCCATCTGTAAGCTCAGTCGGTGTCGTAGTATACATGATAATCGATGACATTAGAATCATCAATACCATACGCCAGAAAACAAAACCAAATTTAATTATGCCTTCAAGCGTTATTTCCATGAAACCAAAATCTACCAGTGCATCTCCCGGTGTTGAAAAAATATTTAACGCCGAACATACAAACACAAAAATAAATATAGTTCTCATTCCCTTGAGCATATGTTTAAGTGGCACCTTTGACAAAAACAAAGACACAAAAAATACAGCAGAAAGAATTCCAAATAAAACTATATTCCTATCCAACAAAAGGAGTAAAATATATATAATTGTAAACCTGATTTTAAGTCTAGGGTCAAGCCTGTGTACAACAGAATCTACACTATAATACTGACCGATAGTTACGTCCTTAAGCATTTTTCACCTACAATAATTTTATAATAAACAAAATCCATACCTTGCATAACATTGATGCACAATATATTTTTATCTCATATACGGCACAACTGCTGCCTTTATATTCATAATTCCCTGTCTCATATCGACTGTTCTGCAATCAACAGGAAGCCCAGCTTTTCTAAGCTTAACCAAAAGTTGCATCATAACAGGAATATTCCATGTCTCGTCCTCTGCATTATCCTGCAAAGCTTTTAAATAAAATACCCGCTCAGGGCTACCATTATATTTAACCTGCCCATGCTCTAAAACTATAACCCTGTCTGCATATTTCGCAACACTCTCGATATCATGGCTAACCATAATAATAGTTATACCAGCCTCCTTATGAAGAGCCTCGATTATATGAAGCATGTTCTCTTTCCCCTCTGGGTCAAGTCCTGCAACTGGCTCATCAAGTATCAAATATTCCGGTTTCATTGCAAGAACTCCTGCAAGAGCAACACGACGTTTTTGACCACCTGACAGCTTGTTTAAAGGGGTGTCATATATCTCATCAGACAATCCCACCATTTGAATAGCCTCATATGCTCTTTTCTCGGCTTCCACCTCTGAAACACCTACATTTCTCGGTCCAAACACAACATCCTCATATACATTTTTTGCAAATAACTGTTGCTCTGGATATTGAAATACATAACCTATTTTGCAACGTAGCTTCTGTATATCCGTAGTCTTGTCCATAACATCCAAGCCATCAACATAAACCATCTCAGTTTTATTCCTAAGCAGTCCTGGAATATGCTGCAACAAAGTTGATTTACCTGAACCCGTCGCACCCACAATAGCAACATACTCACCCTTGCCTATACCAAATGTTATATCCTTAAGCACCTGCTGCCTACCATAAGAAAAAGACAGATTATTAAATAATATTGCATTTACAGGGTCGAGCTTAGGCTTAATATTCTCCATTTCTTCAAGCCCCGTATCAATATAAAATGAATTCGGATGCTCTTTTTTTAATCTTGCAACCAAACCATCTATATCATAAATATACTGATTTTTTATCAAACCTGCATCTAATAATCCATTACGGATTTTCACGACCTCAGGCAATTCAAGTCCAAGCTCTACAAGCTTTGACTCATCGGCAAAAACAACTTCTTTCCTGCCCTTCATCGCGAGTTTCCCCTGATGCATTATATAAATCGTATCTGCCCACAAAAGCTCCTCCATCATATGAGTAATCATAATAATTGTTATGCCCTGCTTTTCATTAAGCTCCTTCATCAACTTTAATATTTCCAAACGTGATTTTGGATCCAGCATACTTGTGGACTCATCTAAAACAATACACTTAGGTTGCATTGCAAGAACTCCAGCAATAGCCACCTTTTGTTTTTCTCCTCCAGAAAGCTCATTTATACGTTTATCTACCACGTCTCTCAATGAGCTTCCCTGTCTTTTTTTATTTGCCGACACATAAAGTCCCGCCTGTTCCACAGACGTAAACACTCTGTTCCACAATTCCTTTTCCGGCACACCAATATTTTCAGCACCAAAAGCAACATCCTCCGCTACTACACTACCAATAATCTGGTCATCAGGATTTTGAAAAACCATACCGACCGTTTTTCTAATATCTATAGTGTTTTCTTCATCCATTGCATCCATGTCACCTATAACAACTGTGCCTTCAATAGGAACTAAAAGTCTGTTCAATATTTTTGCAAATGTACTCTTACCCGAACCATTTTTACCCGCAACAGCAATAAAATCACCCTTTTGAGCATCAAAATTAATCCCACGAATAGCATTAATCATATCTGTGAGATAACCTTCCTCGTCGCGGTCAAAATATTCAAATGTCAGGTCTCTAATTTTAATCAAAATAAAATCCCTCGCAGTATTATTTTATCTATAAGAATAATACTGCAAGGGAATGCTTTTGTCATCAAAATATTAATAAATATTTTGATAATGGGTACCATTTTTATTCTGTTATTTCTTCGATTCTTACATTTTTTATATAAATATCAGCAATAGAACCATTATTACCCATATTAAATTCCAATCTACCATTATTATCATCTTTTTCAGTCATTTCAAACTCATATGTATAAGTCTGCCAGTCTGTAGATAGCGTAAGCTCAGTATCTGCAAGATAACGAATCCAGCCTGCTGTTGGCGCTGAAACACAAACTATCATATCTCTTTCTTCGGATGCACAGGCATCAAATGTAAGCTTATATTTGCTACCATTATACATAGGAAGGGTTGGCTGAACAAGCTGTACCGAGTAATCAACTGTTCCAGCATTTTGTGATTTAATAATCATTGTTCCATCCTCTATTGAAGCCGAACCTTCGCCACCCTCAAAGAGAAGGAAGAACCAATTTTCCTCATCATCTAATGCCTCAGCCTCAGCGAAATCTCCATTATAAACAAGGTTACCATCTTCAAGAGGCTCTCTGAATACCTTTGCAGGCTTTGTTACATTTGTATCATATTCTGGTTTCTGATAAACACGTACATAATCAATCTGATACTCTGCATTTTCAAAATCAGTTGTCTCATCAGGATTACCTGGCCATGTTCCACCAACTGCAAGATTTAGTTGCACAAAGAAGGTTTGATTAAATGGTGCCGGATATTCCTTCTCTGGCTGTCCAGAGTATGCAGAAAACCAATCATTAACAGTATGATATAAGTTGCCATCTATATAAAATCTCATTTCTCCTGGTTCCCACTCTACTGAAAACTCATGAAAATCATCTGCAAATGTACCATTTTCAAGAGTATAAATCCCCTGCTGTTCAGCATGTGGTTCTCCATAATGAATTGTTCCATACGCTATATGTGTCTGATTACAAAGTACCTCCATTATGTCAATTTCTCCGCACTTAGGCCACTGTCCATAATAAGCCTCATTAGTTGGCATCATCCATGCTGCTGGCCAAAGCCCCTGTCCCTCCGGAACCTTTGCTCTAACAACAACCTTACCATACATGAAATCCTGCTTATTCTGCGTCTGAACTTTACCTGATGTATAATAATCTTCCCCATTCTCATCAGTTGTCTTTATAGCTTTCAAAACAAGATTTCCATCACGCACAAATATATTTTCTGAGGAGTCTGTATATTCCTGAAGCTCCGAATTTGTCCAACCTGGCTCACGAAGTTCTTTATTCCAGATATCCTCATTCAATGTATCTCCATTAAATTCATCATGCCATAACAATGTATAGCCTTCAAGCTGAGGCACATCCTCATCCGCCACCTGATTAACCAGTTCAACTACTACTTCACTTTCAGTTGTAGTTGTGACTTCATTCTTTTTCTCCTTCTCACATGCTGTCATAGACAATGAAAGAATACATCCACCTGCTATTACAGCAAGCTTTCTAAAAGTTTTTCTCATAATAATCTCCTTTCTAATATTTCCGAACCTTACAAATATATTTGCTATATATAATTAATATCATGTGACATTTGTTATATATATAATTTTAATTGCTTTTTTATTGTTATAATGACATATATATATTATAATATTTTTATACTGGTTATAAGTTTAAATACGCAGTAATAAAAGCATTATCAAATAACAGGTGATTGACATGTACAAAAAAGAATTTGTGTACAAAGAATTTCTAAGAAAAGAAGAAAACATACTAAGAGCTCCTTATAATCCAGAACTTGAATTTTATTCAGTTATAAAATCAGGAGACATAAAAAAAGCAAAAGAGCTTTGCAAGGAAGCTTTTTCCGAGAAACAAGGACTTGGCGTTTTGTCGAAGAATCCACTCCAAAACATCAGATATCATTTTGCAATTACCATTGCCCTTGTTGCCAGATATTGCATTGATGGCGGAATGGATGTATCAACCTCCTATGCTTTAAGCGACTACTATATCCAAAAAGCCGACACCTGTAACAACATCAAGGAAATTGACAAGCTTCATCACACAGCAATGATTGATTATGCAACAAGAATGCAAAGCCTTATAAAGAATAAAATATGTTCTATCCATGTTGTAAAATGCATTGACTACATACATGACAATCTCCACAACCGCATTACTGTAAAAGAATTATCAGAGCTCGTTGCACTTAATCCATCGTATTTATCAAGACTGTTCAAAAAAGAAACTGGATTATCTATTAGCGAATATATACGTGACCTAAAAATAGATGCTGCACAAAAAATGCTTCTTTACTCAGATTTTACTCCTTCTCAAATAGCTTCTATTCTGGCATTTCCAGACCAAAGCTATTTTACAGAAGTATTCAGAAAATATGTCGGTGTTACACCAAGAAAATATCAGACCATGCACCTTAGAGAAATCGCACTGAAAGAAAAACAATAATCAAAAAGCCAATATCATCTAAAATTTACGATATTGGCTTTAATATTTATAAGGTTATAAATTCTCTGTATGTCGGCATTTAGGAAATTCCATACATCCCCAAAACTCACCGTATCTTCCATTTCTCTTCTTCATCTCACCACCACATTTTGGACAAAGTTTTGGCGGATTCTTTTCTTTCTCATCCTGCAACAGTTCAAAGCACTGCTGGTTCATCATACAGTCGTTTAATGCCCTGTGTGCCCCCATAGTGCTAATATTATAGTGAGAGGCTATATCTACTAGCTTATGATGTGCAAGCTCTGGTAGAACGCGTCTCGCCATAGGCAAGGTATCCACATAATCATTTGTAAATGTCTCGCCTAATATTTCTTCTGCTGCCTTCCAGATAAACTTCATATCAAAGCAATGTATATTATGCCCTACAAGTACACTGTCACCTATGAACTCATCAAACAGAGGAAGCACGTCCTCTAAAAGTGGTTCATCCTCCACCATCTCATCTGTGATACCATTCACAGCAGTCGCATAATAAGGTATCGCTCTCTCAGGGTTAACCAGTGTAGAAAATGTATCTACAACCTCTCTATCTACAACCTTAACAGCAGAAATTTCTATAATAGCATCACTGTTTGGGCTTGTCCCTGTAGTCTCAAGGTCAAACACCACATAGCTTGGCACATAATCTCTTAAATTTTTTCCTCTTTTGTTTCCTAACATAACTACTCCACCTCAACGATAACAAGCTCAGGTCTATTAAATATTCTCGGTACTGGCGGACTCGTTCTTGTAAGTCCTCTACTTACAATCATTGTTCCGCCTTCATAATCATACTGTCCACCTGCATACTTTGGAAAAAGTCCCTGGTCAGGAGCATATAATCCATTTAATAAAAATGGTATACGCCATTGTCCACCGTGAGCATGTCCAGAAAGCACCAAATCAAAATCATATTGTTCATATTTATCTATAAGCTCAGGTCTATGTGACATAAGTATAGTGAAATATTCGTCGTTCGACACCTTATCCAGATACTTAAGTTGTTCATCTATGCTGTCCTGCTCCTGAATATAAATATCTGCATCCTTATCATCAACACCGCATATATTAATCTTCTGACCGTTAAGCTCTATGGTTTGACATTTACCATGTAAAATAGTTATGTTATAAGAGCTTACTATATCCAAAATATTTTTTAAGTCTTTTCCCCAGTACTCATGGTTGCCTGTAACATAGTAACACTTATATCGCTCCGAAAGCTCTCTTAGAGCAATCTCAGCATTGTCATATTCCTTTTTCTCATCAAAAATATCTCCACCCAAAAGCACTACGTCAGGATTAGCTTTTTCAACTGCTTTAATAAGATTTTTTTGATTCTCGCCATACCAGTCTGAATGTAAATCAGAAATAAATGCTATTGTGATTTTGGCATCTACTTTCTCACTATCAATGCTGTATGTAACCGTTTTTAGGCGCATGTCACATGCAAAAAGAAGAAACGCTATGATGATTGTAATAATTATAATCTTCTTTTTATTCTTCAAAATATAAGTCTCCTTTTAAGTTGCTATATTCTGCAAGGCTCATTATACCACATGTTCCCTGTTATGTTTATCCACAAAATGTATTTATTCAGATTATTTTCACATTTTTAATTTTCACACATATATGTTTTATGGTATACTTTTATAAATATATATCAACAAGGAGGTACATCCACTTTATGTTCATGCACTCACCTTTAGAAATCGCAAAAAACTATGTAGATATTGGTATACACAAATCCATGCTTTCTGCATTTAAAATGGTTTTACTAGGATTTTTTGCAGGTATGTTTATTTCATTTGCCGGAGTTGCGGCTACCACAGCCTCTACAACGCTTGGTTCAACCTCGCCCGGAAGACTTATCGCTGCTATTGTATTCCCAGCCGGAATGGCAATGGTTCTCATCGCAGGCAGTGAGCTTTTCACTGGCAATATTCTTATTATTATTTCTGTTTTGGAGAAAAAAGTTTCTGCACTAAAAATGCTAAAAAACTGGTTTTTTGTATATACAGGTAACTTTTTAGGTTCACTTTTTGTTGCATTACTTGTTACATACGGTCATGTACCTGATTTATTCGGAGGAGACCTTGCTTACGGAGTTGTCAACTCCGGCATATCAAGAACAGACTTATCGTTTTCTGATAGTTTTTTTAAAGGCATATTATGTAATATTTTAGTATGCTTAGCCGTATGGATGGCATTTGCAGCTAAACAAGTTTCCGGTAAACTCCTCATAAGCTTTTGGCCTGTTATGATTTTTGTATTATGTGGATTTGAACATTGTGTCGCAGATATGTATTTCTGCCTCTGTGGTATCTTTACTGCAGCAGAATACGGCATATCAGCCGGTAGTCTTACATTCAGCAACTTTATAACCCACAACCTGATTCCTGTCACTCTTGGCAACATTCTAGGTGGACTTATAGTCGGTGTCGGTTATTGGCTCGCATATCTTCACAAATCTCCATTCAGCCATATTTCCGCTGAAGCTGAGCAGGAAGACATTGAAATTGCAGAGGAATATTAAATTCATACATCAAATATTAACGCAACAAGGGATGTTCGTATGAACATCCCTTGTTTATTCTTTATAAATTTTCTACTATACCCAAGCACCATTCACAGCAAGCCTTTAATAATACTTATACTTGTCTCTTTTTGTAATCAAAAATACCACTGTTACAACAACCGCAAGAAGTTCTGCATCATAGCCTACAAATATTTTTGACAAAGGACCTGCAAGAACAATTCCAAGTATGGTCATTATAAGCCCCGCTGATAATATTATAATCATGCTCTTCTTAAATAAATTCTTTAGTTCAGTTGTATTCTGTGCCCCATAGTTATAGCTTATTATAGGTGCACTCCCAACTGAATATCCTATAAAAATTGCCACAAATATAAAATTCACATACATAATAACGCCTATAAGTATAGATGTATAAATCAGCATTACAATTGATGGCAACGTAAATCTAATTAGTTTGCCAAAAGAAAAGTGTTCCGCAAACTGCATCTCCATAAAGTCGGATCGTAGCCATGTCGTTCTGTGAGCCAAGGAGTTGTCACCTTAACTTGTCTTCCTAAGACCGCTTGGCCTCCGACTTCCTATAAGTATAGATGTATAAATCAGCATTACAATTGATGGCAACGTAAATCTAATTAGTTTGCCAAAAGAAAAGTGTTCCGCAAACTGCATCTCCATA